>NZ_JBCIYT010000005.1:0-560726 GCF_050455485.1 Neorhizobium sp. BT27B | reverse complement strand
TTGCGCTCGCAAACGACCGCTTTCAAGTGCTTTTACACGCCGGCCGCCTCAAGGTGGAACGCCGCCTGACGAAGGAAGGCCTACTGGTCGTGCAGTCCCCGCTCTTGGTCGACCGAAATGATCTCGACAGGTAGTCTCGTACACTACCTGGCCGCCCTGATCCAGACCGAGCAATAGTGGACGCTGCATGCGGCGTCCCGACGAAAGGTGTAATCCTCTTTCCCTATACGCTGAAACTTGCTATCGTCTACACCCGCGGCTACATCCGATGGTACAATGAGACGCGCATCAAATTATCACCGGGATCACTCAGCCCGCTCGAATATCGTAAGAGTCTCGGCCTGAGCATCTAAAGGCCTGAGCATTTTGAAACAGTCCAGGTTTTTATCCGCAGCACCCGCCAGGTCATGTATGGATGCCCCCGTTCATGCAAGCAGTTCTTCGAGCGATTTCGAACGTGTGATCGCGTACGGTCATGTATCGGGCCTATTGTGCGGCTCGGATACAGCCGCTGGCCGGTATGGAGCTATGCGGATCTGGTGCAAAATCAGCTCTGCTCGGCAAGTATTTCCCCTACCGTGAGGCGCTGGGGAGCGTCGCTATGAAGGCCTCCGCAATGAGAACGTGACATCCTGGCTGTTCATCGACTTCCCCCAGCGGACAAATACACGCCGTCGACATAGTGGTCCCGCAGGCCACTGACGGGTATTCCGGCATTCTCACCGAAGTGGATATAGATCGTTTGCTCTGGGCGGAACTGAGGTATCTCTGAGGCAAGCATGTCGGTCTTGGGCGGTGCGGCCAGGTCAACGATCTCGCGGACGCATGAGGCTCACCGTTCGCGAAACCATCCCGCGCGATTGTAATCTTGAAGTCTTTCAGAGAATTCTGAGTCATTCATCCCGGCGTATTCGATCCGAGGTTGATCCTCGGACAACGAAGCCGAGCTAATACCTGCCGACCACTTAGCCAGATCTTTCGCCAGCCGTTCGAACCGGTAGGGGTGGCATATGTGGTAGTCTTTATTCATCGGGTGCTCCGTCGCTGCATCAGCTTCGACTGATCTAGAGTCAGAGGCAAGGGCGGTCGCTTTTGGCTGAATTGTTTGAAACACAGCACAATTTCCAAAGGACAACATATTTTTGATATTTTGCGGCCAAAAAGGCCCAGGCAGATTGCATATTGACTTATACGAAATATTTCGTATTTATGGGGTGTATATGAGGTTCAAGCAAGTTAAGCCACTTGTTCTAAAGGCGTTGTTGGATGGCACCTACCGTCACGAGGCGAGAAGAGGAATCGAATCCAAGAACCTACTGCAGATGGGGCGTGTTACAAACGTCCAGGTGCATAACCTGATTGCGAAGTGCAACGGGAACCATCACGAGAGTTCGCTGCATCATGGCGACAAGAGCGTTACCGTCCATATCCTCAAGCGAGACGGATGGTACATCAAGTTCTTCTATAAAGACCCGAACACATTCTTTATCAGCGTGCATGAGATAGGAAAATAATCATGAAAATGTTCATGTATGGCGATAAGAGTGAAGCTTACTGCGATGCGTGCGCGGCCTTCAAGACCACGACCCTAAAATACCGCGACGTACCCTTTGATGACGGTATCGGGGTGGCAAAGCAGGTTCTCGTCGACGTCTGCGATACGTGTGAAGCTGTTCTAGCCATTCCCGCGCAGTCTACTCCGGCTATTCGCGAGGCACGCGAGCGCGCGTTCAAGCCGCTCGAGGTTATGCTACCCGCTACCATGGTTGACGTAATAGACTATGCGGCGTTTACGGTGGACCCGCTGACTACTCAGCAATTCCGTAAGCCCCTGATCGCCTATTATCTGCTGCAGGCGCTCTCAACGAAAGAAAATTCGGAGCGCTTCGTACGGCGTGCCCAAGATTTTAGAGGGCTCCGAAAGGAGCTGCGCGACATGCCGACCAAGCGGCTGTCCATGAAGCTGTCCGAGCGATTTTACGGCAACGTTGTCCGCGCCGAGAAAGACTACTCAGTCAATAAGACGGAGCTCGTCGGGTCTATCTCGCTGATGATCAAGGAAGACATCATCGATCCGGTTACGCCGGTCATTCAACCAGAGCTCAAGCAGCTTGCGGAACTAATGACTGCATAGACGAGCGAGTGGCTTCCACACCTTGTGAAAGCTGCAATCACTGCCGGAATGCACTTAATCCAACGCTCTGACGAGGAAGTCGTGCTCTTTCATTTAGTACCGCGGAGCCAACAAGTGCCTCAAAGAGGCGTCGACGCGGTTTATCTTTGGATCGACCACTGGAATGACTACGACTACGTCACGATGTTTGACGTGGTCCTGTACGACGAACACGGCATTCGTCATGACTTGCAAAACGTCAAGATCGGCTTCAAGGGACAAACGACCAACCAGCCGACATTCCAGGCGCTCCCTCCAAATTTTCCCGCGTTACCTGAAGGTTTCTTTTCCGTAGGGTGCGATGTCGATTATTATCGCATCCTTGGCCATACGGTGTCTCCGGCGACCCGCGACGCATTTCTCAGAGGGTTACATGACATCGTCGTTGACGTGGGTGCGATGCGGAATGCGACCGGAGAGCCCGTTTTCAAGACCTCGCTCCTGCGATACGTTGGCATGGCATCAATCAATGGTCAGTACGCGCGTGTGCTCAACGGCATGTCACCGCTGACGGACTACCAGTTTACATACCTGCGACCACAAAGCGATCAATCCGCTGGCCTGGAGCTTAGATTTATCGTCACGGCCGACTCGAAGCCCAGTACCAACATTCATGCCCTTATTGGCCGCAATGGCGTGGGAAAAACGACGATCCTGAATGACATGATCAACACGGTCATGCGAGGGGAAGGCGCTATCGGGACGTTTTACGACGACAGTGGCTGGCAGCGCACTCCTATCTCCGGAGACTACTTCGCCAGCCTCGTGTCCGTGTCCTTCAGCGCGTTCGATCCCTTCGATCCTCCGCAGGAACGTTCTGATCCAGAGCTCGGACCTGGCTATTCGTATATTGGCCTGAAGGTTGGCGATGGCCCCTCCGGCACGCTGAAAACACTCAACGCCCTCCGGAATGAGTGCCTTTCCAGCCTGAAGGAGTGTTTTGCCGATCCGAGGAAAAAAGACAGATGGCGGGACGCGATACTGACTTTGGGATCGGATGAAAACTTTGCTCAAATGGAGCTCTGGCAACTCACCATGATGCAGGAGGACCAGTGGACGAAATACGCTGCCTGGTTCATCCACAACATGAGCGCAGGGCACGCGATCGTCCTTTTGACCATTTCAAAGTTAGCAGCTCGCGTCGAGGAGAAGACCCTGGTCCTTCTCGACGAGCCGGAAAGTCATCTGCATCCTCCGCTACTATCTGCCTTCACGCGGGCGCTCAGTGAACTACTTCACCACCGCAATGGGCTGGCGATCGTGGCGACTCATTCGCCAGTCGTGATCCAGGAGATTCCGAGGTCGTGCGTCACCATAGTCACTCGTCTCAGATTGTCGGCGTCGACCAAGCAGCCATCGATAGAAACCTTCGGGGAAAACGTCGGCGTTCTCACCAGAGAAGTATTCGGCTTGGAGGTCACCAATTCAGGTTTCCATTCGCTCCTCGAGGCTGACGCGCGAAAAGGAGCGGCGTACGAGGAAATCGTCGCCGACTATAACGGTCAGCTGGGTCAGGAGGCCAAAGGTATTCTCCGCGCCATGGTCACTGACCCGGATTCGTTGAACCGACAAGCATGAGACAGATGCCGACTCCGCCCCAGCTAGCTATGGACGTCTACGATCTGTGCGTGGGGGAATGCGCCGTGGGCGATCGGACACCTTACGATGTGAACCGTAGCTTCATCGAAAATGCGGCAGCCGACTATCAAGCTGCCTCCGTGGCCAAGTCATGGCACCTCCTTCCGCGTGCGCCTCGGGGAATGCCCGATACCGTCGTGGCAGGCTCCCTCACCAAGGGACAGCTTACTTCCCTTTACACGGACCGCATGGTCAGGACGTCGGGGCAAGCCCGACGCGTCTACGATGACATTCAAGTTGCGGCCGGCGGCCACTGTCCGTTCTGCGGCGGAGTGGGATACGTCGCCACTCTGGATCACTATTTGCCCAAATCTGGCTTTCCTCTGTTCTCCGTGCTGCCGACGAACCTCGTGCCATGCTGTCGCGACTGCAACACCGGAAAAAGCGCAGCTTTTGGAACTACGGCCGAACAACAGCCTCTGCATCCATACGCAGACGACCCCAAGTTTTTCACCGAACGTTGGATTAGAGCCCGCCTCGTACCCACCGATCCGATCGGAGTGGTCTTCTATTGTGCCGCTCCGACGACATGGTCTCCAACGGAGCAGGCGCGCGCATATAGCCACTTCACGGACTATAGGCTCGCTGATCGCTATAAGACGCTGGCTGGGGCCGAGGCCAACAAGGTCGTGGGCCAAAGGCGCGGGACCTTGCGAGGAATGACATCTGACGGTTTCCGCGAATATCTTTTGGAAGCAGCGGATGAGCCGGGTTACGATCTGAACGGCTGGAATCGCACGACCTATGCGGCACTGGCCGATACCAATTGGTTCTGGCAGTGGCTGCCCTCGACAAGCTCGGGCACCTCGTAGGAGGATGCCCTAGCCGGAATCGACCCGCCGTCCGCGCGTGTGCAAGAGCTAGCGCTGCACTGTCAGCAACCGCCTCCACTTGGTCGTAAGTAAATCTTGTAATGACTATTGGAATAATCTCCCATGAAGCTTCGGCGGTGTTGTGCAAATGAATCCACCGACTTACGCTGATCACGCGAAGATTCGCGTCGGGGTGGCAGAATGGGTACTGGTTCAAAATTAGAAGCTGACAAGCCACGCGTTGTGAATTGGTGCACCCGTTCGGATATCTCACCGCTCCGCTATCCGGGCGGAAAGCGTAAACTAGCCCCTTTCATCGCCGACCTGATCTCAAAAACACGGGTTCGGCCTAAGTTGTTTATCGAGCCGTTCGCCGGGGGCGCGTCAGTTTCCATATCGCTTCTTGAAGCGGACTATGTGGACAAAATTGCTCTCGTTGACGCTGATCCCCTGGTGGCGTCCTTCTGGGCTACGGTGTTTTCGGATCAAGCCAACGCGCTGGCTGACATGATCTGCGACGCAGATGTCAGCCTCGAAGAATGGAAGCGCCTTAAAGGATTGGAGACTGAGCCAGGGCTTGCATCTGCCTTCAAGTGCCTATTCTTAAACAGAACAAGTTTTTCGGGTTCCCTTCATCGCAAGGCAGGGCCGATAGGAGGCATGAGCCAGGCGAGCGACTATAAAATCGGCTGTCGTTTCAACCAGACCAAGCTGGCTGAGCGGGTTCTCGAGCTATCGCGGCTACGCCACCGCGTCCGATTCGTCAGGAACGAGAGCTATATCAAGACGGTGCGCGACATACGCAAAACCGCAATTTTCAGGGGCAATCCAGAGAACGTCTTCTGGTATCTCGATCCCCCGTTCTTCGCGAAGGCGGATAAGCTGTACCGCTGCCACTTCGACAGATTGGACCACGAGGCCCTCGCTCGCGGCGTGGAGGACCTACCGGGGAACTGGCTGCTCTCGTACGACAGCCATCCGGACGCTCACACGCTCTATAACGCTCATCCCGGCTTCGCACTCGTGAACCTTCAGTACTCTGCCCGGATCGATGAGAAGCAAAGATTGGTCGCGAAGGAGATTGTCGTGTCGAACGTGATCGCGGACCTCCGGCAGCGCGGAGAACTTCAGGACGGCGCGGAGATCATCCCGATCCCCCGTCGTCGACAGAACGCGGCCGCCAATATCGAAGTCTTGGAACGAAACATCGCAATCGGATAGTCTCGGATGATCGACAGCCTCGTCACTACGCTCTCTGCCGGAACGAACCCACTCAGCGCGCTTCTTGACGAGCGGTCCGGTGCCTCCCTAGTAGGCCACACCATACATATGTCCTACGACGCCGCGATCGTCATGACTAATGACAAGTGGCGCGAGGGTGCTGGTGGCATCCCGATGAACAGCTACCTGCTGGCCTGCAGCGCCGACCCGAACGACATCGTGAGCGCCCATCCGATCGATAAACGCATCCTGCTGCTACGGGTGGTCGGGCGCGCTGAACTCGCGACGGATCGCGACATGGTCAGAGCGGTCATGGAGCATTTCCAGGACAACCCGGCGACCAAAGACCCGGCCTTCCGGATGGACGAGCCGATTTCCTTCTCGATGCTCCAGTGGAGCGGCGTCGAGTGCAAGGTCCTCGGCACATTCTTCCTCAACGGCTCGTCAGCGCTGAATTTTGGCGCGGACGCCGAGGACTTCTTCGCAGCGAGGCATATGGTCGTCCGGAAGCCGGGACCCGACGCCTTGGCCACGATAGTGAATTTCGTAGACCCGATCCGGAAAGCCAAGGCCGAGAAAGACGCGCGCGATCTAGGAATGAAGACGGCTCCGGCGGCATTCGAAATCGGTACCGTTCGGTTCACGTCGTCAAATCAGCTGGCACTAAGGCCGGGGCAGGCTCAAGTCCCGGTCAAGATTTTTCCCGGAGACTTTCTCGCCAGGCGGACGGCGGTCTTTGGCATGACGCGTACGGGTAAATCCAATACCACGAAAACAATGGTCTCTGCGGTCGCTTTGTCGGCATTCGAGTCCGACACGCCGATCGGCCAGATAATCCTCGACATCAACGGTGAGTATTCCAACGCCAATGACCAGGATAGCGGAAGCTCAATCGCAGATGTCTTTGCGGATAACACGGTGCGCTACAGGATCGGCGCGAAGCCCGGTTTTAAAGACATTCGCGTGAACTTCTTCGAGAACCTCGAAGTGGGCCATCAGTTCATCGCCGAAGGAGTTACGGCTGACGGATCGAACCTCTCCGAAGACCTCAAGTCTTTTAACAGCTCTAATATTAGAATGGCCCTGCACCTTTCCTGTTGAAAGACATCGAAGCCTTGAGATGTCTCTGCCGCCTGACACCCGGCTAGATTGCTTTCGGCTTTGGCAGTTGGTCATATGGCTTTCGGGAATCAGGGCGGGGCCGTCAAGTAATGATCAATGACATTGAGTTCGTGCAGTACCGGAAGCTCAAGGAAATCACCTTCGAGTTCGATAAGGGCGTAAACCTGATCTCGGGAACGAACGGAACATGCAAATCCACCTTGATGCATGTTATCGGTAACTCGTACCAGGCGCTCAAACGTAACGACGACCGATTCACCAGCCACGAGTCGATAACGATACTCAGCAGGTTCGTCGACAAGGTGAACCCGAAAATCGAAACCGTGTCCCGCGGCGACAAGAGCAGCTACAGCAATCCGGCCGAGGGCAAAGCAGGAACGCTCTTTACCGTCAACTACGTCAACGGCGACTCTATCGGCTTTAGGCGACACAATTCCACTGATGAAAGCAAAGTCAACAACTTCAGGTTCTCCATCAAACCGCAATATGGCCGTAACAAGCTGGATCGCCTGCCGTTCGTACCCGTCGTGTATCTCGGCCTGTCACGGCTGTTTCCGTATGGCGAGCTCAGCGACGCTCACGAAATCGAGAAACCGCGCGGCCAGCTGCCTTCTCACATCCACGACGCCTTCGTGAAGCAGTACGAAGACCTCACCAGGATGGAGATTGTCCAGGCCCTCAATCAAAACATATCCGGCGTCAAGAAACGTAACGACTTCACGACCAAGTCGGCCGGTATCGACTCGAACACGATATCGTCGGGCGAAGACAACATCAGCATCATACTCACCGCGCTGAACTGCCTGCGAAACATAACTGAGAGCGTGAAGCCGGGCAAGGAACGGGAAATCGAGAGTGTCCTTCTCATCGACGAGTTCGATGCCACGCTCCATCCGACTGCGCAGAAGAAATTATTCGATCTCATCGCCCGATATGCGAAGGAATATCGGATACAGGTCTTTTTCACGACGCACAGCCTGTTTATCCTCAAGTATGCCTATCAGCTAAAGCACCGCATCATCTACCTCGTCGACCAGCTGGATAGCGTCAGCATGATGCCTGACCCCGGTCCCGCGCAGATCGAGATGCACCTCAGCGGCCTCCAGTACGCGGCGCTTTATCAGAACGTGTACATTCCCGTGTATACGGAAGACGAAGAGGCGCGATTCTTCCTTGAGCAGCTCTTGGACTATATCAGCAAGACGCTCGACCCTGGTTTCGCCCCCGCGAAAAACCTTCTGCACATGGTCGGCGCGAACATCGGCTCGGAGTCGCTTCGAAATCTTTTCGGCGATCTCAAGATAAATCAATCCACGATGCGAGCTATCTGTATCCTCGACGGTGATCAGAAGCCCGACCTTGCCAATCATATCATCGCGCTCCCCGGCGATGACGCCCCGGACCGAATGTTTTCCGAGTTCCTACGAAAACTCATGAAGGACGAGAATGCGAAGGCCTTCTGGCAGGAAGTTTCGCTTCATGGCTACTCGAAGCTGACGGCCGACGACGTCCTCAAAGATTATGATGGGATCGCGACGGCCATTGCCAAGGCCAAAGAGGAGAAGGGATCAGCGAAGGGAGTCCAACGCGAAAAGAGCAAGGAACACTTCAACGACAACAAGCCATTCTACGATCTCCTCATCAAAGCCTGGCTCAAGAGCGGAGATAACCAAGCCGCGATTTTCAAATTTCGAGATAGCCTGTACGCTGCTTTTCAGAAAACCGCTGGTTTTTACTCTATAGACGGGCGGATTTGGCCTAAAGAGAAGAAAAAGAACGTCGCATAGTACTTCCGTGCGCTCGCGGGCGGCAAGCAATCCAAGCAAGCAGTTTTGTCACGAAGTAGGATACGGGGATGAGCTCCAATGATGGGGTCTTCGATCTGATGGGACTTACGAGGTTATACGACGCCGTTTCCGAACCCGATGGTGTCGCGCTTGACGTCTTAGAAGCTCTGATCGCAGAAATGTCAGAGAGCGAGGTGTCCATCACCGACCTCGACGCTTGCAGGCAAGGACGTAAGCCTTGGAAGAAGCTTCGGGACGAAGTCGTCCCGGTCAGTCATCTAATGCGGGCGGAATCAACGCAGGGCGGTTCGCCCAATCTTCAGGAGTATACTTGAGCACTCGTTATGCGATGCCTGGTCCTAATGAACCGTGCTGGTGTGGTTCCACCCGCAAATACAAGCAGTGCCATCGCGCAATCGATTTAGCCGCACCGGAAGACAAATATTCTGAAGCCCAGAGGATATATGCGGTAAATTGGCGGGTCACTGCCGATGCCCAATCCAAACGTGGGGACTATGATTGGATGTCGCGGCAGTTGAAAAAGTACGGGATCAACCGTCTTCTCGACATCGGTTGTGGCAGTGGGCATGGAATTCTATCGATGCTAAGCGAGTTTGGCTCCGATCTTCGGGTAGTCGCGGTCGACGAAAATCCATCTTGTCTCTCAACGACCAAAGATACGTTACAAAAGGCTGGGCATGCCCCTGCACTCGTAAGTAGAATAGAAACGCAGCCCACGAATTTCGGGTATCGCTCCGTTTATAGTGCGATTACCGAAGAGTTGCCCGCGCCTATTTGTTTGCTGCAGGCTGACGTGTGTTCCGACCCGCATCTATTGTCCGCACTTCAGGCAGATGGTTTATTTGACGCCGTAACTGTTTGGTTGAACGGCGTCCACATGCAACGGCAAGACCATGAGGTGGTTCGAGATGCGGGCGTGGAATCTGACTATGCCCACCGACTGTTTGTACAGAACGCAGCGTACGAGCTGGCCGATAAGGTCCTCCGTTCAGGAGGGGTGTTGCAAGTCGTTGATCGTGGGGAGTCATTGAGCAACGATGCTCTGACGGAAGACATACTTCGCAGTCACAGGGAACAGGCAGGACCAACCACTTTAGATGTCATCGAGGTCGACCACACCCCTTGGTCAGCCCCGGAGGGGAAGCGCGTTCCAATGGTGCAGACCCCGGGCACCAGCGGCCGCGTCGCCAATGGTGATATGGCATTGATTTCCGTGATATCCGTCAAGTCGTAATGAATTGAGCTTGCGCGCGGTCGTGTCAGAGCAAGTGCCTTCAGCAGATGCCCGATTGTTTCTAACGTAGCCACCCACCACGCGATATCCGCCTAAGCGTCGGATTCCGACATTGATCGCTCGCTCTGTGTTCAGAACATCTCTGTTTCTGCGACAGTCACCGCCGTATCAGTCAATGAACCCGTCATCCTGCAAAATCATCAGGCTGACTGTTCGTTTTTGACTGATCCTCTAGCGCAGCAGCGTGGTTTTCCCTCACAACGGCAGAAAACCCGGATCAAGCCAGCCATTTGCAGAAATATCCGCCGCGCCGGCGCTGCTCTCCCGATAGTCTAACAGTCCCACTCAATATCCAGCCAAGGCCTTTTACCCAGACGCTTCTCCAGCGATCTCACGAGAACCGCCGGAGCGACATACTCGGACTCACGACCTGTACGCCCCAACCCCTCGGCTAGAGCGCGGATAACCCGATGTCTCGGACCACTGGCCAACCGATAGGCGACGTCGTCGAAAAAAGAGCTTTCGAAATCGGACACGGCGCGCCGGTCGCTCCATATGTCGGGCATGGGGGAGACCTGCATATGCCGAGCTAGCTTCTGAATAGTCTCTTCGTCCGAAAGCATTTTCTGTCGCGAAGTCAAAAACCTCTGGAAGGATGCGTTCGACCCATCCAGCCTTCTGGGTTCCAGACCCGCGGCTCTCAATAACCGCTCCATCCCATCGACGTACTCTTCGAACCCGGACATGACCCTCGCGGCACCCTCGCCACGTATTACATGGGCCAACCGCGTGAGCCCCTCTCGGCGGACGCTTTCCGCCTGACCGACATGGTCGAGAATTTCCTCGCGGTATCGGCGCGGTATCCATGCGCCCAGAACGGTGTCGACCGAGTGCTGTCGAAGGCGAACCTGAGGCACCGCCGCGTGCTCGTTATCGTCGTCGAACCCGACGGCGCTACGCAAACTAAAAGCAAACCCGCTGGTATTCGGCCGCGCATGGGGCACTACGTCAACCGTAAGGCGCGCCATTATCCGTGCGCGGTCCTCCGGCTCGAGCCTGAAGGCGTCGAATGTGAAGGGGTTCGGTCTATGCGGCTTATGAACCAGGTAGCCCGTAAGAAAAAACTCTCTGGAGGTGCGGGGAGAATTGCGGGGTGGCAAGCCCCTGACCTCGTTGCTTTCCCTGAACGCGGCGGACATGTAGTCCTGAAGAGCTTGGTGCCGTCCGCTGAGACTAACCATGAGCTCGTGCCGCTCGCTGCCCGGGTTTGCCGACCCTACGAACCAGACGTGCCGGGTACGTTTCAGGAAATGGAACAACTTCGTGTGGAAGTGGGGATGGCCCTGAACGATGAACAGCTTGACGTCTCTGAAGCCAAGTCTCCGGAGTTCCGCTTTCAGGTTCGTCATTGCCTCCCAGTGCTGAGTTATCCTGACACCTGCATCCAGGCCCACGGCTATCCGGATACGACAGCCGGAGCGGTCTTTCCAAGGCACTTTTTTTAGAAATTTGGCGAACCACGCCTCACTGTAGTATCCGCCGAGAATATCGATCTGGGTAGATCCTTTGACGGCCTCCTCTAGCGACCCGTCGAGGTCTCGAATATAGCCGTGATCCTCCTCCAGTTCGAGGAGTTTTCGGAAAGAAACGTGGATTACATCTGATATCATTACAGTCCACCGCGAATAGAGTTATGACGATCACGCTTACCATTTCAACGAGCGAGCGCGTCACGAGTTGTCTTGAGAAAACTACATCGGGCGGTATCAGCGGGACCGAGAACTCAATTTGAACTGTTCCTCTAATGCCTCTAGTTCCTCGAGAGACTCGACAGCCGTACTCCAGGTTTCCTTGTCGAACCCGTAGCCACGCCTTCTATGGCTTAGACCGTTGAATTCGATAGCCGTCTCGACACCCTCATGCCGGGCATGCCCGGCCATATGCTCCGCGAACTGTTCCGGTGTGGGTGCCGCATCGGTGTTGAGCTCGATCCTGTAATTCGGCGCTTTACCGTCACCCATTCGACCGATCCGAACAGAAATCTTCTTACGAGGCCATCGCTCGAGCCGGAATAGATCCCAGCAGTTGATCAGCACCGCGTGAAGATAGTGCTCTCGCTTTATAAGCGTCTTGTCCTTCAAGACCATCGATATCGTCGCGTCTTCGTCGATCATAGCGCCTCCTTTTGCCAGCCTCACAGCGACTTAGTTGTTTGGGTCGCCTATCCAAATACGAAAGGGCGAACGTCAGAAGAGATCGGTACTTCGGGCCGTCTTTTTTTTATTGCTTCGCTGTTTGCGCTGCTTCGCTCGGTATCATTATCGTCGAGAAAGTCGGCATGCGGCTCTCTCATTAGGTAGTCTGTCCTGATAGCAAACACTACTCGGAATTCGGTTCGGGAGGCACGGGCGTCTGCACAAGCGAGACCGATCATGCACATCGATTTTCGATCTGATGAGGTATTCATACTGACCGAAATGCTACGTCGGGAGTCGATACTTTTTAAAATCGAGCGAGCGACTTGCGTGAGCTTCTGCAAGAAGCCAGTTTTTGAAATTGGCTATCTTGGACGACCGTCGTCGAGCCTCCTGATAGACGAGCCAGTAGGAACGACCATCGTTCGCTATAATGTCGGAGAGCATTATCAGCCGCCCCCGTGCCAGATCCTCTCGAAACAGGTAAGGCGTCAACAATGCCACACCCTCTCCGTTTACCGCAGAAAGGTATTCGAGGTTCTGGGCCCCGAAAGAGATATCCGGTCCCTCCGGGATAGGGGCGTCGGGAAATCCGGCCGCGGAAAACCATAGCTTCCACCAGGGGTCATAGCGGGCGATCAAAGGCACGACCAACAGGTCCGAAGGGCTATTCAGCGGTCCGTTGTTCGCCAGGAAGTCCGGGCTGCACATGGGAGTGAAACTTATCGGGAACAGTTCGTGAGAGCGCAAATTCGGCCAGCTTCCCAACCCCGTCCAGATGCCGATGTCGTTACCGTTCACGTCCAAAGGCTGCATATGCGATGCCTGAACCTTCAGGGCGATCAACGGGTGGGCGGACTGGTAGTGTTTCAGTCTCGGTGTAAGCCAGGTTGCCGCGAGGCTGGGCAATACGGAAATCGACAAGTTGTTCTCGTCGCGGTGACGGAATTCCTTGAATGCGGTGCGAAGAAGATCGAACGCCTCCGACACGCTCTCTGCCAACGCCTCTCCTGCGGGTGTCAAAGCGAGCTTGCCCGCGCCTCGCGCGAATAGCTGCTGCCCTGTTGTCGTCTCGAGCGTCCTTACCTGCTGACTCACGGCGGCCTGGGTTATTCCCAGTTCCTCGGCGGCACGTGTGAAATTGAGATGGCGCGCGGCTGCCTCGAACGCGCGGATGGACGTTAGATGAGGTAGTTTCTGCGTCACGCCATTAGCCCTGCTTATGGTACTCTTCGACAATCTATTTTGCGCTTCGCGCACGACCGCGGCATAGCTGGCGGGCAAACACTCATACATAGCATCCCGCTCAGATTTCAAGTGCTGGTTAGTGAGCGTGCTCCGTGGCAACGGAGTGCCGCTGGCTGTTCGGCGCCGATCGATACTTATCGATGGTTGCGAACTCGCGCCCCGTATCGTGGAAATCCGGGCGGACCCGATATCGTAGTTTCAACAGGGTTTTACAATGTCCAAACCAGTGGTCCTCTTCGTCCCACCAAAGATCCTTCTAGAAACCTCGGAATCGGAATGGTTGGAAGCGCTCGGCGAGAAGTTCGTCATACTGACAGCAGCGGGTGGCCGCGACGCGCTTGAAAAGCACCTCCCGAACATGCTCGGCAGCATGGAGTTTTTCGATGACTTCAACGATAACCCGGCCGTTGAGCTACGTGCGCTCGACGTCGCGAGGGATCTGACGACCGATCTCGTGATCGCTCTGGCGGAGGTGGACCTGCTGCGTGCCGCGCGCGTACGGGACCGGTTGAACTTCTCCACGACGAGACATGAGCAAAACACGCAGTACTTTCGTGACAAATTCCTAATGAAGCAGCGACTGGCCGAACACGGAATTAAAATCCATCCGATGCGGACGTTTCACAGCGCGCTGGAGCTGAAGGACTTCATCGACACTCACGGATACCCCGTCGTCGCGAAGCCTCGGGATGGGAGAGGCTCCGGAGGCGTTCGTGTTTTGCGGGAGCACGCGGACTTCCTTGCCTACATATCCACTATGGACGCCACGACCTTCCAGAACCTCATGGTCGAAAAATTCGTAGAAGCGCCGATGCTACACGTGAACGGCTTGTACGTGGACGGCGAAGCGGTTTTCATTACTCCTGTAAGAGCTAACATCGGCTGCCTGGCCTTTCTCGACGGTGAAAGTCTAGGTGTCGCGATGCTGGACCGTGACAGCGAGTTACGCACACGGACGGTCGAACTCACGAAACGTATTCTCGAAGTGGCGCTGCCGTCGCCGCGAAACTTCCTGTTTTATCTTGAATTGTTCGTGGTCGACGGCGAACTCGTGGTTTGCGAGATCGCCTCTCGGCTGGGCGGTAACGGCGTCAATCAAGAAGTTATAGAGGCCTTCGGAATCAGCCCGCGGCTCGAGTTTATCCGGGCCGAGAGAGGCGTTTCTTCGCTCCGGGGTGTGACCCTGGAGCCAAAAGCTCTGGTGGGCTACATCGCGGTGCCTCCGCGCGAAGGGATGCTTGTCGATTTCCCCGACAGCCCACAGCACGACTTCATCCGCTCCTACAATATCACGGGTCAGCGCGGCAAAAAATACGAGAAGATGAAGCTGACCAACGGGGAAGTGGTGTGCGCTGTCGTAGAGGGTGCAACGGAAGCCCATGTCGCAAGCAGGTTGAGCGAATTCGATGCCTGGGTCGCTACGAACTTCGTCTGGCAACAGTAACACGGCGTTGCGGCCTTCATCACCGGAGCTAATATGAAGATAGCTATTATTGGTTGCGGCTACGGCGGCGCGGTAGTGCTCAATCGCCTGCTGGACAGGTACGGGGCGTGTGCGACGATCGACGTCTATGACGAAAAAGGGAGCGTCGGAAGGGGTTACGCTTATCAGGCAGACGATGGATCGAATTTGCTGAATCGGCCCGCGAGTTTGATGTATTTCTCCGAGAAGGGGGACTTCAGAAGATGGCTAGGAAGCAACTCCGACGAGTATGTTGCGCGTGGCTTGTTCGGTGATTTCGTGAATTATTCCCTGACCGCCGCGGTAGCACGCAGTTGCCGTGCTCCGCGCTTTTTGAAAGAGCGAGTGATATCGGTCGAAGAAACGGTGGAAGGCGTCACTGTGACTGCCCGGACACCGCGGAGCTACGATGCGGCCATCCTCGCAACGGGCAACGAGGCACCTAACGACGCATACGGGTTGTCGGGGCTGAAAGGCTTCATATCGGACCCTTATCCGACGTCACAGTTCAAGCAGAGCGTAGGCTCAGAAGTAGCGATCCTCGGAACACGACTTTCTGCCATCGACGCCGCCGTGGCAATTCTCGACCGCGACGATGGAAGACGGGTCACGCTATATAGCCGGAAATCCGCCCTTCCATTGTCAAGCGACACTTATGAGCACATCTCTCTTGTCAGCGTCTCTGAAGAACTGCTGCGGGGCCGGGCTTCCGACCGCGGATTGAAGCTGACGGAGGTCGCCCGGATCATCGACCGAGAATTCGAAGCTCAGGACGCACCGATCACGGTCGGCAGGATGCTCAGATCCACAGCCTGGCAAAGAGACGAGAACCTCAAGCGAAGAATATACTCGATACTGGCCTCGATGAACAACCTTGCGCCGATCTTCTGGGGTTCGCTTGCCACGGAGGAGGCGCTCCGGTTCAAAAAGATATGGTCGTCCGTCTGGAACGCCGCGCGCGTGCCGGTGCCGCCGCAAAAACGAGAGCTTGTCGATACGTACATGGCCTCCGGCAGGCTCGTAGTTCGGCAGGGGTTGCAAAGCGTTGAAGGCGACGACGGAGGCTTCACCCTCCAGACGCGCCAAGGGACCTTCAGTGCCGATTTGCTCGTAAACGCTACCGGGCCATCTTCGGCACTTTCATCTCCTCTCTATTCGAGGATGTTTGAATCCGGTGCTGCAGAGCCGCATGAATTCGGCGGCTTACGGATCGATGTCGATACGTGCCGGGTGATCGGCAAGCGCGCAAGCAGCTCTTTATTTTCGTTGGGGCATCCGACCGCCGGAGCGTTTTTCAGTGTCAGCAACATCGATATTATTCAAACCCAAGCTCATCGCATAGCGAACGAGATCGGGAAGCTCACGATCGCACGAGGGTCTCCTTTCGAGCACTGGGGGGAAGTGCAGGGAAACACTATGATGTTCTCGGAGACAGGGCCTACTGATTTAGGTCGAGGTGTGGGGCCATGAATACCCGTGGGCTTTCCAGAATTTGGCCGGTCGCATTCCCATTAGCGGTTACGGCCGCAGGCGGGCTGGTGTTCGAAGCGGTCGGTATTCCGAACGGACTCTTGATCGGTGGGCTTTTGGCCGCGCTTATAATCTGCAGACTCTACCGCCGCGCGGAAGTGTTGGCCGGCAGCCTACAGTACGTACAGATCACGATCGGGATAGAGCTCGGAGCGCTTTTCGCCACCGGAGATCTCGCCATAACGGGCGAGCTGGCAGGTGCCGCCTCCCTTCTGGCGCTGTGCCTGGTGTCGCAGATAGCGATAAGCTTTTTCTGGCTTAGGATCATATCCGGTTGGACGGCAACGGATGCCGTGCTCGCCTCGTATCCCGGCGCGATGGCCGCCGTGCTTGATCTGTTCGACAGGACATCTGCATCCCCACGAGTAATCATGGTGCATGTTCTCAGGTTGATCGTGCTGACCGTCGCCGCGAGCGCAATGATCCATTCTTCGCCCGAGGTCGGTCAGCCTGCCTCGACAGGCATCTGGAACTGGATAGCCGTCGGTGCGGTCGTCCTGGCGAGCTTGGTCGTGGGGCGAGTGCTAGAGCTGTGCAAGGTTCCGGCTCCTTATATGATCGTAGCCACGTTCTTTACGGCGGTTGGGCTTCGGTCAGGATTTGCGGTCAGTGTCGACCTGCCATACTGGTCTCTCGTCGTCTGCGAAATACTTCTCGCGCTTCTAATCACGATAAGAATCAAAGACGCGGGGCTTGCAGAGTTCAGGTCCAGTCTGCTGCCGGGCACGATCGCGATCGTCCTGATGCTGTTGACATCGGCGGGCCTTGCCTGGCTTGCGACAGTTTTGCTCAACCTGGATTTCACGACCATGTCGCTATCCTATGTGCCGGGCGGAGTGGAAAGCGTAGCTATCATCGCGATATCTTCGGGCCTTGAAGCGTCATTCATAATGAAGCTGCATTTCTTCAGGTTGATCCTGGTGCAAACGGCTCCCGCGGTGGTCTCGCTTCTGAAATTGCGATCAAGCCCCGGTTGACAGCCTTGTTCTTCATCCGACGAGCGATCGTTCGGCCGGATCTTTCGAAACGCGGGCTCTCGAGCCGCGTAGAGCGCTTCCCCCTGCATTCATCTGCCGCGTCCCAAACAGGAAGGTTTAGTCAATGGAAATGAGCGTCGATATCCGAAACAAGTTCAGAAACACGGCGAAAATGACCGCGTTGAGCTACGATAACTGGCAGATTGCAAAGGCGAGGGGGCTGGTCGACTTATTCGTGGATACCGACCGCGTAGGACACTCCCTGCCCGGTACCGAAACGAAGTTCGTAAATATGAGCAGCTACTCGTATCTCGGTCTCAACCGTCATGCCGCTATTGTCCAGGGCTCGATAGACGCGCTACTCGACGAAGCAATCACCGGTCTCGCCATAGCGCCTACGAGGATGCGCCCGGCATTAGCGCGAAGCGCCGAGCAAGGTCTATCGAACCTTTTCGACGCGACATGCGTAATCGGTCTTTCGTGCTCCGTGATGACATCTGCGCTCCTTCCTCTCGTTTCTTCAGGGCATCTCGTGGACGGGTTGCCTCGTGTGACCGTGTTCGATCGGCATGCTCATTTCTGCATGGAGATGGTGAAACCGATTTGCGCCGACGAAGCTCCCGTACTTG
The DNA here is from genome assembly GCF_050455485.1 of Neorhizobium sp. BT27B. Taxonomy (NCBI): domain Bacteria; kingdom Pseudomonadati; phylum Pseudomonadota; class Alphaproteobacteria; order Hyphomicrobiales; family Rhizobiaceae; genus Neorhizobium; species Neorhizobium sp. BT27B. Next base: position 542,677 of record NZ_JBCIYT010000005.1, on the reverse strand, counting down.
TCGCTCCGCATAACGACATCGATTTTCTCGAAGATATATGCAAACGCGAGGACCGTGTAGCCTACGTCGCCGACGGCGCTTACTCGCTCGGCGGAACAACGATACTGCGAGACTTGCTGTACCTCCAAGACAAGTATGGTCTGTTTCTCTGGTTCGACGACTCGCATTCTCTCTCGGTACTGGGCGCTAATGGCGAGGGATTCGTCAGATCGCAGCTAGGAGAGATAAACCCGCTGACAGTCATCAGCGCGTCTTTGAACAAGGGGTTCGGATGCTCCGGCGGCGTTGCCATGCTGCACAAAGGCTTCGATACGTCGTTTTTCAACACAACGAACGGCGGACCTCTCACTTGGTCTCAGAGCCTAACTACCGCAAGTCTCGGCAGTATCGTCGCGAGCATCGGCGTCCACCGAGACGGTGAACTATCCGAGCTTCAGCAGAACCTGCAGAGGAATATCACGGTATTCGACGAGGCATACCCAACCGGTCTCGCTGGTGGCGAATTGCCGATCAGGATGGTGACCACCGGGAACGCAGAGACCGCCATGGATATTTCGCAGAGACTGTTGAAACGCGGTTTTTACTGCGCGCCTGTGTATTTCCCGATCACGCCGCGAGGAAAAGAAGGGCTGCGAGTGATGGTCAGAGCCGACCACAGGCCCGAAGATATCGTCGCCTTCGCCGAAGCATTGACTGAAGAAGTAGGCAAGGACGTGTTCTGAAGATTCGTCGAGGAGGTGGAAAATGGCTATCAAGAGCGTGCTGATAACTCCCGGGACACGGCTCGATCGATACCGAGGGACCAGGAACATACCTGCCGACGCGGTGATGTTCGACCTTGAGGACGCAGTTCCGGCGAACGAAAAATCCGCTGCCAGACGGCATTGGCAGACGTTGACGGAAACAACGGCGCGGGAGCGGACATGCGTGCGCATCAATTCGTTTCCGTCGATGCATAGTCTCCACGATCTTGCCTGCGTTCTTTCGTCGGAGGTGAAGCCCGATCTCGTATTCGTGCCGAAAGCCGAATCCGCGCAATGTTTTCGGATGCTCGATGAATTGCTCGACGACGCGGGAGTGGTGACAGGCCTCGTCGCATTGATCGAGACGCCGCGCGGCGTGGCGAGTGCCCTCGAAATCTCGGCCTCAAGCCGAAGGTTGAAAGCACTAGCCTTCGGCGCTGCCGACTATTCGATGGCGTTAGGCACCGGGATGGAGTGGGACCTGATGCTTCATGCCCGATGGTCGATAGTCAATGCCGCAAAGGCGTCCGAACTTCAGGCGATAGACTCTCCATCTTTCGATCTCCGAGACCAGCATTTGCTGCGACAGGACTGCGAACGCGCGAACAAGATGGGGTTCACCGGAAAATTTGCGGTACATCCGAAGCAAGTCGCTACGATCAATGAGGTGTTCCGCCCCGATCCCGCGGCGATTTCGTGGGCCACCAGGGTAGTTCAGGCCGCCGGTGCCAGCGCAACGAGCATCGCAACTCTGGATGGATCGATGATCGGGCCGCCCTTTCTCCGTCGCGCGCAGAACATTCTGGCGGCAATGAGCTCACCCTCATGAGGAGCATCGGGGCTTTCGAACGGGACAAAGCAAATCGATATGTCGAGCGCCAAGGACTTTACTACGACGAGTTCAACATAGGAGATGTCATACTCCACCGACCTTCACGTACTATTACTGAAGCGGACAACACCTGGATGTCTTTACTTTGCCATAACGTCCACCCGCTGCATATCGACAATGACTACGCCTCGCGTACGGAATTCGGTCGACCCGTAGTGTCGAGCCTCGTCACGCTCTCGATCATCACGGGTATGACTACTCGGAGCACGAGTGCCAACGCGATCGCAAACCTCGGATGGGACGAGGTGAGGTTAACAAGGCCCGTTTTCGTCGGTGACACGATCCACGCCGAGACGACCATTCAAGGGAAACGGATCTCGGAATCACGAGAAAACTGCGGAATAGTTTCGTTCAAGACGGTCGGAAAAACTGCGGACGATCAGATCTTCATGAGTTTCGTTCGGCACGCGCTCATACCTACCTGTCCCGGCGGTACTCCAGAAGGCGACGACATTGCGGCACCTTGATCGGGCAGACATCAACCGGGCGGCCGATCTCGACGAGCTTATCGAAGATATGGACGCTTTCCTATCTTCGGGGGACCGCCGCCGCATGCAAACCCCGCTCCGAACACTAATGTCGACCCAGTCAGGCGCAGGCCTGCTTGTCGCAATGCCCTGTTACTCACCCGATCTCGGGTTGTTTACAACGAAGCTCGGAACGGTGATCAACTCGGGCGGTGGCGACAAGGCCGCCTCCGTCAATACGCTTGTCGCTGTTTTCGACGCAGTGACCGGCCGTACGATCGCAACAGTCGATGGCGGCGGCATCACGCACCTGAAGTGCGCCGCTCTTACGGGTGTGGTGACCCGGTATTGCTCAGCACCGGAAGTTAGCTCTCTTGGAGTTGTCGGTGCAGGGGCGCTGGCTTGCGCACAGATCGTCGGGATCGCCAGGGTGCGGCGCTTATCGGAGATATCGGTGTTTGCGCGCAGTAGCGGATCTGCGGAGATACTCAGGCGCAATCTCGCCGAACACCACGATTTCCATGCGCCGCTCTCCTTCGTCGGGTCAGTCGAGGAGGCGGTAAGGAACAAGATGGTCGTGACAACGTCGACCACATCGCGACAAGCACTGATAAATGCAGACTGGCTCGGCGAGGGCGTCCACGTGAACTGCATGGGGGCGCGCTCGCAAGAGACAACCGAGCTTGATCCGCTCGTTTTGTCATCCTCGATCCTTCTCGTCGAGGATGTCGATACCGCTGTTCAGGAGGCTGGCCCAAGTCATGGTTCGGCAATCGTGCTCGAAGAAATGACGAGAATGCAAGCTCGTCTCCCCGCTGCCCGCACAGTGTTCAGTTCTTCGGGTCACGGAGCATTCGATCTGCTCGCAACAGCTCACGTAATCCGTCGATCAGGCTTGCTATCCTGAAAGTCCGGCCGGGCTCGATAATAATCTCCCTCAGAGGTGTGAGGCCATTATGAAGCAAGTCAGGTTCAACGCCTTTCTAATGAACTGCATCAGCCATCTATCTCCGGGCTTATGGAGGGCGGAGGGTGATAGATCACGAGACTACAACGATCTCGGGCATTGGGTGCGCTTGGCGCAGACCCTCGAAAGAGGATATTTCGACGCGATCTTCCTCGCAGATATCCTCGGGGTTTACGACACCTATCAAAATTCCGTGGAACCTTCGCTCCGGATGGCTGCACAGATTCCCGTTAACGACCCGCTTCCCTTGATACCCGTTATGGCTCATGCAACCGAACATCTAGGTTTCGGCCTGACCGCCTCGGTATCGTTCGAGCATCCTTTCCCCTTCGCTCGACGTATCTCCACCCTCGATCATCTGACCAAGGGTAGGATCGCGTGGAATATCGTGACCTCGTACCTCGAGAGTGCCGCCCGCAATCTTGGACACGACAAAATAACGGACCATGACCAGCGATACGACATGGCGGACGAGTATCTCGATGTTGTTTACAAGCTCTGGGAGGCGAGCTGGCATGACGACGCGGTTTGCGACGGGGGACCGAATTTCGTGGACGCTAAAAGGATCGCCCCTATACTCCACGAGGGCCCATACTTCAAAGTGCCCGGCGTCCATCTCAGTGAGCCATCGCCACAAAGAACGCCTGTCCTTTTTCAAGCCGGCAGTTCAGGACGCGGGAAGCGATTTGCAGCGCGTCACGCAGAGTGCGTCTTTACCGGGTGCCCTTCGAAATCGGTCATGCGGACTGTAGTAACCGATATTCGCCGCCAAACCGGGGAGGAAGGCCGCGATCCGCGAAGCGTTCTCATATTCAATATGCAGACGATAGTTCTCGGGGCTTCGGACGAAGAGGCGCAAGACAAATATGCCCGACTGATGAGCTTCGTGGACCGCGACGCCGTTCTGGCGATCTTTTCGGGCGCAATGGGTTTAGATCTCGGACAACTGCCGTACGATGAACCGCTTCGCTATGCGAAAACACAGATGGCACAATCCGTGTTGGAAGTCTTCACCAGTGCAGACCCTTCTAAAGAGTGGACAATCCGCGAGATCGTCGAGTGGTGCGGGATCGGCGGCAGGGGGCCGGTCTTCGTCGGGTCGCCTGTTACCGTGGCGGATATGATCGAGGAGTGGGTACAGGATACCGATCTCGATGGTTTCAATCTTTCCTACGCGTCTATGCCGGGAAGTTACGAGGACATAGTCGATCTCCTCGTGCCCGAACTACAGCGACGCGGTCGATACAAGACGGAATACGAGAAAGGGACCCTTCGTGAGAAGCTCTTCGGCTCCGGACCGAGGTTTGAGGAAGCCGATATCGCGCGCCGTCTCAAGACCTGACAAATAACCGGAAGCGAATTGACTGAACGGGCCAGCGATGAATGTGTGCGTCGGTTGTTTCAAAATTTCAGATATTGGCCGATGCCAACGCGGGCATCCCGCACGGTTCTTTAGGCGAGAAGATCGACCTCCTGGGATTTGATGGGTGAGTGGCAGCGTCCGCCCCATCGCTCACTTTGATCGAGCACCACAGCCGCTCCATGAAGACATTGTCCCGCCAGGCACCCTTGCCATCCACCGAGATCGCGATTTCAGCCTTCATCAGCACGGGGTAAGATCGACGGAGGTGAACTGCTCCCTGGTCCGTATTGAAGATTTCCGGCTTCCCGTAACGGCCCAGTGATTCTTCGACCGCTTCGACGCAGAAGACTGTTTCCATCGTGATCGACAGCCGCCACGGGAATCCTCCGGCTGAACCAGTGCATGACGGCGCAGAGATAGACGGATCCCGCGCCAATAATACACCACCTGAAGCTAGTGGTGACCCAATAGTGCCTGACCAAATATAGGGCGCTCAGCAAAACGCAGCCATGGTTAAAGAGCAGACTGCCGCGAGCCACGAGCTGGCGAAGGAAGCCGACGCGTTGTTTCAGTTGCTGGAACAATTTCACCTCGTTCGATCGGCAGGAGACAGCGGAGCACTTAGAGAAACCGCCCGCAGCGCGTCTTCCGATAGAACCTTTGTCGGAACCAACATGACGCCATCCAAGCAGTCGGTGGTCTCGGTACCTCGCCGTACCGCGACATCGGCAGCGGCGGACAGGCCCTCGTTGAGCCACGTCGTCTCGCATCCCTCCGTTAAAACGCGCGAAACAGCTGTATTGTATGGCTTTCCCGGCTCGAGGTAATCCGCCGATGACGTCGCCGGACGAACTTTTGACACCATGAACCCGGTTTCCGTTTGGAAGGCCCCTATGTTTCCGCCAACCAACTCGAGGTGCTAGGGCGCGACACGTGAAGTGTCGGTAGTAGGTCAAGTTCGTTCCAGACATTCGAGTCCTGACGGCCATCCGATTCCTTTGTAGCGATAGCCCGGCCGCAACAGCGCGCTGACTTCGAGATGCCTTTATCGTTATGATGGACGCCATCAACGGCACCGGCTACGAGAGATACCGCAACTAGAGCGGGGCGGCGCGAAAAGGGCGCGAGGGTCCACCGCTGGAATTACGTGCAAGGTCGCAGTGGTATGGCGTGGCGGTTAGAATGATAGCGTACGATCCTTACAAGAGCATGCGACCGCTGAAGGATTACCCGTACGAAGCCTATTGCGACGCACCCTACGGTTTTCTCGTCCGATCCAATGAGGAGATCGTCGAAATCCGGACGGATATAGGGTACATCATGAAGGCCCTCGGCGATGAGGAGGCGGTAAATGATCGCCATCTTTCAAAGGCAATCAATAACCTGCGGCGTGTTTTTTGGTTGATCGGGACTGCGGAGTCAGGTGACTGGTTTACCTTGGCAACCATGTTCGCCCTGCCGTCTGCGATAGAATGCGGAGCCGTGGTACATGGCTTGGGGGAGATCCGTCAGCTCGGACCCGAGCGTGGCTCTCCGAGATGGCAAGCGGCCGTCGCCCGATTACGGCAGACGGTCTGGAGCGAATGCGCATCGCGCGCCTCCTCCGTCACCGCCGCGAGCAGCGAAGCCCTCTCTAAAGACGGGGTAGCCTTTCTTTGGTGTGCAGACGATCCCCTGGTCATCCAGATCCAGACCGGACCTCTACAAGATATTCCCGATCTCATGGCTGAGCGGAGACTGTCTACGGGTAGGGTCTTCGGCATCCTCGCGTACTGGCCCGTTATCGATGGCGACGCAGCCGCTGTGGCAATTCGGGACGAGTTGAGTTCTTTTGCGCTCGCAAACGACCGCTTTCAAGTGCTTTTACACGCCGGCCGCCTCAAGGTGGAACGCCGCCTGACGAAGGAAAGCCTACTGGTCGGGCAGTCCCCGCTCTTGGTCGACCGAAATGATCTCTACAGGTAGGCTCGTACACTACCTGAGCGCCCTGATCCAGACCGAGCAATAGTCGACGCTGCACGCGGCGTCCCGACGAAAGGCGTAGTCCTCTTTCCCTATACGCTGAAACTTGCCATCGTCTACACCCGCGGCTTTCTTCGGTCGGAAACGGAGACGGATTTTTCCCCGGTTCTGATTTCCACCGAGAGCGGCTCCACGGAGAATAGCGAAGTTTTTTCGCAAGAACGCGTTTTCGGTCGGATCATGGGGAAGCTATGCGCATGCTTCGACAAGGGCGCGGGCGACAGCGAGCAGGTCGACCTTTTTGACGACCAGTTCCACCTTCAACCTTGCGATCGCAGGCTGAGTGAGATTGTCGGCGTGAACCACGCATTCAACGACGCCGCGAGCGGGCCCGTGCTCGGGAAAAGTGACCATAAACTCGAAGATCTCGTCGTCCCGGCAATGCCGCCAGAGGTCACAGGTGAAAGCACCCTTTTTTACGGGTTCGCCTGCGGGCCAGGCATAATAAAATCCTTCCGGATCACGAGAGGAAGTCGTGCGACCCAGATTAGGAGGGATATACGATCGGAGCATTGCCTCGGACGGAGCCATCCGATACCTGTCCGAAACCGGCAGCCCGTAGGCAGCATCCAGGCCGCGTATCGGCGAAAGCGCACCACCTTTCATCAGAGCTCTCAATCCCGCCGGATCCGAAAATCTGGCCATGTCCCTCGTCAGTTTATCGGTCGCGCTCAGTGCGGGCGTGCGTGACAACCGTTCAAGATTGCTCAGATGCGCTCCTGCACCGATGGATTCGAGACCTGATGCATTGAGCTTCGGCTTCGTGATCTGCGGTGTCGGACGGGTCAAGCGTCGTTCGAACTGAGGCGGTTTCGGAGGTCTGGGTAGGACCGCCGTTGCTTGAGCAGCCGAACTGCTTTCATTCGTTTCTCGCTCGCCAGCATCGTCGTCGTCAGCCTCATCGTCCAAGCGTCGTAGCTCGATTTCTCCCTTTGCCTCGAACTCGATGCGGACCTTGTGGGCCGGGCAGGTTCCGTCGTTCGAAATCGCGCATGCAAGCATGACTTCGGGCTCGACCTCGCCGCGTCCTTTGTGAAGTTCCTCGAAAACCTTACGGCACCTCATAAGCCAACCCGGGTATTTGGTTTCGCTGTACTCCGCGATCTTCTCGTCGCTCGGCGTAATGAACTCGATCATTGTGGGCCCCGCGCTATCCTCGGACATTGATGGGGCGGGCGCGGTGAAATCAACGACTTTAGGGTGCATCGTTGTCAGTGATGCGATCAAATCCTCGATTTGATCCGGCGAAAGCGGGACCGCAACCTTGCGAGTGATCTTGACCGATCCATTACTGTCGAGGACGCCGAAAGACTTTATGGCTATCCGAGGCTCCAGGTAACGGTAGGCTGCGAGATCCTTTTCGAGATCCTTTATCTTCTTGTCCTGATCTGTTTTGGCGGACGGCCGCCGCCATTCCTGTCGGATAAGGAGATGTGGCACGTTGAAGTCCGCAGCAGTCATCGCCGCGCCACCGTCATTTGTGAAAAGCTTGATGTCCGCCCCAGACGCATTCTTGGCGAGCATCGAGGTGATGCCCACCAAGCGTTCGTCCGCTTTGCCGTAATCGAGTTCGTTTTCGAAATCAGGATCTGGCCTAGTGCGGGTCATCCGACGCAAGAGTACTCTAGGGGTGTCTGACCTTATAACCGCCTCGGCCTCGTTGCGCTCAATCATTGCTCTGATATGGCCGAAGATCTCCAGTGCGCGAGCACGGGTGCGGCTTGTTGCGTTCTTATGTTTGTCTATCTCGTCGAGGACTGGCTTTGTAAGAAGGATGACCACGACTTCATAGTCGAATTCGTCCCAGGGCAGCTGCGACAGAGGCTTGCACTCGAAAAAGAGATTTGTGTCGGCGACGAGATGTAATTCCATTCGCTTCCCTGCTTGGCCTCTTACCCGAAACTTCCCTCTTTAAAGTCGATACGTAGAGATGTGTCGCGACAATGAGCATTGCTGGACCCACGGGATTACGATTTTGTCCTCCTCGACCGATCTTGCAGACTACAGTGTCAACAGGCATTTATGAAGCGGTGTTTTCCGGGTTCGGTGTCACTTGAGACCCATCCTCCACTCAAGGTTCGGAGGCTCCGGAGTATAAGTTAAGTCCCCAGTCGACGCTCTGAGGGTGTCCTAACCGTTTGACGCGCTCTCTGAAATTGCCACGCAGATATCTGGATTACCCGTCCGCGCGTCGGGATGAGTTCGCCTACGGGACGGCGGGAGGCGATTATGCGCGGGATCGTCGGGAACTACTCGAAGGCGTGAAAAAGTTTCCAAAATACGCCGCTCCGAAGATTTACGTCTTGCACGCACTGTCACCGGGCAGGACTCGGCTACCGCTCAAGCGACATCTAAGCGGCGCTCGCGTAGCCCCGCTCCAAGAGCCGCCCGAGCGCTTGCCAAGGTTTGAAATCCGGGGAACACTTTTCAAAGTGCTAACCGAAAGACCATCTCGATGACCATTCAATCCGTGCCGCCGACACACCCGGCACCTACCGTTATGCCCGGAAATGGCATCGCCGCCAAACCGTGCGAGTTCGAGCTCTACGTGTTTTCGAAATACGACGACGTGCAAGTGGAGGTGAGCGGACCGACACTTGGGATAGCGATCTCCCATGCCCTGCCCGAACTCCGCCATCTTGCGCACTCCCGTGCGGTTTTCGGTGCTCGCCTTTTTCCGAAGAACCGCCGCACTTACGGTGCCTGGGAGATCATTTTCCCTGACGAAAAGGACAGGCCGAATGAAGGCTACGATCAGTTCGGCGTGAGGCGAGCAGTCGGTTTTGACGACAGTATCGAAGTGTTCGACGTCTACCAGGAACTCGATGAATACGAGGGTTTGCTTCGATACCGCGCACAGGACCTGGGCGACGACGACAGATCGCGCGAGATCATTGCCGATGGAGTGGCGAACTACGTTCGGGCAGCCCGGCACGCCATGCTATGGGACCCGAGATGCAAGTTGAATATTCTGAAGGAGCTCGACAAGCTGTTTCAGAAGCGTGATTGGGGTGAGTACGTCAGCCGCGACGCTTTCATCGCCCCGACATTCGCCATCGACGACGTGAGGGTTATCGCACAGACCGATAAAAACGAGTATCTCGTCGGTTTCCGCTATCAGATCGGAGAGAGCCATGGCTTCGACATGGAATTCGTCGACGTGAAAAGGCGGAAGCCAAAGGTCAGACGAGATGTGTTCAGCGCTCTCCGGTCGCCTGTGCCCATCTTCAGGGGAGACCAACTGCCCTTGGTTTACGACAGGCTGCAAGCCACCGTGGAAAACCTGAATTTCACGAGGTGAGACCGGTAGACTTGCTGTCTCGCATCCGCCTGTCTTTGTCAGCCCGCGCAACGATATCGACAAGGAGCTTGGCGAGTCCGGGTGGCTGGACAAAGGCGGTCGTATCGTTTCGCGTGTAGACCAGATATCCGTCGGCGGGTGCACCGAGATCATCGAGTGGGAGATGAGGTCCGCCGTTCAATTCCAGTTTCGCCTGGAAGACGACGGGGAGTGGCGGCATGCCGAAGCATGGGTCAGGCGCGTCGACGGAACGTTGTCCGTCACCCCACGAGACACCAGTTGGCTGCATGCACGAAAACTGCTCCAGCGCATAAACCACGCGCAAATCGACACCATCCATGACTGTTTGGAAACGTCTTTTCTCTACAAGCGGTGACGTTAGGTCTCATTCGAGAGGTTTGCATGGCGACGTTCGGTACCAACGCTGTCGAGGTTCAGCACCATACTCTAGTTTCGACTGCTCCATTCGAGAGTGTTCGCCAGACAGTTCTGGACGTGTTTCCGGTCATCGAAAGCCGGGTGCTAGATCTCCTGAATTCGCCGCGACCCGCCTTCGCGCGAAAGCTTCTCGAGAGGGGCCCCCGACTACGGAGCTTCTCCCTGCAGGACTATCGCGGCGCAGGCGCGGAAAACGAGGACTTCGCGGTCGCATGTTTGTTCGAGATCGGGGATCCGATCGGCAAGCTCGACATTCTCGGCCTCTCCTCGGCCGTGGGGTGCAGGATCCCCAAGCGCCTGTTGCTGCAACGGCGTGAGAGGCGGGTCGCGATAACATTCACGAGCGAAGCCCAATTGGCCGAACACGACGTGATGACGGGAAGGGAGGATGCGCGCGCCGCGGAGCTTCTCGCGGACTTCGAGGAAGGCCTCATCGCGGAGCTTCGAAAAATGATCGCTTCACTGGAGAGCTCGTCAGGGCCTGTCGACGCGTAAAGCGGCCCGCCTTTCCGCCCATTCCAGTCGCTGGGCGCCAATTATCCATATACGGGTACACGTGCGTTCCCCGCGGGCACGAGTGGAGCGCTTGCAACGGGAGCGGAACGTGGCAGGCGATGGATCACCTTTTGCGCTCCGTCACCTGCGAACCTGCATCCGACAGCAGAGCTTCACGTTCGGCAGTCCGAATGAAATATCCTCTCACCTCAGTTGGCGGGAACACAGCCTCGATCTTTTTTGCTCTTGCCCGCCCGAGAAGCGTATTGCGATCGATGCCTGTCTCTTTCACCAACTGGCCTACACTGATGTACCGCGCCTTGAATTCCGCAACCTCCGTGCGGTCGAGCATGACGAACCGTCGCCCGGTCCTTTCAAAGGTCTTGGTGAAGACGCCGTGTTTGGTGAGCTTGAACACCACGTTATGATGTAGCGCCAACTCCACCGCCGCGTTCCTAAGGGACACGTATGTTTCGTCGTTCTTGTCGATCGGGCGTCCGACGAAGATCGCGAGGTCGTCGACAATGAGCGGCTTACCCCGGGAGGCGACCTTGGCGTGCCGACCGTCGATGATCTGCGCGAGCAGTTCGGTCTGCGACAGCCCGGTGACCCGCGAAGCCTCCCTGACGGATCGCATGTCCTTTTCCGGCTTCACCGTCACCCGGTCGTACAGGGCGGACCTGAAGCGGAGGACTTCCGATTTTTTTACGAACCGCACCCATTTCGCTGCCTTGGTTTCGGGGGTTCCAGAGTCTGCCGGGTAGAGCCTTGCGATCAGTCCCTTATCCAGAAGACGGTAGAAAAGTTCGAGCTGGCACCCGAGCATTCTTCTCGCTTCCGTTAACTTGATGAAATCACTCGCCTCCTTCCGAAATGCGACAGCGACTTCGCTGGACACACTCTTCGGCGAGTTCTCCGAGATCGCGCCTGAGTTGACCAGGTGATGGCGGACCGTGGAGCGGTCCAGTCCGGTGTCCCGTGCCAGCGCCGTAATCGATGTCCATTTGAAGTTGGACTTGGAAGAGTTCATCGAAGCCGCGCGCGGAAGCACGTTGAGGCGAGCATGGGCCATTACGAGCTCCCTCAAGGGGGCGTAGCTGTCCTGCCGCCTGTGTACGAACAGAACCGAGTATAGTCGGCCGTATGTTGAGTACGGCGCCCTTTGACCGTCGGGATCGACGAACTCGTCGAGTGCCGAATGAACGGCGGGCGCGCCCTCACAGAGAATATCGAACCCTGCAGCCGTCGCCAAACGGAGGTCGTCGGCTGAGATATCGCGTTCGCTCTTATGTTTGCCGTGCTTAACGACTGCCCCGAGAATCCGGGAGAAGTCTAGGACAACATGCGCCTGGAGGCTGTCGACCAGTTCCCCGTGACCGCCCGCTGCCGCAAACCGCATCCGGGCGAAACGTTCAGCAGATGTGGCGGTAACATGGGGAGCCGACTTCGACAGCTCCTCGATCTCTACTTTCCTTAGCTGGAGCTCCTCGCAGATGCCGATCTTCCGACTTCTGCTCCTGAGCCCCAGGTTGACGATGGCGCGGTCATGGATGTCACAGGCACGAACATCGCTAAGAAGCCAATGGGCCCGCAGATATCTACGGGTTCCGGGAAGGCGGCCGGCCTCCATCTCGTCGACAGCCAGGCAATCCGGGCAGACACGGAGCGCATGCTTCTCGATAACGGTCTTGCTGAACGTCTCGCCGAAAAGGGTCATGCAACTCCCCTTGCCCAAAACCGCGGCGTGACGGCGAATCTTTTCCGACGGATATCCGGAGAGCAAGGATAACTTTTCGACTTCCGGTCCTCCGCCACGCAGCGCGCGTCGGTGGTCGATACCCAGATCGGCGCAGAACTGAAAAGAAGGCCGCCCGTTGGCTGTCGCCAACCGTGAAAGCCAACTCGCCAGCAATTCGTCGTCGAAAAGCGGGACCCGCAACAGACCGTTCATGGAACTTACTTCTCCGAAATTCGAGGTGTGGGGTACCTACCCGCATTCGGGTCGGAGGCGCCGAACTCCGGACCCGCAGGGCTTTTTCCGTGGCCCGTTAGCGAAACAAAGTCGGCTTCGGCTACGAACGTTCCCGCCAGCAATGCGCCGGGCACGGACCGTCTGATTTCAATGGTCCGTTCGGCGAAAACGGCGCGTAGAACCATCCGGGCCTGCCTCACGGGCAAGGATGCGACCGCGTCCCGTAAACTTACCAGGCCCGATTCTTCGACCTCTCCCGCGGCGGACGACATCTCGGCAAGGGAGGCGGCCAGACGCAGCGAATAAAGCGGGCGGTCTTCCGAAGAGACGGCCTCGAGCATCGGGCTCTGCAGAACGCCCGCGTCGGCGAGAAGGCGACAGTCCGCGATCGGCCAGCCCGTCCGAACGGCCAAGTCGGTCATGCCGAGGCCGTCGTGGAGCACCTTCCGGATACGGGCAGCGACATCGGGCGGCACGCGATCTTCGATCTCTTTCACTCGCGTCGGAAGCATCCCCAATTCGGCCAGCAGCTTTCTCGCGACCCAGAGCGGATGACCGCAAGACTGTGCCAGATGCCCCAACGAGGAAAGCCTGGCCCCGATCTTCGATGGTGCGCGTGGGGAGATCCCCCTGGAAAAGGCGATTTCGTCCATCAACGAGCGCACCCGCGCGAACTCGCGGTTTCTATCCATGAACGAAACGTCGCGCGCAATTCTCCCGAAGAGACCCGCACCCGATGAGACGCGTTCTCCGCCCGCCAGCAACTCCAAATGGCGTCGCAGTCCGTCCTCTCCCGATTTCAGGATGGAGTAACCGGCGGCGCGCACCTGCCGTTCGACCTCGGGATCCATGCGCATCATGTACTCGCGGCCGAAGGTCGCGGACATGCCTACCAGCGTGCATAGGGTGATGCCCGAAGGAAGGGGGAGCGTATCGAGGACGTCGCCGTGACCGCACTTCCCGGCAAGGCTGTCGGAGACATAGGTCTCGAAAGGCGTCGAATGTTCCGTTCCCGCCTCTTTACCGCGATTACTGCACATGTCCAGCATCAGCGAGAAATCCGGAGCAGGCCATCGGCTCCGCTTCGGCGGGTGCGGACTGTCGAAACGCATCGAGTGCCTTTCGCAGACATACATCGCGGGTACGATCCATGACGTGCGGACGTATGTCCTCGTGCAGGGCATTCGGTCTTCCTGCTGCTCGTCGTGCTCCAGACACCGTCGGCAGTACCGGAAAGTCGATCTCAGGACGGAGTTGCGGTCGAACGCGGATCCGCAGAACGAGACCCGGCCGTCGCCGCGCGAGCATGGATGGCGCGACAGTAAATCCTCCGGGGACCACCCGATCAGGTTGCCGAGTTTGGCCATCGCCGGAAGCGAGCCGCTGAAAACGCCGGGTCCGTCGATGCCGAGGTCCGCGAAGAACCTCGGCAGGTGCGGGCTGCCGTTCGCCCGCGCGGTGCGGGCGAGGAAAGACATGAGTACCTCGTCCGGATGAAACGGAACCGAAAGCAGTCCTTTGGTCATGCGCCCGCCGTTCGTTAAATGGCCGATTCCGTCGAGGAGGCGGGGTCTCGGGAAATGGTCTTGTAGGTGCCGGTCAGCCTGCCTTTCGGCGTCACTTCCCGCTGGATGTGCTGCCAGTCGTCGGAAAGGAAGACGTTCGATAGCTTGCTGCAGCTCGACATGCGTTTGTAACCGTTGACGAAGTGATCGTAGGTCAGGTTGCTCCCGGACGCGCTGTCCCAGAGGGCGCGTTCGATCGACATCTTGATGAGCTGGATCGTCATGCCGAACCGCCAGAGACCGGCGTGCATCAGCCGCCGGATGAAGAGGTCGGTGAGAGGGATTTCGCAGGTTAGTTCGGCTGCCTCCACGAGGGCCTCCAGGATCGCCCGGGTATTCTCGATGTCCCCTTCCGTGTCCGCCAGATCGTCGATTTCCAGTGGCCGCGTCCTGCGTTCCATCTGGAACCATTCGTCGCGCGCGACGAACTCCAGTGTGTCCGGAACCCCGGCGATGATGATCCATACGGGCCAGTCGATATTCTGCATCAGCAGTTTGATCGTGTTCGTGAGATGCGCCCCGCCCTTGGCCTTCGGGCCCTTGAGCACGTGCTGGAACTCGTCGAAAAAGATGATCTTGTGCATCTTCTTCTGGAGCCGCGCGTTCACCAGGTTCCATAGGTCGTCTTCGTTCGGCGTCTTTTCGAGAGGGTATCCGGTTGCCTTGACGATGGCCGCCCCTAAGGTCTTCGCGGTGCATGAGGAGGGCGTCTGGACGCGGAGGCAGAATTCGACCGCGTTGCCGTAACCGTCGTCCCGGGGAGCGAGCTCCGGGATCGTGTCGAGAGTTCTGTTCACGAGCGTGCTCTTGCCCGCGCCCGGCGGTCCGATCACCGCGACCGCGTATCCCTCGGCGGTCGAGGGGTTCATCATGTTGGCGAGCATGGTGTCGATGTCCATGCGCAGCTCCTGGTCGCGGTCCGTGGTGACATAGATCGAGTTCACCTCCTCGAGGAGGCGTGCCCGGTGGAGCGTGTCCTCCGTAGCGACGCTACGGAGGAGGAGGGTGGACTGTTCCTTGCGGCTGGGCTCGCTCATGGTCACTTCTTCTTTCCGAAGCCGATGGTCTTCTTGGGCTTTGCGGTGTCCGGGCCTTTATGGGAGGCAGCGGGCTGCGGCGCGTCGGTGCGGGGGCTCGCGGTCTTTTTTACGGCTCGTGCCGGTTTCTCGACGACGCGCTCGGCGGGCGAGGGCTCGCCTTCCGACGATGGCTTGCGCTGGCTGCGGCGCTCTTCCGTCGTCATGAACCCGCTGCGGTCGAAGACCACGTCGTCGTCATGCTCGGGCAGGGTAGGCGCGAAATCCGTGCGCTCGACTTCCCGGGCCTTGGCGGCGGCCTCGCTCGCGGCCTGAGCCACGATTTTCTCCGCCTCCTGCTCGGCCGCGTCGTCCTCCCAATCCTTCAGGTCGTCCGCGCACCCGACCTCGCCGACATAGCGCCCGTAGTCGTATGTTTCCCGTTGGCTGTAGGCGAACGTCGCACCGATTTTCTCGTTGATCAGGGCGAGACGCTCAGCCAGCGGCATGTGGAGCGCGATACCCGGCCGCGCCTTGCTACGGGCGATGAACTCCTTGACGGCACGCAGGCCCGTGCGGACCTCGCCTTCGGAGTACTCGGCCTTCGCGCCGAAGCGCTGGGCGACGTAGCGAGGCACTTCGGTCCACTCCTCGAGAGTCACGCCGTTGAGACCGTCGAAGGTCGCGGGCACGTCGATCCACTTGTTCAGGCGGCGGTGCTTGACGCTGATCGTACCGAGATCCTGTTCGTTGACGCGGACGACCAGTTCGGCGGCATACCATTTCTTGCGGATCTCGAGCAGTTCCGGGCTCGAGTAATAGCTGCCCCAGATTTCGATCCCGTGGTTGCCGATCTTGCGATGCAGCGTGATCCCGAAGATCGAGCGGTACTCGTCGTCGGTCGGCGGAGGAAGAACCGCGCCGTTGGCAAGCTGGCTGCCACGTTCCCACATCTGCAACGGGGTCATGCCCGTCGAGCGGTGCTTGGTATTGTGGTAGCAGTCGACGATGATGCGCACGATGAGATCGGCGAACTCCTCGTCGAGCAGATGCGCGTATTTCGCGGAGTCGTACTCGTCGCGCTTGAGAGGGCTCGAGAACGTCTGTCCGGAGAAGAGATGGATGTAGCGTCGGTTGATCGTTCCGAAGAAACGTTCGATCCGCGCACGAAGATGCGGGTGTTTCGACGGCGGGATACGGTGACGTCCGGTGAACATCATCGCGGCGAGCTCGAAATGCGACGCGACATATTCAGCGCCAGCGTCTGTGTGGATGCCCTCGGGCGTGCCGCACTGCGACCACCCGCTGCGCGCGCCGACGTGCGCCGCCACCGCGTCCTTGGACTGTGCTACCATCGCGAGGGTCGCGACTGTGGCTTCGGCGCTCGGAGAGCCTTTGACCACCTTCATGCCGACGACGGAGCGCGAGTAGGCGTCGAGCGCGACCGACAGCCACACGCGCCCCATTTCCTCGACTCGTGCCTGGGCTTCGGGATGAAGGTGGTCCCAGATGCCGTTCTTCGTCAGCATGAGCATCAAATCGACCTCATGGCAATCCATCTCGACGATCTGAAGCGGACGTGTGACGGCGAGACCTTTCTGCGCGAACGCGTATCGGCGCTCGATGCGGTGCTTGTTCGTCGTCCGTCCCGTCTCGTTGAGAAAGTCGTTCCCCTCGCGGATAAGACGACGGAAGGTCGGAAGCGACGGGACACGGAACTTGAGGAGCCCCTGGCTCTCGCGCTTGTCGTTCTCCTCGATCATCTCGTCGTAGCAGTGGACGATGGAATGCCCGTCGGGCGTGCGATAGAGATCCGCGTAGACGAGCTGGAACTCCAATTCTTCCCGCGTGAACGTGCTGCGTGACAGCACTCGCCCGGCGCGGCGGTCCCCCATAGCCGAGTGATCCAGCTCGGCCTGCTCGAAACGTTCGAGCAGGCGGCAAAACTGGCGAGGCCCGACGAAGAGCTTTCCCTTGCCTCGTCCGGCGATGTACGCCCGTGCCTCTTCCACGAGGGCATGGTTCTCGACGGAGAACTTTGCGGTGAACGCCTTGATATCGTCCTTCGAACGATGGAACTGCTGTTCCGCCTCGTCGATGCACTCTTCCTGGGCGATGAACTCGGATACCATCTTCGCACGCAAGACGGTCGCGGGATCCAGTTCGAAAGCCTTGATGCTGCGTGCGCGGATAATGGCGTTGCGTTCGGAGAAATGGTTCTTCTCCACCTGCATAACCCGCGCTTTCACCAGCGTGGCAATATGCTTCCAGTCGTACGTCTTTGCGGGAGCCTTGTCGTCGTTGGCCGCGCGCAGGACGATGCCTCCGTCGTACTCCTTGACGTAGACCAGTTCGCGCCCTCCGATCTTGACGAGATCGTCCTCGCCGATCTTATACTTCGTCACGATTTCCTTGGGCTTGGCCGGAAGGTTTCCGGCGGCCTTGGCGATCGCATTCGGATTGTTTTTGTGCTGTCCCATTTCACTTCTCCACTACACGTACAAAGGAATGTTTTTTCAGAAAGGTCTTAAGCGGCTCATCGTGGTGATGCTCGACCATGCCGCGGCCGATGAGCAGCCAGAGCGCCGACCATCCGACGGAGTAAGCGATGCCGGGGATGCCGCAGAGGAGTTTCGCCACGCGCGCCCGCCCGCCGCAGGCCATCAGCGCCTGCAGCACGAGATCCGCGTCGTCGTCGTTGCCTGCCTTGCGTGCCGCGGCAATTTCCCAAGCTCGGTAGATAGCGGGCTTCGTCATATGTTCCTCTTCGGTCCAGAGCTTCGCGTAATGCGCATGCTTATGGAGTGACTGTTCACGGATCAGGTCCAGATCGATCTCGAGATCGTCCGATGCCTTTTTGTTGCGGATGGCGTAAAGCGTCCGGCATCCGTTCGCGTAATCGACGCAGAGATCGAAGTAGGTCTGGTGCCATTTGCCGTTACGCATGAACATAACTGGCCCGTACTGAGTCGAGATTCGGACCACCTTGGGATCCGATTTCAGAATGGTCATTGCTTGGTCCTCCAATCCGCTTTCGAGGCGGGCCTTCGTGTCGGTGTTCGGGTCGATGGCGTGCACCCGGTTCGAAACGATGTTTTTGCGTTCCTCCACCGGGATGAGGTCGGGGCGGTTGCGTAGGGCGATGTGACGGTCCGCCTCACCCTGCTCGGCGAACCCGCGGTTCCAGATCACGTCAGGCTCTCCTTCCTCGTTATGTGAAAGCTCCTTTCTCCGGTCGCGCCCTCGCCGTTCCGGCGGCGGTCGGGCTTGGCGAAAACCGTCGTTTGCTCGTAGGCCATCGCATACATGTCGATGCCGGCACGGCGTTCATGGATGGTGTCGATGCGGGTTTGCTGGTCCATTTGGTCCCCTGTGCGCGCACGCGCTTTCCCTGCCGTGGACGGCCAGGCCCCCGGTTCGAAGAAATTCAGCTGCAGCCCGATTGGCGGGTGCGGCTACGCTGGCCGGCGTATGAGCCGGGAGACGGAGGGGAGAATTGCAGGCTGAGGCGCGCCGTCGAAATCGAACATGTCGAAGTCGAAATTAAAGGCAGGCGCGGTCGTGTTGCCCGCGGCATCGTACGACGCAAGGACGTAATCCTGGAAGACGACGGGGCGCGGTGAAAAGGTAATGTGGCCGAGAGTGCGAGCGATGCTCATATCGAAGCTCCTGAAACCTGCGACTGTCTCGCTGGCCAGGCACCCTTCCGGGCGTGTTCTGGTCTTACGAGAAGCTCAACCTGACGTGCTCGCTATTCGCATTTCCAACCTCGATCGGCGTAACGGGAGAATTCCCGCAACACAACCATGGAGGAAAGGCGTAAAGCGAACGTTAACGTGCCGCTAGGTGTGTGTCGTTTCGAGATGACGGTTGGCCGCGGCGGAAACTACCATGGTGGGAAGGGATGGCAGAAGAAGCCGCTTCAACGTTTCGGTCATGGAAAGCGTCGCCCGAGCGACGAGATCCGTTCGCGGATCGACATGGGCTCGCGCTCCTTCCTCGACAGAACCGACATCGACACGGCGATTCTGTGTGAGATGGCTCCCTGCGAGGGACGGCAAAGACGGATCGAGGAAAGGATTGACAACAGACACGGTAGGTCCTTTTCCGCACATTATTATGTGCCAACGCGCTCTAAGTGATGATGGCGTGCTCTCCCGATGGCCGAGGCCTACGGGCGATGGGACGGACTTATTTGATACGTGCAGACATGGGTCATCTCCGTGAGCGAAAACGGTTTCAAAACACTCCGCCGGGTTGACCCATCCCCGGGGAGCATGCCCACCATGGTCTCAAAGCCATGGCGTTATGCGGCGGGACCGTTGCTGTCCTGGGGCCGCTCGCTCTATGGCAGTCCTTGTCTTGCCCGCATGACCTTGCAACAGGTCGCGGCACTTCGGCTGCGCGGCCGGATATAACGATCTTTCGAGCCACGTCAAGCGGATTCGGTCGGCCGATGTAAAAAAGGAAATCGGAGAGGCGATCGCCAGCCCGCCGCTTAATTCGTCACGGTTTCATCGCGCCGCCTCCACCCTCGACGAAGACCAACAAGATGCCAGTTATCGACATGGTGTCTTTCAATCCGACCGGCGCAAACAACCTTACATTTAGCCGGTTGACGCCCGTCTTCTGTTCTGCAATTGTTCCTCCATGTTCAGATCGCTCACCCACTCTATACGAATACGTTGACTTCGCTGGCCGTCCGCGGCCGTCGTCAATGGCTATTTGTAGTGAGGAAGTCATGCGAACTAACGAGCGTTTCAGTGTCGGCGCCTTCCCGGGCGTACCCGCGGCCTCGGCAAGCTTTTATCCCCTGACCACGTTGAAGTGCCAAGGCCCGCCTTTGTTCAGATCGCAGGCCGCGCGCGACGTGGGGTGCCTCCTGGACGTAGACGGCGATGTATCTTCGTGGCGATGCCAGCCTTTGAGCCAGGGAGGGTATCCGGAACTCGGAACGCCTGACTTCCTGGTGTGCCGAGGTGACGGAAGCACCTATCATCTGGACGCGCCGGACAGGAAGCGGTCCGAGACTTCTTTTCGCGAACGTCTCGGCGGTGAATACCGTCAGCTTTCCGACGAAGAGGTGTACGAAGGCTTCAGACTGCAAAACGCCCGGGACCTTCTACGCTACGCAAAATGGCGAATTGGTCTCGGTGACAGGGTGCGTCTGCTTGCTGCTCTCGACGAGAACGGTAGCCTCAGCTTCGCGGAATGCCTCGGCGCGATCCAGGAAACCAAGCCCGTGGCCGGAGTGGCGGCGCTGATCCTATCGGGCCTGATCGAAGTAGATCTCGACGGGGCCTTGCTCGGACCCGAGACGATGGTGCGTCGAATACGTCGCTGAAATCACGCGTCCCAAACGTCCGATTTCAGAGAGACAGAGATGAAGAACATCAGAAAAATCTCGACCCGCGAGCAGATGCCGACGTTCGCGACATGCGTACTCATGTGTGCGGTCAGGAACGCTCTTCGACCGTTCCTCCGCCGCCCGGCGGGGTTCAAGGCGCTGCTTCAGATGCCGCCGGGCTTCAAGAACGAGAGCATGCTCTATTACCTCGCCGTCACCGGGCTTTTCGACCCGGAGGACCTGTACGACGATCTAGGAGCGCCTCGGCTTTTCGTGGCGCGCCTCGACGAAATCTCGATCGTCGGCTCGCTAAGTAAGGTCTTCGAGGCCCACCGCACGATCCTTCTATGCCACGACCTCGGCGAACTGGATGCGGACATCAAACTGATCACGGACTTCGAAGTCGTCCTCGACACGCCGAAGGCTTCCCATTTCCTCGCCGCTGCGCGAACGATGGGCATGAAGGATATGACGCGGGCCGACGCCGAGTTTCTTGCAAGCCTGAATTTCGGCAAAGTGAAAATGGCGGTCAACGGCCATAGGACCCTACGCTCGGCGATCGGGCGTCTCCGGCGGGCGACGGTAGCCGAACGAGAAAAGGCCGTCGCGGAAACGAAAAACAAAAAACCGGAAAAGACTCTCCGTGACATGTCGGGTTATGGAGATGCCGCAACATGGGGCCTTCGGCTCGCAGAGGATCTGGCCGCCTGGAAAAACGGGCGGATCGAATGGGAAGACGTGGATCGGGGCGCGGTTCTTTACGGCATGCCCGGCACCGGAAAGACCACTTACGGCCGCCTTCTGGCCGCTACCTGCGGCATCCCGATTATCGAAGCGTCTTCCGCCCGCTGGCAGGCCGAGGGCCATCTCGGTGACATGCTCAAGGCGATGCGAAAGTGTTTCGAGCTGGCTCGGAAGAAAGCGCCGTGCGTGTTGTTCATCGACGAGTTCGACGCTTTCGGGGACCGTAACAGTGATACGGCGGGAGACAACGCGGATTACAAGCGTCAGGTGATCAACGGCCTGCTGGAGTGCCTCGATCCGCCGGGCGGCAGGGAGGGGGTAGTCGTCGTCGCGGCCACGAATTTCCCCGACGTTATCGATCCTGCGCTACTCAGACCCGGCCGCCTCGAGAGGCTTATCGGAATTCCGTTGCCTGATGGTGCCGCGCGTATCTCGATCCTGCGTCAGCATCTGCGTGGCTTGGCCGCGCCGTCTGACATGCCTCATTTCGAGCAGATGAGTGCGGGGCTCGGAGGTGCCGACCTCGCGCTCGTCGCCAGGGAGGTGCGGCGCACGGTACGCAGAGAGGGCAGGGAGCTTCTGGAGACGGACCTTCTGAACGCGCTGCCGCCTACCCGATCACTCTCCGAAGACGAGCTGAGGCGCGTTGCCATCCATGAAGCTGGCCATGCGCTCGTGACGTTAGTCGCGAACCCTAACGACCTCGTCGCGGTTGCCATCAGTCGACGGGTTCCACTGGACGACCGGGGAAGCTCCCTGGGGCATGTGGAAATCAGAAGGAGCCAAAGCGTGATCGCGACGGAAGAGAGCCTGACGGCACGGATCGACATCCATCTCGCGGGCATCGCCGCCGAACGCGTCGTTTTCGGGCATCATTCGACAAGCGGAGGGGGCGCGCTGACCGCCGATCTCCGCCTCGCTACCGAGCTGGCGACGAGCATCGAGAGGCTCTTCGGATTCGGAGAGCATCTCGTGCTCGATATGGGAACCGGGCCCGGAGCGCTTGAGACGCTCCGTTCCCGTGACCCCGATCTCTGGCAGGCGGTGGACAAGCGGCTCAAAGCGTCGCTCGGAAGGACCGAGCAAACCCTGCAGGCAAGAAAGGCCGACCTGATGAAACTGGCGGACGCGCTTATGGAGAAAGGCCGCATCAGCGGAGCCGATATGCAGAAGATCCTTCAGCCGGGTCGGGGCGGGGCGACGCACGAGGCTCGTGCGATGGACGCATCGCGTCGTGACGCAGACGCGGTGGATATGAAGTGGGAGGTCAAACGATGACCGAGCACGATGTCAGGATGCCCGACGGGCGCTCGCTGGAGGAATACCTCCGTGACTACGGTCTCACGCTCGACAAAATCGCTTCAGGGCAAGTGCCGACGGAGACCGAGCTCGTCGACGCTCCACTGGTCGTAAACTGGTTCATCGAGGAGGTGTTCTATACGTCGGGCGAACGACATCGGCACATTTTCGGATACTTCGAAGGCCACCCGTTTATCCTTGACGGAACGATGGGCAAAACATCTCCGTTACTGCAACTCGACCGGGGGAGGAAATGGGCTCGATGCCGCAGCCGCATATACAAACTGGGCGAGCCTCTTCGAGTTCGATATCCCTTCGAGTGAGCAGAGCAAGGTCGGCGGTCCGCTGGCAGTCGTATCGTCACTTGCGGCAACAGGCTGTGTTTGCGAGCCATGCCGAAGAGGTGCAGTTACTCACCCGAACGGACGTTTCTTTCGAAATTGTCGCGCCGCGACTAAAATGGCCGACAGAGCTTCCTCGTGTGATAGAACTCCGGTGTTCGCTGCCTGCTTCAAAGGCTTGATGTACTCCCAGCTGCGTTCCATCGCCAGCTTGTCCAGATTGTCCCAGCAAACGTGACTCTGGGTTTCAGGAGCGAAGATCATAAACAAGGTCTGCCCTGCATGCTTTCGAGCCCCGAATAGCCATCGACAGCCGTCGAGATGGCCCAATGTGAATGTTGGTGGAAAGCCGTACCAAATTTCCTCGCAACCGAAGTCGCCTAACGACCTTAGTTTCTCCAGCAACTGGTGGGTTATATTGAAACGAGAAAAATCATCCATCTTCGACGACGTCGCGTCGGTCGGTAGTATTTCACGGATACTCATACAGGGGGCTTTCGATCGGCGTAATAATTAATGGTCGATCGGAAATTGGCCGCTGTCAATCAGTCTACGCTAGATGTCGGAAGGCGAGCTTCGGACGGAAGGAAGATTGGAACGGCCGTAGCACGGCCGTCGTACACTACGGGTTTAAGTGCAACTATTCTTGGGCCATCTGATCACATATCGACCGGGAACCTGCCGGATACTATGATGCGGCAGGAGGGGAACGCCGTATGCGTGAACAGTGGACCACCCGATCATGTCTCTTTTTCACTCTGCTGTCGTTTTTGTCGGGCAGTGTAACGGGCGATCAACTCGTCGATCTCAATCTCGGCCGACGCCCACTCCAGCAACCATGCGGCCAGTTCGGCGTCAGCGTCGATCGGCCCCTCGGCCAATGCCTTGCGCCACGCCTTCGCGATCAATGCATGACGCTCGTCAATATTCATTACTCGTCTCTCGATGGGAAATGTCGAGGCGGAATGCGCCCGTTGGATCAATGGGAACTAGAGGCTGCCGCGGTTCATTCCCGCTCCGATACGCCGAGAGCTTTTTGGTTGCGGCGCAGCCGGGCTTGAGAAATGCCCCGTATCACCTTGATACGACGTCCAAGCGGTCGGAAGGAAACCTCGTCTAGTGCAGACCCGAACGAGAGCCGCTTGGGAGACGTGGTCCTTCTTTTGTGTTTTCGGTTCTTCGGCATGCGTTGCTCTCCATCCCTGCCACCAACCCCCTGCCGTCGTCTCGTCGGAGGTCTATATTTCCGATTTAGCATGGATTGATCGCGGGCGACGCCCCTTTCCCATCAGTTTATCGGTGTCTAGCGTCACACGCCGTGCGGGTACTCGACTCGAGGAACTCCGGTCGGTGCTGTCGCCCTGAAGATTTTGCCCCATCAACCGCCGCGACGTGCGACAGTGCGCTTGCTACGTTGGTTCCGCCCCGGATAATTCTACGGCTGTCCCGGCCATTGACGACCGATCCTAGCGCCATGATTCAATACGCGAATCCGCGGAATTACTAAAATTGTGAGATTGTATTCCTATTTCAGGCGGCCTTGACTCCCGTCGATTAACGGAACAGATACGGAACATCAAGAGTTCTGGCGGCATGAAGCCGCGTGAAGCAACAAACGCGAACCGGAAGGATTCAGCGAACGATGTCGGCTGTCCGCTATGATGTTCTGGCTACCCTGCGTGAACAAATTGCCTCGATCGAGGGTGAGAGCGGTAGGAAGTGCGGCTTCCTTCCGTTCGGGGTTCCGCCAATAGATGCCGTTCTTCCCGGAGGAGGTCTAGGTGGCGGCGCCCTCCATGAATTCGCGGGAGGCGGATCCGGCACTGTGGACGGAGCGGCGGCCGCATTGTTCGCCGCCGGTATCGCAGCTCGGACGAACGGGCCGGTCGTCTGGTGCCTGACGCGGCCGGATCTCTTTTTTCCGGCACTGGCGCAGGTCGGATTGCGAGCCAGCCAAGTGGTGTTCGTGGAGTCGGATAAAGAGGAAGAGGTTGCGGCCAACATGGAGGAGGCGCTTGCCTTCGGCGGTCTCGGTGCCGTCGTGGGCGAGATGGTTCGCTTGCCGATGGTCACGAGTAGGCGGCTCCAGTTGGTCGCCGAGCGCACGGGGACGATGGCGCTGGTCGTTCGGCGGTGGCGACGACAGACCGAAGCCAACGACTTCGGCCAGCCTACCGCTGCGACGACAAGGTGGAGGGTGAGTGTCGTGCCGTCGGAGGAGCTTCCGGTGCCGGGCATCGGGCGACCTCGCTGGTTTTTAGAATTGTTGAGATCGCGTGCAGGCGAGTGTGCTGAGTTTTACGTCGGAGCGTGTGATGGCCAGGGTCGTATCGATATATCTACCGGATCTGCCGACGGACAGGATCAGACGGGCCGATCCCGCTATTCCGGATGATCAGCCGATCGCGGTCATCTCGAGGAACGGCTCCAAGCGATGGGTTTCGGCGGCCGATGACGCGGCCCGCAATATCGGCGTCCGAAAAGGCATGCCCGCCGCGAAAGCGCAGGCCATCTTCCGAGGTCTTATGCTTGTCGATGCCGATCCGGGCGCGGACGCTATCCAGCTCGACCGCCTGGGTATGTGGGCGCTCGGTCACTATTCCCCGATAGTGGCGGTCGACGGTATCGATGGCATCGTCCTCGATACGGAGGGTGCCGATCATCTGCAGGGTGGCGAACTCCCGATGATCACCGGGATCGTCAACCTCTTTCGCGCAAAACACCTCACTGCGAAGGTCGCTATCGCCGACACCTGGGGCGCGGCCCACGCTTGCGTGCGGGCTATCAAGCGGGAAACGGTCATCGTTCCACGGGGCGAAGTCGTACGGGCTGTCGAGAAGCTGCCGATTTCGTTGCTACGCTTGCCTGAAAAAATAGTCGCCGACCTCGGGGTTCTGGGGTTTCGGTCCATTGGCGAGCTATCCAACACGCCGCGCGCGCCGATAGCTCTGCGCTTCGGCCCCGAGGTGGGACGCAGGCTCGACCAGATGTTCGGGAGGATGTCCGACCCTATAGATCCCATTCGTACATCCGAACTGGTCGCCGTCTCTCGCTCTTTTCAGGAACCCATCGGCGCCGCTGAAACGATCGACAAGTACGTCGGTAGGCTGGTCGTTCAGCTCGTCACCGAACTGGAGAAGCGTGGTCTCGGTGCTCGTCGCACAGACCTCATCGTCCACAAGGTCGATAACACGATCCAGGCTATTCGGGCCGGGACCGCGAAGCCCGCCCGAGACACCGGTTGGCTGACAAAGCTATTCAAGGACCGCACCGAGAAGATCGAGCCGGGCTTCGGCATCGAAAAGCTCGAACTCGTCGCAGTCTCCGCCGAGCCTCTCGTTGAGGAGCAGAAGGCTTCGTCGCTCATCGAGGAACAGACGACGGATTTAACGCCTTTGATCGACATCTTCGCCAACCGGCGGCAGCGGGTCTACCGGGTGGCCCCATTCGCTTCGGACGTGCCCGAGCGAAGCGTCCAGCGTGTTTCGGCGGTCTCCGAAGTGGCCGACGTATCCTGGAACGGCCATTGGCGCAGGCCGATCCGGCTATTCGACAGACCGGAGCAGATACAGGCGATCGCGATGATGCCCGACTACCCGCCGGCGACCATTACGTGGCGGGGCAAGCGTCACCGCGTCCGAAGAGCAGACGGCCCCGAGCGCGTGTTCGGGGAGTGGTGGCGGACACCCAGCGAGTTGGAGGCCGTGCGCGACTACTTCGTCATCGAAAACGACGATGGCGAGAGGTTCTGGATATTTCGTGCCGGCGACGGCGTTGATCCCGAGACGGGATCGCACAAGTGGTTCATGCATGGAATCTTTGCATGAGATACGCCGAACTCCAGGTGACGACGCATTTCAGCTTTCTACGGGGGGCATCGTCCGCTCACGACCTGTTCACTACGGCGAAGGATCTCGGAATCGACGCCGTTGGTGTTGTCGACCGCAATTCTCTTGCAGGCATCGTTCGTGCGCTCGAGGCCTCTCGGGATACGGGTCTGCGCCTTATAGTGGGATGCCGCCTCGATCTCCAGGACGGGATGTCGGTCCTGGTCTACCCCACCGATAAGGCGGCATATTCCCGGCTCACCCGGCTCATCACTCTCGGCAAGAGCCGGGGCGGCAAGGATAACTGCATCCTTCATGTCGAAGACCTGCCGCTCTATTCCGAGGGGATAATAGGCATTCTGGTCCCCGATCTGCCGGACGACACGTGTGCGGTGCAAATGAGGAAGATGTCCGAAATTTTCGGAAGGCGGGCCTACGTGTCGCTCTGCCTCCGAAGGCGACCGAACGACCAGATGCGCATCCACGAACTGTCGAACATGGCAACGCGGTTTAAGGTGAAGACGGTCGTCACCAACGACGTGCTTTTTCACGAGCCGTCGCGTCGGCAGCTTCAGGACATCGTCACCTGCATTCGTAGCAACACGACCATCGACGATGTCGGGTTCGACCGCGAGCGTCATGCCGATCGCTACCTCAAGCCGCCGGAAGAAATGGAGCGATTGTTTCCTCGGCATCCGGAAGCCCTGACGCGGACGATGGAAATCGTCGAGCAATGCAAGTTTTCGCTTGAAGAGCTGACCTACGAGTATCCGGAGGAAGCCCTCGTCGACGGCATGGATGCCCAGCAATCGCTCGAGCATTGCGTGCGAGAGTGCATTCCCGATCGCTATCCGGAGGGGCTGCCCCAGAAGGTGTTGCAGTCGGTGCGCCACGAACTCGATCTCATCAAGGAAATGGACTACGCTCCGTACTTCCTAACCGTCTACAGCATCGTTCGCTTCGCGAGGTCGCAGGGAATTCTCTGCCAGGGTAGGGGGTCAGCTGCCAATTCGGCGATTTGCTATATCCTTGGTATCACCTCGATCGACCCCGAAGTGAACGATCTTCTGTTCGAACGTTTTGTCTCCAAGGAGCGAAACGAGCCGCCGGATATAGATGTGGATTTCGAACATCAGCGGCGCGAGGAAGTGATCCAATGGATTTACAAAACCTACGGCCGTGACCGCGCAGCGCTTGTCTGCACCGTTACACGCTACCGGGCCAAAGGTGCGATCAAAGACGTCGGCAAGGCCATGGGTCTACCGGAGGATGTGACCAAGGCTCTGTCCTCCGGTCTCTGGTCCTGGTCAGAGGAGATCACCGAGCGCAACGTGCGCGAACTAAACCTGAACCCAGATGACTATCGCCTTGTCATGACACTGCGGCTCGCGCGCGAACTGATGGGAACACCTCGGCACCTCGGTCAGCATGTGGGCGGTTTCGTGCTGACGAGATCACGCCTAGACGACCTCGTGCCTATCGAGCCCGCCGCCATGCAGGATCGGCAGGTGATCGAGTGGGACAAGGACGACGTCGAGGCCTTGAGGATGATGAAGGTCGACGTGCTGGCTCTCGGCATGCTGACCTGCATCCAGAAGGCGTTCGATCTTATCCGCGAACACAAACACGAAGACCTCGATCTTGCGAAGGTCCGCCAGGAGGACGGGCCGACCTATGCGATGATCCGTCGGGCAGACACGCTCGGGACTTTTCAGGTGGAGAGCAGGGCGCAGATGGCCATGCTGCCGCGTCTGAAGCCGCGGACGTTTTACGACCTGGTCGTCCAGGTCGCGATCGTTCGGCCGGGTCCGATACAAGGCGATATGGTGCATCCGTACTTGCGCCGCCGCGAGGGCAAGGAGCCTGTCGAGTACCCGACCCCCGAACTGGAGGCCGTGCTCGGGAAGACCCTGGGGGTGCCGCTCTTTCAGGAGTCGGCGATGAAGGTCGCTATGGTCTGCGCGGGTTTTACCGCAGGGGAAGCGGACCAGTTGCGCAAGTCAATGGCGACCTTCAAGTTCACGGGCGGGGTCTCCAAATTCCAGACCAAACTTATCGACGGCATGGTCAATAACGGCTACACGCGTGAGTTTGCCGAGAAGACCTTCAAGCAGCTCGAGGGCTTCGGTAGCTACGGCTTCCCCGAAAGCCACGCGGCGTCGTTCGCGCTGATCGCGTATGCGTCCTGCTTCATCAAGTGCCATTTCCCTGACGCATTCGCCGCGGCCCTCATGAACTCGCTGCCCATGGGTTTCTACGCGCCCGCCCAGATCATCGGCGATGCACAGAAGCACGGTGTCGAAGTCCGTCCGGTTTCCGTCGCCCACTCGCGGTGGGACTGTACGCTCGAGGAAATCCCCGGCTCCGACCGACACGCCGTCCGGTTGGGCATGCGGCAGGTGGCCGGGCTAGCCGCCGCCGATGCGGCGAGGATTGTCGTTGCCCGCATCGAGCGCCCGTTCGAATCCGTGGACGATGTCTGGCGGAGATCCGAGGTTCCGTCGGAAGCCCTCGTCCAACTTGCAGAGGCTGACGCGTTCAGACCTGCCTTCGATCTCGAGCGCCGCGACGCCTTGTGGGCGATCAAGGCTTTGCGCGACGAGCCGCTGCCTCTGTTCGTCGCGGCGGCCGCGCGCGAGGAAAGGGTGGTTGCAGAACAGCAGGAGCCGGAGGTGACGCTCAGGCAGATGACCGAGGGGCATAACGTGGTCGAGGACTACGCACACGTCGGCCTGACACTCCGGGAGCACCCGATCTCGTTCCTTCGGCGGGATCTGAGCGCGCGTCGCATCGTCACCTGTGCCAAGGCCATGAACGCTCGGGACAAGAGGTGGCTATGCGTGGCCGGACTTGTCCTGGTGAGGCAGAAGCCGGGGAGCGCCAAGGGCGTGATGTTCATTACAGTGGAGGATGAAACGGGCATCGTCAACATCGTGGTGTGGCCGTCGTTGTTCGAGAAGCGCCGCCGCGTCGTCCTTGAGGCGAGCATGATGGCGATACATGGCAAGATTCAGCGCGAGGGAGATGTCGTCCATCTGATCGCCCGGCAACTCTACGACCTTTCCGGCGATCTGTCGGCGTTGGCCGATCGCGACACCGAATTCAGAAACCCGTCCGGGCGTGGGGACGAGTTCGCGCACGGGTCGGCGGGAGGCGGCGATGCGCGGGATCGGCCGCCGCCGAACAAGGTGCGCGACATGTTCGTGCCGGATCTTCACATTGAAACTTTGAAGGTCAAAGCGAGGAATTTCCAATGACGAGCCCGGCACCGGGGACACTGATATTCACCTGTCATAGCGGGCCTGCTTTGTGCGCCCTGGAACTGAGCAAGACTCGAATTCGGAAAGCTTTGAAGCGATAATGATAGACGCAAAAACGATGGGCTTTCTAGCGGACAGTGGACGTGACCCGACAAGGGAGTGGCTTGCCGCCCACAAGAGGGATTTGGAGGACGCTAAGGCGGACCTCAAACAGTTCGCCTCGCGTTTGATACACTGTGTCGCCTCGATCGATGGCCGAGTATCGAGCGCCAACCCGGACTTGACCAATCGTTTCGCCCGCGTCTTGGGCGCGCAGCTGGCCAGAGGCGTAATCTCTTTGACTATCCGGACATCGCCAGATTCTCGAGCGGCGGCGACTTATTTCGTCCACATCGAACCGGGCGCTAGCTACAGCGGCGGCGGCGCGCGGTCGCCGGCCACAAAGTTTTCGCGACTGCTGCGCCAGCAGATGATGACCGATACCGGGCGGTGGCGTGAATTGGTCGAAGGTACCGTCTTCCGGACATTCTTCCATCACGGTCTCTCTGATGGGACTTCGCTCGCCACGTCCGGCTTCGGGAAGAATCACGATGCTATGGATTCGCTTAATCTGCGAGCGTTCGGGGCGTGCCGGCCGCTTCCCGATCAGCTTCTACAATCTACCAACGCCGTCAGCGAAATCGTGAGGGCGTTTGCAGCTGCTCGACCGTTGATCGATTTCATCAATCGGGCGACGACGAGGTGACCAGCGGACGTTCTCACAACTAACGTCTGGGAAACATCGAATACGTAGCTGATCGGGAACAACAGTCAGGTGGTTGGGTTAGATACCTCATCTACAGCTTCCCAGTCTGGTCGTCATTTCGATGTCTCCTCAATAGCCGCCGACTATCGGCAGGATTTCGCCTGTTATGAAGCTCGAGCAGTGCGGGGAGGCGAGGAATACGTGGCGGGAGCGATCTCCTCCGGCTGCGCCGGGCGTTTCATAGGTACACCCGATCCGAACTGGGAAACTTTGTCCGGTTCCTTGTCGCTCGGATTAAGAGGGCTCCAGACGGGCCCAGGTGCCACGCAGTTTACCCGGATGCCTTTCGGTATGAGCTGCGAAGCCAGCGATTTGGTGAACGCATGAATGCCGCCCTTCGTCATCGAGTTGTGATCTCTCTCTGCTTTGCCGCTGTGAATGAAGATATCATGATGGCCTCCGTGGTGTCTGTACAAGAACTCCGCAGACACGGTTTCGTTCTGTATGCGACGGTTCACTTTGGAAGACCGCAGCGGCCATCCGCTACCGAAGGCGGTCTCGTCGGGTGAGGATTCGAGTCTTGAATAGGGCTTGGCTGCGTCAATCCTTGAGCGGATCGTGGCCCCAGTTCATGAGCGACTGCCGCCATGTGGAACCCTCAACGTCCTTTTTAGGGCCTCCCTGCGCAAGATGACGGTGCACGTAGCCCACCACCTTACGCATGTGAGCAAAGTCGTCGTCGGTCAGATCGGTCTTCGACTTTTTCTTGATCTCGACGATCCTACGACCCGAATGATGGCCCACGGTTTCGCCGCCACTACCGTCGGTCCAGCCCGCCGACTTGCTTTCGTCGGTCTCGAGCCACTTTGCCAGTGACGACGGTGTCATGTTTACGGCCTCGCGGAACTCCTCCCATACCTTTTCGCGGTCAAGCTCGCTCATACGGCACCACCCGCGACGGCGTCGACGGCGGGTAGCTCGATGCGGCCATTCTCCTCGCCGTCCCAATATTCGATAACCTGAGCGGTGACCTTGATCAGGAGGATGCCGGGCGTGTCGACCCCATCGGGAAACCACCGATCCAGGTCCTTAACCCAGTGCTCTTCAAACAACGCCTTATCTCGGATCAGACTGGCTTTGCCCTCGACGGCGATGAAAATGCCAGGCTTTCCAAGTATGCTCGGCGGTGCGGTGAATGTCAGGCTGACTCCGGTGTCGCGGCCGATCTCGCCGACCTTTTCCGTCTCCTCGTAGGAGAAGAACCAGGAGTCGCCGTCGTATTCGACATCTCCGTTGTTGCTCATGGGGCGGCTATTGATCCTGCCGGAGCCGCCGTTTGTGTTGAACATGCAGAAGTCGATCTTGCTCAGCTTCTTCGAAAGCTCTTCCATCGTCATCGTGGTCATCCGGTTCCTCCTGAATAGGTCACCATGCTTGAACAGCGAGGTCCGGCCTATGTTCCGGTCCCAGCATGTTCGTAGGAGCCGATCTCAATGAGGCTACCGTCCGGATCGCGGCAGTAGACCGATATAAGCTCTCCCCGTGCACCGTCTCTGGCGATAGGGCCGATGATGACTTCGACGCCGCAGTGTTCGAGGTGGGTGACGACTTCATCGGGTGTTGCGGCTACCAGGAAGCAAAGATCGCTGCTGCCGGCAGCCTCGTGATTTGCTGTGAACCACTCGGTTTTCTCGATCGCAACCGGGCGGAGATTGAGCCGCTGTTTGCCGAACATCATGGCTGTACGCGGATGGGAGAGGTCCTCGCCGTAATCGAACCGGGTCATGCCGAGCACTCTCTGATACCAGATCGCCGCTCGCTCGACATCACTGACATTGACGACGATGTGGTCTATCGCCTGAACTTCTATGAACGACACCAACCCGTTCCCTCCTTTGCCAAACGCGTAAGGATTGCATGTTTCCGCTGTCGACCTTATCGTGCACACGTGCGAGGAAGATTACCTGCAAACGTGGCACTTCGCCCTCAGGATCTGGCAATGCTCGAAAGAGTGTTCGCACAGGTGATCCCGGAGCACGACACTCACCCCGACGAGCTTGCAATGCTTCTTGTGCGCCTCTTTCAAGATGGCGTCGATGAGGAGGGAGAACTGCTTCGCGCTGCGGAGAAGTGGTTTCGCTGATCTGCATGGTGACCCGCTTTTTAGCACGTTCCCGGATCAATCAGCCTTACTGTCTTTACGGAACATTCGTCCGCACTTTTGGTTGGTACAACAGGTCGCGGCGTGCCAATCGGGCATGACGGAGATGGTGAACGCAGCGGTTTTCCCGATTTCTCGCTGCGGGCAACGAAATGCCAGGCGAGCACCTTTACCTGTCCGCTGCGATCTCTTCCGAATTGGGCGATGAGTTGATTTCTATTGTGTGGACCTACGCGTCCGTTGAATCCAGATCGCTTCCAATCGGCTCTTGATTATAAAGCTCTAAAATACACCTTAACTGGCTAAAGCTCCCGTCCTGGAGGAGAGATGTCAGCAGAGCCCTACACAAACGATGATCCTGCGACGCGATTGGCACTGTTTGACTTTGCTTTCGAACATGCCCCCATCGGTATCGCTCTGGTCGATCTCGAAGGTCGAATCCTTCGGGGTAACGCCGCCTTCGCGAAACTCGTCGGCCAACAAATGCAGACCGTCATCGGTACGCATTTCAGGGATTTCACTCATCCCGACGACCTTGAAGCCGATCTTATTCTTTTCCGGCAGGTCCTCGCGGGAAGGCGCGAGGGGTACACGATCGAAAAGCGGTATGTTCGGCCGATGGGAGAAATCGTCCATGTCCTCATACATGTCGCGGCCATGCGAGATCCGGAAGGGAGGATTGTCCGTTTCATCTCTCAGATAGAGGACATTACCAAGCACAAAGAGCATGAGCGAGAACTTGCAGAGCGTACGGCCCAAGTCGAGCTAGCACTGGAGGCCATCCGCGGCGGCTTCTGGCACATGAACATCGCGAGCGGAAGTTTCGAGACCTCCGACCGTCTGGCGCAGTTCATAGGCGGACCCGCTGCGGCTCGTCTCGATCTCGAGCGCTACCTGAGAAAGATCAATGTAGATGACGGGGCACAGGCTGACCTTACGCCGCTGATTGCGGGGCAACTCGATCAAAGCGTTGCGGAATACCGCCTCGATACGGTCCAGGGAGAACGGTGGATGAGATGCGACCGTCGCCTTTTGCGTGACGGTGAGGGCCACCCGATCAAAATAGTCGGGATGGCAATCGATTTCACGGACGAGCGTATCCGTATGAAGGCCTTGGAGGAAAACGCACGGACAGACGTTCTTACAGGAGTCCTGAATCGGAGGGGGCTTGGCGAAGAATATGCGTCGCTGCGGTCGGCTGACGGATACTCGGTCCTTGCTCTCGATCTTGACGGCTTTAAGGAGGTCAATGACAGCTATGGTCATCCCATGGGCGACGTCGTGCTCTGCGAAACGGCGAATAGAATTCGTTCGTCGGTCCGAGACGAGGATCTTGTAGCGCGAGTGGGAGGTGACGAGTTCGTAGTGGTGGTTGCCGGAGGTGCCACAACGGGAAAGGCCGCAGCGGAACGCATCCTTGCCGCTGTTAGACGGCCGATCGAGGCCTCAGGTACTGCCGCCAGCGTCCGCACAAGCGTTGGCGGGGTCTGGACGGGTGCGAGACGCAATATTGCAGATCTCATGAGCGAAGCCGATAAATTGCTCTATGATGCGAAAGCGGCGGGCAAGGACGTCGTGAAATTCGATTGCCCGGCTAGACAATGGTAGGTTTTGGGGCAGCCCGTCGAGATTCGGAGGAAACCAATGCAAAGTTATCGAAAAAGCATCCTCTTCCCCCTGACCTTGCTTGTCGCAGGCGTAGCGGCATTCTTCTTGCTCCTGTTTCTGACTGGACATGATCCCGACGAGAAGCCGCTGACTCTCATTCATTAGGTAATAGGCGGGATGTTGATCGGGCCCGGGTTCGGTTATCTCATCCGCTAGAGGCAAAACAGGGATCGTTCGCGCTCGTGAAGGCCCTAAACGGGTCCGTCCGCTACGGAATGGCGTCCCGCTTGAGCACTGCCCTATCCTTGAGCAACTCGCCATATCGATGTTTGAGTTCGTTGAGGTCGATTTCGCCCTGGATCCATTGACCTACCCACGCTGTAAACTGCGGATCGGATTCGATCGGCGTTCCGGCCGCCTCGGCTCGGCTTCGAGCCCTTTCAAAGATAGCTAGTCTCTTCTCGCTGTCCATTTCCCTCTCCCGGAATCGTCAGCAAAATACATGTTGGCGGACGAGGGAACAGGATCGACTTCGGGATTTGGACTGGAAAGGTGATACTCGGTCGGCAGCAGTGTCGCTTGGGCAACGAGTGGCGTACACGCGAACCGAGTTGATCGAAGGAAGTGTAGGGTGTCGGCCATGAAACGAAGGATAGTGCTCGGTATCGACGCAGCCTGGACCGAGCGCGAACCGAGTGGCATCGCAATGGTTGCCGACGATGGAACGGGATGGAGACTTTTGGATGCCGCTGCATCCTACGACGGCTTCCTCATGCCCTCGGGCGGTGACTCCATCATCCGTCATCGAGGTTCCATTCCGGACGTGAGGCGGATCATAAGTGCGGTTGAGCTGAAAGCGGGATCAGTACCTGACCTTGTCGCCATCGACATGCCGCTTTCCAGTATGCCGATCGTCGGTCGCAGAGTTTCGGATAACCTGATCTCATCGCTCTACGGCGCTCGAGGCGGCGGAACGCATAGTCCCAGCGCACTTCGCCCTGGCAAAATCAGTGACAACATACGCGCCGAATTCGATGCCGCTGGGTATCCCCTGTCGGTAATGACCCTGACAGGCCGGGACCTCATCGAAGTCTATCCGCATCCGGCGCTCATCGAACTTGCTGCAGCCGAGCGACGGCTACCCTACAAGCACTCGAAGATCGCAAAATACTGGCGACAGGAAATCCCTGTTGTGCGTAGGCAGATGCTGCTCGAGGTGTGGACCCGTATCGTAGACCTGCTCGATGACCGGGTACAGGGAACGAAGGCGGCTCTTCGGTTGCCTGCCGCAGACGCGCGGGGTCACCAGATGAAGGCGTTCGAAGATAAGCTCGACGCCGTCGTCTGCGCGTGGGTTGGCGCATGCGCCATGGACGGGCGGGCGACGCCGTTCGGGAACAGCGCATCGGCGATATGGGTGCCGACCCAAAGATGACAGCGGATTCGATCGCGTGAACTCTAACACCCGATGTCATAATCGATTGCCTCGCTAGGAAGATCGTCCCCTAACACTTGACGGTGCCTGCCAAGGCTGGTGTCCTGCCGGACAAAATCAGACGGAGACCGATCATCCCATGTCCGAGCATTACATCGATACGACCCACGGCCGCCTTGCCTTCACCG
This sequence comes from Neorhizobium sp. BT27B, assembly GCF_050455485.1. Classification (NCBI taxonomy): domain Bacteria; kingdom Pseudomonadati; phylum Pseudomonadota; class Alphaproteobacteria; order Hyphomicrobiales; family Rhizobiaceae; genus Neorhizobium; species Neorhizobium sp. BT27B. The sequence goes on along the minus strand of NZ_JBCIYT010000005.1, from coordinate 506,481 downwards.
ATCTCGGTCGATCCGACGTCCCGGTTGTCCTGATCCATGCGAACTCGGTATGCAAGGAATCTTTCGAAACGCAGATCGCCGAACTGTCGCGCGGGCGGCGCGTCGTCGCTTTCGATCTTCCCGGGCACGGCGCTTCGGACGATGCCTCCGACCCCCGCCGTACCTACAGCATGTCCGGCTATGCGGACGCCTTGCTCGAAGCGCTCGGGAAAATGGGCGTGCAGCGATTCGTGGTTGTAGGTCATTCGCTCGGTGGCCATGTCGCCCTCGAGATGATCGCGGCAGGAGCGCAGGTCGATGGTGCGCTCATATTCGGCACGCCGCCTGTGGCGAACAATCCGGAGGGTCTCCAGGCTGGATTCAAACCGACACCCGAGATGGCCTACACAGGAAATGCCGAGCTACTAGATGAGCAGGTGCCGATGATCGTCGAACTGGCTCTTGGTGCGGGAGCCCGAGACGACGCATTTTTCATCAACGCCGTGCGCAGAACCCACGGTGTCGCCCGTCAGTACATGATCGAGGCCGCTATCGCCGGACATGGCAGTGATCAGAGACGCCTGGCCGAAACCTCGCTCGTACCGCTTGCCATCGTGAACGGTCAGAACGATCCGGTCATCAACTTGGACTACATCGATAGCCTGAATTACGCGAATATCTGGGAGGGCGCGCCAAAACGGGTGGAGGGCGCCGGGCACGCACTGCATCGGGAACGACCCGACGAATTCAACGCCGTTCTTTTACGGTTCATCGATTTCGTCAGGGATTCGAAAAGTGTCCCTGTTGAGGGAGCGGTTGCTGATTAATGAAGCCGTTCCGGTAACTCCGGATCAAATACTGTCCCCTGCGAGCGCTTTCACTCGATCGAGACTACGGCGGATAACACCGTCCTGGAAAGCACTTGCAAGCATGCCCTCATTGAAACGATCGCCTCTCATAAGCGTCGTGAGAAGGTGGGCGATTTCCTCGACCGAAGCACGTGCGATCGCATCCGGATCGTCCCGTAAGCGATGGAATTGCGCGCGCTCGGTTTTTCCCGACCAGTTTATCTCGGCCCGGACCCAATGTCCGGCAGACACGGCATTGAGGAATTCCTGCGCTGTATCGGAAAACGCGAAGTACGCGAACTGCGTTGACCCGTCCCTTTGTTTGCCTCCTGCCCATCTTCCGAATACGAAGTCGGGATCGGCGAAAATGGTGGCCCAAGGAGCGAGTGAAGCCAGATCAGGAGCGGGTGACAATTCAGCAGGTTTCATCGATGGGCAGTCTCCGACACTCATGGCTGCCATCCTAGAGAAATACGGATGCGAAAAGAACGATGATCGGACCCATCGCCACTAGGAAATGCGCCCACCGGAATAAACGCACTGCGATCCGCAGTCTTGGCCTGTCCCGTCTCCGGCTCCACCACTCCACCACACCACAGACGGCCATCGAGGGCGCGTAGAAAAGGGTGGCAAGATAGCCCTTGAACATCCACGATTGTTCGATTTCCTCTGGAGGGGCATTGCCAGCAACTCCCATTGCCCAGATTGCCCATGCGAACGGCACCGCAAGTACGGCGACGTAGGGGATCGTGTCGATTCCTCTGGCATATGCGCGCAGTGTGTGTGGGTTCTCTCGGGCTGGTGTCGTCATCAGTTCACCATGATGCTCAAAGTGGGTTCACCTCGGGCTTACCAGCGAACTTCGAGGAGTTTACCTCGCGGCTGACGCGATGGAATTCCAGCCTGTCGTCGATGTTGCCTTGCTCGAGGAGTTCCTTCGCCCTGGCTCCCGAAGTGGCAGGGTCAAGCCACTCCTTGTAGAGGGCGGGTTCAAGAATAGCGGGCTGTCTGTCGTGCAGTCGGGTCATCGGCGCGTCGGCGGGCATCGTTACGATGGTGCAGCTCGTGACACCGAGCCGCTCGTTGTGCGCCCACAGGCCCGCAAAAGAGAACGGTGACCGTCCCGGCTGGTAGATCAGCCATGGATCCTTCTTCCCGTCTTCCTCGCTCACAGTCCATTCATAGAAGCCGGAGGCGGGGATCAGACAGCGCCGCGACTTGAAAGCATCCCGGAACGCGGGGGAGGTGCCGATCGTCTCGATGCGCGCATTAAACATCGCGGCCCTGGGCATCTCCTTGGCCCAATGAGGGACGAGCCACCAGCGAGCGGTTTCCGCCTTCTGCGTCCCGGCAGTGTCGTTGTGGACAATCAGGACATCCTGCGTCGGCGCGATGTTGTACCGGGCTTGGGTGTTTCGACCCCGCTCCTGATCCCAGTCGAGATCAAACAGCTTTGAGAAAGCGGGCCATTCGTGGTCGAAGGTGAACCGTCCGCACATGATCAACTTCTCCGCAGAAAGGCGAGGTCCCGGTCGAGATCCCGATTGGCTATAACCCCAAGCATGAGGTGGTCTGCAAGCTCGACCAGAGCCGCAGCGACTTCCTCGGGTCGCCAACCTGCCTCGACCGCAGAAATGGCCAGGTCTGACACGTCATCGGCCATCGCCTCCTGAAGGGCAAGGAAGCGATCAGGATGTCGGGTCGTCGATGGGGGCACGATGCTTTTCATGGTGAATGACATGTAGTGTGCGCGCGTCTCGTCAAGGCGCCGATCTTGCGCTTAGGCCGACGCTCACCATCTGAAGGGAATCCTCGATTGGAGCCCGAGATGGACGACGTAACCGACACGATTTATGAAAACGAGTTGATTGAAATTCTGCCGCCGGAGCCGCATGCCGATGGCTCGGATCTGCGCGCATGCCTCTGTTGCTGTCGACCATGTAATTCGACCGCCATGGATGAGGACGGCTGCGGGATCTGTGACGAGTGCCTCGCCCCTTAGATCGGGATCACCCCTTGGACGGGTGCCACACACCGATTGACAAGGATAGCGCGTCATGGCCGAGGCACCAGCTCGGGCTGACCAGCCGGGCTATTTCAGGACGCCCTCGATGCGCTCGACGTGATTTGCCGAGCCACGGCCTTCCTCAGTCGCAGTGATCTCTTCCACGGTTAGACCCGTCGCGATGGCGAGATCGTCGAGGCTGTAGCCCTTGGCGAGGCGGCGGGAGGTGATGCTGTCATGAGCGTCTGCATGCTGGGGATTGGAAACGTGATCCATATCGGAATCCTTGTTGGGTGGTCGTGAACTCGGGGAGGCTAGCCTGGTTCCGTAGGACGGAGGACTATTTAGGTGAGGCTCCGTTGCCGGCTGCAAGCCGGAGCGCCCGAAGCTTGGCACTTTTCTCTTCGCGGTGGCGGCGCTCCTCTTCGGCCGCTTCCTGTGCCACCTTGTTCGTATGCTCGAATGCTGCCGCGCGTTCTTCCACGGTCAGAGTCCTGCGGATCCTGCTTACCATGAGGCCATCGTCGTTGCTGTTGAGGGTTTCCCCATAAGTAGTTGGCGAAGCGGTTGCTTTCAACGGCGTAGCCATGCGATGGCAGACATCCTGCCAGCGCATGGCTACGCTCTTGCGCGTAGGGTCTGCAAGCACCACCTAATCAATGCCGCCCCGCAATCAGCGCAGCCTCCGTAGCGACCTCTCCGTCGCGCGTCGATGTTCTTGCGCGGGGTTTGAGGGCGCTCCCGGCAATGGTCGAGCGCCCTTGGCTTGTCTTCCATCAACCGCAGGATCGGCATGCCAGCTCAGGATAGTCTTATCATCTTCTTCCACGGCATCGGTGCTTCTGGTGCGCAGTTGATGCCGCTCGCTACTTCCTGGCGTGCAGCCCTTCCGAATAGTCGCTTCGCCGCTCCGGATGCTCCGTTCACGCATTGGCGGGGACATCAGTGGTTCCGTATCGACGGCAATCCCCTGGCTCCCGAAAACATCAAATCAGCCCGGGAGGGATTCGACCGAACCGTGTCCGAGATCATTCGTCGAGAAGGGTTCGAGGCGACGCTTGACCGTGTGGCTTTTGTCGGGGTGTCACAGGGTGCCATCGTCGCGCTTGATGGCGTCGCTTCCGGCCGATGGCAGGTGGGCGCGCTCGTCTCGTTCGCTGGTCTCCTCGCGCCGATGCAGGTTTCATCGCAGAGCAGCGAGACGCCTGTCCTTCTGGTGCACGGAAAGGACGATAGGACGATACCTTCCTTGGCATCGACGATGGCAGCGAGCCAGCTTGGAGCCGCAGGCTTCAATGTCGAAATCGATATCCTCCCAGCAGTCGGGCACACGATCTCGCCGGGCGGTGCGGAGAGAGCTCTTCAATTTCTACGGAAGACACTCTTATGATGGAAACCGCCGTGGCAGCCAGACGTTTCCTCGTAATGGAAAGCGAAGCTGACAAAAACGATGATCCCGATAAGGAGCAAGAGACGGTGTCTTTCGCGTTCGACCGGATGACCGTCGCCCGTTTCCGCGAGACCTTCCCGCGTGCCCGCTGGAGCGACGCACTTCAGGCGTGGACGGTGCCCGGAACAACCGCCCGCCGCCGCATCGACCGATGGCTGGTCGCCGAAGCTGCTCGAAGGAATCCATTCGAGCAGGAACGCGGTCGCGATGCCTACGAGTTCGAACCCATCCTAAGTCCATATCTGTCGGTCTATGACCGCGGCTTCCGGATCAGGACGCCCTATTCGCGGACCGTCGTGGAAGAGTTGAGGCAGATCCCGTTCGCGCGATGGAATGGCGACGAGAAGGTCTGGGAGGTCCCGTATGCTTCCTACGACGACCTGCAGCACCGATGGGAAACGATAGAGGCGGCTGCGAAACGAAACGAGCCGGAAGAGCGGCGCAAGCGCGCCGAGGCCCGGAAGGGGACCGAGGAGGAAGCGCAGGCAAAGCGCCGATCCGTGGAGCGCCGCAGGAAACGACTCCCGGTGCCGAGCGACGACCTGCCGCCGCCTGATCGTCCGGTGGCGACCATCAGATACGGGATCGTCGTCTTCACCGAAGTGACGGGCGAGCTGGTGGATTCGGAAGAGGTCGCCGAGCTGTACCCGCATGCTGACGAAGAACATGTCTGGGCCATGTGGCGCTCGCCGACCGCAGACGAGCTTGTCCACACGTGGCCAGCCCGGGCGGAGCCGGGCGATGACGAATTGGCCCGTGGCTGGTGGCAGCCGACGCTGGATGAGCTTCGGGAGGCTCGACGGAAAGCGAAAGCCCGTCGGCGTGGCGAGATCCGTGTACAGTGACCATCAGTCTCCAATGTTGACGGGATTGAGCGCTTCAAGATCGGGAGACGAGCTTACCCACTTCGGGCTACTGTTTTCTCTCAATCATCCCGTCGACGACTGCCTCGGCTCGGGTCAGGCATGCTTCCGATCCTTCCACGACCGACGCAGTCGGCTTTTCATTGCCGAATACGATCACCCGGTTGCTTCCCGGTGGCGTCACGACCGCAAAGTGCCAGCTAGGGCTGTAGATGGCGATCCGGTAGCCGCGATATTCATGGACCGAGCTTGGCATGGGTTACCTCCGAGCCAGCCGTAACTGATGGTCGGGCGGGGGGAGCGGAAAGCACATTCGCTTCCGTGACCCATACCTTGCCGTCGATCCCGTCGCCTCTGTCGATCGCTGCCGCTGCCAGATCGCGGTAGTATCCAGCATAACGAACAAGGCGGCGTAACGACTTCTCCGGCGGCTGTGCCGTCGCCATCATCGCGTCGCATGTGACGATCACCAGCCAGACGGAGGTGCCATCCGTAACTGCGATCTGCCCGTTTTCGTAATAGAGAAACGGTACTGGTTCACACAGCTCGATTTCGGTCTCGCCCTTGGTCATCCGGCTTTCCTCGCCTTGAGCTCATCGGCAACCGACTTGCGGAGAGCGTCCATGATGTTCACAACGTTGGATGCTGGAGCGGCCTCCTTAGACTTCCCGGTCTTCTTCCGCGGCTTGAGCGCTTTCTTCTTCTCGGCGATCAGTGCCAGCAGGCTCTCCTGAATCGGATCGCTGACCATGTCCGGGGTCCAGCGTTTGGTTTTCTGCTTGATCAGCTTCTGGACGAGCGGGATCAGATCAGGATCTGCCTCGTCATCGATATCCTCGAAGTAGTTTTCCTCTGGCCGGACTTCGTCGCCGAAGCGGAGCGACCATAGGACGATGCCGTCGTCGCGAGGCTCGAGTACTACGGCCTTCTCGCGGCGGCCGATGACGAGCTTTGATATCCCCACCACCTTGTCCGCCTTCATCGCATCTCGGATGACGGCAAACGCTTCGTTGCCGACGGCGTCGTCCGGCATCAGGTAGTGGGGTTTCTCCAGATAGACCCACTCGATGCTGTCCGCCGGAGCGAACTTCTCGATATCGATCGTCCTGACCGTGTCGAGCGCCACATTGTCGAGATCGTCGTCGGTCAGGATGACGTAGTCGTTTTCGCCGCGGGCATATCCCTTGGCCTCGTTCTCATCACGAACTGGTTTTCGTGTGACGGAGTCGACGTACTGGGATACGACCCGGTTGCCCGTCTCCTTGTTGAGGGTGTGGAAGCGAACCTTCTCAGATTCCGAGGTCGCCGGGGTCATGTTGACCGGGCAGGTGACCAGCGACAGCTTGAGGTATCCCTTCCAATATGGGCGAAGCGCCATCATTCCTCTCCTCAAGCTGACTTGCGCTGCGGGGCAGCGTTCGAAGCGGCTGACTTCGATGCCGCCCCGCGCGCGGCGCGCTGTCTGCCTTTGCCAGCATTGGCATTGGCGGCAGCGCGTTTCGGTTTGTCGTCAGTATTCTTGCCGAGACCAGCGCTCTCCCTTAGAGCCGCAAGCAGATCGTCGGGCTTCGATACCTCGACCTTGTTCCGCTTCGGGACTGACTTGCCTTCGATCTTCGCCTTCACGAGTTCCTCGAGCGCTGCTTCGTATCGGTCGTCGAAGGTTGCCGGGTCGAAGTCGCCCTTCTTGGTGCTGATGATGTGTTTCGCCAGATCGAGCATCTCGCCCTCGATCTTGATCTTCGGCATCTCCTCGAAAGCCTTCTTCGATGAACGGACCTCATAGTCATAGTTCAGGGTGGTCGCGATCAGGCCTTTGCCGTGAGGGCGTATGAGCACGGTTCGCATGCGGCGGAACAGGACCGTGCGGGCGATGGCGGCAACCTTGGATTTGCGCATCCCGTCACGCAGAGCGGCAAAGGCATCCGAGCCCATCTTGTCCGGGGTCAGATAATAGGGTTTGTCGAAATAGACGTCGTCCACGTCCGAGCAGGGAATAAACGCCTCGACTTCGAGGGTCTTGTTGCTTTCTGGGATCGCTGCCGCCACCTCATCAGGGTCAATGATGATGTATTGACCGTTGTCGATCTCGAAGCCCTTAGTCTGCTGCTCTTTTTCGACAAGCTCCTCAGTCTCGCTGTCGATGAACACGCGATTGACCCGGTTTCCCGTAGCTTTGTTGATCGTATTGAACGCGATGCGATCGGAGGTCGATGCCGCAGTGTAGAGCGCAACGCCCGCAGTCACTTCGCCGAACTTGATGAACCCTTTCCATTGTGCACGCTGGCCTGCCATCGAACTCTCCCACGCAACTGACGCAACTTAGGCGATTCAACCGAATCACTTGGCGAATCGTTCCAGAACGAAAAGCGACTCTTTTTCAGTGGCTTGGGTCAGCCTCTCACTGCAACCGGAGGACGGAGATCAAGCGGCTGGAATCGATGCATCTTTTCGCCGGCTCGTGAGTTGTTCCTTTGATACAACCGAAGGAGAGCACTATGAGCAAGCGTGAACTGATCGATACCGGAACTGACAAGCGCTACGTCCGCCGCGACGAGCAGGGCCAGTTCAAGGAGTCCGTCGATGTCGGCCGATCGTTGTCTGCCGACAAGCGTCACGAGGCCAAGCACGAAGCGAAGTCGGGCGAGGGTGACAAGGGCGACCATAAGCGCAAGTGAAGGTCGTTACCTATAACGTCAACGGCGTGAACGGTCGTCTGGAAGTGCTACTCAGGTGGCTGGACGAGGCGTGCCCGGATATCGTCGTGCTTCAGGAACTGAAGGCTCCCGATGCCAGCTTTCCAGTCAATGAAATCGAGAACGCCGGATACGGTGCCGTCTGGCACGGCCAGAAATCCTGGAACGGGGTGGCAATACTCGCTCGTGAACAGGAGCCGCTTCTGACGCGGAAAGGTCTCCCCGGCGAGCCGGAGGACGAGCAGAGCCGCTACATCGAGGCGATCGTGGACGGTATCGTGGTCTGAGGCCTCTATCTTCCGAACGGAAATCCATATCCCGGCCCAAAGTTCGAATACAAGCTTCGGTGGTTACAGCGTCTGCATGATTATGCCGCTGAACTGCTCGAACTCGATGTACCCGTCATACTCGCTGGCGACTACAATGTCATGCCGACGGAACTTGATGTCTACAAACCGGAGCGGTGGAAGGACGACGCACTTTTCCGCGTCGAGGTGCGAGATGCATACCGCGCGCTAGTTGGGCAGGGGTGGACCGACGCCATTCGAGAGTTTCATCCAGGCGAGCGCATTTATACGTTCTGGGACTATTTCAGGAATGCCTACGGGCGCGATGCCGGGCTCCGACTGGATCACTTTCTGCTCAGTCATGATCTCGCCAAACGGCTTGCGAAGGCAGAAGTCGATAGGCATGTCCGGGGCTGGGAGCACACGAGCGATCACGCCCCTGCATGGATCGAACTTTCCGAAAACCCAATTAAAAGGAAAAGGAAATGAGTGTAGAATGGCAAGCCGGTCTCCGGCTCAAGCTTGAGGATCTCGTCGACAAATTCGTAGTCGATGGTGCTCCGCACGAGGAGGTGCTACGGACGCTACGTCTGGAGGCAGATAAACTCATAATCGCGTACGAGCAGGATCCCGACCCAGCCGATGATGGCTCTGTGATCGACGGACCTGCTAACGACTGGCCAGCAGCAACTTAATGATGACCGCCCGCGAGGGGACCGCCTTCATCCGGAGGTTTCGAGCTTAGCGCTCCACTGCGGTGTTTCTTGCGCGGGACGTGTCGGCCAGCGAGACGGCTAGTCCTGGGGTACAATAGAATCACGGGAGCCCAAGGTCCAAGCCAAGCACTCCGCTTACCGCGAACGCCAAAAGCCCAACGACGAGCAGCGCAAACATGAAGATCGCTGCCATCTTTGCGCTTACGAGTAACAACGCCCGCCAATCCTGCTTCTCTCCCTGATCGTAATGCCATTTGATGGCGAAGAACATTGCCGCGCCTAATGCTAGAAACTTGAACGTGAGGAAGGCGATCGGAACCCAGTCCATGATTACACCGTTTCGTGAAGTAGCTACGCGTGTCGCAGTTCGCGTCTCTTACGTTACTATACAAATTCTACATCTTAGGCCCTGGCTTATGACGAAGGGCCTGCAACCCAGTTGCCAATCATGACGGGATCGGCCCGACCTGCTCCAGTTGCATGGTCAGGGCTTACAGTCGTGTGGCGGTCCGTTCGAGTATTGTACGATCGCTCGGTTTGATACGGGAAACGGAATCGAATTCGGCGACATCCGGTTAGTCCTTCCGGGGTAGCGTCAACCTGACCTGTAGCCGGAAAGAGGGTTGCGCTTGCCGTGGATGCCACCTATTGAAGAGGCGCCGGGCCTGTGGCTCAACTGGTTAGAGCCGTCGGCTCATAACCGATTGGTTGCAGGTTCGAGTCCTGCCGGGCCCACCACTACACTCAGACCTCCACCCATCGGTTAGAAGCTTGTCGAGCTGGGCAGACGCGGGTCACCTATTCAAATCTGCCGCCACCCATTTCGAAAGTTCGCCTAAGGGTCTACTATCACGCAAAGCCGCCTATCTCGCTCGCTTCCGCATCGCGAAATCGAAAGCTGTGCATCTTTTCTGGCGGGTGGAGGGCAGGCAGCCGCGGCGTTACTTTGGAGCACGTGGCACCGCGGCGTTTCTTGGCCCTAATCACACCCGGTTAAGCGCGAAAGCGAGCGCAACCGCCCCGATGCTCAGGAAATATAGTCCGATCGCCGCGTGCAAGTTCGGTACCGCCTTCCCAGCCACACAGGCTATCGTGCCGCCATGTCGACGGAATGACTGAGGTACGTTCATCGTTGACGCGCCCTTGATTTGGAATGGGAGTCGCGCGTCGTCTTCTTATCGTTCCGGTCGGTAGCCGCACCATGTCCGCTCCGGATCGTGGTGGTGGTCTTATCGCCGCGGTGGATAGATCCGGTGACTACGCGGTCGGGTCTCGAAGTGAGTGTGGGTCCGGTCTGCGGAAATATGAGATCCGGGATCCAGGTGGTAGCGGCGTTGGAAGTCAGCGGGGTTGCTGCGAGCAACGCTGTGGCTGCGGCTACGACCATGTACCATTTGTTCGGCTTGATTTTCGGGGACATTCGCATTTCCTCTCTGTTGTGACGAAAGGGATCGCTCGTCATAAGGAAATAATAAAAGACCGACTGAGTAAGGGGTATTCTATACAGGTTTGCCTCGGATAACCCCTTGGTATTAGGAGACTAATCGAGATGGACGGGCAGCCGCTTCGGCAAGTTGGCTGGAGCGGCTCTCTCCATTGTGCAGTAATGGGGAGAGCCCTTTCTGCTTCAGATGAAAGCCGTGTGCTACATCCCGGATCTACGCCAATGGCGGGAACATATTCAGTAGCAGCACCATCGCCAGGCCGACCAGCGACACAATCGACTGAACTACCGATATCGTCTTCGTAGCTTCGCCCATCGTCATTCCGAAAGATTCTTTCACAAGCCAAAATCCCGCATGATTGGCGTAGTTGAAGAATAGCGAGCCACATCCGATGGACAGCGCGAGGAGGGGTGCATTCACTGCCTCGTCCACGGCGAGCGGTGCCAATAGCCCTGCCGCTCCCACGATGCCGACCGTTGCTGATCCCGTAGAAACCGACAGGAGCATCGATATCATCCATCCGAGGATCAGAGGGGAGAGCGGAAGATGCTGGCTAAGGTGAATAATCGCATCTCCCACTTTGGCATCGGTCAATACGCGCTGAAATGCTCCACCACCTGCGATGATCAGCAAGACGTTCGCGATCGGCTTAACGCTGGAAGACAAAGCGTTCCGTAATTTCTCAGCGTCGCCCGATCTGCGGTAGACGAGGACAGTGGCGGCAAAAAAAACGCCGACGAGCATCGCAATCACCGGATCCCCGACGAAGGCGGAGACCCGTGCGAGCATAGCGTCTTTCGGAATGATCAATTCTAATATCGCGTTGAGTAGCATCAGCATGGCGGGCAGCAGAGCGACGGTAACGCTGATCGCCACTCCGGGTGGATCTTCCATCGGACCCGGTCCAGTCGTCTCCGCCTCTGAGAACTGTTTTACGAGCGACGCATCCGGCTTAACGGTGAGGCGAGGGACGATGAATGCCCCATAAAGCGGCCCGCCAACGACGATCGCCGGTACCGCAGCTATAAACCCGTAAAGCATCGTTGCGCCGACGCTCGTCTTTAAAGAGGCAATTGCGGTTAGCGGGCCGGGATGAGGGGGAACCATGCCGTGCATCGCGGCCAGTGCGGCTATTACCGGAATGCCTACGTAGACATAGGCAGATCCCTTGACGCTTGCGCTCTCGTCGACCTTACGAGCGACGCTGAAGACAAGCGGCAAAAGGACGACCAAGCCGACCTCGAAAAACATCGGTATGCCGATTATGAAAGCAACACCGGACATCGCCCAGGGCAGAATGCGGATAGGAGTTCTCCGGACGATCGCCTCTGCTATGCCATTCGTTACACCGCTGTCTGCAAGGATCTTGCCGAGCATCGCGCCGAGCGCCACGACCAAGCCAACGGCTCCAAGCGTCCCTCCCGCACCCGCTTGTATCGACTTAGTAACCTTGTCCATGGGCATTCCGGCAAGCAAACCGACTAAAATGGACGTCGGGATCAGAGCGAGCAGCGGATGCAGTCTTGTACGGGAGACGATCAATGTCACGAGGAGACCGACCCCTCCTGCGGCGATTGCAAGGAGTTGAATGTCATCGTTGTTCATTCGGTTTTCCAAGGCTTCACGCGGGGCGATTTTCGCTAGCAAGCCGCGATGGTATGGTATCGGTATCGCATTTCTTGTACGTTTCCGCACAGCCGAGGGTCGGATCCGAACCCAAGATGTCTTCGGGCGTAACGTGGTGGGTGATTTATCTAGCCGCAACTGCAACGCATCAATTGCTGGATCCGGGCAGGCTGGCACCCGGTCTGCCTTGGTCGCACCGGTCCTCGGTGGGCCGCAGCAACGTCTGCCATGCTTGATGATGCAAATGGAGCATGAACTGAAACGAGGGGGGAGGCGAGAGGAGCCGAGTTGCTTCGCCTTAGTTTTCCCGGCTCTACTTTACAAGACAGCCGCGCTCGTATCGGAATGGCAGCGCCACCCCGATACGAACTGTAATTCTAAAGAATATAGGAAGCCGATCGGACGCTCCAGCGTTGCGTTCGGCTGCATGCCCGCTCATGCGGCTCCGAGCAAGCGAGGTTCGAAAAGCCCGTTGCGGAACATGGTCGCGCTGGATTTGGCGATCGCGAGCACCAAGATGTCGGCAAGCGGTTCGATCACGATCACAAGCATATAGGCAGCCCCGAATGTCCCGATGGAGGCGAGATTGTCTGCGGCGATGCCGTGTCCATACAATGCCCAAAAAGCGACCCAGGCTACGATGCCTGCCTGGTAAGTGACTGAGAGCGCGAGCGCCTGGCGATACTTTAGGTCGACATACCGCATACCCGGTGCGACAGTCCGTGTCGCGACCAGTTGAAGCGCGAAAAGAGGCACCAAGAGCGTCGTGACGTTCATACCGTACTGGGGAAGATCGTAAGGCGCGAAAAACATGCCTTGGGCCAGCAAGCCTACCGCCAACCCGATCGAAGCAGGCGCCATACCGAATAACAGGAAGAGCGTCGAGCCGAGAATGAGATGCACTTCGGACACGCCGACGGGATAGTGAGGCAAGACTTCGAAAAAGCAGAAGACCAAAGCCGTCGTGATTACGCTTCGCGCTGTAAGCGACAGCAGGCCCCGTTTTTTGATCTCGCCGAAGGCAAGATTGATCGCGTAGAGGCCCGAGAAGCCCGCCGTCGCATAGCTCAACACGATCTTCGAGCCATCTACAATTCCTGGTTCGATATGCATGTGTTCTCTCCAAAGCAGATATCATGTGTTGTGGAAGATTGATTAGGCGTCGCTGAACCAGCCGGAAGTATGCCGTCTCGCGGCATCCGGTGGCTTAGTCGTGCGCAATCGGTTCGGAATGCTTTTCTTTCCCGTCACTCAGTCGGTAACGGGCGTTTCTTCGGCGAAAGCCAAGCTGGCGATGCCCATGGCGACGAACATTCCTGCTACCTGGGCCAGAACGAACGCAGCCGATGTAAGTGGCGATAAGCCGACGAGCCCGGGCGCGAAAATCACGGCGAAGGTTACAGCCGGGTTTGCATAGGAGGTAGAAGGTGTGGCCAGTATCGCCGCTACCAGCCAAGCTCCGACCGCAAAAGGGCCTGTTTCCCATTTGGTACTGCGCGCGCAGCCTAGAACGACAGTCATTAGGCCCGCAGCCGCGACAAGTTCACTCAGGAAGCCGCCGACAGAAGGGAGAGCGACCAGTTCCGTGCGCATGGCGGAGCCGAACATCGTAGCCGCAAGGATCGCCCCGATGGCCCCGCCGACCACCTGTCCGCCGATGTACGCCACCGTGCAGATGGTCCCGCGTTCCTTGTTCAGCCATTGGGCGAAAGAGATCAGTGGGTTGAAATGCCCCCCGGATACCTTTCCCAACGCGACTATCAACCCTACGAGCGAACCCGCGATCGAGACGGCGACCATCAGAGATGCCGCCAGTTGTTGCGGCTCGAAGTGCTTCGACGCCGCTATTCCCGATCCGACCACGGCCACGACAAGAAAGGCCGTGCCCACCATCTCGACAAAAGCCCTACGAAAGACGGGCAGTCGGGGGTCGTGCTCGAAGAAACTCCGTCCGTGGGGCACGCTGGTTGGTCTATTCATGGTGTGCAGCCGGAACAACCGAGAACCGCTCTTCGACCTCCGACATCTTAGCCGCCAAGTCTCCCGGCGTTAAAATGCCCTTCTGGAAGAGAATGTTGGCGAACGCGACGATCCACCGCTCGTAATACGAGAGCTTGCCGATCATCTCCGAGCCGAGGGACTCGACGCCGCGTCGCTTTTCCTCTGTGTTGATGATCTTATGGAAATCGAGGACATCCGCCAACGCGTGGCATCGCTTTTCCCAAGGAAGCAACTCGTGCTCGACCCGCTCGATTTTGCCTGCTTCGTCCCCACCGATATCGTTCGGTAGTTTTCGTACGAGAGCTTCGGTACCCATTATGCGGCCTCCTTGTCGTATACGACCTGGATAACGCCGATCATCGCGTCTCTAGTGACGAGGTCGGCCAGTTGCGCTTCGTTGAGATGCTCGGTTCCTTCAGGCCTCATCGGTAGCACGAGGTACCGTATGATCGCCGTGGAGTCGCTCACCCGTATTTCGACATCGTCGGGAATGGAGGTCCCGAATTCCTCCAGGACGGCCCGCGGCTCGTAGACGGCCCGAGCGCGGTAAGGTTTCAGTTTGTACCAGTCAGGAGGAAGGCCGAGGACTGGACGCGGATAGCAGGAGCATAATGTGCAGACGATCAGGTTATGGACCGAGGGCGTATTCTCCAAAACGATCAGCTGGGTGTCGTCGTAGAAAGTGATCCCCAGCTCCTCGCACCCGGTGCGGCCGTTTGCCAGAAGACGCGATTTGAACCCGGGATCGGTCCACGCCCGTGCTACGACCTTCGCTCCTAGAGCCGGAGTGCGCGAGTCGAGTACTTCGATCTGCCTACGTATTTCCTCCGCGCCGAAATACTTCCGTTCTACAAGAAGTTCTCGGACCGCCGTTTCCATGAGATCGAAGTAGCTCGGCGTTTCGTCGGCGGTAATAGGTGTGTGGTCGTGGTCATGACCGTGGTTATGGTCATGACCGCGGTCGTGATCGTGATCGTGATCGTCAGACATCGGAAGCGTTCTCCAGCCAGTTTTCGAAGATCTCAATTCTTAGACCGTCATTCGGCGAACCGACGTAGTCCGGCCAGATTTCGGTCATCGGGATGGCCACGCGATAGTAATAGCCCTTGGAGCCCGCGTTGCGCCCGTATCCCTCTTCCTCGTTGTCCACGGCCCGTTCCGGAATGATGGCTTCGATTTTTCCGCTTTTGCCGCGGAGATATGTCGGCATCCGGTAATGCCCGATAGGCGAACGGGTCGCGATAACGACGGCGTCTCCTTCGGAGTAGATGGGCGTCTCCCCGGCCGCGGGAACGACAGCTATTTTTTCGAGCGGTAATGACAACGAAACCTCCATCGGATCTTTCGAAGACATGTATGCTTGGGAGGCAGGCTATTATTGTAAAATTCGGTGTCCGAGCCGATACCCGGTCGGTCAATCTCTCCGACGCTTTCCATCTACTTTTCCTCGACGTGCCGGCCAGACATCGGAAGGTCGAATCGTCCAATATCCTTGAAGTGGTGCGTGGTCAGATCTTCGTCAAAAGGAGAGCCGATGATGACCAAGGCAACTGAAAGCACGTTTGAAGTCCTGCGTGACAGTGCGGCAACGCTACCGGAGTTCGAGGACCTGAACCTCGAAATGCAGACATTTCCCAGATCGCGTTTAGATGAAATGCTCGACGAAGCCCTGATGGAATCGTTCCCGGCGAGCGACCCGCCAGCTTCCGGGCGCTTCGAATAGGCCCAGGGTCGGTAATTGCCCTGAGATCGGGCGATCCGGCAGGATCGCCGCGATGAAGCGGCCGAGACACATGGGCGGAGCTCGTTACTTCTTCGCAAAACCACCGGGCATCCCGGACGGAGCCCATTTCCCTTATGGCGACGTGCAAAACCCGTCGCCCCAAATCATCGATTAGGTAGATTATGTCCGACACAACAGGTGAACGCACTTTACGTATCTCGGTCGCAGGAGCGACCGGCCGAATAGGGTCCGCGCTTCTATCGGCACTCGCGGGCGACGATGTCGAAATCGTCGCTCTTTCACGCGATCAGTCCGCGGAACGTCTGCCTCGCGGGATCACGCCTACTGTGGTCGATTTCGAACAGGCATCAACTCTCAGGAAGGCAGTCGAAGGAACCGACAAACTGTTCCTCGTGCACGGCACCTACGGACGACAGGTGCAGAACGAGATCGCACTTATCGACGCTGCCGTCGATGCAGGGGTCTCGCATATCGTCAAGGTGTCGGTTATGGGACCACCTCTGGCGCTTCATCCTTTCGATTGGCATACAGAGATCGAGGCGCATCTGTCGAGGCGCGACGTCGGTTACACGCTGCTCCGGCCCTCTACCTTCGTCGATATCTTGAAGAGCAGGGCTGCGTTCGTCTCCCAAGGGACATGGGGAGGCGCTGCGGGAGATGGACGGGTAAATCTTATCGATACCCGCGACGTCGCAGATGTGGCTCGCGCAGTGCTGCTCGATCGCACGGACCCCGGTGCGCAGCGCGCTTATCATCTAACGGGACCCGGAGCTCTGAGTATGGTCGATATCGCGGCCGAACTCTCGCGCTTGCTCGACGAGGAGATCACTTATCACCATCGCACACCCGGCGAACAACGACAGGTTCTCTTGAATACGGGAGTGAGCGAAATGATTGCGGATTTGCAACTCGGGCTCGACCGTCTTTTTAGGCTTTCCATCCAGGCGGAGACAACTTCCACGGTCTTCGAACTCACTGGTCATCCACCACGGTCGGCCATCGAGTGGCTGAAGGAAAACCTTTCTGCATTCAAGCGGGTGTAGCGCTCGTCTCAGAATGCTCGGACATCACCGATCTGATCACCGGATCCCACCGACTGCTTCGACAAGATGGCCACGGCGGCGAGATCCTCGGAAGCGTAGTCCGAGGCTCGCACGGCCAGCGTTGAGAAAAGCAGCCTTACACCTGACAAAGGAGAACCGACATGACCGACACAGCCTCAACGGCACCGACACAATTCGCAGACCTTCACGACCGCAAGATTGCGTATCGCAAGTTCGGAAGTGGCACTCCCATCGTCTTGAACGTCAGATTCCGCGGCACGATGGACTCCTGGGATCCGTTGTTTCTTGATGAGCTATCGAAAGACTTCGAGGTGATCGTCTACGACTACTCCGGTCTCGGTGCTTCGACCGGGAACGCGTCATATGATCGGGCATCTCTCGTTAAAGATGCCAAGGACCTTATCGATTTCCTTGGTTTCGAGACTGCCGTGATCGGCGGCTGGTCGCTCGGAGGTGTCGTCGCCCAGAAATTCACCGCGACCCATCCGGATCTCGTGTCCCACACGGTTCTGATTGGGACCGCACCTCCCGGTACGCCCGAAAAGAGTGGCGAGCGCCTATTCATGGAAACCGCGATGCATCCCAACAACGGCTTGGAGGACCAGACCATCCTCTTTTTCGAGCCGACTTCGGACCGGAGCCGGGAGGCAGCCAAGCGTTCGCTCGATCGCATAGAGAGCCGCCAAGCAGACCGATCGCCCCAAATTCCGGAATCGGTATTCATGAAGCTTCTCAGCGAAGCAAAGGACCGGACGACGATTTATCCCGACCCCGATGGCGCGGAAGCGAAGCTGCTCGAATCCGGTATTCGCCCAATTTTTGTTATCAGCGGTGACCACGACATCGCGTGCCCCGTCGAGAACTGGCTCTCGTTGACCACGAAATGGAGGTCGCTCCATCTTCTCACTATCCCGCAAGCCGGGCACGGCCCCCATCATCAGGAACCCGTGTTTTGCGCGAAAACAATAAGGGCGTTCATCAAGAGCCACACGGTGAAGGCGCTTTGATTTATCGCCGGATGGGACCGATTTCGAGCGCCACCACACAGGTGGCGCTCGATTTTCAAAGTGGCAGGCTCCGACGTCGTTCGGTCACGGTGACCTAGCGGGGAAGTCCACCCAACTCCTGGCTCACGACTAAATTCAGAAGTCTTCCAGGACGATCTTGCCTTTTGCTGTCCCGCTCTCGAGCTTCGCATGCGCCAGCTTCATGTTCGCGGCGTTGATAGGCCGCAAGACTTCGGTGACGGTGGTCCTGATCTTTCCGGCGTCGATCAATGCGGAGATTTCGTTCAGCAGCTTTCCCTGCTCGCCGACATCCGCGGTGTTGTACATCGAACGCGTGAACATAAATTCCTGGTGGACCGATACCGACTTTCGTTTGAATGGCATCACGTCCAGACTGTCCGGATCATCTATGAGGCCGAACCTACCCTGCGGGGCAATCAGTTCTACGATTTCAGAAAGTTGAGACTTGGTTTCGTTCGTGGAAAAAACGAACGCCGGCGCTCCGATCCCCAAAGCTTTCACCTGTTCGGCCAACGGTTTCCTGTGGTCGATCACGTGATGAGCGCCGAGGTCCTTGACCCATTCGATTGTTTCTGGTCGCGAGGCGGTCGCAATCACGGTCAAATTCGTCAGAGCGCGCGCAATTTGAATTGTGATTGAGCCGACACCGCCAGCGCCGCCTATAACGAGAAGAGCGTCGGCGGCGCCAGGCACTGCTGTGCGGACATCGAGACGGTCGAACATCATCTCCCAGGCCGTGATGGCCGTGAGCGGCAACGCCGCCGCGCCCACGTCCGACACCGTTGTCGGCTTTCTTCCTACGATGCGCTCGTCGACCAAGTGGAATTCGGCGTTCGCCCCCTGCCTGACAAGTGATCCGGCATAGAAGACGCGCTCCCCGACCTTGAAGTCTTCGACATCGTCGCCGACCGCCTCGACAGTACCGGCGGCGTCCCAGCCGAGTACCTTCCAGGATCCGTCCGGAGGCGACATGCTTTTTCGGATCTTGGTATCCACGGGGTTTACTGAAACCGCCGCGACCTTGACTAGGAGGTCTCGTCCGGTCGGGACGGGTCGATCCAGGTCGATGTCGACCAGGGATTCGGTACGATCCAGTGCACCTGCCTCTTTGTATCCGATGGCTTTCATGAGATCTCTCTTTTCGCTCGACAAAAATGCAGTTCAGACTGCGGTGCCATCGGTAGATGTCGACGTAGGGAGCGTATTGTACAAAAAGGTCTCCGAAGGCCCGGAGGAATATCCGCATCTTCAATGGATGGGACGACCCGTAAACCGCGTAAGACGATGAGAATCCGTTGATAGCTGTGCTGAGCCGAGGGTTTTTACGACTGCCGTAAATACAGCGCGCGTGAGGTCTGTCGTGTTGTCGGCCTCGTCCTTTATAAAAGACTTCGACAATGCCGCCGGAGGCGCTGCTCTCAAGGGGTTTTATGAAAGGGCGCCGACCTCAAGCGCGATGGCGAGGGATCGGCATTTTTTCGCTCAGCGGAGGATTAATTTTCGACAGAGACCATTGTCTATTCTCCCTGGTTTCGTACCAGACCCCTGCCTCGAACTGCAGAGGCCCGGCACTCACTGTCAACGCGCCGTGGCGGCTTCCTCGATAACCTTAGCCACTCGGTCCGGATGCGACACCATCACGACGTGAGACGCGCCTTCGACCTCCACGGTGTCTTTCGCGTTCGCCCGCTTGGCCATCCACTTCATGGCTTCCGGCGGGATGTTCTTGTCAGCCGAGCCGAAAATGGACCACGAGGGAATTTCCTTCCATCCGGCGTTGGTGGCGGCCTCGCCTAGCGCGACATCGGTCACGGGGCGCTGAGAGGCGGCCATGGCTGCAGCGGCCTTCTCGGAAACATCCGCGGCGAACTGCTTGTGGAACTTGTCCTGCTGGATGTAGAGGTCCTTCGCGCCGTTCTCCAATTCGACAGGCTTGTCGAGAGTTGGGGAGAGCGTGCTGCCGGGAAATTTGCCGCTGAGATCGAGGGCGGACTCGCCGACCTCTGGTGCGAATGCGGAGACGTAAACCAGGGACTTGATCTTCTCGCCCGTGGTCGCGGCTTCGGAGATGACCGCGCCGCCGTATGAGTGACCGACCAGAACAACGGGCGTGTCGAGGCTTGCGACGATGCGCTTGAGATAGGCGCTGTCGCCCTTGACGCTGCGTAGCGGGTTGGCCACGGCAACTACCCGATAACCGTCGGCCTCGAGTTTTCCGATGACGCCTGTCCAGCTGGAGGCGTCGGCGAAGGCGCCATGGACAAGGACGATGGTAGGCTTCGTATCGGCCGCAAAAGCGGGAACACTCGCCAGTGAAGTGGCAAACAATGCGGATGCGAACAGTTTCTTGAACATGGGGGTATCCTCGTTCGATTTTCAACCGTTCGAGAAAGCACCGAGATCAAGCCCGGTTATTGTACATTCGGTCTAAAAATCGCGTTCAGACAGAGTGGCGACCAGATTTTAGGTAGCTTGGGTTTCAGGCTTCTTGTTGCTCGGCGGAGAGAAGCTTTAGCGTGGCTTCCGCTGCCTTCACGTCTACTTTGGACGGCGGGCCGGAAAAGCCATCCAGAGTCCGTTCGACCCTTTCGCGGTCGGCGTTGCGAGTATGGTGGCTGCCGTATCTCGCAAGGCTGCTGGCGCATTTGAGCTGCCACGTAAGAGCCGACTGATCGACGGCGATCCTGTACGCATCGAGAAGCAGACCCCTCCCGCCGCTATCGCCGCCATCGAGCATGATCTCCCCCTTCAATCTGACCAACTCCGCGTGGCACCAACCCGCTTCGCCGGAAAGAGCAAGATCAATCAGTTCCGGTCCGGCCTTCTTTCCAGCGAGCGCCACGACGTTTTCGAGACGCGGTCCGTTTCCTCCATGCCGGAGGCACGCGACCGCGGACTCATTATCGTCATCTCCGGCTCCAACGGCATATTCGTATCCTTCTACCCATTCACGCCAACGGAAGAGGGAGTGCCTAGTCGAAATATCCCTGAGAGTATTCAGAAAGCGGTGTCCAAGTTCCATTTCACCTAGCCCGAAATAGATAGGGCAGGCCCCGACCGCGAGGCCGAGACAAGTCGATATAGGGTGGTCGACGAGGAGTATGTCCGACGTCAGTTCATCCAGGTGTTCGAGCGACGTGTCTATTTGGCCCCGGATATAGGCGGTTTTGGCCATGACCATCAACGAAAGGGTTTTCTGACCGAAATTCGCGCCGCTGGTCAGCGTGCCGCGGACCGCGAGGCCATTAGCCCGCAGCGCACGCATGGCATACTTATACGCATCATCGTGCGCTCCCAGATAATGGCTGTTGTGGGCGAGGATCCGGTTCACCGCAGGCTCGGCGGCTTCACCCAGGTCCCGTTGTAGCTCCAAGGCGACCGCGTTCGCGGCGTGATAGCGGCCTTGGGTGGTCAGGAGCGCGCAGACGCCGCTACCCGCTCTCAGGAGCCTCGTGGGGTCATTCAGCGATCGCGCGGACCGTGCTGCGAGTTCGAATTGTCGGCGGGCTTCCGTGTCGCCATCTACGCTTTGCACGTTGTAAGCTATCGAGCCGTATGCTGACCGTAACTGAGTTTCCAGCAAAGCGTCGGTGGACGGTTCGTGGTCGAACACGCGCACGGCCTTCTCGATGTGTCGAAATTGTTCGTTCATCAACCCCAGTTGGGTCCAAAGCGTGCCCGAGTTGGCCAGAAGCTCGTGGAAAAGGCGCGTATGGCCGGTCTCCTCGCAGAAAGTCAGGGCGAGGCGGAGGTCGTGGATCAGTATGCCGTAGCCATTCAGCCACTCTACCGTTTGAAGCTTGTCCCACTGGAGCTCGGCTTCGCGCATCCGGACGAGGAGAAGCGACGCATGAGCCAGACGCACGTTGCCCCGCCGTCCGGTCGCCGCTAGTTTGATCGCTGCATACTCCCTCGTGGTATCGAGCAGGCGCAAAGCTCGCCCAGATTCCGACCGCGAAAGAAGTGATTTGGACTGTAGCCCCCAAATCGCGTCCTCCGCTTCTTCTTGGCCGACAGCCGTTGTACAAACGGCAAGCGCGCCTTCTCGTGAAAACGAGTAAGCGAAAACCGACAGGGACTGGAGAACCGATCTCTCGTTCTCTGTAAGGAAGCCATAGCTCCAGTCGAGTGTCGCCTGTAGGGTTTGCTGGCGGCGAGGGGCCGTGCGGCGACCCCTTCTTAGGACGGTCAAAGGTTGGTCCAGGGATGCCAACAGCTGCTCCAGCCCTAGATCGACGACACGGCTTGCAGCGAACTCGATGGCGAGGGGAATACCTTCGAGTTTCCTCACGATGGCCGTTACGATATCCATCTGCTCGCGTCGGATCGGAGCGCCCATCTCGAACGATTGCTCCATCCGGGCTATGAAGAGAGCCACTGCCGAGCGCTGCATAGCCTGCGCCGAAACCTCGTCTTCGTCCGGCACGTCGAGTGACCCAAGCCGTCTTATGGTTTCGCCATGAATGGAGAGCGGTTCTCGACTTGTGGAGAGAACCATAACATCCGGGCACGTTCGAGCGATGCCCTCGATGATCCTGGCCGCCTCCGCGATCACGTGTTCGCAGTTGTCGAATACCAGCAAGACTTTTCGTTGCGTCAAAGCCGCGACTATCCCAGGCAGCGGATCGTCGCCGTAGACCGAAAGCCCCAACAGAGACGCAAGGCTTGGGGCGATCGCGGCCGCTGAACCGAGTGCGGCCAGATCGAGAAAATATACGGCTTCGTGTTCATCCTTAAGCAGGTGTGCAATTTCCAAAGCGACGGTGGTTTTCCCGATGCCCCCTGTGCCCACGATCGTCATCACATGCGACTGACGAAGCTCCAGACTTCGGGCTACGAAGCTCTCCCTCCCGATGACGTCTCTAGCCTTTCCAGGCAAGTTGCCACTGTTCAGGGTCTGCAATTGGACCGGATGGACGGCCGGTTCCTTTTTTCGAACGGTCGCCGACAGAATGTACCCGCGGCCGGCGACGGTTTGGATAAGCGTGCCCGCGTCGGCGACCGCCAGCGCCTTTCTGACCGCACCGAGAGTGACCCTGAGGGAATTCTCCGCGGAAAGGCTATTGGGCCATACCGCCTCGAGTATCTCGCTCGACGACACGAGCTTACCCTGGCGCGATGCCAACACGGCGAGGATGTCCAGAGCGCGTGACCCGATCTTCACAGGCTGGCCACGATGCGCCAGCGACCTACGAGAGACGTCCAGTTCAAAATCAAGAAACAGGAAAGTAGACATCAGGATGGCTCGGAACCCCTCGAACAACCCGCAAATGATGGGCAAGCAATCTGCCGCAATTCGGCAACGTCACCTTACGGCCTGAAGTTCCTCGGACATACCTAGCCATAGAGTCAGGTTGAAGAGGCGTCTCGCTACGGAATAACTGAACCGACGAAAACGGGGGTGGTAAATGCGGATCGGAAGCGCGGAGGTTTTGCGGATCGAGGAGTATCATGGCCTCGGTTTTCCTCCCAAGGCGTTCCTGCCGGATTGGGATGAACGATTGGTCGAAAAGCACCTGCACTGGATGGTGCCAGACCATTTCGCTCCGGACGAAGGCAGACTTATAGGGTCCATACACAGCTGGCTGATCAGACTGCCGAATTTGACCGTTCTCGTCGATACATGTAGCGGAAACCACAAGCATCGCCCCGACAGCCCGTTCTTCTCCATGATGAATTCGAGGTATCTCGAAAACCTGGCCGCTGCCAGAATTGACCCGGACGACGTAGATTATGTTTTCTGCACGCATCTCCACATCGACCACGCGGGCTGGAACACGCGTCTCCTCGACGGAAAATGGGTGCCGACGTTCCGTAACGCGAAGTACCTTGTATCCCGAACCGAGCTCGAGCGCCTGGCCGGGCAGGAAACCCCGTCGGGCGACGATCTGAATTTGATCGCGGACACCATCCAGCCGATCAACGACAGCGGACAGTGGCTGCCGATAGACGCCCCGTTTCAGCTTTGTGACGAACTGCTCATAGAGGCCAGCCCCGGTCATACACACGGACACTGCCATCTCATTCTTTCAGCGGGTGACGAGAGAGCGGTATTCTCTGGTGACATCGTCCATCACCCGATCCAGGTTCACATCCCGAGCTGGAATTCATCAGCGTGCTCGGAAACGGAAGCGGCCGTCCCGACTCGGATCAGGCTGCTAGAGAAACTGAGCGAGACGGGCACCTGGCTCATGCCCGTCCATTTCGCGAAACCGTTTTGCTGCAGGGTTGGAAAGGCCCAAGATCAGGGCTTCGTTTGCGTCATGGAATGAAGCCGAACACGGAAATGAAACGCGGGCAAAAGTGCGATCTCTCGTACCGAAACTTCCGTATCCCCCTCTTTGGAGGCTTACCCTCATTGCGTCGAGATGATTGATCATGATGATCTGCGCGACGAAAGGATTTCATGCGAAAGAACGATATGAGGCGGTTCGGGGTCACGATCGGGGATTCGATGGACTGCGGCGCCTACACGTGGGATGCAAACTCCGACGCATTCAGGATGGACCCGACATTGTGCCGTTTCCTTGGAATGCCCAACGCGGTCGGCGCTGACGGCATCTCCCTCCGCCAGGTAGTGGAACTGATCCACCGGGCGGATGGCGTGAAATTTTCGTCCGCGATTACTTCATCTGCGCGCGCCGGGTCGCCTTTCAGGCACAGTTTCCGTGCCCGGGTCTCGGATGCATATGACGAAAAACTGCAAGCGGTAGGATACTCGTTCTCCGGCTCAGGAGGCACGCCGGGTGTGAGTACGGGACTGGTCTTTCGTATCGCTCGGGATGTGGGATTTGCAGAAACAGAACTGACAGACCATTGTATCGCAGCGTACGAGTACGCGCGAAGAACCAATTCCACGATGGTCCAGTATCTGATCTCCATGGCGCTGATCGAACTAGGCCACCAGATCGCCGGGTTTGAGCAGCGGAGACTTCAATAGCTTAAAAGCGAACGACTTTGCGGACACACCGCGCCGAGCACGGCGTGTCCGCGATCGCAATCGTGCCGTCGTCAGCTCTTTACGAATGCGAGGAGGTCGGGGTTGATGACGTCGGCATGGATAGTCAACATTCCGTGGGGGTAGCCCGGATAGACTTTGAGAGTGCCGTTCTTGAGTAGCTTCACGGACAGTCGCGCCGCGTCGTCAATCGGAACGATCTGGTCGTCGTCGCCGTGCATGACCAGGGTCGGCACCGTGATTTTCTTGAGGTCTTCGGTCTGATCGGTCTCGGAGAAGGCTTTAATTCCGTCATAGTGGGCCTTCGCACCGCCGATCATTCCCTGACGCCACCAATTCTGGATCACGCCCGGATAGACCTTCGCGCCTTCGCGGTTGAAGCCATAGAACGGACCCGAGGCAACGTCGAGATAGAACTGGGCGCGGTTGGCGGCCAGGCCGTTGCGAAGGCCGTCGAAGACTTCGATCGGGAGGCCGCCGGGATTCGACTCGGTCTTGACCATCAGCGGAGGGATAGCGCTGACGAGCACGGCCTTGGCGACACGTTTCTGGGGTTCGCCGTATTTCGCGACATAACGTGCGACTTCGCCGCCGCCTGTCGAGTGACCGATATGAACCGCGTTTTTGAGGTTCAGGTGCTCGTACACTGCATTGGCGTCTGCCGCATACTGCTCAATGGTGTGGCCATCGGCGACCTGCGAAGAACGGCCATGACCGCGGCGGTCATGGGCTACGACGCGGTAACCGTGCTGCACGAAGAACAGCATCTGGGTGTCCCAGTCATCGGAAGACAGCGGCCAGCCATGGTGAAAGACGATCGGCTGAGCATCCTTGGGACCCCAGTCCTTGTAGTACAGTTCGACGCCTTCCTTGGTTTTCACGAATGCTTCGGTCATTTCGAATTCTCCTTTGATATCTTCTTTGCGTTTCTGTTCGGCTGCTTCGGCTACCGGGACAAACATAGAAAAAGAGACGGCTGCCCCTGCAATGAGTGTCTGTCGGCGGGAAAGGTCGTAGGTCACAAGTCGCTCCATCGTTCGGGCCGGGTCTCGGCATGTACGGAACTTAAGGAACGGCCCGGACGGATTATTGTAGATTTGGGTACAAACGATTTCGGTAGACAGCCGACATGGCAGCCGGCGCTCGGGCGCTATTTGATGGGCTCAACCGGGCGTTTGGTCCGCGGGAGATATGAACGAGAGAGCGCCCCGACGTCCGCAGACGCTACCGATGCCGAGGAAATCGAAGTGCGATCGCTCTCTTCGTGATTGACGTAGCTGAAAACCGTGACACCCACCACGACCGCGCCATAAACCGATATGATCGGCCAAGCCGGGGGATAAGAGGCGCGTTTGCAAGTGTCCAAGTCCATTGTCCGATCTCCTTAAAATCGAGATTGGAATAAGACAGCAAGCCGCCGTGATCTTGTAACATGTAGGCGCGGAAGCACGTTTGCGGGTCGACCAACGAACTCCGGAATCGGATGTCGGTTCCGCGGGGAAAACGAGATCACTCCGTCGTGCCGAACCGGTCCTCCGTCGCCCGATCGCCTACGTCCCCAAGGCAGGATTATTCAATATGGATGTGCCGGAAGCCGCTAGCTTGTTCGCGGGAATGTCAGTCGTCCGTATGGCCGAAAGATTTTTCAGCTCACGCGGGACGAGACGGGTGGACCGACAAACAGAAAAGGCGCGTTGTCGTGGGATTTCCCCCTTCCGAGCTGTCGAAAGACAAGGAGTGGTCTGGAGTACGGGCCGCCCGTCAACATTTCTATCACGATGACGAAAGCTTCGATTATCCGGACGGACAAAAGCCCGCATTGCCGGGATCTCCGGGATTTCCCGACCATCCGGTAGGACGCCGCGCCATGTACGGTTTCACGGCCGTCATCATCGGGGTAACCGGAGCTTTGGGAAACGCGATCGTAGCCGCGAACCTCCCTTACATCCAGGGATCGCTGGGGCTTGATCTCAGCGAGGTGGCCTGGCTCCCCGCGGCCTATCTCGTGACAAACGCGATCACGGGCTGTGTCCTCGTTAAATATCGCCAGGAGTTCGGGGTGCGCTCGTTTTGCATGGTGTTCCTGACCCTGCAAGCCGTTCTCATCACGGCGCATCTGATCGTCAGTGGGCTGGCGGGGGCGATACTCGTGCGAGCGGCGAGCGGGATATCGGCTTCGGCGCTGACGACGCTCGGCGTCTTCTACATGATGCAGGCCTTCCCCGCCGCTCACAGACTTCGGGCCGTTTGCCTCGGCGTCGGCACGCCGCAGCTTTCGCTTCCTCTTGCCTGGCTCGTTCCGAAGGACTTTCTGGCATTGGGTAACTGGAATGGGCTCTACCTCTTCGAACTCGGCCTCTCGCTCGCTGCCCTTGGTATCGTCTCGATCGTTCGTCTCCCTCCCGGTGTGCGGTCGAAGGCGTTCGAACCGCTGGATGCTCTAAGTTTCGCCCTATACGCGGTCGGCTTCATCATGTTCGGCTCGGCGATGGGGCTCGGCAGCTACCTCTGGTGGACGAACGTCGCCTGGATCGGCTGGTTCTTCGCGGCCTGTCTCCCTTGTTTTGCGCTGTTTTTCTTCATCGAGTCCCGGAGAAAGAAGCCGCTGATCGACGTGAAATGGCTTTCGGCTGGTACGTTTGTCCGATGGGCGCTGATTGCCGTCCTATGCAGGTCGGTCCAGTCCGAACAGACGATCGGAATTTTGACGATGCTGCGCGATTTCGGTCTCACGAACGACGATATCAGACCCCTTACCGGAGCGATCCTCGTTGGTGCCGTGTTGGGCCTAGTCGTCGCGGCGCTGGTCGTCGCGCCGTCGCGTCTACCATTCATGGTTCTCGGCGCGCTGGTGCTTGTCGCCTTGGCGACATACCTCGACACCGGATCGAGCATTTCGACCCGGGTTCCCCAACTGCTGGTCAGCCAGCCCCTTATCGCGTTCGCAGGCACCCTTTTTATTGGTCCCGTCTTTATATTCGGGCTCGGACGGGTCCTTGCCGATGGCGGGGTGCGGATGACGAGCTTCATCGCGCTTTTCAACGTCACGCAGTCGGTAGGGACACTGACGGGTAACGCGTTCACCCAGACATATCTCTTCCACGCACAGCAGTATCACCTTGGGGCATACGCCGCCCAGGCGGCACGGTCCGATCCCGATGTGGCGGCACTTCTATCCACCCTTGCCGCCCGATACGCTCCGGTTATCGCGGACCCAACGATGCGGTCTGCCGAAGGCGTCGCGGCCCTTTCGCAACAAGTCACGCAAGACGCGCGGGTAGCCGCATACGTCGACGTCTTCACGGCCATATCGCTGGCGGCATCGGCGGGCGCGCTCGCGTTGCTCGCGTTCATCGCGGTCAGCCTCTTCAAGCAATACCGGAGTAAGCTATCATGAACGCGGTTTCGCCGATCACCGCCGCGCAGGCTGACGAAGCGGCTGATGCGCCGACCGCGCTGCCGCGGCAATGGCAGCCCAAGATCAGCAGCCTCCTGACAAAGGCTTTTGCGTTATTGCTTGTAGCCGCCGGCATGGCCGCAATACTCGTGGCGTGGCAGTTGCCCCCGTTTTCCACGTCCGTAGTCAAGACCGACAATGCCTACGTTCGTGCGCGGACCACTATAATCAGCCCGCAGGTGACGGGATACATTTCCGAGATCGCCGTACGCGACTACTCGGCGATCAACCGGGGCGACGTCGTGCTCCGGATAGATGACAGGATTTACAGGGCTCAAGTCGCGGCCGCTCGCGCAGACCTCGATATTGCTGCCTCCAATCTCGCAAACAACCAGCAAGCGATTGCCCAGAGGCGGCTCGACATCGCGACAGCTCAAGCAAAGATCTCGAGCGCCGACGCGCAACTCGTCAAGGCGGACGCGGACTTCAAACGTGCGTCCCAGCTCGCGGACAAAGGTTCTGGCTCCATCAGTGCCGAAGACGCCGCCCGGGCGGCACTCGGTGTTGCTACGGCCTCTCTTCAGGAGGCGAACGCGGGAAGGGGCAGCGCGGATCAAGCACTGAAGGCCGCCGGGGTAAACAAAGCGGCGCTCGAGGCCGACGTAGAAAGCGCGAGGGCCAGGCTCCAGCTAGCAGAAATTAACCTTGGCTACACGACCGTCACGGCACCTGAAACGGGAAAGCTAAGCGAAGTGACTGCCCGATTGGGGCAATTTGTCACCAACGGCAGCCAGCTAACGTTCCTCGTTCCCAAAGCCCGGTGGGTAGTCGCCAACTTCAAAGAAACCCAGTCGGGTGCGATCCGTCCCGGACAGCGGGCGTGGTTCTTTGTCGACGCGCTGGCCGGTTATCGCTTCGAGGGCACCGTTGAAGACATATCTCCGGCGGCCGGGTCCGAGTTTTCCGTCCTGCGTACGGACAACGCCATCGGCAACTTCACCAAGATCCCGCAACGTATCGCGGTCCGCATCGAGATCGATCCGGAGCAATCCGAGATCGAGAGGCTGGGACCGGGAATGTCCGTCGAAGCACACGTCGATACAGCTTCTTCAGCTACCAACCTTACGACCCATTAAGGAGACCAGTATGAACGTTATGCTCAACGATCCGTCGGACCCATGGCAACGCGAAGCGCAGACATATCCGGTCCTCTCTCAGGAAATGATTGACCGGATCCGGCCCTATGGCGAGCATCAGATCGTGTACGAGGACAGCGTCGCCTTCACGCGAGGCGATCGTGCGCTGGACCTATACCTGATCCTGGAAGGCGAGCTGGAAGTGCACGCCGAGCATCCAATCGAGGGACGGCAATATCTCTACAGCTACCGCGGCGGTCAGTTTAGCGGCGAGCATAACATGTTCAATGATCGCAACACTCTCCTGTCCGGCCGACTGATGGCAGGAACGCAGTTCATCCGAGTTCCCCACGACAAATTTCGCGCTCTGATAACGGGCGAACCCGACATCGGCGAAATGATCATCCGAGCCTACATTCTGCGCAGATCAGGCCTTGTCCGCCATCTCAAGGGCGGCGGCGTGCTTGTCGGACACCGTGACAGCTCGGAACTGCTCCGGATACAGCGTTTCCTTACCCGAAACCTCTATCCTGTCGAAGTGCTGGACGTCGCGGCTGACCCGGAGGCGGCGCATGCGATGCAGGAACTCGCCATCCCGCTTTCGGCGCTCCCCGCGTTGATCAAGCCGGATCGGCAGGTGTTGTCGAAACCATCCGACGAGAGGCTCGCCGACGAGCTTGGGCTCTTGGAGCCGCCGGAGGAGGGTGTCGTCTACGACGTCGCGGTTCTCGGGGCTGGGCCATCGGGTCTCGCCTCCGCCGTCTACGCCGCCTCGGAAGGACTGAGGACGATCGTCGTGGAAACGCTCGCGCCGGGCGGGCAGGCGGGAACATCATCGAAAATAGAGAACTATCTCGGGTTCCCTACCGGGATATCGGGGGAAGCTCTGGCCGGGCGGGCACACATCCAGGCCCAGAAGTTCGGTGCACGCATCTGCGTGTCGCGAAGCACTGTGTCGCTGGACTGCTCGAAGAAGCAGTTCGAGATCGGCTTGTCCGATGGTCGCGCTGTACGGGCAAAAGCGGTGGTCGTGGCGACGGGTGCTCGTTATCGGACGCTAAATTTACCAAATTACAAACGATTCGAGGGGCAGGGAATCCACTATGCCGCGACCGCAATGGAGGGCAACCTGTGCTCGGCGCAGGAAGTCGTCATCGTCGGCGGTGGAAACTCGGCCGGTCAAGCGGCGGTGTTCCTGTCGCGCACTGCCAAGCACGTAAACATGGTAATGCGCAGCGGCATTTCCTCCACGATGTCGGACTATCTCGTCCAGAGGATTAGGAATTCACCACACATCACTCTGCACGAGACTTCCGATATCACCGGACTTCACGGTGAAAACGGTCTCCAGGGCGTGAGCTGGAATAACCGGAAAACCGGACAGTCCTTCAATCGCCCGGCGACCAACCTGTTCGTCATGATTGGCGCGTCGCCGAACACCGAGTGGCTCGCGGAATGCGTGAAGCTCGATCGAAGCGGTTTCGTGGAAACCGGATTTTCGGACGGCGGAGAGCTGGCTACGCCTTACCGAACGAGCAAGCCCGGGGTCTTTGCCGTAGGGGACGTCCGCTCGGGATCTATCAAGAGGGTTGCATCAGCCGTGGGGGAAGGGTCGGTGGTCGTCGCAGCGATACATCAGTTTCTTGCAACTGCATGATAGAAGCGGCGGGATTATGCGGAAGTCAATGAAATGCTCGTCTACATAGATCGGGGTACCATGCAGATCCGCGGAGTCTAGTCGAGGAGCTCCACAAGCTCCTCGACTACATGGCACCGTCCTCGAGACTCCAGCGGATTGTAGCCTTCAACGCCGCGTGCCCGGTTTCGTGAAAATGTCCATTTGCATGCCTGCCGGGAGATCGGTCGAAGTAAACGACCCTCGTCCCTCATCGATCGGCTATGCGGACACATGGCGTTAACCGTCCTTTTGAACCTTGCCGGATGCCGGATCCACGTTGCCTCGCGGTTTAAATCGCTCACGGATAGAAAGACGGGAACGATTTAATCAAGCTGGAAAGCACGGTGCAGATCAAGTGGTAGGTCACATAGGAGATCGCTACGAGAGCGAGGATCGGTCCCATATCGGCCAGCGACGGGGTGTCGCCAGCGGAGGTTCCTTCGACGGCGTGGTTCCGGAAAACGTTGTCGTTTGCGGCCCGCATGCGACGTGCCGTGGTGCAAGACTTCATTAGTCCGAGCGGGGACTGCCTGAAAGTACACGTTTCCGAAGGTTTGAGAGCCATGTTATTACCTATAGGTTCGAGTTGATCGTCCCTCTTTGGCAACGAGTACCGCGACCTTTTGCGGGTCTATAGTACGATCGGTCTCTCAGGCGTATCCAGATTGATATTTGGCCGGCGGGGCGGGAACAGAGCTATCCCTGTGTTGAACATTACGACACCGCAGCGAGTGAGCATATCGAAGATAGTCTCCGACGACTGCCACAGAGTTTCCCCGCTCGGTGGTTCATCATGTCGTGTCGAGACCATAATGATACAGCCTTGTAATTCGATGTTGGGGCGCGCCAAGTTATTTCGGATATCGGAGGTTTAAGGTGAGCTGACGTCGGAAGCCACACCGGGCGCTGGCTTATAATGAGAAAAGCCGAAGGCTGCTTCCGCAGGCGTTCGGCTTTGTCTTCTCGCCATACTCGAGGTTAGGCAAGCGAGACGTCCATCGGGATCGGATTCCGCATCGAGTTGGCCACCGGCGAGAAGTAGTTAGCCTGCCTGACGATCTCCTCCAATTCCTCTCGAGTAGCGTCGCCTTCGACATTAACCGACACCCTGATGGCCTGGAAACCAATCTGGAAGGGTTCGCGTGGGGCGCCGCCAGCACCCCAGGCTGCCGAGTTGCCGACATCGCCTTCAATTCGGAGCTCGAGACGAGAGAGCCTGACGTTCCTGAAGGTCGCAACCGCGGTGATTCCCACAGCAAGGCATCCCCCCAAGCCGGAAAGCGCTATCTCTCCCGGCGCGGGCGCGGTATCCTGGCCGAACAGATGCAGGGGCTCGTCAACGATGACCGGGTCGTGATCGCCGACATAGCTGAGTGTGCGATACTGGCCTTCGCAGATGGTTTGTACGACGTTAGTACCCTGTCGCTCGGGGTTTTCGCGCCCTCGCTTGGCGAAGGCAAGAAGACCGTCGCGGTCAATCGGGCGAAGGTAAGCAGTGATAGTCGTGGGCAGCGTATCCTGTGGCATCGTCTTCTCCGTGTATGCTCGAGCCATGCGGGTCAGTTGTCGGACCGAACCGTCTGGGATAATCGTTGGCGGAGTTCGGTCGGTGATCGAAATGGACATTCTCTGTCCGGTATGGCGTGATTATGAGCGCCGCCCGGCCCCGCGTATTGTAGGATAGCACCCCCACGTCCCGGCGGTGCGACCGCACGATCCGACAATCCAGATAGAGTGCTCTGATCAATCCTCACTGCGTAGATCCGGCGATGTATCCTTCGAAGTTGCTGCCGGGCGGATGGAGGTATTGAGATGAACAGCGTACTCCCAGATATCGGCAAGGTTTCCCACGTTGAAATAGACGACGTGAACATTCGAATCGCTACTGGCGGGCGATCCGATGGAATTCCGGTGGTCATCACCAGTCCCTGGCCTGAAAGCATCTACGCTTTCAGGGGAATTCTGGCGGCAATCGGCAGTGTTGCTCCGTACGTTGCAATCGACTTGCCGGGCTTCGGGATGTCGCAGGGGCGGTCGGACCTGATGTCGCCGACGGGGATGGCCCGTTTTCTTACGCGAGCCGCCCGGAAACTCGGAATTACCAGGATGCATGGAGTCGGGCCCGATGTCGGCGCTCTCGCGATGCTCTTCGCCGCAGCCGATCGCCCCGATCTCTTCGAAAGCCTCGTGGTCGGCAGCGGAGCCACCAAGGTCGAGCTGGCGGCCGGCGGTCTTGTCGACCTCATCGCGTCTCCCAAAGGAGCGTTCGCCGGGCAGCAGGGCGGCGATCTCGCTGTCGGCTTTGTCACCGCCGCTTCCGCGAATACTCCACCGCCATCCGTGATGGAGGATTACTGGCACTCGTCATCGGCAGAAAGGTTCGAGCAGGCAACCAATTTCGTCCGGTCCTATTCAGACGAACTCCCTCTTCTCGATGAAATTTTAAGTCGGATCGAAGCCCCTGTACTCGTGCTGGCAGGGCGTCAGGACGCGATCGTTCCACCCGCGAACGGGCAGCTTTT
Source organism: Neorhizobium sp. BT27B (assembly GCF_050455485.1). Taxonomy (NCBI): domain Bacteria; kingdom Pseudomonadati; phylum Pseudomonadota; class Alphaproteobacteria; order Hyphomicrobiales; family Rhizobiaceae; genus Neorhizobium; species Neorhizobium sp. BT27B. The sequence goes on along the minus strand of NZ_JBCIYT010000005.1, from coordinate 473,038 downwards.
GGTGGAGGGTATTGGACGCTGCCGACAGGTCCTTCTGGATGGCGGCCACCTGATATGGGAAGACGCCGCGGGTGAATACGGTGCTGGAGTAGCAAACTGGATAGGCGGGGAGTACGAGAAGCTCGGTTCCACCCCGAGCCCGGTCTAACGGCGTAAAGGTCCGCGTCACTCGCGGGATACTAAAAATCCCGCCGATTTCTTTTCGCGTGACGCTAGGACACGATCCTTCAAGAATAGCTCCTCGCACCGAGGATACGTTCAACGCACTCACGCCAAGCAGTTAGGCGACAAGCGTTGCTGCTCGAAAAATGGATAGAAAGCAGATGCGAGTTTTGGTTCTGTTTGCGCACCCGGCGCAACGGAAGTCGAGTATCAACACGGCGATGGCGGCAAGCGCCCGAGAGCTGGAAGGCGTGACCTTCGTTGATCTCTACGCCGAGTATCCCAGGTTTGCCATCGACGTGGACCGCGAACAGCGTCGGCTCATGGAGCACGAGGTCGTCGTCTTCCAATTTCCCGTGTTCTGGTATTCGACCCCGGCTCTTCTCAAGCAGTGGCAGGATCTGGTTCTCGAGTACGGCTTCGCCTACGGACCAGAGGGAAAAAAGCTGGCGGGAAAGTATGCGATGGCGTGCGTCACTACAGGCGGGGGCATATCGGACTACACAAAGGACGGCGGCAACCGGAGGGTCTTCGACCAGTTTCTGTATCCTCTCGAACAGACTGCGACGCTCTGCGGCATGAAGTATCTTCCTCCGTTCGTGCTGTACTCTGCCAATCATCTCACGGACGAGAACGCCCAGCTCCATATCCGATCCTACCCCCGGCTCCTGACTGCGCTGCGCGACGATAAATTCGATGTCGCCTCCGCGCACCTGCTGCCGAGTTTCGGGAGCTTAAATTTACCTGATCTAGTGAGGGACTGACCGTTGGAAGGTTTGGCATTCTACGCACTGTGCTATCTTGCTGCGGCGGTTCTCGCCGTTATAGTTTCACAGCGGATCGGGCTGGGTTCGGTCGTCGGCTACATCGCGGCAGGTGTGCTAATCGGGCCCGTATTCCAGATCTCAGTGGCAGGATCGGGTTACCTCGAACAGTTTTCCGAATTCGGCATTGTTATGATGCTGTTCCTGATCGGTCTGGAGATAGATCCCCGGATGGTCTGGCGGCTCAGGGACAAACTACTCGGCCTTGGAGGGCTTCAGGTTGTTGCCACGATCGCCGCAGTCACCGCGGCTGCTGTCGGATTGGGATTTAGCTGGCAGCAGAGCCTCCTGTTCGGTTTCGTAGCAGCGCTGTCATCCACCGCGATCGTTCTCCAGACCCTAGAAGAGAAGGGCCTTCTAAGGTCCGATGGAGGGCAGGCAAGCTTCGCGGTGCTCCTGTTTCAAGATTTGGCGGTCATTCCGATGCTCGCCTGTATCCCCCTTATCGCTGGCAGTGGGCACGGATCTCCTTCCGGGCATGGCGGAGCTCAGTTGCTCGCCGACCTTCCCGGATGGGTATCTGCTGTCCTTACTCTGGGAGCCGTCGGCGTGGTCGTTGCCGCGGCACACTTTTTGTCGCGCCCGGTATTCAGAACCATAGCTCTTCTTGGACTTCGGGAAGTATTCACCGCTGCCGGGCTTCTGGTGGTGGTCGGGATAACCGTCCTGATGTCGGCTGTCGGCCTTTCGCCCGCGCTCGGCGCCTTCCTCGGAGGTGTGGTGCTCGCGAACAGCGAGTTCAAGCATGAGCTGCAGAACGATATCGAGCCCTTCAAGGGACTACTGCTCGGGCTGTTTTTCATGACGATCGGCGCGAAAATTGACCCCGCAATCCTGTCGGCGAACTGGCTGATGGTAGCGGTCGCCACGTTCGCTTTGATCGCGATCAAAGCTCTTGTGCTTCTACCCCTGGCATGGTTTTTCCGCGTCCGAGGGCCGGCAGGGTGGCTTTTCACCCTCGGCCTTGCTCAGGCGGGTGAATTCGGTTTCGTACTGTTGACGATCGGTGGTGATCGCGGGCTGTTTTCGCCTCCGACCGTGTCGGTATCGGTGCTGATCATCACTTTCAGCATGGTTCTTACCCCCCTTCTTTTCTCGATCTCCAACAGGATCGTTGTGATGCTCGAGACCCGTGGGCGGCATCATCGGAGCGCCGACCAACCGGATCAGGGAACTATTATCCTTGCCGGGGTCGGCCGATTTGGACAGATCGTGAACCGGATGCTTCTGGCGAACGGACACAAGCCGGTAGTCATGGATTACAGGGCGGATGTGGTGGACAACGTCCGGAAATTCGGCGTGAAGTCGTTTTTTGGGGATGCCGGCCGGCCGGACTTGCTGGAATCGGCGGGCCTCGCGCGGGCAGCGTTGCTTATCGTGGCCATAGACGACCCCGACAGAGCGACCGAGATCGTTTCCTACGCCCGTAGACGTAGTCCCGGCATACGGATCATCGCACGCGCTTACGATCGTTTGCATCATTACAAGCTGTTGGATGCAGGAGCGGATTTTATCGTCCGCGAGATGTTCGACGGTTCGGTCCAGGCTGCAGGCATGGCGCTGGAATCTCTCGGAATGCACCCTTATGAGGTCGAAAAGCGGAAAGCCGTATTTGTCGAACAGGATACGGCGGGCTTAGCCCGGATGGCGAAATTAGTCGACGCAGAAATGCCTGCCGCGAGCAATCCGGAGTTCGTCGCGGGTTTCAACGACATCGGAAAAGTGATCGAAAACGCGATGATGGGCTATCGTTCCGGCTATGATGAGATGGTTGCCCGAGGTTGGAACGCGCCTGATGCAGGGTCCATTCACGTGCCGAAAAGTGGCGGCAAAGGTGATCGTTCGTGAGTGAAGTAATCGCGGATCCTCGATTGTTGAAAATGCCCGAGCGCCGATAACACTTATGAAGACTTGCGAGCAATTTTCCAGAGAGCCTGTAAATCGTTTCTTTGAAGAGATGCCGACGCGCCGCAGGTCTAGTTAGCTTACGCTGGTTAGCACCGGATCAAATTCACCGGGGATCGACGATCGGTGGAAGGCCCCCGGCTGCCTCAAGCGCTTCTACGTTATCGACGTCGCACCTTGCCGGGAGGCCGAGCTCTACGTCAATAACGGGTAGCCCACTGGCGGCGATAACTTGGCGCGCTCCTTTGTCACCCGTCAGCTCGCCGAGAGCGCGGAAAAGCGTTCTCGGGAGAATGACCGGATTGCCGGGCTCGCCAAAGGCCGTAGCACGTACGACGGACGTTCCTTGCGCGCGTTTGAAGATGTCGATCATCGAGGACATGTGGCGTTCATTGAGGAGAGGCATGTCTGCCAAGTGAATTAGCACTCCTACGCAGTCTTCTGGAACCGCCTGTAAAGCCGCTCGAATAGAGGATGAGAGTCCCAAGGCGAATGCGTCGTTATGTACCGCCGTGAACGAAAGGCCGGAGAGGGCCTCTTGAATTTCAAATTCCATATGGCCCGTCACCACGATCACTTTGTAGGCGCCGGAAGCTGCCGCCCTCTGCACCGACAAACGCACCAAAGGCGTTCCCCCGAATACCGCTAGCAGTTTGTTGAAGTCCCCCATGCGAGCGGAACGTCCCGCTGCTAGTACCGCGATCGCAACTCTTGCGCCCATCGTACACATTCGTTCAGACCGCCTAAATCCCAGCAAGATGACCACGCTTGAACCATATAGCCCGATTCCCTCTAAGACTTCGTTCAGCGGCTCGATATTTCGTTTCTTCGCCTGCGGCGAACTAACAGTCCCTGAAGGTCTGCAGGGCCCCATAACCAGCTCATTCTAGATCGAGATCACGCTTTGGCCTGCCACATCTAACCAGAAGGTATGATCTTGGCACACGGTGGTCCGAACAGATTTCGAAGTGCGAGAGAGGCAACATCAGCTCATCGAAATTCAAATCACGGAGAGCACCGATGAACACCTATCGTCCCAAGGAATTCAAGATCATCGAAGTAGCATCGCTGGTAATCGTCTCGGACGTTGACCTGTCCGCCGCTGTTCCCGCGTCAAACCAAGCTCCTATCTCGCTTCCTGACCTTTCAGAGGCTGTTCAGCGTGACCTGCTCCTGCCGTGGCAGCGCCGAAAGATCATGCAGTTCATCGAGGAACACCTTACGGAGACGATCAAGGTCGAGGAGCTTGCGGTCCTGACGAAGCTCAGCAAGACTTATTTTTCGAGGGTTTTCAAGTCGGCGTTCAAGGAAAGCCCGTATAACTATGTCCTACGCCGGCGCATGCAACTCGCAAAGGACCTCATTGCCGAAACAGATGCTCCACTGAGCGAAATAGCGCTCGATTGCGGAATGGCCGACCAGGCCCACCTCTGCAAGACCTTTCGGAATGTCTTCGGCTCTACACCAAATCAATGGCGTCGGTCCTCCCAGGCCCTCCAGCGCAAATCCGGGGCGCGGTTCCCTTCTACAGCACGCAAGGAAGTCAACACAGCGCGCTTCAACTGAACTTGGAAGCGAGTTGAACCGAAATACATAAGCCGGTGGGGTCTAGGAATATCATCTTAGCGTCCTCGCCTGACCTCCCGCTATCCAGTGTATTTCCCCGTACGCGCGTGAGCATCCCCCAGAACGTTCGGGCCAATCGATCCAATTCAACAAGACAGAACCAAAAGGAAATTTCATGCGCCTATTTACCATCGCCCTTTCGCTATCCGCGATCGTCATTCAGCCTGCTCTTGCAGCATCCGAACACTTCGTCGCCGGTAGTCTTGAATGCGATCTGTCGCCCTCAAAAGGCGCGATACTCGGTTCCAGACAGGACGTCGATTGTGTGTTCCATCCTTCCCAGTCGGCCCCACCGGTAGGATACTCCGGTTCGATCGACAACTTCGGCGTCGATATCGGAGAAGTGGAGAAGGCTACGCTGATTTGGGAAGTGGATGCTGTAAGCAGGCAAGCTTCCTACGACCTCGAGGGCACTTATCGCGGCCTGGAAGCCGCGGCAGCGGTGGGCATCGGGGGAGGCGCAGTCCTTCTGACAGGCGGCACACACGGAACGCTCTCCCTTCAGCCCGTCGCCGTGATTGGGAAGCAAGGCCTCGAAATCTCGTTGGGCGTCACTCGGCTCAGCCTCAAGGCGTTGTAGCACCGAACTCACCCACCCGGCTTACCAAGACGCCGACAGGCATACCTGTCGGCGTCTTGGTATTCGTTAATGAAACCGTTTTTTACAAGAACTGCTCATTCAAGGGTATATTTTGAAATATGTAGAGGCAGCTGCTGCTTTGTAACCGGGTCCTAGATAGCTCCGCTCGAGACCACTGACTTGCCCCGCGTGCGCCGGGAGTCGTGGCGTGATCTGTTCGGACGCCATCGAGGCCAAGGGGATCTGCGGAGCACTAGACCTCTGTAAAGCGGAGCCTCGGCTCAGGCTTGTTCGATGCACCGGATCAGATCGTCTGCGAGTATCGGCTTTTGGAGAAGCTCGCGGGCTCCTCCCGCGATTGCCCGTCTTCTGATGACTTCGTCCTTAAGGGCCGTCATCATGATGATCGGCATGTCCGGCCAGCGCTTCCTTACGACTTCCAGCAGCTCAAGTCCTGTCATCTCCGGCATGTTGATGTCGGTCAACAGCAACGATACGAAGTCAAGGTTGTCGTAGGCCAGAAACTCGCGCCCGGAGCTGAAGGGCAGGGTGTCGTACCCCATAGACTCGAGAAATGCCGATGTCGCCTCGAGGAGCGCTTCGTCGTCGTCGACGATGGCTACTGATTTTTTGTCGCCAGACACTTGATGTTCCTTTTGCCCGACTTACGGGCTTTGACATCTAGTTAGACGGACTGCCGATGATTTGTAATAATACGATTGTATGGGTAGCCTCGACATTCGTCGCTCAAGCATTCGGTTGCCGCGGCGATGCCCGGTGACAACCTCAGGCCAGAGAATCTAAAATTCCGACTTTGCGAACGAGATCGGCGAGCGACGTCACGTTCATTTTCCGCATGACGTTGCCGCGATGAATTTTCACGGTCACCTCTGAAATGTCGAGGAGATGGGCGACCTGCTTGTTCATCAGGCCTTTGACAACGGCCTCCATCACTTCTTGCTCGCGCGGAGTAAGGGAGGCGGCGGCTTTGAGCGCCTCTTTGGCGGCGCTTAGTTCAAGGCGACGAGCCCTGTCCCGCTCGATCGCGACCGAGACCGCGTCGAGCATCTCTTGGTCCCTGAAAGGCTTGGACAGAAAATCTGTCGCTCCCGCCTTCATCGCGCGCACGCTCATGGGGACATCCGCGTACCCGGTCATGAAGACGATCGGTAGCTTGTTGCCCATGCCGTTCAGTTTGGCTTGAAGGTCGAGGCCGCTCAGTCCCGGTAGACGAACGTCGAGGATCAGGCAACCGGGACGGTCAGGCAACGGCTCTGCGAGGAGTTCCGCCGTCGAAGAAAACCCCACTGAATCGATGCCGACCGAGCTTAAAACGTCCCTCACGCCGTCGCGCATTCCGTCGTCGTCGTCCACGACGACGACCAGAGGTGCGTCCGCTTTGACTACCAAGGCGTCGTGGGTGCGATTACCAAGTGCAGCCGACATCTGCGGAGACCTCGAAATAAGTGTTGGAATTGCAGCACGACATTCGCACCAAAATAGATGCGCGCGCTTCTACATGCGAATACCTACAACGAGCACGCGCAAATCTCGACCTAGCCATAAGGATAGGTTCTGGCAGCAGGCCATTATTGTAGGGTTCGTTCGGTTCGGGAGGGGCCGAAATTTAAGTATTCCCGGGGAAGACAATCATGGACACCAGAGCCGAAAACAATACCGCTCATGTCGGAGACGAACCGATGCCGAGCGGAATGACGTTCCGAATCCTGATGTCTAGCCTGGTTGGAACATCCGTCGAATTCTACGATTTCTACATTTACGCCACCGCTGCGAGCTTGGTATTCGGGCCCCTCTTTTTTCCGTCCGCCGTTTCCTCGATGGAGTTGATTGGGGCTTACGCCAGCTTCGGTATCGCGTTCATAGCCCGGCCGCTCGGCGGGGCGGTTTTCGGCCACTTCGGCGACAGGGTAGGGAGGAAGGCGACCTTGGTCGCGTCGTTGCTGTTGATGGGGGCATCCACCGCGGCAATAGGACTGCTGCCCACTTACGCGGTGGCGGGTTGGCTCGCTCCGGCTCTTCTGTGCCTGCTCAGATTTGGCCAGGGCTTGGCGCTCGGCGGCGAATGGACGGGCGCGGCGCTTCTCGCTCTCGAAAACGCCCCGAAGGGTTGGCGCGCTCGCTACGCGATGTTCGCGCCTCTTGGCGCGCCGATCGGCTTCCTGTTGGCCAACAGCCTGTTTCTGGGGCTGACGCTAACGCTGTCGCCCGAGCAATTCGCCGACTGGGGATGGCGGGTGCCATTTCTCCTGAGCGCACCCTTGGTCTGGATGGGCATCTGGATCCGCTTCAACCTCGTCGAAACACGGGACTTCCACGCAGCCATAGCCAAGTCGAAACCTTCCCGCGTACCGCTCCTCGACATCTTCCGGCTGCACATGGACCAGGTGATCTCCGGCGCGTTCGGCGTGGTCGCCTGCTTCTCGCTCTATTACGTGGTCACGGCGTTCGCCCTTGGATATGGCACGTCCGAGCTCGGCTACACGCGGTCGTCGTTTCTGATGGTCGAGCTCGGCGCGATCCTCTTTATGGCCGCTGGCATCGTGGTGGCGAGCTGGCTTTCCGACAGGATCGATCCCGAGCGCATCCTAATCTTTGGGTGCATCGGCACCATCATCTCGGGCGTCGTGCTCGCGCCCATGCTGGGAAGCGGGTCACTGCTCGTCATTTTTATTTACCTGGCATTCTCGCTCTGGGTGATGGGTTTCGTGAACGGGCCACTCGGAGCGTGGTTGCCGGGCCTGTTCCCGACCCGGGTCCGTTATTCCGGCACGTCCGTCGCCTTCAACATAGGCGGCATCATCGGGGGAGCGTTGACCCCAGTCGTGTCCCAGGCCCTTGCCCAGTACAGCGGATTGGTGGCTGTCGGCTTCTACCTCGCGATCACGGGCGGCCTAAGCCTTATCGCGTTCGACGCGAGCGCCAGACGCAAGGCACTCGGCGCGCTCGCGCAAAGCGAGACGAGATACCGCTCCATTTTCGCCCAGAACCATGTCTCGCTGTGCGAGGTGGATCTGTCCCTCCTGTGGAAGCGGCTGGAGGCAGTGCGCGCCTATCCTCCGGCCAAGCTGCGAGCATATCTCGACTCGACGCCGGACTTCGTCGACCAATGCTCGAAGCTCGTGAGGTTCGTGGACGTCAACGACGCCACCGTGCTGCTCCTTGGCCGCAAGGACGAGCGGGAGGTCCTCGGCTCGATAGACCGCTTCCTTCCGCCTCGAAGCGAACTGGTGGAGGCCATAATTTTCGGTATGTGCTCGGGTGACGACCGGGTGGAGATGGAAGCGCGGCTTCTCAGGAGCCCCGGCAACGAAATCATCGCGATCTTTGTCATCGCCTTTCCGCAGGACACGGACGCCTTCGACCGTGTCGCGTGCGCGATGATCGACGTCACTCAGCGCGAGCAGGCCAAAGAGGCGTTGATGGCGGCGCAAAACGAACTCGCGAGGGTTGGCCGTGTCGCGACCGTCGGCGCGATTTCCGCGTCGATCGCGCACGAAGTGAACCAGCCGATCGGTGCTGTGGTCATGAGCGCGCAGGCCTGCATGCGGTGGCTTCAGGCGAACCCGCCGGACATCAAGGCAGCCTCGACGGCGGCGGAGCGCGCGATCAAGCACAGCATGCGGGCGAGTGAAATCATCCAGCGCACCCGCGAGCAGGTGCGGGGCAGCAGGAGACGGCTCGAAAGCGTCGATCTGAGGAACATCGTCACGGACGTCCTCGGTCTGCTTGACCGCGAACTGATGTCGGCCTCCACAAAGGTGACGACCGATTTCTCGATCGATGATCCGGTGGTGTTGGCAGATCGAGTCGAGATGCAGCAGGTGATCGCGAACCTGATCACGAATGGCCTGCACGCGATGGGCAGCGTCCCTGCCGAGCAGCGTGACCTGAGTATCTCGCTGACCGCTGCCGAACTGGATATGGTTCGGCTGCAGGTCCGTGATCGCGGTACGGGCATCGCTCCGGAGAACCTCGCAAAACTCTTTAGCCCGTTTTTCACGACCAAGAATGAAGGCATGGGTATAGGCCTGGCGATCTGCAAGACGATCGTTGAGGCGCATGGCGGATCGCTGACGGCCCGCAACCACGACGACGGTGGCGCGATTTTCGAGATCGTTCTGCCGTTGACGGCGGAAGAGGAAGTAACCTCTCCTCGTGCGGCGGTGGGCGCGTAACAGTCGCTTCGAAAGCGTCGCCGCACTACCGGACCTCGCTGCCGCGGTGTCTCATCAAGTCGTGACCCGAAGTTACAAGAATGCCCCGACCCGGAGAACTAGGGTGGGGCGCTTTCGGGGCGCTCGACGCCCCGCGTTCCACATGGAGATTCCGATGAAAAAATACCTGGGCAACCTCGACTCCACAGCGTTGGCAAAGCCGCGCCGGCTTGCAGCCGTTCTCGCGGGATCGCTGAGCCTTGCCTTGGCCTGCGTCTCTCAGGCTGACGCCCAATCGGCAAAGCCGACGACCGATCTCGATGTCGCCACCGCGCAAAAGATCATAACGGCCGCGCTCGCGGAAGCTCAGAAGGGACCGCCGTCGAGCGTGTTTGTCGTCGACAACTCCGGCGCGGTCGTCGCCGCCGAACGCATGGACGGAGCTTTCCCGGCTAGCGCCAGGATCGCGCAGGGCAAGGCCGAGACGGCTGCCGCCTTCTGGCAGAGCACGGGCAACCTGGAAAACGCGGCAAACGGTGGCCGGGCGGCTCTGCTGTCGTCGGGTTACGTGGTTATGCAGGGCGGTATTCCGCTAAAGATCGACGGTAAGGTCGTCGGCGCTGTCGGTGTGAGCGGTGGAAACAAGGACCAGGACGAGGCGGTAGCCAAGGCCGGAGCTGCGGCTTTCGCAAAGTAGGCGCAATCGCTCAGGCGTTTTTGGCGGTCTGAAATTAGACGCAAGCACCGGGAATTTCCTATCGACATAATGTTGATAGGCTTTCTCGGAAGTCGACCAATTCCGTGAAGTCTGCGGTCGGTCAATCGCGGACTTTTGGCATCGCAAAGCTCTACAAAAGCAATCGGTCGCCAGAAACGGAATGTCGGGGTGGCAGACTTTACGGACTTTCTTGAAACGCCGCGTCCGTCGTGCATGACAGGACCGGGCGGCAATCTGTGGCTGCTCTCTTGACATGTGCCTGAGCTTGACCAACGTGCAGCTCGGCAGATTTACAGCTTATAGGGGTTTGCATGCCGCCGATGACCGCTCGAATTCAGAATCTACGCGATGAGCTCGTGAGAAATATGCCGATCCAAAAGGCTGCAGATAGAACCAAGCTCGCCGGGGAATACATTACGACGGTCTTGATCCAATATCTCACGTACAAAGCTCGAATGGTGCGAGCGCGGCCTAGAACGGTTGTCATTTGGCCGGAGGTCGCAGCGTCACCTCATTATGCCGTTCATAAAGCAGACGTGGAAAGGCTCAAGGCCGAGTTCGAAGCCGGAATCGATATGAATGCCGCACTCTCATCTCTTGTGCGTCGTAACGTATATGCAGGTGACCTTCCCACTAAAACCGCTGACATGACAAATGAGGATTGGGTCAAGAAGGCGTGGCGTGGCAAGGATAAGGTCCGTGTGCTTTACGACGTGCATCATCTTCACCTCGGCGCTCGTCAACCTGATGGCAGTGTCGCCCGGAGTGGGCCCCTGCTTTTCGTCGGCATAGCGCCGGATCAAGCATTCTTTCTGGCGCTCGGTGACCACGCGAGCTTTGACGATGGCACAATCAGCAAGATGATGTGGGACGCATTGGAAGCGAAGGCTGCTGCTGCTGGCGGTGGAGCTAATTTACCTCCGGGCGGTGGTGTAACGTTAGGCGGCACCAAAACTTCTGACACGTTTGAAGCCATCCGAATTGCTAAACGCCTAGAAGAGATCGATAGACAATTGGATGAGCAGAGCGCGGTGGGTGTGAGCATACACCTCGACTATGACGACATCGTTCTAAAGGATACCGCCGGAACTGAAATCCAACGTCACCCTGGTCGCATGTGAATTGGCCTGCTACTTCGTGTGATATTCTCAAGCGAAGGGTTTTGCGGATGGCACTACTGGTCAGCAATAAAGACGCCGACGAAATGCAGAAGTGGATAGCGATCGTTGAGGTGTACAACGCTTCCGCCGCTGGCAGTGAGTCGGGATATACGGTTAAGGCTGTCCGAAATGACGAAACGGGCGAAACCCTTCTGGTCCTCGAGCTGAAGCCCCAGTCCGAAATAGGTTAGAAGCTGTCAGACGTGATGTTGTGGAATGCCTTCGGCAGAACATCGTGGGGCGTTTCGTTCATGATCCCTACCGTGTCGTCTCCGAGATGGTTGCTAGCTTGCGCTTGAACCACGTGCGTGAGTTTGGCTGCGGCTTATGCTGGGCTGCAGCGTGCACAAATTTTCATAGGTGGAAGGTCAGATAGCGGTCAGAGGGCCTTTCGAGCCTGAAACTTGATGGCCGCTTCTGGTGCATCCTTGCCTTCGATGCCATTCCAATCTCTGGAAAGAACTGCCTTCCTTGGTCATCGAGCAATGACAGGACAGCTGACCTCTCATCCATCGTCCACGACTGCGGTCTCCGGCCTGTCGCCACCCAGAGCGTGTTCGCTCCGCCAGGTGCCGTCCGCGATCTGGTAAGTGATCTCGGCGTCTCGCCCCTCGATATGCTGGCGCTGAGCCGCAGCCTTGGCCGCCTTGAGCGCCTGTTGATGGGTCGCGAATGGCTCGGACCAGACGTTGTCGAGGCGATAGGCGTAACCGCCGTCGTGTTGTCCGACATGATAGGTGATCTTCAATGATATTTCTCCAGGAAATGCGCGTGACGTGGCGCGGCTAAGCTTGTGACCATGAGCACCGCATATGCGCGCCGCCCGGTAGAGCCTCATCTAAGCGACGGCGACGCTGTCGGATTGTCCAATACGTCCGCGCCAAGCTCACCGAACGTCGAACTCCAACGCGTCCGAATGCACCGGACGCCAAAGTAGCTCTATCGCGCAGGAGACTCACTACGCCATGTACATCGAGACGGTCGAAAAATTCGCCGCAGTGGGCCAACACAAGGTCGACATGATCAAGAACCATCTGCCTGCCTTCTTTATCGGCGCGATGATGGCAGGAGCCTATATCGGCTTCGGTGACGTCATCATGTTTACGGCCGGTGCGCATGCCGATCCTTCGTGGAGCCACCTCGTGATGGGTGTGGTGTTTGCCTCCGCGTTGACTATCGTCATCTTTGCCGGATCCGAGCTCTTCACGGGAACCGCGATGTACATGGCTTTCGCCCTGTTCAAGCGCACCGCTTCGCCGACGGATGTGCTGAAGGTCTGGGTCGTCTGCTGGCTTGGAAACCTTGCGGGCGCTGCGGTTCTCGCCGCGATCATGCACGCCGCCGGCGGCGGCGTTCTTCTGGGTGACGGGAGTGCCACGTTCTACTCAATCGTCGAGGCCAAAATGAATGGCACCCCGATGGCGCTGATCGCAAAGGGTCTCCTCTGCAACTGGCTCGTATGCCTTGCGATCTGGATGTGCGGAAGGACCGAGAACGACGCTGCCAAGATTTTCCTGATCTTCTGGCCGATCGTCATTTTCATCGCGTCCGGGTTCGAGCACTCGGTGGCGAACATGTTCGCGTTCTCGATGGCGCTCATGGGCGACCATCCGGCCGAGGTGACGCTGATGGGGGCGGCACACAACCTGTTATACGTGACGATCGGCAACATACTCGGTGGCTTCGTGATGCTCGGTGTCGGCTACTGGGCACAGGAACCGGGCTTCGGTCACGAGGCGCACTTCAAACCGTCGATGCGAAGCGGCGAGCCCGCAGAGTAGAGGACCTATGTCGCGGGCACGGGTTTCTTCCGGTTCTCGGTATCGAGCGTGATCGCGAGTGTTACACCCCATGACGTGAAGAACGCGGTGGCGGCGTGAGCAAGGGAGAATGCCACCGCCTTCACCGCCGTCATGTCCTCCGTCGGGATAAAGGGCCAGGCTATCGCCATGGCACAGCAAAATCCTACTATGGCGGTAACAACCGGACCGCGGAGGTCGCCTGATGCCTTGGAAGCAAAGCTGCCGCTGACAATGGCGCCCCAGGTCGCTGGCATCTGGAGCATCAGGAGCGCGTAAGCGGTATATGCGGCTGGCCACCTGTCTGCCGAAGAGAGCGCGTAGAGGCCACTGATGACAGCGGCTCCGACAAGAGTGGCCGCCAGCACAGTATGGCGGCTCGGTCGAGAGTTTTGCCCGGCGCGCCGGGCGGCAAAGGCGCTCGCGAATGCGTACAGCGCGAAAATCATCGCGGCCATCGGTGCAGACATGAAGAACGACGTAGTGCCGTATCTGAAAAGTCCGGCAAGGTTCTTTTCGGAGCATTCGGCTCCGGGGTTGCCATAGCCCGACCACATCCCAAGAAACAGGAAGAACAGCTGCACCGCCATCCCAGCGCCGCCGGCTATCAAGATGGCGATAGCCGCCCTGTAGCCGAACTCGGAGAACGAAGATGGGGCGGAACGGCCTACCTTCGTCATGAGCAATCCGGCCACGAGAAAAATCGCGGTGACGATCGCGAGGATAAGCAAGGCTTCCGAGATATCCCACTCGACGAGCCTTGCCGATCGCCTTGCGTCGAGCCAGACCTTGAGGATCGCGACCAAGCCGCCAGCCAAGCCTACCGCGGCAGTCGTCACGACTTCTTTCTTCGCCGCCGCCTTGCCTGAAACAACGGCGGCTTGGGCCCGTAAGAAAAGTAGCACGGCAAACCCGATCGCCACGATCACAACGCCCGCTTCCGCGATCCAGTCAGGCTTGGGTGGCTGGCCGCCGCATACCTCGTTAAGTCCGACGAGTAGGAGTTCGGCGACGGTGCTCGAGGCACTGCCGAATAGGAACGCAAGGAGCGCGATACCGACTGACTTGATCAACTTGGTCTCCAACAGGTTCCGGATGGGTAGTAGGGCAGTGAGGGGATGCTTATTTGCCGCAAAGCTCAGACAGCTTTGCCTGTGCCAGATTCTTGACGATTTGCCTGAGCTCGGGCCTGCCGGATAGAAATGCGCCGAGGGTGCCACCCAGATTCACCTGAATGTCTGTGACGGTGCATGTGCCGATATCCACGACTGCCGAAGTCTCGGCTGACCCGGAGGCGGAGGATTTGAAAACCGCTGCCGGACTCGACTTGCATTCGACGGAGCCCGATGCCTCGAGCTTGAACCCTCCGGGGGCGTCGCAGATATCGAAACGGGTTATCGAGATGCGATCAGTCCTGTTCGGACCCGCTGGGATCACCTCGCACAGCTTTGCCTTTTCGAGGGACGCCTGGACCTCTACCCATTTGGGGCTTTTCAGAACGGACCAGCACCCGGCCTGCGCTGGGTGCATCCCAATCGGGGCGAAAGCAAAAGCCGCCGCGAGCGATATCCGTAGGCGGGCAGGGCGGCAGACCTCGCCCATGAAGATAGCGATCGCCATCACTCTGCCTCCGTGCCCGCAGCGGTACCGTTGACCAGGGCGGCAAAGTTTTCGACACTCAAATCCGGGACGGCAATCGCTTCGGGAGAACCAGCGCGGATGTCGCCGTTCCTGATCTGAACTCCGAAATCCAGAGAAGTGAGCCTCTCGATCTCGGCCACCGTCGCCGCGAACTCGGATACCCGCGCAATCTCCTCCTCGTCGGGGTAGGCCTCCGGGACGCCCTTCGCGAGCTTCTCCAGCACGGGCTTCTGGTCGGCGAGCAGCGCGACAGATCGAAGTCTGCCGCCATCCGCCCAGACCGCGATCTTCCAGAACCGCATCGGAACCTTCGAGTCATGACGGTATCCGGCGTCGTACCTGTCATCGAAAACAGGGCCCGCGAACACGCAAACCCGCTTCCTGGTCGTGACCGCGTTCCGAAGGACGTATGTTTCCAAGGCTCGCCAACGGAGCTTTCCCTTTGCTCCAGGCCTGTCGTCCGCGCTGCCTTGATTGAAAAAGCCCAGTTGGGGGGCGGCGTTGGTGTAGAAGAAAGTATCCGCCTCCGCCGCGAGAGCCTCGGCATCCGCACCCCATGCGGGATCGCCACGCATGATGATGTGGCCCTTCTGGAATATCCGGGCCGTGCGCTCGGCCATCGCGCGCGCGTATTCTTTCTTGGCCTGTGCCGCGGCGCTCTTGCCGGGGTACACGGGCTTCTCGTAGCCGGGGGCGTTCTGGTTCTCGTAGTACGGCCTCGCCATCTGCTCTTCTGCGTCGACACGCGGGTCGGGCTGGAAGTCGTCGGATGACTCTGCCCCGGCAGGCACGAGATCGAGCTGCTTGAGCGAGGGATCGTGCGTTATCTCTTTGGTCTCGCGGTTCACGGCGACCGTTCGCCCACCGTCAATGTTGCATGCGGTGAACGACGCCAGACGGCGCTCGCTGTTCATGAAGATCGAGAAATGGGTGTAGCGAAGCTCGTGCGGATCGTCTCCCGCTTGGGCCTGCTTGTTCTTGGCCAGCGCATAGGGGAGGCTGGACATGTCGGGAAGTGGGACGACAAAACCAGGGATGAAGCCGGGTTCGTATCCTCCTCTGTCGGAAAAATCGAGCGGAGCGCGGGCGACTTTCTCGGGTCCCGGCTGTGGTGGTGACGCCGTGACGACGGGCGGAACCGGAGGGACGTTCGGGCGTGTTGAAAAGAGCGGAGCACGCACGCTGATCTCAATCGGGAAAACCCACGTAAGCGAGCCGTCTGCCCCCAGCCGCGCGCCCGGCGTCGCTTCGGTTGCGGCCGCATGCACGCTTTCGCTCGCGACAGCGGATACTGGCCCGGTCCGCGGAGCGCCCTTCCAGATTTCCACCAGCTGGCCAAGGGGAGCCGACATCGTGCCGCCTGCCGCGACCTTGAGGCCGAGGTCCTTCACGATCGCGCTGATCCGGATGCCTTCGTTTATATCGCGCCGGAGCGGTTGGCCGTTCGCGTCCGTCACCTCGAGAAACGGGCCGCCCCAGTGGTGCAGCGCGATCGCCTCCCATTCGTTGTTGCAGACCAGGGCACCGGAAGAGCCCTGGTCGGTGTCTGCGAGATAGTGGAGGACCTGGACGGTCTCGTCTCGGGAGACGAGGTTGTTTTCGCGGACCACGATCTGCTTGAGGCCGCCGAGCGGATGCTGGACAATATTCGCTATTTCGCCGAGCGCGTGCTTGTCCGAGGCGTCGGACAACGGGATGTATCCGAATTCCGTTATCGCGCGGCCGCCGGACAACCTGTCGCCGATCGCGATCAGCGTGTAGTCCAGCCCTTCGACGGGATCGCTGACGAACAGCTTGCCGGGGGCAAACGAGAAGACGGTCACGGGACGCTGGCTGCCGTCGTCGTCCGCTTCGTAGTCGAAGTGGACCTGCATACCGCTGGCCAGCGCTGCGGACTTGATGACGTGGTTGTTCGTCAGGAAGACCCCGGGGCCGACGAGAAAGCCCGTTCCCTGCGCCGCTCCAGTGCCCCAGACGACCCGGCCCACGGTATCGGCGGCGCGTCGGCCGCGCGTGAGGAACTCGACCCCTGTGAAGTCGATGGTGGGACCCTGCATCGCCTCTGCGCCGCCTGCCATCCTGGCATCGTCGTCGTACCTGGCAGCGGTCTCGATGACCTTGGAGACCGCGGTGGCGTCGCGGATCGACATGCTTGTCTTGCGCGCGATCCGTTTCACCAGCCGCTCGGGACTGGTCTCCGCGCCAAGAGGGTTCCCGGCGGCGATCTGCCTGAGGGAATGCTCGATTTCACCTGAATTTCGTAAAATTCTAGCTTTGACGATCGCGTCAAACTGCGTGTCGTTTACATCATCCACCATCTGCGCCCCCGAGCAAACAAGCGAACCCCGATACATTCAAAGTCAAATTCTGTTGCGTAGATACTTAGCTTGTAGGCGAAGTTTCAATTCGAAATTTCCGCGTCGAAACTACCATCAAGGCTAAATAGACCCGGCTGCGTCAGTCCTTCACTTCGATATAGACGGTGCCATCGACCATCCTCGACACGACACCTTCAGGATTCGGACTTCCGGTACCGGCGGAGATCGTTTTAATTGTTTTCGTTCCCTCTTTAATATCCACTACGATCGAATACTGCCAAGCAACGTTAGGTAAAGGATTTATAGCCGAGGGATGGGTCGCCTGAAAACTTCTCTGAACGCTTCCGTTGGACGAATGATCGAACTCGTAGGTCTGTATCGCTGATCTTGTGGCAACTTGAGCGTTCACAGTGACGTCATACTCAAAAAAACCGCGGCCTCTACATTCTCGGCCAAGATAGAAGTTTCGATATCCGCAACCTCCCAGATGAGCCGGAACCGTCACGCATCTGGCACCCGCGATCTGAGGATCTCCGATCGACGAGTTGCAGTTGGCCGAATATTTGGCGATTCCGAATGGGCCGCTTGGATTGAGCTTATATCCATCGGGAGCGCAAAACTGCTGGGTATCGTCGTAGTTTGCACCACAGTCATCGTCGCTCTTGCTATATCTGAATGTATGCGACCACGGGTCATAAACATCGTACATCCCCGAGATGCTGCCATGGATGTTGTAGTAGAGTTCGGGTTTTACGATGATAGCGGTTGAAAGCGACGAATCCATTTCCGTATTGCGGTCGTAACAATAGACCCAGAAATTCGTCCGTTTAGCCTGATCTATGCGGACCGCAACTGGCAACGATCGCGTGTCAGATATCGAGTCGATCACTTCTTTGGGTATCGACGCGACCAATTCGTTTCGAGAACGCGCTATAATGTCAGCGGCTTTCCCATCGATCTTGACGGTCGGATTTTCACCAATGTCGAGAAAATTACCTCTCAATCGGACCTCAGCGAGATCACTACCGCGTCTAAGTGCGGAAGGATTGGCATACACGATCCGAGGAGTAAGCGTTCTGCATGGCAGAGAATAGCTGGCGTTGTAAGCTGTTATGTCAGCTTCAAAAATGGTTTGCCTTGTCTGTTCGCCAGCAGCATTTGTTACAGCAAGCGTTGCTTGTTGGATTTGCCTGGTGAGAACGATTGCGTCGTCCGCTAGACGGCGTTGAAGCCCATCGAGCTGACTTATCGACATCGTCAACCGTCCTCCCAACTGATCGTTCATATCGACAATCACATTCTGGGCATTGGTCGCGAGCGATGTACCTGAAGATCGGACTTCATTTCCCGCTGTATTGATAGCAGAATTAAAAGCTTTGAGAGCGTCTTCCAATGCGGTTTTCACCGCCATAACCGTAAGGCCTTGGGCAGATGCTGTGATAGATGATAGAGTTAAAACAGCAGAAATGATCATTAACCGGACAATGTTAGCCATTGCATCTCCGCTTGATCCAAATGTACTGCATGCTTATAAAAAATAGCGACTTTGTATGTCACTCTATAGGGTATCATATGGCCGCTATATCGAGCCGATTTCAAGTGAAATTTCGTTATCGACACAATTTATTGTTGCTTGATGTCGACAGTCAGAATTCTTCAGCAGATGGGGTGCTGCTGAAGCATCGCGGCATAGTTTTCGCGATTCGCCGTCAAACGAAGCCAATCCGTTGGCGAGTAGGAGCCTCCTGCCTGAGCGTCTTCAACATGTCCTCGTACTCGCGCTCCACTTCCGGGGTCACCGACGGACGCGTATCGTGGAATGCCCGTTCGAAGTCTTCGGCGCGCACCTCAGTCACGTCGATATTCGAACGCAATGCGAGAAGTCCGGCACGCCTCGTCAGGTCTTCGAGGTCTGCCCCGGTGAAGCGTTCGGTTCGCCCCGCGAGAGCGTCGAGGTCGACGTCCGACGCGAGGGGCATTCCCTTGGTGTGGATGCCGAGGATTTTCCGGCGTCCCTTTGCTTCCGGCACGGGAACATAGACGAGCTCGTCGAAGCGGCCAGGCCTCAGGAGCGCGGGATCGAGAAGGGTCGGCCTGTTCGTCGCGGCCAGGACGACGACACCTTGAAGCTCCTCAAGCCCATCCATCTCGGCGAGAATGGTGTTCACCACGCGCTCCGTCACCGCCGGCTCGCCGCGGCCGCCTCCGCGGGCCGGGGCCAACGAGTCGATCTCGTCGATGAAAAGGACGGTCGGTGCGACCTGACGCGCCCGCTCGAACAATCGGGATACCTGCTGTTCGGACTCGCCATACCACTTCGAAAGCAGGTCAGAGGATTTGGTGGCGATGAAGTTCGCTTCGGCTTCGCGGGCGACCGCTTTGGCCAGCAGCGTTTTCCCGGTTCCGGGCGGTCCGAACAGCAGAAAGCCCTTGGCGGGACGAATGCCGAGACGCTTGAAGGACTGGGGCGACTTAAGGGGAAGCTCGACACCCTCCTTGAGCCGCATCTGGGCGTCGTCCAGCCCGCCGATGTCGTCCCATGTGACGTTCGGAGCCTGTATCATGATCTCGCGGAGAGCCGAGGGCTGGATCCGCTTGAGTGCGCTCAGGAAATCGGTCTGTCCGACGCTGAGGTTTTCCAGGACGGCGGGCGGGATGCCGTCCCGGAGATTGATGTCCGGCAGGATACGCCTGAGAGAATCCATCGCCGCTTCGCGGGCGAGCGCACCGAGGTCTGCGCCGACGAACCCGTAGGTCGTCCTCGCGATCTCTTCCATGTTCACGTCTTCGGCAAGAGGCATGCCGCGGGTGTGGATGGCGAGGACTTCCTGTCGCCCTTTCTGGTCGGGGACGCCGATGACGATTTCACGGTCGAAGCGGCCGGGACGCCGCAACGCCTCGTCGATAGCGTCGCGGCGGTTCGTCGCGCCGATGACTACGATGTTCTGGCGCGGTTCGAGGCCGTCCATGAGCGTCAGCAACTGGGCGACGATCCGACGTTCTACCTCCCCGGTGACGTTTTCCCTCTTGGGTGCGATCGAGTCGATCTCGTCAACGAAGATGATCGCCGGGGCATTCTGCGATGCTTCCTGGAATATCTGGCGAAGGCGCTTCTCGGATTCACCGTATTGGCTACCCATGATCTCGGGACCGGCGATGTGGTAGAAGCTCGCCTCCGTCTCGTTCGCGACGGCGCGGGCCAGAAGCGTCTTGCCAGTGCCCGGCGGACCGTGGAGGAGCACGCCCTTGGGGGGATCGATGCCAAGCCGCTGAAACAGTTCCGGATGTCTCAGGGGAAGTTCCACCATTTCGCGGACCTGCTCGACCGCGTTGCCGAGCCCGCCGATATCGTCGTAGGTGACGTCCGCGCGCCTCGCGTCCTTGGGTTCCTCGAACTGGGGCCGGAGTTCGACCTCCGTCGCGTCCGTCATCTGGACGATTCCGCGAGGCTGGGTGGAGACCACGACCAAGCGGATTTCCTGGAGACCGTAGGATGGTAGTTCCGCAAATCCCCTCATGGCGGCGCTCACCCGAGGATCGCCCGACCGCGCACGTTGCTGGACGGATGTGGAGATCACATCCCCGGCGACCATCGGGCGCTGATAGAACGTTCGCCGCAACGCTTCGCCGGAACCCTGTAACCTTAGGTTTTTCTGCGCGGGCGCAAGTACGACCCGGGTCGCGGGTTTCACGTCCGCCTTCTTCACTTCGATGAAATCGCCGCTCGTCGCTCCGGCATTGACGCGCTGGAGTCCGTCCAGGCGGACGATAGCGAGGCCTTCGTCTTCTTGATACGAGTCCACCGCGATGGCTGCCGTGTGCCGTTTGCCGACCAGTTCTACGATCTGGCCCTCCGTTATACCCAGCGAAGCCATCGCGTTGCGCGGAAACCGGGCAAGACCGTATCCGGCGTCCTGTGGCTGCGCACTGGCGACCTGCAGCTTGAGTATGTTGTCATCAGCTTCCGCCAACGGACGTCTCCTTCTTGTGTGGTGAATAGGGGCAGGGCACGTCAGCGATTGGCGACGGGCTGCCCGTAAAGTTCGGGTATGTCGGCGATGTAGATCCGAGGTGTCGGGCTTGCCCTGAACGTCTCGGCGAAGGCGACGAGGTATCCGGCCATGCCGGCCATAAAGCAAAGGGTGAGCAGGATGATTGGAACCATGCCATAGCTGTCCGAGGTGGCCTGGTAGCTGTCTCTCATCGGAAGTCTCCCTTCTGGAGGTGCTGATGAGCGGAAGCTAAGATGGCAGGAAGGGCCGTTATTGTATGAAATGGCCACATAGATATGGGGATGTTTCGAGAGGACAGGATTGTCCAAAAGCCCGATGACCGGTCTGCGGCAGGGCCGTAAGATACAATCGCGCACCTTTTACCGCAGGCAGAGTGTCTCTCCGGAAATACCTCGAGAGACAAGGCTCCGACTATGAAACCCAAAAAAACCGCCAGATCGAGGAAGCATGTGCAGTCAGCCATCCTCGTGACGTTGGCCACACTCTATTCCGCGTACGCGACGTTCGGGCAGGACATGCCAGCTCCGCCCTCCGTGACTGTCGCCAAGCCCGTCGTCCGTGTCGTTACGGAGCAGGACGATTTCATTGGCAGGTTCCAGGCAGTCGAGGAGGTTCTTGTCCGCGCGCGGGTGGGCGGCTACCTCGACAAAGTGCAGTTTACGGACGGGGCTCTCGTCAAGAGCGGCGATCCGCTGTTCGTGATCGACCAGAGACCTTTCGAGACCGCTCTCGAGGAGGCGACCTCCGCGCTCGAGGTTGCCAAATCGACGTTGACGTACGCCGAGGCCCAGTTTCGCCGCGCGGAAACGCTATCCACAAACGGCAGCCAGTCGATTTCGATACTCGACGACCGCCGACGGGAGTGGATAACGGCGCAGGCCAATGTGCGTGGCGCGAAGGCGAGCGCGGATCGTGCCCAGCTAGATCTGGAATACACGCAGATCACCGCACCGTTGAGTGGGCGGATCGACAGGCACATGATCTCTCCCGGTAATCTCGTCCAGGCTGACCAGACCGAACTGACGACGATCGTATCGCTCGATCCGATCGACTTCTACTTCGACGTCGACGAGCGGAGGCTTCTGTCCTATGCCGCACTTGCCCGTGAAGCCGGGAAATCGCTGCAGGAAGGCGGCGGTGGCCTCGACGTGACGGTAACAATCGCGGACGGCACATCCAAGCCTTTCTCGGGGAAGCTGAATTTCTCCGAAAACAAGGTCGACAGCCAGTCGGGTACCATGCGCGTGCGCGCTCGCTTTCCAAACCCCGACCTCGTGCTGCAGCCCGGGCTGTTCGGCAGGATCGAGGTGGGTGCGTCGAAGGCCTACTCGGCGATCCTCGTTCCCGACGATGCGCTTTCTGCCGACCAGAACCAGCGGGTCGTCTACATCGTGGGCGGGGACGGCTCGGTCGCCGCGAAAGCCGTGCGTACCGGACCGAAGCTGTACGGGTACAGGGTGATACGCGAAGGCCTGAAGGGCGACGAAACAATCATCGTCAACGGCCTCATGCGGGCACGCCCCGGCCAAAAAGTTACGCCCAAGATGACGGAGCTCCCGCAGGAAGCCGTAGTACTAGGAGCGATCCAATGAGGTTCTCGCACTTCTTCGTCAGACGGCCGATTTTCGCTTCCGTCCTTTCCTTCGTCCTGTTGATCGTCGGCGGCATTGCCTACTTCAACCTTCCCGTTGCGCAATACCCGGAGATCGCTCCGCCAACGATCGTAGTGCGTACATCCTATCCCGGCGCGGACTCCCAGACGATCGCCGACACGGTCGCTACTCCGATCGAGCAGGAAATAAACGGCGTCGAAGACATGCTCTACATGTCCTCGTACTCGAGCGCCGACGGTGCGATGTCGATCACCGTCACCTTCAAGCTCGGGACCGATCTCGACAAGGCCCAGGTCCTCGTCCAGAACCGCGTAGCGATCGCAGAGCCCCGCCTTCCCGAAGACGTCCGCCGTCTCGGCGTGACGACCGTGAAGAGTTCTCCGGATATCATGATGGTCGTCCACCTCCTTTCGCCGGACAGCCGTTATGACCAGCTCTATATCTCGAACTATGGCCGCAATCTCATCCGCGACCAGCTTGTCCGGCTCGAGGGGGTAGGGGACGTCACCCTCTTTGGAGAGCGCGAGTACTCCCTCCGGATCTGGCTCGACCCCGAAAAGCTCTCCGCCTACGGGATGACGTCGGGCGACGTGGTGCAAGCGTTGCGTGACCAGAACGTCCAGGTGTCCGGCGGCTCTATCGGCAGCCCCCCGGCTGCAGGCACGAACGCGTTCGAATACACGGTGAGAACCGAGGGCCGCTTCAGCGATGCGCGCCAATTTCGGTATGTCATCGTCAAGTCGACGGATAGCGGCCGACTGGTCCAGCTCCAGGACGTCGCCCGCATTGAGCTCGGTGCCAAGAATTACGTCACGAACAGCTATCTCGACGGCACGCCCGCGGTGGGAATGGGTATCTTCGCGCGCCCCGGCACGAATGCGCTGGAAGCCGCGGCGGCAGTCCGGAAAATCGTCGAAGCCGAAGCTAAGAACTTCCCGCCCGGGCTTGAGTACAGGATCGTCTACGACCCGACAAAATTCATCTCGGAGTCCATCGACGAAGTCTACAAGACCATCTTCGAAGCGGCGGTGCTGGTCGCCATCGTGGTACTGATCTTCCTGCAATCTTGGCGGACCGCGCTCATCCCGATCGTGGCGATCCCGGTATCGCTTATCGGGACGCTCGCGTTTCTGCTCGCGTTCGGCATATCGCTAAACATGCTCTCGCTTTTCGGCCTAGTCCTGGCTATCGGCATCGTGGTCGACGACGCCATCGTCGTCGTCGAGAATGTCGAACGAAACCTCCGCAGCGGAATGCTCCCGAGCCAGGCCGCTCACGTGACGATGGACGAGGTCGGGACTGCCGTGGTGGCCATCTCTCTGGTACTTATCGCGGTCTTTGTCCCGACCGCCTTCATTCCCGGCATCACGGGCCAGTTCTACAGACAGTTCGCGGTGACGATTTCCGTTGCCACCGCCATCTCGGCATTGAACTCCCTTACTCTCTCTCCTGCACTGGCCGCGATCGTCCTCAGGCCGCACGAACATGCCAAGCCCACGGGTATCTTAAGCCGAGCGGGAGAGTGGGCCGCGGAAAAGTTCAACGGCGGCTTCGATCGCTTGAGCGATGGATATTCCTGGATCGTCCGCAGGATGGTTCAGACGAAAGTCGCCCTGGGTTGCTCGACCGTGGCGTTTCTTGCGTTGCTGGGAGGCACTTTCTATATGACGCAGATCGTGCCGCGGGGTTTTATCCCGACTATGGACCAAGAGTACGCTCTGGTGGTTGTCCAGCTTCCGGACGGAGCATCGCTCAACCGGACCGACGACGTGGTCAAACGGGCCTCCGCTATCATGAACAAGATGCCGGGGATCGCCCACACCGCCTCCTTTGCGGGGTTCAGCGGGGCGACTTTCACAAACGCTTCGAACCAAGGCCTTATTTTCGCGACCTTCGACCCGTTCGAGGAACGGCTCAAGAAGGGACAGACTGCCGAGAAGCTGATCGCCCAGCTTTACGCGAACATGCAGTCGATCGAGGAGGCCTTTATTATCGCGATCCCTCCGGCCCCGGTCCGCGGCGTGGGCAATTCGGGTGGGTTCAAGATGCAGATCAAGGACCTGAACAACTCCGACATGAAGCGTATCCTGCCACTCGCGTACGAAGTGATGGCGGCCGCGAACAAGACCAAAGGGCTGATGGGTGTCTTCACGACGTTCAGCGCCTCCAGCCCGCAATATTTCCTCGATATCGACCGGGACAAGGCGCGCTCCCTGAACGTGCCGATCCCGAACATTTTCGAGGCGATGTCTATCAACCTCGGAACGTCTTACGTCAACGATTTCAATGCTTACGGCCGAGTCTATCAGGTGCGGGCGCAGGCGGAACAAAGCCACCGGATGGAGAGAGACGACATTCTGGCGCTTAAGGTCAGATCGGCCACGGGTGCGCTTGTCCCGATGGGCACACTCGTAGACATCAAGGACCTTTCAGGGCCGTCGCTGGTTCAACGTTACAACATGTATGTCTCCGTGCCGATCCAGGGAAGCGCCGCACCGGGCGTCGCCACGGGAAGCGCTCTGGACGCCATGGAGCAGGTCGCCGCCAAGGTCCTTCCGCCGGGCACGAGCTTCGACTGGACCGAACTGTCGTATCAGGAGCGCAGCACCGGAAACACGGCAACCTACATCTTTATTCTCTCGGTAGTCTTCGTCTTCCTGGCGCTCGCGGCCCAGTACGAAAGCTGGACACTGCCGTTGGCGATCATATTGATCGTACCGCTGGCAATTCTGGCGGCGCTGGTCGGTGTCCATCTCAGAGGATTGGACAACAACATCCTCGTCCAGATCGGGCTGATCGTCCTTATCGGCCTTGCCGCGAAAAACGCGATCCTGATCGTAGAGTTCGCGAGGCAGGCGCAAGACGAGGGGGCGACCGCGGTCGAGGCGGCCATCAACGCATGCAGGCTTCGGCTACGGCCGATCCTTATGACGGCGTTCGCGTTTATCCTCGGCGTCGTCCCGCTGATGATCGCTGAGGGTCCGGGCGCGGAGCTCCGGCAGTCGCTGGGTACGGCCGTGTTTTCGGGCATGCTCGGCGTCACGTTTTTCGGGTTGTTCCTCACCCCAGTCTTCTTCGTGCTCCTGCGGTCCCGGTACAAGCCGCGTTTGGTTGCCGAACACGGCATGAAGATCGTGGTCTGACCGGCCTCGAAACAAGCTCTCTCAAGAAACGCCGATCCTCAGGGTCGGCGTTTTTTGTTCAGGACAATATTACAATGCGGAATCGTACAAAACCCTCGTTACGCAAAATCGAATCTTGCAAGAAAAGCGGGGTGATATGGGGCCTTATACATACAGGCGAGGCAACACGGTCGACCTCCTCCTCCCATCGGCCAGCCTCTCTGCGAAGGTGACTTCACCGCCTTCCAGTCGCAGTCCATCCGCCATGGCTGCGGCTTTGCGATCCCTGCTCTTGGCCGCCCCTCCCAGAAAGAGCAGGGATCGCTTCCTTCGGGGCCCGAGGAGCCTCGTTTCAGCTGCCGGAAAATATCAAGACGACGTTCGCGAGTGCAGGATTGTGCAATCCAGCTGCCGTGGAGCCGCTATCCCTGATGTAGTCGCCAGGACCGCATTCCCGATTGCGTCCGAGCACGGGGGAAGGTCGAAAGATCGAAACGGTCTGGTGTCCATCGGTTTATAGCGCGGAAAGGCAAGGCAATGAAACGTTGGCGGAACTATATAATCGGGATCTGTTCGATCGCGGTCGCGGGTCTTGTCGGCGCGGCCGCATTTTTCTTCTGGCCACACGGGCTGCCCCAGGTTCAGGCAAGTAAATCCCAGCCGACAGGGACCGAACTGATCGCACGCGGGGAATATCTCACCATCGCCGCGGACTGCGCTGCCTGCCATACGACCAAGAGCGGCGAGCCTTTTGCCGGCGGCTTGGCTTTCAAACTTCCGTTTGGAACCATCTACTCGCCGAACATCACGCCGGACAAGACTACCGGGATCGGCGATTGGACAGATGCGGAGTTCGTCAGGGCAATGCGATCCGGCGTCGGTAAGCATGGCGAAGATCTATATCCTGCCTTCCCCTACAGTTCTTACGCTCTTCTTTCGACCGACGACATTCTTGCGATCAAGGCCTATCTGACGACACTCGCTCCGGTAGCGGATGCAGCACCGGAAAACTCTCTGGCCTTCCCTTTCAACCAGAGACCGCTGATGCGCGGTTGGAAGCTGCTCTTCGCGCCGCGGAGTCCGTTCCAGCCGGACCCCGGCAAAGACAAGCAGTGGAACGACGGCGCTTATCTCGTCGAGGCCCTGGCTCACTGCGGAGAGTGCCACACGCCTCGGGGGCTCATGTTCCAAAGGAAGCAGGGAGTGGCACTTTCCGGTGGCGATGTCGACGGCTGGAAGGCCTGGAATATCACCTCGGACAAAGACTTCGGTCTCGGTAGCTGGAGCGACGGTCAGATCGCGGATATGTTGACGGTCGGTCATGCGAAAGGCCGCGGCGTCGCCGCGGGTCCGATGCGTGAGGCCATCGACCTGAGCCTCAGCAAGCTTCCCAAGTCCGACATCGATGCCATCGTCGCTTATCTCCGCACCGTTCCGGCGGTGTCGGGCGATGCCGATCACAGGGCGGTGCGCCGCAACGAGGAGGAGTTGACGGCCGGCTCTACCCCGACATCCGCGAGCCTGCAGGCAGGCAAGGACATCTACGCCGGAGCGTGCGCGAGTTGCCACGGTTGGAATGGCGAGGGCCAGTTCAATCCCCATGCCGCGATTCTCGGCGGGCACGCTCTCGCCGACCCGTCAGCCAGCAACGTTGTGAGGGTCGTCCTGCAAGGATCGTCCGACCATGCTTCCGCTCCCGGGAAAACGATGCCGTCGTTCGCAAAGACATTTACCGACGCCGAGATTGCCGCTTTGACGAACTACGTGGTCGAACACTTCAGCGGACGGAAAGGGACCGTTACCGCCGAACAGGTTTCCGAAGCCCGCTGATACCTGCGCTCGCCGCATGGGGCCGCGAATCCAAGCGCGGCCCATGTATTAAACCCATCTGCCGACTGGACGGACGCTATGAACGCACAGGTTTTTACAGTTGAATATACAGCGCCAATGACCGCATTCGTCACTGACGATCCGGTTGAAATACTTCGCTATGCAAGTGCCTCTTTCAGAGATGGCATTCCGGTTGCATTGGTGACACTCGTCGAAATCCGGGGAGGGGCGGCCCGGCCTTTGGGAGCGCAGATGACCGTGCGCATCGACGGGCTCTACTGCGGTTTCGTTTCCGGCGGATGCACGGAAGCAGCTGTCGCTGCCGAGGCCATCGAGGCCCTTAAGGCAGGGCACGATCGCTTCCTTCTCCTCGGCGAGGGCTCGCCGTTTTTCGACGTCGTGCTGCCGTGCGGTGGGGGCATCCGGCTTTCGATACATGTTGTCAAGGCGATCGAGCCTGTAGATGAGGTCCTTTCGCAGCTGGCTCTGCGTCGGGAAGCCGGGCTGCTTTATAGCGCGGGCGCGGAGGCGATCGCCTATGTCGAGTCGGTGCAGACGGGATGGCAATCCGAAGGCTTCTCGAGGATATACAAGCCGTCGACCCGACTGTTCATTTCGGGCAACGCCTTGGAGGCGAACGCCCTTGCGCGCGTCGCCATGGCTGTCGGATACGAGGTCAATCAGGTCGGTAGGGCTTACGATAAACATCTCTGGGATGTTTCTGCTGACAAATATTCCGCCGTCGCGCTGCTCAACCACGATCTAGCCGCCGAGCTGCCTGCGCTCGAAGCCGCCCTGAAATCCTCCGCGTTCTATATCGGCGCGTTAGGAAGCCGCCGCACGCACGATAAGCGCAAGCAGGCGCTAAAAAGCCTCGGCTACGACGACGCGGAAGTCGCGCGGATCAAGGCTCCTATCGGCATGTTCGACAAGGCCAGGGATGCCGCATCGCTTGCGGTATCTGTGGTTGCCGACATCACCGCGCTAACCGCCGTCGGTCTCAAGGTGAGCCAAAGCTTGCCCGCCTAACTCGGCAGGCGCGACCGATTGTCTCGAAGAGATCCATTCGACGAAGACGTCTCGGGCGGCGTCCTCTATGCAGTTAGCGTTCCAGAAGTCCCATCGCGATCGACATGAAGTCGTCGAGCGACCGTCGGTCGTTCATGACCTTCATTCTGAGAACCGTTCCCTCCCAGCTGTTGATAAGGAAGCGCGCCATCTCTGCGGGCTTGAGACCTGGTTTGATTTCTCCCAATTCCTGACCTTCGGCGATTACGCCCGTCAGCAAGTCCGCCCACGTCGAGAGGGAGTCTCTCAGGGCATCCCTAAGAAGCGGTACGCTTTCCGAACTTTCCGCCGACAGATTCCCGATCAGGCAACCTTTATCGAAGCCGTCCTTCTCGTATCTTGAGATGAAGAAGCCGAAATGCTCCCTGATCCGGGTGAGCGGGGAGAGGGCAGCATTGGACAATATTTCGCGCTTGGACGATGCGACATATGTCTCCAACACTTCGAGAGCGAGACCTTCCTTGGTCTTGAAGTAATTGTAGAAGCTGCCTTTCGGGACGCCAGCGGCATCGACGATTTGCTGGACACCGCACGCGCTGTAGCCAAGCGCATGGAAGCGGTCCTGTGCGGCGGTGAAAATCTTGTCCCTGGTCTTTACGGCCATGAGTTTCTCCTTGGGTCCCGGGATATGTACGGGGCAATACGAAATCAAGAGCGAAGGGTCATCGCGTAGCGAAAATAAACTCGCTTGACAGAATAATACGACCAGTCATATCGCAATGCAAGATAATACAACCGGTCATATTTCGTGTGGGCACAACTGGAGAGGTGTTGCCATGGCAGCCGATAACCAAAACAAGAACCTGACGCCGGCCTGGATAATGGCCCTCGGCACTTTTGCTATCGGAACCGAAGGGTTCATGATCGTGCCGCTGCTGCCGAACATGGCGGCCGACCTGCATTTGTCGATCGCGACAATTGCGACACTCGTCACGGTATTCACGCTGACCTTGGCGTTCAGTTCGCCGATCCTGACGACCTTGTTCGGCAGCGTCGACCGTCGGCGTCTCTTGATCTCGACAATGGTGTTCTTCGCGCTGGCAAACCTGGTCGCATGGCAATCCAGCGGGTACTGGGGTATCTTTATCGCCCGCGTCCTTCTGGCTATCGCGGCCGGGCTTTATACCCCCAACGCCAACGCGCTGATCGCGGTGTTGATTGCCCCTGAGAAGCGGGGCAAGGCGCTTTCCATCGTCAATGGCGGCATGACCATCGCCATTGCGCTCGGGTTGCCGATCGGTTCCCTAGTGGGCAATGCACTCGGATGGCGCGTCACGTTTCTCGGCGTCGGAGTTCTCGCGGCTATAGCGGTCGTCGGCCTGGTCTTCGGTCTCGACAGATCGGCCGGAACGGGAATGGCGGTGCCCAGTCTTGCAGCAAGGGTCGCGGTTGCGAAGCGGCCACCTGTGCTGCTCGGTCTCGCAGTCACGCTGTTCTGGGCGATCGGCGCCTACACCGTATGGACTTACATCGCACCGTACCTAACATCCGTCGCCGATTTCGGACCGAACGGCATCAGCTTCATCGTCTGCCTGTGGGGCGTCGGCTCGGCGGTAGGAGTGTTCAGCGGCGGCACTCTCAGCGACAGGTTCGGGGCGCGGGCCGTGATGGGTACCTGCCTTGTGGTGCTTGCACTAGCGTTCCTCACTTTGTCCTTCACTGCGTTCTTCCTCACTCCTTCGCAGGCCGTCGTTCCGATCGTGATTTCCGTCGCCGTATGGGGCG
Organism: Neorhizobium sp. BT27B; assembly: GCF_050455485.1. Lineage (NCBI taxonomy): Bacteria > Pseudomonadati > Pseudomonadota > Alphaproteobacteria > Hyphomicrobiales > Rhizobiaceae > Neorhizobium > Neorhizobium sp. BT27B. Next base: position 442,759 of record NZ_JBCIYT010000005.1, on the reverse strand, counting down.
TGACCGTATGGGGTTTCTTCCCGGCCCAGATCTCCAACCTGATCCATGTTGGCGGCCAGGCCTCGGCCCCGGTCGTACTCTCGCTGAACGCATCGTTCATGTACGGCGGCTTCGCCATCGGGAGCGCGATCGGCTCCTTCGTCGTCGCTCATGGAGAGGTCGCCGAACTCGGTCTTGCTGCAGCTATTGCTGAGGTGATCGGCGTCATCCTCCTTTACGGCTTGGCCGCCAAGTCGGCATCAGCCAACACGTTTTCTGTTCGTTGACGTCGGCAGCGTCAACACAGGCTTCCATCCTCACCAATCAATCCTAAGGAGAATGATCATGAAATTGACCGGCAACACGATCTTCATCACAGGCGGCGGCTCCGGTATCGGCCGCGGCCTTGCCGAGGCCTTCCACAAGCTCGGCAACCAGGTGATCATCTCGGGAAGGCGTAAGGCGAACCTCGACGAGACCGTCAAGGCGAATCCGGGCATGGCAGCCTACGAGATGGACATCACCGACCCTTCGAACATCGAAGAGGTCGCGGCCAAGATCGTCGCCGACCATCCGACGCTAAACGTATTGTTCAACAACGCAGGCATCATGCCATTCGACGACGCGGCGAAGCCGATAGACGAGAAAACGATGCAGAATATCGTCACCACGAACTTCCTTGGCCCGATCCGGATGACGTCCGCCCTGATCGAACATCTCAAGAAGCAGCCCTCGGCGGTCATCATCAACAACACTTCCGTCCTGGCTTACGTCCCGCTTGCTTACAATGCCGTCTATTCGGCGACCAAGGCGGCGCTCCATTCCTTCACCATGTCGCAGCGATTCACGCTCCGCGATACAGCCGTCAAGGTTCATGAAATCGCTCCGCCGTGGGTCGACACGGACCTCGTCAAGAAGAGCGGCGATCCTCGCGCGATGCCACTCGATGCCTTCGTGAAGGAGACGATGGATAAGCTCGCGACCGACAACGAAGACATCTACGTCGACGCAATCCAGATGCTGCGTGACAATCCGGGTTCGAAGGAACACCAGTTCGTCTTCCAGTTCAACGAGATCATGGTCAAGGATCCGATCCCGGTCTGATCCGGGCCGCGATGCGCGGCGGCCGCTTCGCGGCCGTCGAACACGCTAGCCCGTGAGGGCTCAAGATACGACGCCCCTAACGTGGCGCTCTCAAGAGGACCTACCAAAGAGCTACAGACTTTTGGTCGACGGTCAACTTATTGACGGGGCAAAGAACGTAGCGGTGATTGATCCCGCGACCGCCAGGGAATTCGAGACGGCTCCACGAGCGGACGCGACGATCGCGCTTAGGGTGATCGCAGCCGCGAAGAAGGCGTTTCCCTCGTGGGCGGCGCTCGGCTACGAGTATCGCTCCGGTTACGTCAAAGCGTTCGCAGCCGCTCTTGATGCTCGCGCTCCTGAGTTCGCACGCCTGCTCACACTCGAGCAGGGAAAACCCGCTTTCGCAGACGGAAGCCGAAATCCGCGGATCGGTGGCGGCCCTACGTTTTTTCAGTTCCCAGGAAATCAAGCCGCGTGTCATCCGGGATAACGAGCAGGAATACATAGTCGAGCAACGATACCCGCAAGGTGTCGTTGCTGCGATTACTCCCTGGAACTTCCCGATGTCGCTCCTGATTTACAAGATCGGCGCGGCGCTGATGACGGGCAATCCGGTTATCGCCAAGCCCGCGCCGACGACGCCACTGACGACGCTGTTGCTGGGCGAACTGCCCGCGGCAATCTTTCCGAGCGGGGTTTTCCAGACCTTGGCCGACACGAACGACCTTGGGCCCCTCCTTACCAGTCATGAAGACATTGCTCACGTCAGTTTCACCGGATCGACTCCGACGGGAAAGAAGGTTCTGGAAAGCACAGTGAGCACCCTCAAGCGCTTCACGCTTGAACTGGGCGGCAACGATGCCGCCATCGTTCTCGATGATGTGGACATCGACAACGTCGCTCCGGCGATCTTCCGAGCGGCCACGCTCGATGCCGGCCAGATCTGCTTCGCCACCAAGCGCGTTTACGCGCCGAAAAAGCTCATCGAACCGCTCACCGAAGCCCTTGTCGCGCTTGCTAGGGAGGCCAAGGTTGGCGATGGCCTGGAGCAGGGCACCACGGTCGGCCCCATCCAAAATAGGATGCAGTACGACAAGCTGCAGGGCTTCATTGAAGGCTCGCGCCCCAATGGCCGTATCGTTGCCGGAGGAGACCGGATCGATGGGGACGGTTATTTCATCAGCCCGACGATAGTACGCGACCTGCCGAACGACGCCCGTCTCGTCAAGGAGGAACAGTTTGGTCCGATTCTTCCGATCCAAGTATACGATGATGTGGAGGGAGCGATCGCCGAGGCGAATAGTGTAGAGTTCGGTCTAGGCGGTGTCATCTGGACCGGTGACGTCGAGAGGGGCGTCTCGGTTGCCTACCAAGTCGAGAGCGGTACAGTTTGGGTGAACCAGCACATGTCGCTCCCGTACGAGGCCGCATTTGGCGGCGCAAAGCAGTCCGGCATGGGCCTGCAGAACGGTATCGAAGGCATGGAAGACTTCACGCAGCGAAGGATCACCAACGTTCGTAAAGCGGCCTGAACGCTCGGCATTGACACGTTCTTCGGAGGCGACGCCGCCGGAGAGCGTATTACTCGTCGAGGAGCCTGCGCGCCATCATGATATCCGGTAAGGGGTGGCTGCACACGAATTTCGCTAGAACGGATTCGAGGTCGCTTCGCGCCGCGGCGATTTCCCGTGACGTCGCGAGCCTGAATACGCAGACAGCGCATCTGAGTTCCCAGAAAACCGACCCCATCGCGCGGGCGAGTTTTACCGCCTCTTTGAGTAGTTCTGTCGCCGCAGCGCGATCATTTTTTATCAGGGTAACCGCCTTGAGCCTTAGCAGTTCCGGTCTACACCAGCCGGCGTCGCCGGATAACGCTCGATCCAAAGCTGCGGGAGAGGCTCTGCATCCGGCAAGTACTGTCATGTACTCCAGCCTCATGCCGACCGCCTCGAGAAGAGCGCGCTGTAGCTCCGATTGAGCCTCGTCGGTCTGAGTGTAATGGGGGACGATAAGGTCATATCCATCGACCCATTCCTGCCAACGGACCAGCATATCCTTGGCCGCTATCCGTCTGACTGCGTCAAGTCTCGATCTGGCATCCGCGATGTCGCCGGCAAGGTAGGCGATCGGCATAGCGCTAAGACACAGCATCAAACACGTCGATATAGAGTGTCCGAGTGCTTCGGTATCGGCGAGCAAATCTCGTATGCCGAGGATGCTCTTGTCGACCTTCCCCTCTAGAAAGTCGATCATCGTCAGAACTGATTTAGCTATCGTTCCTTGATCGTAGCCCGTGCCGTAGTTTTGTGTCGTGCGGACCGCACGGCTGGCTTCCATCACCGAAATTTCCGCCTGCTCGCGTGAGGCGGAAAAGTCTCCATGAAAGAGATAATTGTGCTCGAGCAGTCTACTGAAGCTCAAGGCCCCGGGAAATCTCGATTTCAGGTCTTTCGCGATCGCGATTGAGTCGAGATAGCTGCCGTTCGAGCTCGTCACGGATGCTTTGCCGCCAAAAGCCCTCATTATGCGAACCGCATTGCCGAGACGCTCTGCGATGGCGATGGCGCGCTCGAATTCGGCGATGGCTTCGTTGTCGCTCTTGAAGCCACGGGTGTGATACAGAGAGCTGCCTCGCGCGATACGAAGTTGCAGCTCGACGTCCGTCCCTACGTGCCTCGTGGACGCGAGGAGCTTCAGGCCCTCCTCGATGGCAATCGACTGCTCGCTCATGGCCCCCAGTTGGACCCAAACCACATTTGATATAGCGATGAGCTCGACAGCCAGGTCTAGGTCTCCATCAGGTGAGCGCGCCCAGTCCAAAGCGGTGCGAAGATCGTTGATCAGCGAGCCATACCGTTGGGTCCAGTCGCTGGTGGGGAACGATCGCCAGTCGTACTCCGCCCTCAGGAGTTCCTCGCGGCAGTATTGCGCATGCGCGAGTCGATAAGCATTTCCCAGCTTGCTATCGCCCAACTTTTCGGCCGCATATCCCTTTGTGGTATCCAGAAGACGGTACCTGCCGTCGGCGGTCGACACCGCCACCAACGACTTGAGGAGCAATCCGTCGAAAGCATTGTCGAACCTTTCGCCGGAGAGCCATTCACGCGCGAGTGCCTCCGCGCCTTGGTCCGAAAAGGTTCCGGGGAAGACCGCGATGATGGCGAAAAGCAGCCTCTCATCAACCTCTAGGCTCTCGTAACTCCAGTCAAGGGTTGCCCTCAGGGTCTGTTGCCGTGGGGGCGCGGTACGTCGTCCCCTGCGCAGGATCGACAGCGGGTTATCAAGCGATCCGAGAACGCTTTCTAATCCGAGGCTGCTTGCGCGCGATGCCGCGAGTTCGATCGCCAGAGGAATGCCGTCAAGGCTCCGGACGATAGCTGCCGCAGCTTGGAGGCTCTCGTCGTCCTCGAAGTTTTCCAAGTCAGATGCAAGCCTCACCGACTCCACGAAAAATTCCACGGAAGGAATAGACAGAAGCTCTTCCGCCGGCACCCCGAAGTCGGGGATGGGCAGCGACGGCAACTGCCGCACGCGCTCGCCAGCCAACCTTAGCGGCTCTCGGCTTGTCGCCAGGATCGCCACGTGTGTCGTCGCCTTGAGAATTTGGTCGGCTTCGACTGCTACGGACTCTATCAAATGCTCGCAGTTGTCGAATAGGAAAAGAACGTCGCTGAACTGCAGGGAATTGAGGACTGCTTGCCGATGGTCATCCGTATAGAGAACGATGCCTAACAGTGATGCCAACGTGGGCATAAGCAAGCGACCGTCTTTCAAAACCGCAAGATCGACAAAGACAACCCGCCTTGAAGACTGGACACGAGCGGCGATTTCCAGCGCAACTGCGGTTTTCCCTATCCCGCCCGCACCCGATACCGTCAGCAGCCTCGTGGATGCAAGTGCGGCCAAGCTCGTTTCGATGAAGTCCTCGCGACCGACCAGGCGGCTCGCAAATCGTGGCAGGTTCGTTTCGGGCGCGATCGCCAACCCAGCAGGCGTGGCCGCGCCTGGCGCGGAAAGCTCAATCGGCGCGACAAAAATGTAGCCACGTCCGGCGATGTTCTCGATATACCGTTGATCGCTATATTCGCCGAGTGCTTTCCTAAGTGTCATCAGATGCACGCGTAAAGCGCCTTCGTCGACGGTAGTCGTCGGCCAAGCGGCTCTCAGCAACTCCTCCTTAGAAACGATCTCCCCAGCTCTCCCTAAAAGCGCGACCAATAAATCCAGCGCCTTCTTGCCGAGCTGGTACGGTCTGCCGGATTCCGTCAAAGTTTTGTTGACGAGATCGAGTTCAAAGGTGCCGAACTTGATAAGAGTCATCGTTGAGCCGCAGATACCGCCAGAATTCGTTTCTATGACGGATATCACATCTGTCGACGCTCAAAGCAACGGGCGAGCCAATCTTCCGTTCGCCCGCATGTGTTACTCGAGACCTTTGTGATTAATGCCGGGCCTGCACGTACCCGCGCGGTCGGCTGCTTTCGCCTTGAACTCAGAGGCGTTCAGGGTGATTGGGGTTCGCCGATGCGATCAATGTTTCCAGGCGATCGACATACGTACACAGTCGCGCGGAGGTTTTGCGCGCCGCGTCGATATCCGGCTGCTCTCTTCCTATCCAGCGGAGATTGGTCTTAACGCCAAGTTTCAACAGGTAGAGCAATTCGGCAAGCTCGGTCGAAGGCGCGGCGTTTTCATACGGGACAAGTGCCGACAGGCATCCGTCGGATGCCTGGTCGCGGCCAGCATCAGCGATATCATCTGGAGTAGCGTTTAAAGTCGTCATCTACGCCGTCCCCGTAAAAATAGGTTGCCTGACAGTTGTCGATATCCAGTATTGCGAACTGAGCGGTATACTGTTCCATAGGGATCCTTCCGCACACCCTCGAAAGAGGGGGCTCGCCCAAGATGTGTCTGCTCATCGAGAGCTTGCGGATCGACGGGATGACGGACTATTTAGAACTCGCTCGATCGGGACACCGGAATTCTACTACAGCTTGTGGAATTCTGGTCTTCGGACATAATCCGGAGCGTTGTTTTTGTATTTCGCGGGGGCGCGTCTTGATCAGTTGTTTTGCGTGGAGGGTTTCGCCGCGGACATTTTTCTGGGCTTTGGCGATAAAGCTTTTCATCCTGATGGCCCCTTTAAGCCTCGCACGCGCTGACGAACTTGTTCCGACTGCTATGGTCCTCTCCGAGGTAATCACGAGCCGGCTCATACCGAAAAGTGATATCCAATTCACCAAGCTGTCGTTGTCCCAAGGGCTCTCGCAGACCCGGGTAGGCCAGATAATTCAGGATGACGACGGATATATGTGGCTCGGCGCACAGCACGGGATCAATAGATTTGACGGCTATACCTTTCAGGTTTTCAAGCACGACCGTGACGACCCGGATAGCCTAAGCGGGGTCTATATCTATTCGACGTTCAAGGACCGCGATGGGACTGTCTGGATAGGAACTGATCAGCTACTCGATGCCTTCGACCGGAAGACCGGGAAATTCAAGCACTTCGCACTTGATGAATCGACGCCGACGGTCCTGCAGATCAGCCAAGACCGTCATGGTTTCCTATGGCTTGCAACCTCGCAGGGCTTATACAGGCTCGACACCGCAACGGGTAGTGTCAAGCGTTTCGGGCAGGTACAAGGTCGGGACGACGGCCTGAGTACCGACGACATCAAATCGACTGCTACCGACCGCGAAGGCGTCTTCTGGGTAGCTACCGGGAATGGACTTGAGGCATTCGATCCCGACACCGGGAAGGTGAACCGCCGCATTCCGCTACGGATCGAAGCACGAGAGTTTCAGTTTTTTGAAGATTCTAAGGGCCTCTTCTGGATCCTCTGGGGGTCGGGCAGTGGCCTCGCGCTCTACGATCGGGATCAGAATACGGTCAGGAAGATATCGTTCAGCAATAGCGCCGATGGGCTTATGTCCGGCGTCTACAAGATGATAGAGACTCGTAACGGCGATCTGTGGCTTGTCAGCATGGGCGCTGGCCTTTTGCGGTTCAACCGGGCCGATTTCACATTCGACCAGTACGTGAACGATCCCACGGATCCACAGAGCCTATCCGAAAACAGGGCCATCGAAATCTTCGAGGACCGCCAGGGCAATATCTGGACAGGGCTGCATGCCAGCCCACCAAATGTCTTCACTCCCGAGCCCTTGCCGTTCCGCAAGGTCTGGCCATACTCCGGCCACGTGAACAAGCTCGGCGAGACCTTCGTCAACGCGATCCTGGAAGATCGAAAGGGCAATGTCTGGATGGGCACCGGTGGCGCGCTGACGCGTATCGACACCGCAGGGCAGTTACGGATATTCGACCTAGCGGGAAGCGGCGCCTCGGTGGAGATCCTGTCGATGGTGGAAGACGAGAACGGAACGCTGTGGATCGGCACTATCGGAACAGGTCTGATTTCCTTCGACCCTGAGACAGGCAGGACGAAAACGTACAGATATGAACGCGGGCGGCGTGATTGGATAAGCAGCGATGTAGTGACCCGGGTTTTCCTGGATCGGCAAATGATTCTATGGCTCGCGACCTGGAACGGTCTCAACCGGATGGACACCAAGACGCAGACCTTCAAGAGCTATAGGGCGGACAGCTCTCTGAACAAGGAGCTTTTTTCAATCGACGAGGACGATCACGACAATCTCTGGATCGGTTCCAGAGTTGGGCTCGTGAAGTTTTCCAAGGTCACGGAGGAGTTCGAGGAATTTCGCCACGACGCTTCCGATCCAACGACGATCAGTAACAACACCACCAACAATGTCTTTCGGGCGCGCGACGGCCGCTTGTGGATCGCCACTCACAACGGCCTGAACATGTTCGACCCCGCCACCCGAAAGTTCACGGCTTATTTCGAAAAGGACGGCCTCGCCGGAAATGCCGTGAGCTGCACGCGACAGGACGGCGACGGGAACCTCTGGATCAGCACGAACCGCGGCGTTTCCAAGTTGGATCTGGCCACTGGAATGTTCCAGAATTTCACGAGTGCGGACGGGCTGCCGGGCAACGACATGGGTGGATGGCATGCCTGCAATAGCGGCCAAGACGGCCGAATGTACTTCGCGGGCTTCCCGGGTGCCGCGGTCGTCGACCCTTCGAAAATCCGCTCCGCAGACCCGATGGCCAAGGTATTGTTTACGGACATCAGGATCGAGGACAAGCCGGTCCTCTACCCCCTTAGAAATACCGACGTCGCGTATCGAATTCGCTATGACCAGAACTTCGCCGTATCCTTCTCGGCATTCGACTTCTCGAATCCCGCGGCCGTGCGATACAGATATCGTATAGCCCCGCTAGAGACCGACTGGCACCTCCTGCCGTCGGCGTTGCGGACGATCAATTTTGCGACACTTCCGACGGGCACCTTCGAACTTGTGGTCGAGGCAGCCACGGAAAGGGGGGAATGGGAAGGATCCGGCTCGCTGGCGATACAGGTTTCTCCACCGTGGTGGAGTAGCTGGTGGTTCATCACCCTGGTATGCCTGATGTCCATCGCGGCAATCATCGCCGCATACAAGGCGCGGATGATGCAGATCGAGATGCTATACAACGCGCGCCTTGAGGAGCGGCTCGGCGAAAGGACACGCGTCGCGCGCGATCTTCATGACACGCTCCTGCAGAGCTTCCAAGGTTTGATCTACCGTCTCGAAGCGGTGCGGAATCTGCTTCCCGGCGAACCAGCGAAGGCTTCTGAGATGCTCAACGTCATTCTGCTCAAGAGCGATGACGCGATAGTCGAAGGGCGAGATACGATCCAGTCACTCCGCGATCCCGCCAAGGCTACGGCAGACATCTTGACGTTAGTCGAGGAGGATGCGGCCGAACTCTCGACGCTCCAGCCCGAGGGAGCGCATTCACAATTCTCCCTGGAGGTGACGGGCAAACAGCCACGTCTTCCGGTCGAGGTTCGTGACGAACTTCGTCAAATATGCCGTGAAGCCCTGAGAAACGCTTATTTTCATTCGGGGGCGGACAAAATCGAATGCCGTTTCACTTTCGATGGTGCCCGCATGGAAATTGTCGTCTGCGATAACGGAAAAGGGATGCCCGCCTTATCGGAACACTTGGATTATTCAGGCCATTATGGCATCGCGGGGATAAGGGAGCGCGCGTCGAACCTCGGCGCACAGCTCTCGATATCCAGCCAAGATGGTCAAGGTACAAAGGTCATCCTAAAAATGAGTACGACGGAGAGCCGTCTCCAGTCGATATCTCGCAGGTTGGCCGCACACCATGTACGTTAGCCGCTAATACTCACATGCAGCCTCATTGGCTCAAGTCCGAGGAATAAGAAGCTGTCTCGCCCTCCGATCGCGATCGTCGAAGATGACCTTGCCGTACGGCGAGCCTATTCGGATCTCTTCAGCTCATACGACTGCGAAACCGTCATCTTCCCGACGGCGGAGGAGTTTTTGGAATATGTGGCGGATCATAAGGTCGCCTGTCTGATCCTGGACCAAAGACTGCCAGGAATGAGTGGCCTGGAACTTCAGGGTTTACTGCGAGAAAGGGATGTAACCTTCAAGACCGTCTTCATCACATCGCAGGATGACGACATTACCAAAGCAAAGGCTATGGAAGCCGGAGCCACGGCCTTTTTTAGCAAGGGAAGCGACATAGACGACATAATCGCAGGCGTGATGCGTGTAGCCGGTTACGATTTCGACTGAGGTGACGTGGCCTGATCGACTTACGATGTGAGCTAGATCAACACTGTGGAGAGGCGTCGAAAGCGTTACCATCAATCATCGGAATTGAAAATTCTGCAACGGCTCCTCCGTCGCTTCTATTCTTCAAGCTAAGCGTTCCTCCGAAGCTTTCTACCACGCTACGACACACCGTCAGACCGAAACCCAGCCTGTTGGGTCTTGTCGAGAAGAAAGGGTCGAAGACGAGCGCCAGATGCTCATCGCGAATTCCAGAGCCGCTATCCGAAATGGAAATCCTTACTTCCGTCGCATGCAGCGGGCGGGAGATCGCTAAGGAGACTGTCGCCGGCCGGTCAGGGGAACTTCCCGCTTCGAACGCATTCAGTAGTAGGGCGCAAAGAACCTGCTGCAAAGCCACCGGGTCCGCCTTTATAAGCGGGAGATCGCTGTCCGCCGATACCTCGACCAAGCTATCTTCCAGGTCGAGTGGGCCGAAAACAAGATCTATTGAACGCCTCGAAAGCTCCAGGATGTCCACAGGCCGCCGGTTATGACGGTTGGGTCGGAGACTTTCGCGGGTTTTGGTTCCTATTTCCGTCAAGCGCTGGATGTTCCAGCGCAGCCGCTCCATGACTTTGCCGACCGCTTCCGCGCCGCCGGGTCCCATTGCGACGAGCCTGCCGGCCGTTGCCAGATCTAGCGAGATCGCGGTAAGCGGTTGGCTCATTTCGTGAACGAGGGTTGTAGAGAGCGCGGACGCGCAGGCAATCCTGTTCGCCCGAGCATGTTCCTGCCGTGCGGCACTAGCTCGCTCCGCCCGACTGTAGACTTCTCTAGTATTGAAGAACGACACTCTGGCGACACCATCTTCCGTGATCCAGATCGAGAAGGGGACTGTGCGTGTGACTCCTTGGGCATCGACGAGCTCTGTAATGCCGCATGTCGCCGTCACGCGATTGAGAAGGGCGGCGAGGACAGCAGTTTCAACATCAAGATTGCGAACGCCGTCGGCGCCCGTCCACTGAGAGATCGTGTCCGGAACATTCTCGTGCCCGAGCGCTCTCGACGCATCTTCACTGGCCCGATAGACCCGGATGCCCTGCCTTGCCTCGTCGGTCCGTGAGGGGTTCGTCTCGAGATAAGCGGGAATATCGACTACCCCTACATTCCTGAGGGCGTCGGTTAACGGTCGCGCGGACTTGATGTCGTACTCCACCCAGCTTATCTCCCTCGGCTCGAAGAGGGAGTTCAGGCGCTCGTCCGCGCGTGAAAGCGATTTTTCGTATTCGTCTGCAATGGTTTGCAGATCGAACTGTAGTCTCGTGATGGTCTCGCGATCCTCCACCTGGGGTTGGACGTCGACTAGGCTGCCGAACCATTTTGCCACCTCTCCGGATTCGGCCGATCTCACCGAGCGGCCCTGCGACTCCATCCATCGATAAGAACCATCACTCATGCGCACACGAGCGTGCGCCGAGTAGCTCGAGCTCCCGCTATCGACCGCGGCACGCCAAGCTTGGTACATCTTGGGGCGATCGTCCGGGTGGATAGGATCGGCCCAGCTTTGATCGTTGATCGCCTTGAGACGGGGGGTGCCGAATGTCTCGGTGTATCGTTCATTAAGAAACTCGCACCGCCCATCCGCGCTGGTGCCCCAGACGACATGAGGCAGGGCATCGCCGAGCTCCTGGCGAGCGTCGGTGGATTCAAAGGTTGGTTCCGGTGAAATTTGCGGACGAGCGCGAAGAAATGCGTTCGCTAACGAGGCAATAGCAACAATCGCAAGGGCCGCAATACTGTACGCTTCGATCCAGTCGTAAGTCAGAGCGGTCGGTAACTCGCCGCGATCGGACATCCGCGATAGAAAAGCCAAGCTCCAGAGTGTTAAAGCGAATGACCACGAGACATGCCAAGGGTCGAGGAGCGAGGTCGACCCATTAATCGGTGAACCGATTTCATTAGGACCCCGCAAGCGACGCCTGGCAAACAGATTTTTGCGGATGAACGACATCGCTTCTTCATACACTCCATCGCGGGAAGCCCGAGACATCGCTCAAGCCCGACAACTTGCCATTTCTTCGGAGGGCGTGGCACAGAACCGTCGACATTCCAGGCGTTTCGCTCTCGAAGTCCTGCATCCAGCTTCTGAAGCGGTCATCTTTCGTTGGCCAAAAACCACAGCGACCATACGCCGTAACAACATTGCCTCCTCCTGCAATCTTGAGGGCTCCCTACCCATGGCTGTATTAGGCCTGCGAGGTAACACCGATATTTCCCGGGTCGATACCTATCCATTGTGGTAGGTCATTGTCTAAAGGCGAGCTGGGTCAATGGCTGCATCGATGGTTTTTTCGGTCCCTCTTTCGAGGGTGGACAACATCGGCCCAAATTCTACGATCGGGGGGGGCGGTATTGGACTTGTCAGCAAGACCCCCGGTCTGGCAAACCGGACAACGTCGAAATCAGTATTGTGAATGCAGAAGGGAGCGGGGTTGATGCCGTTACGGATAGGTTCCAGCCTGGTTGCCGCCAGCGGAGACCGATCGGAGATTCGCCGATGTCTTTGCCGGCACACGTGCCGCGGCGGCTGAGAAACATGACATCACGCCCCATACGAGTAATGACCGCCGACGATCATTTGCTCATCCGCGAAGGATTAGCGGCTCTGATAGCCGCGCACGCAGACATCGAACTGGTCGGAGAAGCTTCCGATGGTGAGCAGGCCATACGGCGTTACGGCGAACTTGAGCCGGATGTCATGCTTCTCGATCTCCAATTGCCTAAAGTCCACGGCATCGACGTCCTGACGGAAATCCGCAAGAAGCATCCGAACGCCCGTGTCATCGTTTTGACAACATACGATTTCGAGCAATTGGCAAGCAGGGCAATAGGCGCAGGTGCCCAAGCCTACCTGCTCAAATCGTCCGTCAGGAAGGATCTCATAAATACGATAAGGTCGGTGGTGAGCGGGCGACGGCACGTCGATGCAGGTATTGCGAACACACTGGCTACTTATGCCGATGGTGAATCTCTGACCGCACGGGAGATATCGGTGTTGGCCTTGGTCGCGGAAGGCAACTCGAACCGGGAGATAGGTCTGGTGTTGTCGATCACCGAGGAGACAGTCAAAGGGCACGTCAAAAGCATACTGAGCAAGCTCACCGCGAACGATAGGGCCCATGCAGTGGCGATCGGGCTGAAGCGCGGTATCCTCGGTCTCTGACACCTGCATTCCGGGGGATTTTCATGTTGCGCGGTGCGGCCTGCGTCGAAGCCGGTCTACGCGTTGCAGCCGCCGTCCACATTCAAGACGCTGCCGGTTATAAACGCGGCTCCGGGGCTTGCGAGAAACATAATGGCCTCGGCAACTTCAGATGGTTTGCCAAGTCTTCCAAGGACATTGGCGTCCCTTTCGGCGGCCAGCATTTCCCTGGATAGGCCTCCATCAGCCTGAGATTCGATCGCACCGATCTGAACAACGTTTACCGTTATGCCCCGGGGACCGACGTCGTGCGCGGCCCCTCTGCAGAAGGCTGCGATCGCCGCTCGCGTGGCCGCAAAATCGGCAAGACCCGGTGTTCCGACACGGTCGGCGAGGCTCGAGCCCAGCGCGATTACTCGCCCGCCGTGGCTCATTGACCTGGAGGCCGCCTTGACAAGTGCGATGACGCTCCGGACATCCGTGGCCATTTGCTCGTCAAGCGCGTCTTCATCGACATCACCGTCGTCGATCTGGCCTTCCACACGGCGAACCGTGTTGGCGATAAGCACATCGATGCGCCCCAATGCCGCCACCACGGAGCGCACGAGTATAGCTGCCTCGACGCCGTTTAGAGATCCCGTGATCGGGAACCAGACGACGCGCCCGCCATAAGCTCGTAGGGATTCCATGAAATGAGGCGAGGGCTCGATCTCCAGCGCAAGCGCCAAGTCCGCTCCGCTTTGAGCGAGCGCTTGTACAGTAGCCACGCCGATGTCACATGTCGCCCGCGTGACGAGGGCTACCCGAGACCCTGTGATCCGGTTCGAAGTAAGTCCTACCGCGCTCACGGGTTGCCTCATAGCTTGCTTTGAAATGCCGAAACGCGTGCCGCATGTACGGCAAAGCCCTCCGACCGTTCCTATCGGCAAGAAGTCGAACAATATTGTAAAATCCGGTTCCGGAATTTGTTAGAGCCCGGGCCTTAACGCCATAACTTCTTTTTACATCCTATAACTCGATTTCACACGTCCCAACACGTCAACCTCACTGCATCAGAAGCAGCGAGGACATCGCGATGGACACCTCTCTCTCATTAGATACAGCCCTGGACGTAGGTGGTACATTCCGGGCTTGGCACTCAGAAACAGACCTCCGGACAATCGAGGCTTGGCTTGAAAAGCAGGCCGTCGTCGGCAAAATCGCGCCCGCAGTGGGTGTGGTCAAGGCGAAGGTTACTTCTGGACTCAGCGAGTGGCAGCGGAAAAAGATCATCCGCTACATCGACGAAAACGTCGACTCGAGGCTCCGCGTCGGAGACCTCAGCGAGCAAGTCCGCCTGAGCGTGAGCAGATTTTCCAAAGGCTTCAACGTCACATTCGGACGTCCGCCATATGACTATGTCCTTTCGCGGCGCATCGAGGCGGCGAAATACCTCATCGCGTCGACCCATGAACCTCTAAGCCAGATAGCCCATGCTTGCGGTCTAAGTGACCAGGCCCATCTTTCGAAGGTGTTCAAGCGCCTTGTCGGAACAACGCCTCTTAAGTGGCGCAAGAACGCGTCCGTGACCAGGACCGGGCAATGGGACTACTTGACTACCGGCAGCCGTCCAGGCGTTGACCGTGCCGCTCACGCCTCCATCGCTTGATGACCTTTGCGACACGCACGCCAGTCAGCGCAATGGTTCTATTTCGGACTTTCGAAGACACGAAGGTGCGGGATCATCCAATTCTTCGGCTCTGAACTCCGTCAAAATGCGCGGTGACGGTTTTACAGCCCAGCCAGTCAAGATGCGGATCGCGCCCCGGCTGGCCACGGAGAAGAGGCGACTATGAGAAAGCTGACAATCAACGGCCAAGTGCACGAAGTCGATATGCCGGACGACATGCCACTCCTTTGGGTGCTGCGCGACGTGCTCGGACTGACAGGTACGAAATACGGCTGCGGCATCTCCCAGTGCGGGGCATGCACGGTGCACCTTGGAGGCGTTGCGGTGCGCTCCTGCCAGACGACAATGGACATGATCGAAGACATGCCGATCACCACCATCGAGGGTGTCGGCGACACACCGATCGGAGCCAAGGTTCAGGCCGCATGGTTGGACAAGGAAGTAGTTCAGTGCGGCTATTGCCAGTCCGGACAGATCATGTCGGCGACCGCTCTCCTTAGCGACAACCCCAAGCCCACCGATACCGACATCGACGACGCTATGGCCGGAAACATCTGTCGCTGCGGAACGTATGTCCGAATCCGCGAAGCAATCCATTCGGTCAACGTGTGAGGGCTTCGCAATGATCGAGAACCTCGTATCACGCAGGAATTTTCTCCGTGGAACCGCACTTGCGACCGCGGGATTGGTGCTGGCTGTCCAGCTCCCGGGAAACACTCGCCGTGCCTCCGCCGCGGTTGGCGAGCAGTCGAGATTCATACCCAACGCCTTCGTTAAAATTGACGCTGAGGGCATTACCCTGATCATGCCGCACACGGAGGTCGGCCAAGGCATCTACACGTCGAGCGCTATGCTGATGGCCGAGGAACTCGAGGTCGGCCTCGACCAGATACGGGTGGAAGCTGCGCCTCCAGACCTCAAGAAGTACATGGACCCGATCCTTTTCGATCAGGCGACGGGCGGTTCGACGTCCACGCAGTCCGACTGGGTGCGATTAAGGGAGGCGGGGGCGTCTGCACGAATAATGCTTGTCGGAGCCGCGGCCGAACGGTGGGGTGTTTCGGCCGACGAATGCGGCGTTGAAAAGGGGGTAGTCCATCATAAGCCTTCCGGGCGATCGTTGAGCTACCTCGATGTTGCACCGGAAGCCGCTACCCGAGAGGTGCCCACACAGGTCCCGCTCAAGGACCCGTCGCAATTCAAGCTAATCGGCACTGCGGCAAAGCGTCTGGACACCGCGGCCAAAGTCAACGGATCGCTGGTTTATGGTATAGACACTCGGCTTCCGCGAATGGCCTATGCGACCGTCGCTATAGCCCCGGTTAAGGGCGGCAAGATCGCAAATATGAACGAAGCAGCTGCCCGTGCTGTCAAGGGCGTCCGCGACGTTGTCCGGACAGAAGACTCTGTCGCCGTTATCGGTGACCACATGTGGGCCGCCAAGCTCGGAGTCGATGCTCTCGAACTGAGATGGGAAAGCGGTCCGAACGCGTCCGTTTCGACCGAAGCGATCGTAAACGATATGCATGAGGCGTCCCTTAAGGCGGGCGTTGTCGTGCGCGACGAAAACGGAGCGACCGAAGCCATACGAAGGGCGAAGACAAAGCTCGATGCCGTCTACCGTTCGCCATTCCTTTCGCATTCTCCGCTCGAGCCGATGAACTGCACGCTCTTCATCGAGGATGATCGTGCCGAGTTGTGGGTCGGGACGCAGGTTCCGGTCCGTGCGCAGAAGGCGGTCGCGGATGCGACAGGGCTTCCTCCTGAGATGGTGACCGTGAACAACCAGCTAATGGGCGGTGCTTTCGGACGCCGTCTCGATGTCGACACGATTGAGCAGGCGGCAAAGCTCCTGCGGAATATAAGATATCCGGTCAAACTGGTCTGGACGCGCGAGCAAGACCTCACGCATGATTTTTTCCGTCCGTACTACTACGACCGCGTATCGGCGGGACTGGACGAAGCGGGTCGCCTCGTCGGGCGTACGCATCGGGTTACAGGATCGTCTGTCATGGCCCGTTGGGCGCCCCCGGCCTTCAAAAACGGTATCGATCCAGACTCTCTAGATTGCGCGGTCGAGACCCCGTACGACGAGACATCCGTTTTCGCGGACTACGTCCGCCACGAACCGGAAGGTTTGACGACGGCATGGTGGCGGGGCGTAGGCGCTACACACAATCTCTTCGTGATAGAGAGCTTCGTCGACGAGATGGCTCACGCAACCGGGCAGGATCCCGTCGATTTCAGAAGAAAGATGCTGACCAGGAACCCTCGCGCACTGGCTGTTCTCGAACTGGCTGCCGAGAAGGCGGGATGGACGGGCAAACTCCCAAAGGGGCACGGCCGCGGCGTCAGTCTCCAGTTCGCCTTTAATACGTACCTAGCGCATATACTCGAAATCGAAGTCGTCCCCGGAAAGCAGGTGAAGCTCTTGCGATCGGTATTGGCGGTCGACTGCGGGATCGTCATCAATCCGGACACCGTCAGGGCGCAGATGGAGGGAGGCGTGCTGTTCGGGCTCGGTACAGCGATGTTCAACGAGGTGACCTTTGCCGACGGTGCCGTGGAACAAAGCAATTTCGACAACTATCGAATCCTCCGCATCAACGAAGCGCCCAAAGTCGAGGTCTATCAGGTCAAAAGCCTCGAGAAGCCCGGCGGCGTGGGTGAGGCAGGAACAGCGGCGGCGGCAGGCGCGCTAGCGAACGCAATATTCTCGGCGACGGGGAAGCGCATCAGGTCACTTCCTCTATCACAGGCAGCGGTATGAAAACGCGCCTGCAAGATATAGATCCCTGCGCCATCGCTTGCGGGTGGCGGAGGCACGGCGACGGAAAAGACATGGAAGCACCTAAATTCGAATCGATGACCGACAGCTTCGGTCGTGCTGTCAATTATCTGCGTGTGTCGGTGACCGATCGCTGCGATTTCCGATGCACGTATTGCATGACGGAAAACATGTCATTCCTTCCGAGGGACGAACTCCTCACCCTCCAGGAACTCGAGCGGCTTTGCATGGTCTTCATTTCCAAGGGCGTAAGAAAATTGAGACTGACCGGGGGCGAGCCTCTGGTGCGCAAAGGAATGATGCATCTCGTGCGGGCGCTCGGTCGCAAGATCGGATCCGGTCTCGACGAGCTGACTTTAACAACGAACGGTTCGCAACTCGCACTCCATGCGGCGGAACTCGCCGAGGCCGGCGTACGAAGGCTCAACGTGTCGTTGGACTCGCTGCAGGCAGAGCAGTTTCGCAGGATCACGCGGCGCGGGGAGCTTTCGATGGTACTGGAAGGGATCCAAGCAGCGCTTGGAGCAGGCCTGGGAATCAAACTGAACGTAGTGGCGATGCGCGGCGTCAACGAGGAAGAGATACCGGATATCATCCGTTTCGCGCACGGTCAGGGAATGGACGTCACGCTGATCGAGACGATGCCGATGGGAGACGTCGGAGAGGACAGGAGCGACTTCTATCTGCCGCTGTCGGAACTGCGTCGGACGCTTGCCGACCATTTTACGATGCTGCCTATGGATTACCGTACCTCCGGTCCGGCGCGATATGTCGAGGTGGCGGAAACGGGTGGCAGGCTCGGTTTCATCACCCCTATGAGTCATAACTTCTGCGAAAGTTGCAATCGGGTGCGAGTTACATGCACCGGAACTCTTTACATGTGTCTCGGGCACGAGGATGCGGTAGATCTCCGCGCGGTACTAAGGTCGGGGGCAGACGATGTCGAGGTCGGAAGGGTGATCGACGGGGGAATTGCGCGTAAACCGCGGGGACATGACTTCGTTATCGGCAGGGGTGAGAAGCCGGCCATCCGTCGCCATATGAGCGTGACGGGCGGCTAGCATCATCAATATCGGGAAGGCCGATGTCTAGCGGCATTCGATCGGTTAGGAGCCCTCCATTATTTCGACCAGTCGCGCAAGCAGTCCGTCCGTTCCGGCTACCGAGGTGTGCACCAGGCTGAGGCCACCGTCGAAAGTGGCCGCGGCCACGGCGTCCTGACCCGGAACAGAACGGAGCGCCGGAGCCCAGATGTTCTCAACGACAAGATCGCCGAAGTGCGTCTGCATCCCTAAAACTCCAAAATTCGTCATAATACTATCGAAGGGACTGTGTTCGAGCACCCGTCGTCTTGTCGCGTCGTAGCTCGGGTCTTCGATGCACCGCTTTGCGATATCTCCGACCATCCAAATAGCCATCTTCCTATCCCTGAATTTGGCGATCTGTTGGTGCACCCGGTGTACCTCGTCCCAGAACGCCGTATCACCCCTCTCGAACGAGGTTATCGCGATCGACAGAGATAGGCCGACGTGCTCGGGGATATCGAACCCGGACCTGAGGTCAATCGGCGACATCACACGCAGAGGTTTTCGACGCCACTGATCGCCGATGTTGACAAGCGCATTCCCTAGCGCCGCTGTCATCATGGAGTTCAACGTCGTGTCCCGGGACCTCGCGGTGCAAAGCAGTTTCGCCAGCCGATCTCGGTCGATTTCGATGCTGTCGACGGTCGTTCTACTTGTCGGTGCGGAGTCGCCCCCCAAGTCTTCGCAGGTCGTCTCACCGCTGAGGGTCGAGTGCCGATGGAAAAGTGGAACCTCCAGCCCGATCCTCTCTTCGAGTCTGGCGTCGCCGGGTACTTCCGGAAGCGCCGCTCCGCTTAACGCGGTCAAAACCTCTCGCATCACCAGGACGGCACCCATACCGTCCGTGATCGCGTGATTGAAAGTTAAGACGAGGGTCGTTGCCCCCAATTCGCCGACTATGGTCCCACGAACAAGCGGTGAGTCGCTCGATAGAAGCGGCCTATTCATCTCACTTTCGGCGATGCGCGCCCAATTCGCAATCGGAGCCACCTCGACTCTCAGGGGAATCCGGCGCTCGGTAGGCATGAAGCAGTGAGCGCCATCCGGAGACCAACCCGCTGAAACTCGAAGAAGGACGTGCCGATCCTGCACCTTGGCTAGCGCTGCAGTTACTGCCGATTCAGATATCGTACCGGAGATGCGTGCAGCGATCGAAAAGTTCATCGTGCCGTCTTCACCGTAAGCGGCAAACAGATGCTCGAGGGCACCGAGGGTCCTCAATATTCGCGGCTGAACTATAGTCATTTCGTATCCTGTCACCCGATGTAAAATCTTCGAATACAACGAAAGCTGACCGCCGGATTGCAGGATCCGGTTCACTCCGGGAGCGAATAGGTCTGGTCCGGAAGACGAGGCCACGGCTCAACATGTAGCTGGATACCAGCATGAACCGAGGGCTGAATCGTCCTATTCCGCGCAGTAACGAGCGCATAGCCATAACGATACCAACAGCCCATGCGGCGACTCGCGAAAAATTTGGTGTCGAACATGCCTCAGTCTTATCCAATCCTCGTCGAAGCGCTCACTCAGATCGCCGCATCCAACGACGGGAACCAGATTTCTGAAATCGCTCGTAATGCCGCGCGGCGCATTCTTTCGCCCGCGGCTCTCGCGCTCATTCAATCCGGCGCCGGCATGCCGGAGCAGGATGGGCGTTCGACGTCCATCTTCCCAGCTGCCTCGTTCGCGCCGGTTCCGGCCATAACAGCCGTAGCGGGGAGCGGTGTCGGCGGTGAAGCATTTTCAACGAACTTTGCCTTGGCTCCCTACACCGAGAGTTTCCAGACGTCCCCGAGATCACTTCATTCTCCCATGGGAGAAGTCGCCGAATTTCGCGCCGGAGGGTCGTTTTCCGATGCGCTCGGTGAGATCGTAGCGGCGCAGACTTTGGCTCGCGCCGCGTCGGCGGCGATTTCTCGCTGCGTCGATATCGGAACGCAGATCGAAGCGAGCGAGCATTTGAGGCTCGAGCGCGACGAAGTGAGGCATCGTCTCAAAAACGTCTATGCATCCGCGATCGGTCTCGCAAACCTCTCTTTGCCTAAGGACCATTCGAGGGACTTCGCGCGTCGCTTGAGAGCGTTGGCCGAAGTCCACGACTTCCTCGATAACGAAAGCAGCGATACCCTCGTTATTCAGGTGCGCGAGCTCCTCGCAGGCGTCCTGACACCGTACAACGAAGGAGAGATGCCACGGATATCGGCCGAAGGTCCCGATATAGCGATAAGTTACTCGATTGCGGTGGCGTTGGGTCTACTAGCCAACGAATTGGCTACCAACGCCCTCAAGCATGGCTCCCTCTCCACCGGATCGGGTCAAGTCCTGGTCCGGTGGACCTGCTCCGACGGGGAGGTTGGCTTTTGGTGGCGAGAGGTCGGCGGACCCGAAGCCGATTGCGCCGCGTCGCCGAGCCAGGGTTCCAAGCTGATGCGTGTGATCGTAGAGCGTCAGCTTCGCGGAAAGATGGAGCATTCCATCACGCGTTCCGGCTTGCGTTTCTCCGTGCTGTTTCCGATGGTTTGACAGCCCCGGATCCCGTATAACATGAAGCCACGTCGCAGGTTCGGCGGGCGGCTCGATTTTACAATCGCCTACCATCGACAGCTGCTTTTCTCCCAAGGGACATTAATCCTCAAGGAGAGACCATTATGGCTCAAGTAGAATCCTTCGACATCCTCGTCTTCGGTGGCGGTAAAGCGGGCAAGACACTCGCGATCGAGCAAGCGAAGGCGGGCAAGCGCGTTGCCGTGATCGAGGCTGGCCTGATCGGCGGATCGTGCATCAACATTGCCTGCATCCCCAGCAAAACATTGATAAGAAGTGCCGAGGTGGCCTACGCGACACGCAGAGCCTCGGAATTCGGTACGCAGGCCGAAAATATCCGGACCAGCCTGGATCTTGTCCGTAACCGCACAGCGAGCGTCGTGGCCGAGATGGTCGCCCTCAATCAAAACGGATTCGACGCAAGCGGGTTCGAGTTGGTTATAGGTTGGGGACGTTTCGTTTCTCCGAAGACGATCGCCGTGGAGACCGGAAACGGCGTCAGAACGCTGACGGGCGACAAGGTATTTATAAACCTCGGCACCACGGCCGCTGTACCCGACGTCCCCGGATTGGCGGCTGCCGATCCGATCACGCATGTGGAAGCCCTTCAGCTCGGCGACATGCCCACGGGCCTACTCATACTCGGTGGCGGCTATATCGGAATGGAACTCGGGCAGGCATTCCGTAGGCTCGGAGCAGACGTCACCATCATCGAGCACGGCACGCGCCTCGCTCCAAGAGAGGACGAGGACGTCAGCGCCGCCCTGCTCGAGGCTCTGCGGGACGAGGGCGTCGATGTAGCCCTCGACTGCTCTGGAACGACCGTGGCAGGGAAGTCCGGGCAGGGTGTGAGCATCTCGACGGCCGACGGACGAATTTTCGAGGGATCCCATCTACTTGTCGCCGCTGGCCGTCGTCCGCGGACAGGGGGAATCGGCCTCCATTTGGCTGGAGTCGAAGTGGACGCCCGCGGGTTCGTCAAAGTGGACAACCTTCTCAGAACCACCGCAAACGACGTATGGGCCATGGGCGAGGTCGCGGGCACGCCGATGTTCACTCATGCGTCACTGGACGATTATCGTGTTGTCTCGGGACAACTCAAGGGCGACAACAGAACGACAGACGGGCGGATGATCCCGTACTGCGTGTTCATCGACCCCGAATTCGCGCGGGTGGGAATGAACGAGCGCGAAGCGCGCTCCAGAAACATCGAATACCGCATCGCGAAGCTTCCGATGGATGTCGTGCCGAGAGCACGGACGCTTTCGCAGCGGAAGGGCTTTATGAAGGCCTTGGTAGACAAGGACAGCGATCGTATCCTCGGGTTCGAGATGCTCGGCGTAAATGCTGGCGATGTCATGAGCGTCGTACAGATGGCCATGCTCGGCGACTTGCCGTTCACGGCTCTCAGGGACGGGATCTTTGCCCATCCCACAATATCCGAGGGATTGAATATGTTGTTCGCTAACGTGAAGTAGCGTCTTGCCGCGGCCGCCGGCGCGTCGGCGGCCGCTACAGCATCTCCGTATCCTTCGGGATTTCGAAAAGCCGCCTTATACGCGTTGCCAGAGTGTCGGGATGAGTTCCATGCGGCGTAGAGATAGCATTCGACAGATGTTGCTCGTCGTCCATCCGTCGTGATAACAAAACCCCGAGTTCCTCCGCCAGTGCCGGTCGATCGCGCATGACAGCCGCGATATCGTCTTTGGTAATCTCGTAAATCACCACAAAGGTCAGCGCAGTGGTGTCTCCTGCCTCGGCCGCGTCGATCAACACCCCTCTTTCACCGAAAAGGTCCCCCGGCGACAGACGCGCCAGCTCGACGAGATGCCCGTTATCCCGGCGCTGCAGCGCCACAACGCCCGTCCTCATGATCATCAAAGAGGAGAGTTTGCTTCCCTGCATGGTGATGACAGAACCTTTCCGATAGGTACGGCGTGTCATACTCGATGCAAGAGCGTCCTTTTCATCGTCTGTCAGTGTAGCGAAAAGCGGTATGGTTTCGAGCAGCCTCCATGGCGTACCAGGATGCTTGATCGAATGCGCGTCACCGGATGGCTCAGGGTAGAGAACGGTCATGTCACGGGGAGCTGCCAATCTTAGGCCGTTGGCTCTCGCATGTCGGAAGATTAGATCATAAAGTTCGCTTTTGGCTGTTCCGGCGGCGGAGAAACCTGCGACACGAAAGGTGAGCTCGATCTCGACGGCGGTACTGTCGATATCGACAACCAACGCAGAGGGCGGAGGGGTGTCGAGAATAGCGGAGCTGCTCAATAGGACCGTCCGCATCGTTGCCTCTATCACCGAAGGGGTCTGGGTAGGAAGGAACCGCACAACGATCGAAACGCCATGCGTCTCTTTCGGGCGCGTCAGGTTGACTAAACGCGACTTGGCCAAAGTGCTGTTCGGCAGTACGACGAGATCGTCGGATCCGTTTACCAAGTGCGTCGACCTCCAATTGGTCTCAACGACGCGCCCCTGAAATCCGCCATCCAGCATGATCCAGTCTCCGACGGCGTAGGGGCGGCCGAGGTTCAACGCGATGCCCGAGAAAACGTCGTTGAGAGTGCTTTGGAGTGCAAGGCCCAAAACGATAGCGAAGGCTCCCGACGTAGCTATCAGTGTGCCGACAGGCAGGCTGAAGACATTCGCGATCAAAGCTAGACCGGCCCCGAGATAGATGACGCCAATCACCAGGTCTTGAGCAAGGCGACCTTCCCGAGGCTTGTTCTCGAAGATCAGAAATAAACGGACCGCACTTATCAGGACCACGGCTGCTCCGATCCACCAGACAGACTTGAGCAGCCCTGCGGTGATCCTTCTGGACAACACGTGGTCGCCGAGATCGGGGGAATAAGGCGTTATGTCGTGGGACAACAGGCTCGCGGTCAACAGGCCAAAAAAGGCGACACTGACTATGAAACGGACCGTCGGGTTTCGCCCGAGAGAAACGCGGATTCCGACTGTCGTCAAAACGAGGACGGAGAACTCCAGTAACGGGTTCCAAAGCAACTGTTCGATCATGACTCTTTATCGGCGACGTTAAGTGAACACTAAAATGTGCACGCCGCTTCGAAACAAGATTGTCGAAAATCGCCCCCATAGGTCAAAAGAGCCGAACGCTCTCCTACACGCGGAAGTCCGGCGAGCCGTAATGCAGGCCAAGCGCACGGTTCGTTCCGGTTTCGCTCGAGTACCGATGCAGTGTCCCGTCGGCAGCGTCGAGAACGTCGAATCTCTCTGACGACCACGCTTTTTGAAAGAACCGGATCGTGGCGGGCAATGCAGAAAGCATGTACTCCGAGCCGTGTCGCGCACCCTCCAAAAGGTGGGTGGCGCATTGTACGTCGCACTCCTCCATTCGTTCTCTTATTAAAGAGACGCCCTTCGCGGGTATCATCTCCGCCACGGAGTTGAAAAGCAGCATGGGCCCCGATTTTTTAGTAACGCGTCCTAGAGGGCTGATCGAGGCAAGAAGGCTGAGATTATTGACGACGAGGGACAGGACGACCCCTCTCAGAAAAGGAACCTGGTCGCCTGCGGCAATGATCGTCTCCCAACTCACATCGTCGTAGTCACGCAAATGATCAGTGTCTCCGAGAGTAGCAGAGCTGTCCATGAAACCCTTGAAGTCTATCAATGCGGACCATGCCGCAACCGGCAATCCTTCCTTCAAGCCAACCTCGATGGCGATCGTTCCGCCCAAGCCGACCCCCAACAACGCCAGACAAGCACGGTCGAATACGAAATCAGAAGTTTGAAGCCAGCGAAGCGCGGTGATGGCTTCGTCCAGCGCATTCAGCAGGCCGTGATCTAAGTCGAGGCGCATCGAGACCACGAGGAAACCCGATGTGCAAAGGCGTTCTGTAAGCACCGGGTCCGGGTCCGTGTCGCCACGGTGCCCTAAACCATACAACAGGAGGATCGCCCCCAAGGGAGCGTCCGGCACATGTACTTCCAATGTCAGACGATCCGGGGTTTCAAGGTCTGTAATTATCCGCAAGACTCTCTCTCCTTCGTGACAATACCAGCTATAATGGACTGGCTTCTCCCTCAGGAAGCTGCGGAAACGAGCACCGGGACGCTCTTATACGATGGTGTCCCTGAGAGTCGGTCGAAGTGCTCGAGCGTGATGACGACATTGAGCTCCGGGTAATAGCCGGCCACGGATCCCCTTGGGATGTTGTATTCCACCACCGTGAACTTGCTTGCCGTTCGAGGCTCGCTGGTAAGCGTTGCGGTCAGATCGATGAGATCGCCGTCACGAAGCCCACGCTCGGCGAGGTCCGTCTTATTCATGAATACTACATCCCGCCGCCCGAAGACGCCGCGATATCGATCGTCGAGGCCATAAACGGTAGTGTTGTACTGGTCGTGGCTGCGTATCGTTGTCAGCATCAATGCACTCCGGTTCTTGACGAGACGGTCGCCATCCAGGCTCGGAGCAAGCAAAAAGTTGGCTTTTCCGGTGTCTGTTTTCCAGACGCGGTACGATGCCGGAATATCGAGCCTAAAGCCGCCTTTGACACGCACGCGTTTGTTGAAATCGTAGAAATCGGGGAAGACGATCTCAATCTTCTCGCGGATGCGGTCGTAGTTGGCGACAAGCCCCTCCCAATCGATTCCGTGGCGGTCGCCGAGCGTCGCCTTGGCGATACCTGCGACAATCGCAGGTTCAGAGCGCAGCAGCGGATCGGGAGGGTTG
This sequence comes from Neorhizobium sp. BT27B, assembly GCF_050455485.1. Classification (NCBI taxonomy): domain Bacteria; kingdom Pseudomonadati; phylum Pseudomonadota; class Alphaproteobacteria; order Hyphomicrobiales; family Rhizobiaceae; genus Neorhizobium; species Neorhizobium sp. BT27B. The sequence continues at coordinate 417,040 of NZ_JBCIYT010000005.1, read as the reverse complement.
AGAAAACCGCGAGACGCGTGGACCATGGACATCGAGTCTTCGACCGTTACGGACTGCGGGCCCGACGCCTGGGTGTCGAGATCCGTCCGGCCGAAGCAAGGCAGAATGATTGATGTCTTTGCCAAAAGCAGATGCGATCGGTTTAGCTTTGTTGCGATGTGAACAACTAGATCGAGCTTCCGCATGGCCTCGAATGTCACCTCCGGGTCGGGCATCGCGACGGCGAAATTTCCGCCGAGGCAGACGAGCGCTCTGGAGCGACCTTCGGCGATTGCCTCGATCGTTTCGATGGCGTTGTGTCCCTTCTCACCTGACGGGCGAAAGCCGAATGCTTTCTCCATTCCGTCGAGCAGACTAGCATTGGGTGCTTCCGTGATGCCGACGGTACGGTCACCTTGAACGTTCGAGTGGCCCCGAACCGGGCAGATGCCAGCACCCTTGCGCCCCAGATTTCCCCGCAGCATCAGGAGATTCGCGATCTGCTGGACGTTGGCCGTGCCGTTTTCGTGTTGTGTCAGCCCCATTCCATAACAGACGATGACGCTGGTGGCGTGGATGTAGACGTCGGCCGCGCGATCGAAATCCTCTCTTGAAAGTCCGGATACCTCTAGGATGCTCTCCCAAGAAGATGCCTTCACCTCGCTTCGGAGCTCGTCGTACCCGGTCGTGTGTTCGGCGATGAACACGCGGTCCAGCACTCCCGGACCGTCGCGCCGGATGTCGGCCTCATCGCGCTCGAACACCGTTTTCATCAAGCCCTTAAGGGCGGCGATGTCTCCACCGACGCGCAGCTGGTTGTATGAAGACGCTATCGGGGTCGACGACAGGGTCAGCATTTCCACGGGGTCCTGTGGTGCTGCGAACCGCTCGAGAGCGCGCTCCTTCAGAGGGTTGAAGGCCAAGATCGGCACGCCTCTGCGGGCTGCTTCATGAAGCGTCGTCATCATTCTCGGGTGATTGGTGCCGGGATTGTGGCCGAAGGAGAAGATCGCATCGCAGTGATCGAAGTCCTCGAGTGTTACCGTTCCCTTGCCGACGCCGATCGACTTCGGCAAGCCGACGCTCGTGGCCTCGTGACACATGTTGGAGCAGTCCGGGAAGTTGTTGGTCCCGAACGCACGAACAAACAGTTGATACAAGAATGCCGCTTCGTTCGATGCCCGGCCGGAGGTGTAAAACTCGGCCATGCTCGGTTCGGGCAATCTGTTCAGTTCAGACGCTATGATCTTAAACGCGTCTTCCCAATCGACGGCTTCGTAGCGGTCGCGGCTCGGATTATAGAGGAGTGGCGTAGTAAGCCTGCCGGCGTCTTCGAGCTTATGGTCTGTCCAGGTCCAGAGGTCCTCGACCGCGTGGTCTTCGAAAAAGTCCGGACCGACGCGACGAGCGGTCGATTCCCAGGTAATGGCCTTCGCGCCATTCTCGCAGAACTCGAACGAAGAGGTGTGTTTGGGATCGGGCCATGCGCAACCCGGGCAATCGAAACCGTCCGGCTGGTTCGCCTTCAACAATGTTGCGGCGCCCTGGGCGACGACCTGTTGATGGGCCAGGGTCTTCGCGACGGCTCGGAGGGCGCCCCACCCACCCGCGGGCTCGTCGTAGCGTTCGATACCATCCGGACGCTCATCCTGCATACTCGTTCCCCTTCGTCGGTCAAATCGGGCGCGTGCCGCGGTGGGCAGCACGCGTTCATCCGATAAAGGGAAGCCAGAATCACAAACAGATATTGTAAGATAACACCGCCATCGCGCGTTGCCGGTTGACGCAAAGAGCTCTTTAGGAAGGGGGCGCCACAGCAAACGGAAGTTCGAAGGCGAAACAGGCGCCGCCTGAAGGTAGATTAGCAACAGTGAGTTGCCCTCCCATCGCAGCCACGGCGGAACGGCATATCTCAAGTCCCATACCTATCCCGGTTTCCTTGGTAGTGAAGAAGGGTTCGAAGAGTTTCTGGATATACTCTTCGGGTATTCCCGGTCCGGTGTCGGTCACCCTGACCTCGACCGAGCCGCTTTTCGCAGCGAGACCTATCGTGACACGACGTGCTCCTTCCCCACCGCGCATGGCGTCTATCGCGTTGTTCACTAGGTTGACGAAAACCTGCTGAAGCTCCACAGGATCGCCCATTATCGCCGGAATGGTATTCTCGCAGTTCACTTCCATTTCGACGTCGGCGCGCTTCAAGTCGTGGTCGATAAGATCACGCGTTTCCAGAGCAAGGCGATGAAGGTCGACAGCTCCGACTGCCCTGCGTCTCCCGACGAGGTTCTCGCGGGTTCGCTGAACGATGCCTGATATACGTTGCGCGTTTTTTTCCATGCGTTGCAAAATACGGTCGACCCCTTCGATGTCCGGGTTTTCACGTGCAATCATGCGGGTCCCGGTCCGGGCGTCGAACACCATGGACGTGATCGGCTGATTAAGTTCATGAGCGATCGATGCCGAGAACGCCCCAACGGTTGCGATGCGGTTCGCACGCGCGATCTCCGTCTGGGCTGCTTGGCGCATCTGCTCGATACGCTCCTGCTCCGAAAGGTCGAGATGGCTCGATAGATGAAGGCCGTCCGATAGCCTGGTCACCGTGAAATAGACAGGAATGCGCCGCCCGGCCTTCCCGATGAGTACGGTGCGGCCATCGATATGATGAATGTCGTGAAAATACATCTCGAGTTGGCGTAGGAGGACCTCGGTGCCATCCTCGGCGTTTTGGGCGGGCGGATTGGCGACCAGGTCCGCAACGCTTTCGTACCCCATAAGTCGCGCTAAGGCCTCGTTCACCCTCGTCGTCCGGATCGCGCCGAGAGTACGAATTAGTTCATCGGGGTGAGCGGTCATGTAGGCGCGTAAGTCGGTTACCCCGCGGGCCTTGATCGTGTCGAGCATCTCTTCTGCTTCGCTGAAGTCCATCTCCGCGAAGGTCATGTTGCTGACGTCGAAAAGCCCCGCGTACCTCTGCTCCGTCCGCATCAGCTCCGACGTCCGCTCCGCCACGCGGTGCTCGAGGGTCTCGTTCAGTTCTTTGACCTTCTGATGCGACATCACCTCGTCGTGAATATCCGATATACCACCATAATACCGGATTTCGCCCGGGCTCTCGCCCACTCGAACGGGTCTCCCCACCAGCGACATCCATCTGTATTCCCCGCTTGCGTGACGCAGCCTATAGGTCGCGCGGACCTCCGAGCGTCCGGCAATCGCCTCTCGCCACGCGCGGTCAAAGGTTTCCAGATCCTGCGGATGAACATCATCTGCTTGGGTTTGTCCCTCAATCGTCTGATCGGCGCCTCTTCCGGTGATTTCCGTGTAGCGGCGATTGAAAAAGTCGATTTTGCCCTCCGCGTCGGCGCGCCACAAAATTTGCGGGACCGAGTCCGTGAAGTTAACGAGTTCTGCCCTGCTGACCTCCAGTTCGTCACGGACAAGTTGGAGCTGCTGTTTCGCGACTACCTCGTCGTGGACGTCGGACAAGCCTCCGAAGCGCTCCACCCGGTCAGTCAAGGGCGAGTAGGCCGGGTTGTCGTAGATCTGCATCCAACGGTAGGTGCCGTCCGCTTGACGTATCCTGACCTTGAGGTTCGTTACAGTACGGTTGGCGACAGCTGCGGAAACCGTTTCGTTGAGAATGGGAATATCATCCGGATGGACGACCTCGTTATAGCGCTGACCTTCCAGCACGTCCCAGCGATCCATTCCGGTCACGGCCGTCCAACTTGCGTTTAGGTACTCGATCTCGCCACGCGGGTTGGAACGCCAAAGTACGTAAGGCACGGAGTTTGCGAAGAGGTCGACCTCGGCGCGACTATGTTCAAGGTCCTGCTGGGTCGCCTCGAGCCGCTTTCTGCTGATAAGCAGCGCCGCCGTGACACCGATCGCGATGCAGGCGAATGCGCACCGTAAAATACTCGCGGCTCCCGGATCGTGGAGATGGACGACGAGCCATGCTAGGACGGTCAAACCAACACAACATTGCGCGGCGCGCGTCACTTCCGCACCGCTCCCTACCGCAGAAACGAGAACGAGAACCGCTAAATAGAGAATTGCAACGGACGACTCGTATTCGGCGATGCTATCGATCCAAAAGACGAGGGCGGCCAGCATAGCTGCGAACGTCAGAAACAAAGCTCGTCGTAACCGTTCAGTCATGCCGCCCAGGCCCTTTTTCAGCCAGCCGTCCACGTGGCCGTCCCCGCGGACCTAAATACCTCCTTACGCGCTCGTTGTCGCTAGACAATAGGTCAGCCCGGACCACGGTCCGGCTTCGAGGCGTATTTTCGTTGGTCAAAGGTGCCGCACCGAGCGAGTTCGACCATAGATGTCGCCCGCGGCGTTGCTCCAGCTATGCGGAACTCGGGTTCAAAGGCGCGATCGTGCAATAAACGTGTTCGAATACCCATCAGGTTTCAGTGATCCCGGACAGGTGGCGCTTCAGCGTTTCACATCCGACAGCACCCAAGGAGCCCTCTATGGACCAGACTTCCGCATCCACGCTTCGTAAAGCTTCCCTCAACACGCCGACCGACCTCGGCCAAAACGCGCGCATCGATATTTCCGGGGCTCTTACCGCTCTCCTTGGAGATGTCTTCGCGCTCTATCTCAAAACCAAGAACTTCCACTGGCATCTTTCAGGGCCACACTTCCGAGACTTCCACCTCATGCTGGACGATCAAGCCGGGCAGTTGATCGGGATGACGGACGCGATCGCGGAGCGGGCCAGAAAGATCGGCGGCGCGACGCTACGGTCCGTCGGTCATATCGCGAGGGTCCAGCGACTGCTCGACAACGACGCCGATTTCGTCACCGCCGACGATATGCTCGCCGAACTCAAGAGCGATAACGAACAACTTATAGGGATCATGAGACAGGTCCACGATTTGACATCCGAACATGGCGATGTCGCCACCACAAGTCTTCTCGAAGGCTGGGTGGATGAAGCCGAAGGTCGCGTCTGGTTCCTGTTCGAGTCTAATCGCAAAAGTTAACCCGTCCGGGCAGCAGCTGAAGAGCCGATGTGGCAGCAGCCACATCGGCGATATCATCACGATATTCCACTGCCTCCAACGCCCTGAGAAGCAGGTCTCTCGAGGCGTTTCTTATATTCGGTGCCGAGTATCGGTAAAGGCTGGTCGCGCATCTCAGGGTAAAAGTGCCCGCGCCCTGCTTCAATGCTAGATCATGAGCCCTCAGCAGGAGGCCTCGGCCCTGTGCCGCGGATGTCGACATCGCCAACTCGCCGCGCAATCTCAGGACTTCCGCGCCACACCAGGTATCCTCCGGCACGATCCGCTCCAGTTGTCCGGCGTTGGCAAGACGGCCGCCTATGACGAGGCAGTTTTCGAAAGGCGTTCCGCCCAGTCGGGATACCGTTCTGTCGTATGCTGCCGGATCGTTCTCTCTAGTAGCGGCTATGACTTCCTCGTAGGCCCGCCCCCAGGCTCTCCATCTGAGTAGCGAATTCCTAGTCGACTCTTCTCGGAGCATTTCTACGAGCCTCGTCCCAAGATCGGCGTTGCCGATGCCTAGCGCCGTCGGACATGCAGAGGCGGCCAGAAAGAGGCATGTCGAAATCGCGTGATCTTTTTCCCTCACTTCGCCGAGGGCGTCTTGCAGAGTCGTTTCCGCGGCGGAATATCGCCCCTGTATCCAGAGTGTCTTGACAATCACGCAAAACGCGCTGATGCGGATGTCGAAATAGCTGCCGCTGTTAGGCGGGGGTCTGAGGGTCTCTTTTGGCGGAACGAGCGTGATCCGAGCATGCTCCATCGCGCTGTCGAAGTCACCGATGTAGTGATAATTATGATTGAGAAAATGGCTCCGGGCCTGCGGAGGCATCTGATCGAACTCTGCTCCGAAACGATGAACGAGGTCGATCGCCTTCCGGTAGTGTCCGTTAGCGGTGTGAATTGCCGCCGCTCCTCCTATAACCCGCATCAACATGGCCATGTCTCCGGTGGCCACAGCGAGGTCCAATACCCTGTCGTATTGAACTATGACATCACCGTTCCGATCGAAGGTCTTCGTGTGATAGAGCGCGATTCCGTAGGACATGCGCAGTTTCATCTCGAGTGCAGGATCCGAAAGGCCTCGGGCCTCGTACAGTTCCAGCGCGCGCTCCGTAGCAGAGAGCTGTTCTGAGATGAGACCGAACTGTACCCAGACCGTGTCGGAAGTCGCTGTGAGCGCCATGCCGAGGTTTTCGTCGCCGTCGTCTCCGAGCGCCCATATGAGGGCACAACGCATATCGTTCACGATCTCGCTGTTACTAGCTCGCCATTTTATCGGATCAACCGTGTGCCATTCGTCCGTAGCTGAGCGAAGACGATCCAGACAAATACGTGCGTGCTTCTCCCTGCACGATCGCGAGAAAGTCGTGTCGGCGAGCTTTTCACGGGCGTAGTCCCGCGTCGTCAACAGCAGCTTAAAGCTACCGCCTCTCTGGGTGACTGCTAGAAGTGACTTGAGAAACAGGCCATCGAAAGCCTCGTAGAAGGTTTCGGGATCTTCCGCCTTCTCCGATATCGCGAGTGCGGCTTCTGTGGAAAACGTCCCGGCGAATACCGAGAGACGCAACAGTAGCTCTTTCTCTGCGTCGGAAAGGGTCGAATAGCTCCAATCCAAGGTCGCCCTCATTGTCTGCTGGCGGGGTGGCGCAGTCCTGCGGCCACGCCTGAGGAAGGCGATGGGTTCGGCGACCGATCGGTGGAGGGATGGCAGGTCCATATCGAAAAGGCGCGCTGCGGCGAGTTCGATAGCCAGTGGTATCCCGTCGAGACTGCGGACTATGTCCGCCACCAGCTCGAGGCTTTTTTTGCCGGACAGATCGAGGTCGTCTCCGGCGAGGACCGCTAGCGAAGTGAAGAGTTCAATGGCCGGAACTCCGCTGAGAATTGAGCTGTCTCCCCCGTCGGGCGGCAGTTCGATCGGCGGGACGTGCCGCACTTTCTCCATCGCTGTTCTCAGAGGTTCGCGGGTCGTTACGAGGATCTGTGTCGTCGCGCATTCTCGGAGGATTTCCTCCGCAGCGTTGGCAGCGGCATCAACGACGTGTTCACACCCGTCAAGGAGTAGCAAAGTGGGTTTTTTTGATAGTTCGACGACTATGCCGGGAAGGGTGTCGTCGCCGAATGTGCTCAATCCGAGCTCGGTTGCAATCGTGGAAAGAAGACCGGCACCGTCGGCGAGCGTTCCGAGATCGATGAACACCACGCGCTTCCTTTCGGCAGCCGCATTAGCACAATATACGGCGATCGCGGTTTTTCCGATCCCACCGGGACCGGCAAGCGTCAAAAGACGCGTCGTTTCGAGCAGATCCAGCGTCGCGAGGATGTACCCGTCTCTGCCGATCAATTTTTTCGGTATACGGGGAATTCTGGCGACAGCAACCTTGAGTTCCGTCACAACCGTCTGCGGATTCGGTCTCTCACGCGAAATACGCCGAACGCTTCCTGCGAAGACATATCCTCGACCCGGTACATTCTCGATCAAGTGTCTCGCGTGTTCCCCCAGAGCTTTCCTGAGCGCGACCAGGTGGACGCGGAGCGCTCCCTCGTCAACGACGGTCGTCGGCCAGACCTCGGCGATCAACTCGTCTTTGCTCACGACATCTCCCGCCCTGGAGACAAGAGCCGAGAGAATATCGAATGCCCTGCCTCCCAGCCGCAGCGGTATTCCGTTCTCGGTCAACCGTCGCTGTTCGATATCGATTTCGTAGTCGTCGAATTGTAGGTACGACATGCGGCAGGACCTTGGCTCAGTCGCTCGTGTCGACGGTTGAAAGACGTGGGAGGTGTAGCCTCGCGGCACCCAATATCGACGATGGAGCGCTGCGGCCTTCTGCTCCATTGAATGCGACCCACCTGACTACACCTCGTCGGTCCACGAGATAGGTAGCCGACATATCAGGCGAGGCCTTGGTACGGTTGAAACCGTAGATCCGGGAGACAAGTGCTTTGGGCTCCCAATCCATCAAGATCGGATAACCCTTCCCGACGGCCTCGAAATGACGTACCCGCCATCGGTCCGCGCAAATTATACCAACGAGACCTACACCAAGTTCGCCGAGAGCGGGAGCTATCACCGTAAGGCAATCAGATTGCCGCAGCCAATCGTCTTCCGCTCCCGAAAAGAAATGAAGTACAAACGGTGCCCCCATCATATCGGCGAGACCGCTGCTTCCGTCGTCACCGCGTGGCAGTACGAACGCGGGTGCATACTCGCCCACGGGGATGCCGCCTCCAGTGACACGGCTCGGTATCTGCTCCCTCCCACGGCTAGCGACCAGATCGGAGATCTCTTCGTTCTCCGCAACCGCTGCCCCATTTGTTATCGTCATTGCTCCCTGTCCCGACATACCATGTCTCAAACCGCCCGATCGGACACCTAGCTAGAGCGACTATTCGGACGGGTACTCATCTCCCGTCAACGAACCGACCGACGATGTCGAACATCTCGAAGTAACAGGTTTCAGAACTCGTTGATGCCCTTGAGAAAACTTCACCGAAAACGTGAGTTAACGCATGTGAAATGTTGTTAAATTTGGATTTCCTGCGTGGGCGGTATAATTCGAAGCGCCTCCTTGTCCCGGTAGTCTCGGGCAGCCTGTCATCGAGAGGTAGATCACGCATCGCCGATATGCCGAAGAGGGCATGCGTGTGAAAGCATCGCCTCCAAGGCGTTCGTCTGTCCGCAGGAAGTCTTTCCGGCCTCCTCGATGCCGCAGCGCGGGAGGGGCCTGTCTGCGAAGATCGGCCGCGGCCGGCGCGTGGCGTTTTCGCCACCTCCGTTACCCACACTTCTATGTGGTCGATAGAATTGCAACCTGCGCTCTCCCGAGCTAGATTTCCCTCTAGACGCCACTGGTTTCGGTAAGATCTTTTCCGGTTGGAGCCGTCGAGGATCGAGGATCGCCCGGTGCAAGAGAAATCTCCATCACAGCCGCTAATTCGCATAGTCGATGATGACAAATCCGTGCGAGTGGCTCTTCTCGACCTATTCAAGTCGATGGATCTCGATGCGATAGCGTACGACGCACCTCGGGCATTGCTCGAAGCAGACGATCTCGATACGCCCGGCTGCATAGTGCTCGATGTGAGGTTTTCAGGAACGAGCGGTCTGGATTTCCAGTCGGATTTACAGAAAGCAGGCAATCGGATGCCGATAATCGTCGTAACAGGACATGGGGATATTCCTATGACCGTGAGGGCGATGAAAGCGGGAGCCATAGACTTTCTAACCAAGCCATTTAGAGAGCAAGACCTAATCGATGCCGTAACCGGCGCGATCAAGAGAGACGAAGTCATAAGGTCACAGTCTCGGACCCTTTCGGAAGTCACAAGACTTCGCGAGACTTTGACCCCCCGGGAGGTCGAGGTCATGCATGCGGTGGTGAACGGTTTTATGAACAAGCAAATTGCCGGCCAGCTCGGCATCAGTATGGTGACCGTCAAGCTTCATCGGTCCAACGTGATGAAGAAAATGCGTGTCCGGTCGGTGGCTGACCTCGTCAAGAAGGCCGAACTTCTAGCGCAAGAGCAATCATCGACCAGTATCGATAGCTAGGCGGCGTTGCTGGTCGTTGTGGCCGTACGCGAGTTGGTGCGCGAAGATAAAGGTGCCGGGAAACCCTGATGGTGGTCGCCGTAGCTCGGGACGAGCTCCGTATTCATCGACGGCAGATGAGTAGCAGTCGTAGCCTCCGCCTGTTTCTCCAGCGCGTACTGGCGTATCAGCCCGGGCAGGGCGTATGTACCGCCGCCAGGCCGACCTGCTATGAGCGATTTCATAACGAGACCGTCGAAAGCTTCCTCGAAGTCGTAGCGTGCGAATTCCAGGCCATAGCGCCTATTCGCGGCCTCCTTCGTGAACTCCGTGTCGAACATTGAAAGCAGTCCGAGTAGCGACTGCATATTTCTGTCTAGAAGGTTGTAGCTCCAGTCGATATTTGCGCGAAGCGTCTGTTGTCGTGGATGGGCCGTCCGATTTCCTCTGCGGAGCGTCCTCAAAGGACGATCGAGGGAGATCACCAAGTTCTCCAAGCCGAGGTCGGCAACGCGAGACGCGGCTAGCTCGATCGCCAAGGGGTTGCCGTCCGTTTTGCGGACGACCTCGGCGGCGAGTTCGATCTCTCTCGCGCCGCCGATAGCGTATTCCTCCGCTACCATCGATACCCGTTCTGCAAACAACTCGACGGCACTGAATTTCACGAGATCATCTATCTGTTGCTCGGCTTCGGGGACCTCTAGTCCGGGGAGATGGAGAACGTTTTCACCGATGATGCCGAGTGGTTCACGACTCGTCGCCAGAATGGCGAGGCCCGGATGCCTGTCTGCAAGAGACTCGGCAACCAGCGCCGCCCGATCAATCGACCAGTCGCATCCATCGAGAACCAGTAGCGCGGATTGTCCCGCAAGACTCTCTACAGCTTGCCGCAGCACGTCCGATGTCAGGTTTTCTACCGCTAGGGACATGGAAATCGGCGTCCGGGTGCTTGCCGTCTCTCCCGCGATGTCCAAGAATACAACGCTGTCGTACGCGTCTCGGAGGAGGCTGGCTATCCGGAGCGCCACCGCAGTCTTTCCGATCCCTCCCTGTCCAACGATAGTCGTGATTCCTGTGCCGATCATATCGGCCCATTTAGAAATCAGCTGCTCCCGACCCACGAGGCGCGCGCAGCTGTTCGGGAGGCTGTCCGTCCGTAGTGTCGCGTCGGTCGTTCGGTGCTCGTCATGCTTGGTGACGATAGCGGTGAAGGTATAGCCCCGGCCGGCGACGTTCTCCACAAAGCTATAGGGATTGCCGCCGTCGAGTGCCTTGCGAAGCGATACGATATTCACCCGAAGAGAACTCTCTTCCACGTGAGTGTCGGGCCAGGCTACCTCCATCAGTTCCGCTTTGGAGACGATTTCTCCATGCCGAAACGCCAGAGCGGCCAACAGATCGAAAGCGCGTGAGCCGATGCGGACCTCGCAACCCGACCGTTTAAGGCTTCGGGCCGGAATGTCCATTTCGAAATCGTTGAACCGAAGAACCGTCATCGTCCACCTGCGCCCACTTTGTGATCGATCGGGTCAGAGACCGGGAGCGATCCGAGGTAAAAAGCCGCTGACAGCGCCGAAGAAGCCTGTCACACGCAATCGATATACGACCCGTGGCTGGGAACAATTGTACTGTGGGTTGGCCTTACCTATCCCTAGAGACAGGTATTGGTCCGCAAAAGACCCGGATAGCGAAGGAGTAAAGTACTTACGAGGAGCCGATTGTCCGGCATCCTCCGTGAGCCTTCGCATCACCTAATGGAAGCTCAGGCATTGGGGAAAGGGGAGAGATCGTCCGGGAGGAGTTGATTGGAAAATGACCAAAACGCCTCGTGCGGTGCCCTGGATAGTGTGGGCTTTGCTATGTGGCGATCGGCAGTCGATATGACGAGATCTTCTGAACTATCCTTCCCTTCCTCGGCCGCAAGCCTAAGAGCAACGCTTTCCAACAGAAGGGCGAACGACTGTTCGTCCGTGCCGTCCGCGGCGTTGACACGCGCTATCAATTCGTCCGTGATGGCTTCGCGCATTGACAGATCATTGTACATCATATTGCTCCGGTTTTCTGCGGACGCTGTGGACAGCGACCGCAGCACAGTGTGTACGTCGCTTGTCGATGCCAAACATCTCGGATCGAAGGGCCGTCAACACCCATCCCAGGCAGAATGGGGGGTGGGCCCGTTTTGCGTCATGCTGAAACTAACGTCAGGGCAAAGCGAACGCTGCGTTCGCCGTCGACGAACAAGCATTCGACATCACCGATGACCGAATTGCGCCTGCCTCAATCTAGTTGAGGCACTCAGTTCTTTTATGTCAGCACGATATCCGAAAGTTCGATCGAGACGACGAGAGGCTCCGGCAGTGACCGTCCGTCCGCCTGTCTCGGGTAAATGCGGCGGCTTGTAGGGATTTTGATGCCTTGGACATCTATGTATCCGCTGATGTAGTGTGCTCCGGGGGTCCCGCCGGCTATTTCAACGTCGTAGTCGTGGCGCTTGAGCAGTCCGGCATCGTCGAAATAAATCGTCTGCACCGCGCTATGGCTGAGGATGTCCGCTGGGAAGGTAATCTTTAGCCTATGCCAGGTTTCACCATTCTCCGACCAATCCGGCAGTTCCTCGGCTTCGACGCCCTCATGGGCGAGCAAGAACGGCATGTTTAGGTAAGTCCACATGGCGCAGCCGGCGAAGTACGCAAGCTGAAGCTCGTTCCACGGCGTCTCCAGAGTATGCCCGGCAAACGTCGAGCGTGGGTCCAGCAGCTCTTCGAGGACTTCGCCGTCGGCGTTACTCAGCGCGACCCTGCCCGGTTCGAAACTCGAGAGCATAGCCTCCGGGCCGAACGGCGAGTGCGACGCCCACTCTCTCCTAAGGTCGACGGTCACGGTTGTCACTGACAGCGTCGTGGGGTGTCCTTTTAGTGTCCACAAAGCTCCTCCTTGGTTGAGGCGAGCTCTGAGAGAAGAAAATTTCCTCCATTGTTGAAGGCCGCCGTGGGCGTCGATGATCTTGCTTACGAGCGCGTTCATTTTGTGATCCTTCGAGTTGCGGGGTTTAGAGTTCGAGAAAAGTTTTCACGTGCGTGACGAAAGTTTCCGGCTGCTGGAAAAGCGCGCCGTGGCCAGAGTCCGGATAGAGGATGAGCGTTGCATTCGGCATGTGCTTGAACATCGTGTAAGCGTTGTCGGAGGGGAACATGGTGTCGTCGCTGCCATGCACGATGAGGGTGGCGGTTGGTATAGACTTCAGCGATAAATGATCGGGGTCCGGGCGGGCACACCAGTCGATGATCGCCATTGCCTGTGGGCCGCTCACGGATTCGCCTCTCTCCGGAGCCCGATCGCGTGAGCGGACGAGCGTCCTTTCGATGAAAGCCCTGCCTGCTGCCTGGCTCATTGCGGACGGTGTGAAGAACAGCGGAAGGCGTACGTCGGCAGACTTTTGCGCAAATGCTTCCTCGACGACTTTGAGGAGATGCTCCTCGCCTCCGTTCGGTGCGCTCCCGGCGACGACCATCCGTCCGATAGCAACCCGCCTGCGCGCCGCCATTACCTGGGCGAGGAAACCTCCGAGTGAGAAGGCGAGGAGATCCACCTCCCCGAGGTCCAGGGCCGATATGAAACCTTCCGCGTAACCCGCCATTTCCTCTACGCTGTCCGGCGTCGCTCCGCCGGACGAACCGACGCCGGCGTTGTCGAAAACGAAGACCTCGCTGACCTCGGCAAGAGCGTTCACGACGGCTGGATCCCAGGTGTCCATCGTCCCCGTGAAATGCTGCAAAAGTACGAGCTTCCGTGCGAACCGATGTCCGATCCGGCGATAGGCGAGCTGCACGCCGCGCACTTCGACATATTCGGTAACTGCTGTTTCGAGCGTGGCGGTCATGACAAATCCTCGGTGGTTTTCGAAGTCTGCGGCCGGACAGGTAGTCGGGTCCGGTCGGGTGACGAACGTCTAATGACAGGGGCTTGCGATCCGGCGCTACTGCGCAACTCTGATCGCGCTGATGAGGCTAAAGCTGAATTATGGGGCGGACTTGCCGTACATCCTGCCGGAGAGCAGAAGCCAGACCGTCATGACCGCCAGTCCGAGAACGAGCACGTTCGCAAGAATGAACGTGACGGGAGCGACCACGGAAATGGCTGCGTTGTCCCCATGACCGAGAAGACGTAAAGGAGCTGTAGCGATAGATGTCGCGCCGAAGCTGAATGCCCAGAACCCCATTACTGCCCCGGCTTCGCGCAGCCACTGAGAAAGACGCAAGAGCACGACTAGCTGTAATATCCCGTAGCCGATCAATGCATGCACGAATACGTCGGGCGTGCCACCGCTCACGGAGATGTAGGCAACGGCTCCTACCGGAGCCGGCGCCAGTTGCACGCCAAGCGTCGGACGGAGCGCTGGCGGCGTCATGGGGCCTATAAGCAGGCGATGGAGAAGAATTGACTCGATCGCAAGCCAGGAGAAAATCCCCGCTCCGAATGCCAGTTGTCCCCAGTCTCGATATCCGAGGGACGCGGCAACCATCGCGGTAACGAAACTGCCCGCTACGGTCGGTAGGTAAAGAACGGCCGTCGTGGTCGCATGGTCGCGCTCGCCGCGCCAAAGGCCGCCCGTGCGCCACACGGCAAAGCAGGCGGTGAAGGTAAAGCCGATGCCGAAAAGTGTGAAAGCGGCGGCGTAGGAATACGGCTCCGCCGCGCTCGCGATCAGCATTGTCGCAACCCCGATCAGGCCGACGAAGCAGCATTGAACCGGATGATTGATCTCCGCCACCAGCCTGTCCGGCGCGAGCAACGCCTTGGCTGCGAACAGGAGGACCAAGACGGCCCAAACAAGGGCAGCCAATGACAGAATCCACTCCGAAAACCCATTGCCGATACCCCAGGTCTGCTCGGCGGCTCTCCAGGCGTTACCAAGTCCGCCGAGACCTAACACCATGCCGAAATACGCGGCCGGGGTTTTGGAGGCCAAATGCGAGATCCGCCCGATGCGAAGCTGTTGATTGGCGGGGCCGAACCCGGTCGTGTCGATTGCCATTTCACACCTATGAACTTTTTAGGTAGCTTTCGGCTCGCTGTCGCAACTGCCAGCCGGATGCCACATGATCAGCGAACGCTGCTTTCGAGTTCTTGGAATTCATCGTCGGAAAGCCGGATGCGCGCAGCCGCCACGTTTTGCTCCAGATGGCTGACTTTTGACGTGCCGGGGATCGGCAGCATGACCGGGCTCCGCGTGAGCATCCATGCCAGGGCGATCTGACCTGGTGTGGCGGCGTGGCGTTTTGCGAGCGAATCCAGTACTCCACCCGGACGCGCGAGGTCGCCCGCAGCCAGCGGGAACCAAGGAATGAACCCGATACCGTTGCGTTCGCAATAATCGAGCACGTCCTCGCTTCCTCGGTCCACGAGGTTGTAGCGGTTCTGAACGGTGGCGAGCTTGAAGTGCCGGGATGCGGCCTCGATCTCCTCGATGGAGACCTCACTGAGACCCGCATTTGCGATCACGCCTTCATCGAGGAGCTGACGGATCGCCGCGAACTGGTCTTGCATGGGGACGCGCGGATCGATCCTGTGTAGCTGCCAAAGGCCTATCTGATCCACGCCGAGCCTTTTAAGGCTGCCCTTCGCGCGCTCGATAAGGTACTCGGGGCGACCGTGCGGCATCCATTGGTCTGGACCGGGGCGGCGCAGTCCAGCCTTGGTGGCGACGAGGATATCGCTACGACCCGCCAAAGCCTCGCCGATGAGCTCTTCGGCGACATCTGGGCCGTAAGAGTCCGCGGTGTCGATAAAGTTTACTCCCAGCTCCGTCGCTCTTCGAACAGTCGCAAGTGCCTCGTTCCTGTCCGTCGGGGGACCCCAGATCCCACGACCGGTAAGACGCATCGAGCCAAAACCCAGCCTGTTCACAACGAAATTGCCGATTTTAAACGTCCCGGAGAAGCTTGCTACTGCTGTGTTGTCGTCCATCTAGATATCCCAGGTTCAGCGTTCACTTCGTGCACGCCTGTTTTTTCGACGACTTAGGGCCGCCACGAATTCCAGTGTGTAGGGAGACTACGGTCGACCGCGCGGACGTTATTGTAACATCGTGCACAAGGCTGTTTTTTTGGGCACCTCTATACCTAGAGCTAGGTGGACCTGTCGTTTCTGTTCGTTAGGATAGCGACCATGGTCTTCCGGTAACAACCTGATAGGCCGCAATTCAGGCTGGTGAAACAATGCGTGCCGCATCACATTCCGAAGGCCCTCGGGGCTTTCATAATAAAGGCCCTTGGAGCCATATGAATTGCTGACCATTGCAATAGTTGAAGACGACGACGGGATCAGGCTTGCCTATTCGGATCTCATGTCGTCCTACGGCTACGAGGTGAGGACTTTCGGCTCTGCCGAAGATTTCATCGCTTCGGCCTGCCAGGACCTCGTCGAATGCCTTGTTCTCGACCAGCAGCTACCGGGGTTAAGCGGCCTCGAGCTGCAGGCACGGCTGAAGCGAATTCAGTGTACCCTGCCTATTATATTCGTGACCTCCCACGATGACCCCGTCACCCGGGCCAAGGCATTTGAAAACGGAGCGGTGCATTTCCTGAACAAACCGATCGACGCCGATGAGCTCGTACGTTGTGTGGCCGACGTCCTTCGCAGAGGGCGCTGAAACCTACCGGGGATTGAACAGCTTTTTTGAGCTGGCTAGAAGCGCCATGGAGGCGCGCGAAGAATGGATGACAGCTTTTCGGCACTCTTCCATCATTACTTCTGCGACCTCGCAATAGCTTTGACGCGATTGTTGCGGCGCGCATGCAGGAAGCGGGTGACTAAGCCGACGATATGCACCCGTTGGGTAGCATTCGTGAATAGGAACGCCCGGTCATACTTCGATCGCGGTCGGCGCCACGAGCACCACTTCTCTTAACTTTCGAATGCGGCTACCGTTAAGCATGGCACCAAATCGAATCTCTCTGCGCAAGTTCATCCGTTTCCAACTCGAACAAATGGGGGCGGGAAACGAGGCTCATCGCTTCGAAGAGCTCGCCTTCGAGCTCGCGCGCGCAAGGGTCGCCGCCAACGTCGTAAGGGCAACCGGTCCAGTGCAATCGGGTGGCGACCAGGGCCGCGATTTTGAGACATTCCAATCCTATCTCGGCAGGTCGGCGATAGCGGGCAGTGCATTCGTCGCCAATGCCTCGGGCAGCACCATCGCGTTCGCCTGCACCCTCAATAAACGCATAGATGCTAAGATCCGCTCAGACCTAAGCACCATCTTCGGCAGCGGCACGCGCCCCCATAGCGTCTCTTACTTCTGCGTCCCCGACGTGCCGGTTGCCCTGCGGCACAAGCTCCAGGCCCATTGTCGAGACGCGTACGAGGCCAATCTAGAGCTATTCGACGGTCAGCAGATCTCTGACATGCTCAGCGATGGTGATACGTTCTGGATCGCTGAGCACTATCTCTCTGTCCCGTCCGAGATGTTTCCCCCGGTCACGGTCGACGACGAGTACCAGGATCTGAAGGAGCGTTGGTTCACAGGCGAAGAACGTGGTCCCAGCAATCTTGCCGAATTTCTCGAGATCAAGCGCGGACTTCGGCGCGCCACGTTCGAAGAAGCAGCTAAGCCCGACCTCGCGGGCTGGATGCGCCTGATGGCGCTCGTCAAGCAGATCCCGGAACTTGAGCGGAAGGCTACTTACGAACTCGCCGTGGCTTCGCTCCGCGGCCGGGGCGTGCTGGATGCCGAGAGTGGTTCGCTGCCCGCGTATTTCGATTCCCTTCCGATCGAGCCCGAACTCGAAGACGTCGAAGACCTTGCCTGTCTCGCCTCCTACGTGTCGAGCGCATCGGTGTACGGCCACTTACAGAACGCCGGCGACAATGTCGACAAGTGGGTTCAATCTGCTGACAAGGCTATAACGGACGCACTCCTTCGACCGGGTTCCCAGTCACGTCGCTTTCGCCTGCTGCGCGCCCAGGGCCAGAATACCTTCCTTGAATTCTGGCAGCGAGGTTCGAAGGATGCTGGGCTTAGAGGGCTGGCAGTGTGGTCGGAGGCCGCCGACATCGCCGAGCACGATCCAATGAGTGACCCGACCGCGCTGGCAGATCTGTTGCTCCTCCTCGCACCCGTCGTGGGCGGGTGGCCCGAATACCAAGCCCTCACGGACAAGGTCGACGCCCTGGTCTCGAAGCGAGAGGGCTCGGCGGCTGCGGGGGACCTCGCCCGCGATCGCGCGATTGCCTTCGCTGATGCAGGGCATGTGCTGCTCGCTATCGACCAGCTTCAGCGCGCCAAGGAGAATTGGTTCAACGCACAGACGTTGAAAGGGTCTGTCCTCGCAATGCTCTTGCTTTCCAATTGGTACGGACACCTGAACCTTCCGCACGCAGCCAGGTATCACGCGTCGATGGCGCTTTACACTTTGGTGCGTACGAATGACGAGACCATGGGTGAGCTATCTGTGAGGAGCGGGTTTGCGCTTGCTGACACCTTTTATCAAGCCGGCGAGTTCATGAGCTATCTCACTTGCATTGAGAACGTCATCCCGGCCCACGCAAGTTATCGCACAAATCCGGAAGACACTGAGCGGCACGACGACTTTACGAGAGCGATCGCGCATGGCGCCGTCGTCTTGGCCACGGCACCCGTAGTTGCGCCGGAGATCGCTGCGCGCGCCAATCGCATTGTCGATCGATGGGGGATCGACGACGCCTATCTCGCCGCCATGCGAAATGGTGCCTTATCGCCACCCTGGTCTCAAATGTCGCAGCAGGACTTCGTCGCGAAGCTCCGCAGCGAATTGGGACAGGATATCGTGAACGACGTCAGGGATCCGGTCAGGATCACGTGGTCGGCCTTGGGTATCCAGTGGACAATCGTGGGGCCGAAGCGACTGAGAAATCGTGCCGATGCGCTGGCGGCGATGCTGCAGATCGCCCAAGCCGATCTTGGCGGTCTCGACCTGGTCGTCATTCCTTCCGCGGTTGAAGTCCGACTGGAAAAAGGGGGGAGCAGGTGGGACAGCCGCCAGGAGCCGGACAATGGAAAGCTCCTTTGGACGCTCTTCTTGCCCGAACACGACGGTCGACTGACGGACGATACGCGCGTGGAGGACGAGGCCCAATTCGGGCTCGCCTTCATCATGCAGGCGCTCAGACAGGTTTCGGCCCTACCTCACGACGACCTCCTGAAGTTGTTCGAAGCACGAATGGAGAGGGGGTTATGGAAAAAGATTTTCTTCGTCCGTCCGCCCGAGCAGCTGATGGAGGAAGCGCGTTCGATGGCAGATTTCGAGCGCGAGGGTGGCCCCCTCGCCATCCAAGGCAGCAGACCAAACTACGCTCCTTTGGCCTCGTCCGAGCTTGGCGGTCCAACGGGCAATGCAATTACGTACTCGGCCGAGAAGGCGACCGAGTTGATTTCCAACCGCTATGGGAAAATGGGTGCCTTCGCTGCGCGGGTCATCCCCGGTCTCATGTCCGACACCAGAACGAGGAAAATTCTTAAGGAGCAGCACGATCTGGGGGTCAAGGACTGGGAGCTTGTCCTTGTATTGTTCAACATCGCTCTCAATCGCTCTGTTCGGGTGGATCCACGTGGGATGTCGGCCGCTGCATACGCAGATTATAAGAAGCGGCTGGCGACGATACCCGAAAAGCTCCTCGCCGGAACGGGTGTAGTACCTTTTGAAAACGAATGGCTCAACGCTGGCGAGCTTCCAATGCAAATGCAGGCCACGCTCGGACCCGTCGCCCAAAGCTGGGGTCTGAGCGTCCTGCGGCAGACGCCGGACTTCGATGCCCTAAAGAAATTGCTCGTCGATCGTTTCCGCCACCGCGAAGACGACGTGGCGCATTACGACTGGTTTGGATGGAACGACATTCAGGGATGAAGGTCGCTTGGCTACAGTCGACCATTGTGTTTGCCGCTCCAAGAACTGCTGAGGATAATCGACTTTCGTTGGGTGGCGCACGTCGAAAGTGTCTGCTGTCTACCAGGTGGCACTAAAAGTGGGCGGACGGGTTGCGGCCCAACTGCAGCCCTCAACTTCGGGGCAGTTAGTGCCTTCTTTTGATGCATTGTGGCGGTGAATTCGAAAGCGGCAGACTTCGATCCGGCCGACCGAGCTGAGGTCAATGTACTAGGAGAACACCGCGCGCGAATTAGCGTTCACGCGACGGCCTATTCGGGAGCAGCTTTAACCGGCGGGTTGACGCATCGGCTTCAGAGCGACGGACCATTTGTGCAACTCAGTCATGAGCGTACCGAGTCCGGAAGCAATTTGCTCGCTCGGACTGAAGACGCCGTCGTCGCCCTGGTATTGGCTGTAAAAAGGAACGGGCACCGGCTGATTGATCGCCATCACATTGAGGTTGCCCAGCAGTTGCCTGAGTTCCTGAGCGCCGCGAAGCCCGCCCGAGACACCGCCGTAGCAAACGATGGCCGCGGGTTTGTACGTCCATTCGTGGAACAGGCATTGGATGGCGTTCACGAGCGATCCGGGGACGAAGTAGTCGTATTCCGGCGATACGAAGAGAAACGCGTCCGCCGCGTCAACGCTGCTGCTCCAACGCTTCGTGGGTTCGTTTTCGTACTTTCGCATTGCCGGGTGCGCTGGTTCATCCAACAGCGGGAGGGCGAAGTCCGCGAGATCAACTAGCTCGACGTCGAACCTGCTGTCCGCAACGGCGGCGTCGTAGACCCAGTCGGCGACAGCCGGGCCGCTACGTCCAGGTCGGGTGGTAGCGATTATGATATTCAACTTGAGTTTCATGGTGTTCGTATTCCTCGTTCGACGAGCTGCAGGCAGCTCGGGTTGGTTGCGACTGTTGCGAGTCTTCTTTCGTCGGGGACTGCCCGAGCAGTTCGAACGGGCTTTCGTCCACGTTTGTAAAACGGCGATGCCGGAGTTCGGATTCCACGCTACAGATGATCGAGAAATCCGATGTCGACGTTCTCGATATCGACGGATTTGCTTACGGCGGTCCACTCATCGAGGGAGCGTTGCCGCTCGCCTTCGGCTTTCGCATACACAGCGAGAGCGTCACTCCCCAGCAAAAGATGAGCCGGGAGATTTCGACGCTTCGACAGTCCGACGACGACTTCCGCGACTTTGCCCGGATCGCCGATTTCGTTCCCGAAATACTCCTGTAGGTGGGTGAGCATCGCGCCTACCGATGCCCGGTATTCCTCGAGTAAATCTGTCCGCTGCTCGCTTGCTATAGCGCTCCAGTCAGTGCGCATGCCGCCGGGCTCGACGGCGACTATCTCGATGCCGAACCCCGCGGTCTCCTTGGCAAGCACTTCGGTGAGGCCGCCTACGGCCCATTTCGCCGACTGATAGGCGCTCAGGCCGGGAGCGCTCGTGCGGCCTCCGACGGACGAAATGTTGATGATGTGCCCGGTCCGCCTCTGACGCATATGCGGCAACGCAGCCCGGATCAGATTGACGACGCCGAAAAAATTGGTTTCCAACTGATCGCGGAACTCTGCCTCGCCCGTTTGTTCGAAAGGAAGGATGTGGCCGTAGCCTGCATTGTTGACCAGGACATCCAGCCGACCGAAAGTGTCGATAGCGAAATCGACGGCCGCATTGGCAGCATTGCCGTCGGTGACATCGAGCGCAAAGGATTTTAGTCGGTTCGGAAATTTCGCCTCTAGGTCCGACAACCTTTCTGGATTGCGGGCAGTTGCGACTATGCTGTCGCCCTCCGCAAGCGCAGCCTCGAGAATCGAGCGTCCGAGGCCGCGCGCGCTCCCTGTTATCAGCCATACTTTCGACATGCGAATACATCTCCGGGTTACGGTGCAGCCGTTGGGATCTTCGTTGCGGCTCGCTTAGCGGTACTGGCGGAGAAGTAGCCGCGTTGTCTCGCTGGCGAGCAACGTCAGTTTCAGCTGCAAGCCCGCATTTGCTTTTCCTGTGTCGGAATACCGCTGAGCGACGATAGCTTCTTGTAAGATTTCGCACTTGGTTCGAACTGACGGCCCTTATTCGTGTCGCGCTTCCGGGGCGCTGATGACTGCTCAGATTTACAATAGCTTCCGGCGAGAGGTGGTTACGCAGGGAAAGTCAAACATCGGCTCAAAGAGGACAACGCCATGTCTAACAATCTAGTACCCAAGCTCTCCCGGCGGGGCTTTTGCCTGTGCTGTGTCGGTGTCGCGTCTATCGGCGTCGCCGGGGGCTGGCTCTCTCCGCGCGAGGCTTACGCCGAAGCACATCAGCTCGTGCACATGATCCGCGATTCAGCGGCGAAGGCAGACATCACGACCCACAAGCTTCGAGGCGGAGTATACGCCCTGGAGGGATCGGGCGGGAACATCGCGGTGTTCGTCGGCGCGAGCGGAAAAGTGATGATCGATGCGGGCATCACCGCGACCCGCCCGAAAATCGCGAAAGCACTGGGAGCGCTCGGGGCGCAACCCGTGACCACGCTCATCAACACCCATTGGCATTTCGACCATGCGGACGGCAACGAATGGGTACATGACGAAGGTGCGACGATCATGGCGCACGCCAATACCAAATCGCGCCTGCTAGAGACGCAGAGAGTCGAAGACTGGGACTATACCTTCCCCCCGTCCGCGCCCGGCGCGATCCCGACGGAGACTTTTTCCTCCGATAAGCAGGTGGTACTCGAGGGCTGCAAGCTTGACCTCGTCTGCTACGAAGCCGCTCACACCGACAGCGATATCGGCGTGCGCTTCGTCGACCAGAATATTCTCCACACGGGGGATACATACTGGAACGGGATCTACCCCTTTATTGACTATTCCACGGGTGGAAGCATCGACGGCAAAATCGCGGCTTGCGAAAAGAGCCTGAAGATGGCCGACGACAAGACGATCGTCATTCCGGGCCACGGCAATCCGGTCAGTAACAAAGCCGAACTCAAAGCTTTCCACGACATGCTGGTCGCCGTGCGCGACAACGTCAGCACCTTGAAGAAGAAGGGGATGTCCGTCGGGGAGGTCGTCGCGGCTAAGCCCACCAAGAAATTCGATGCCAAGTGGGGTCAGTTCGTCATCACTCCGGGGCTCTTCACCGAACTCGTATACGAGGGTGTCTGACCGACACCGGAGGGCGTGCCGTCGAGCACGCTCTCCGGTGGTTTTGTCGAATGACGATCAACGAGAGTACGCACACCTCCAAAACCAAGTCGCCGATCGGGACCCGGATCCAGCCCGGACCGGGCGCGCGAAGGAGCAACTTTCCACGCGGGAAAAGCGGGCTTGCAACCGTCTTTTCCCAGCGGTTCGTCCTGGACACGTTTTGCCAATGGGATTTGCGACCTCTTCGACAACCGCCGTTCGGGCGGAGACGACGGTCTCGAGGTTCTCTCGAAGCGGCATCGGTCCGGTCGGCGGGCAGGGGCTCCACAGACCGGGCTATCGGCTGCTCCCCCCGGTAAATCCGTAGAGGTCCGCATTCGAAAAAGTCGCGGTGAAAGGGCGGGTAAGCACACGGGTGGCCAGCCATCGCTACAGCCAGCCGCTCTTCCTGAAGCGCCAGTAGAGTACTGCACACATTGCTGCGATCACCGCTAGGACAACCTGATAGCCGTACTCGGCTTTCAGCTCCGGCATGTTGCTGAAGTTCATGCCGTAGATTCCGGCGACAGCGGTAGGAACCGCGAGTATCGCGGCCCAGGAAGCGAGCTGTCGGGCGATGGCGCCCTGACGTTGCTGCTCAAGCAAGCTAGACGCCTCGATTACCGAGATCATTATCTCGCGCAAGCCGCCGACCACGCTTTCCACCCGCCGCACGTGGTCGTGGACGTCACCGAAGAAAGGACGCATTTTCACGTCTACGCACGGAAGGTCGAGGTGCGTCAACTTGCCGACGACTTCTCCCATCGGCCCGAGTACCCGCTGGAATTTTATGACTTGCCGTCTCATTCGGAAAATCCGTCTGATCTGCTCGGGGTCGAGGAACGACGCGAGGATATGCTTCTCCAGTTCGAGGACACGATCCTCCATCGTCTCCACCATCGGAAGGTAACCGTCGACGACTAGGTCGACGATACCGTGCAGTACATAGTCCGGCCCGTTTGCGAGGAGTTGAGGGGAGCGCTCGAGTTGTTCTCTGAACTGGCGATCGAAGCGAGACGATCCGTGGTGAACGGAGATCAAATGATTTCTGCCGACGAAAACGCATACCTCGCCATAGGCAATCCTGTCACCTTCCAGGTGGGCCGTCTTGACCACGACGAACAATTGCTCGCCGTAGACGTCGATCTTCGGTACCTGCCTCCCGATAAGAGCGTCTTCTACGGCCAGAGGGTGGAGGCCGAACATTAACTTAAGCGCATCCAGCTCTTCTTCAGAAGGTGATGACAGGCCGATCCATATGAACTCGCCATCGGCGGTGCCTACCGGGTGAAGCTCCAGCTCGATTTCGCGTTCGCGAACGCCGTCGCGGTAAAGATACGAGGCCAGGACGGTCATGGCGTTCCTCTAGGTCCGGATTTCCGCCCGCCGCTTGGAAGTACGGCGATCCCGGGACGGACTTGCAGGCGGGATTTCCCCGATGGAAAGATGCCGGATGGTACGGGAGTGGCGTCGACGTGGTCTTTTACGATCATAGCTTCGTGCGCGCGGCAGATCCGGTTCAGCACTCACGTGCGCGGGGCCGATTCATACAAGACCTCGCTTTTCCGTTGACCGACAACGACGCAGGGGCCGTGAAGAGTATCCGGCCCGTTGTCGAAGACCGCCCCGTCGCGCGCATCGGAGAAGCACACATGTTCGGTTTGACGGCACTCGAACTGGCCCGGATCCAGTTCGGCTTCACGGTGTCCTTCCACATCGTCTTCCCGGCAATCACCATCGGCCTCGCGAGCTACCTGGTCGTTTTGGAGGGCTTGTGGCTGCTTAGGAAGGACGCGGTGTACCGTGACCTCTACCGACACTGGTCGGCTATTTTCGCGGTCAACTTCGCAATGGGTGTCGTCTCCGGTCTGGTAATGGCATACGAGTTCGGCACGAACTGGAGCTTCTTTTCAGCGTTCGCCGGGCCTGTCACGGGTCCACTACTCGCCTATGAAGTGCTGACGGCTTTTTTCCTCGAAGCGGGCTTCCTGGGTGTCGCACTCTTCGGCTGGAACAAGATCGGGCCGGGTCTCCACTTCTTCGCGACGGCTATGGTGGCGCTAGGTACGCTTATCTCGGCGACCTGGATTCTGGCTTCCAATAGTTGGATGCAGACTCCGCAGGGCTTCGAGATTATCGACGGACGGGTGGTCCCGACCGATTGGCTCAAGGTGATTTTCAACCCCTCCTTTCCCTATCGCCTCGCGCACATGACCCTCGCGGCGTTTCTCAGCACGGCGCTTTTCGTCGGAGCGTCCGGCGCGTGGCATCTGCTACGGGGCAACGACAACCCGCGGGTCAGGAAAATGTTCTCCATGGCGATGTGGATGGTGGTGTTCGTCGCACCTATCCAGATCGTCGTCGGTGATGCCCACGGCCTCAACACGCTCTCGCACCAGCCCGCGAAGATCGCCGCGATGGAGGGCCATTGGCGGAACGAGCCCGGAGCCGGAGTGCCACTCATCCTTTTCGGCATTCCCGACATGGCGGCTGAGGAAACAAAATACGCGATCGAAATTCCCCGTCTAGGAAGTCTTGTCCTTACCCATAGCCTCGACGGACAATTCAAGGGACTATTTGAATTCGAGCCCAGAGACAGGCCCAACTCGCTTATACTCTTCTGGTCGTTCCGGATCATGGTCGGCCTCGGCCTGCTGATGCTCCTGCTAGGTCTAGTCGGTCTTTTCGTCAGATGGCGTCAGCGCCTTTTCTCCGATCGCCTCTTCCTTCGCTTTGCCGCTTTAATGGGGCCATCCGGACTGACCGCGTTACTTGCGGGCTGGTACACGACCGAAATCGGTAGGCAGCCATGGGTCGTCTACGGCGTGATGCGAACGGAGGATGCGGTTTCGAACCACTCCGCGCTAGCGCTTTCCACGACGCTCGTCGTCTTCGTGGTCGTCTATTTCACCGTGTTCGGTCTCGGCATCGGATACATGCTGAGGCTGGTCGGCAAAGGCCCTCTCGAGGCAAATAGCCTCGAATTGCATGGCGGGGGCAGCGGAAAAACCATGCGTCCCGCCAGGCCGCTATCGGCCGCCCCCGACGACGTGGATCCCATCTCCGGTTGAAAGGACAGATAACATGGGCATCGACCTTCCACTGCTCTGGGTGATCATCATAGGCTTCGGCCTTATGATGTATGTCGTGATGGACGGGTTCGATCTCGGCATCGGTATATTGTTTCCCTTTGTTCGTGATCGAGTGGAACGCGACATCATGGTCAACAGCGTGGCTCCGGTCTGGGACGGCAACGAGACCTGGCTCGTCCTCGGAGGTGCGGCGATGCTCGCGGCTTTCCCTCTGGCCTATTCCGTTATTCTGAGCGCACTCTACCTTCCGCTTATCTTCATGCTGGTGGGGCTGATATGGCGCGGCGTGGCCTTTGAATTCAGGTTCAAAGCCGACGAAGGCCACAGGCCCTTCTGGGACAAGGCCTTCGCTTGCGGGTCCTACACGGCGACTATTTGTCAGGGAATGGCTCTGGGCGCGTTCATCGACGGCTTTAAGGTCGTCGACGGGGCTTACGCGGGCGGGGCACTGGATTGGCTCACGCCGTTCAGTGTTTTCACAGGGCTCGGGCTCCTCGTCGCCTATGCTCTTCTGGGCGCGACATGGCTCGTCATGAAGACGGAGGGGAAGCTGCAGGAGAGCATGAGACGGGTAGGAAGACCGATCCTCGCGGCCCTGTTCCTCGTGATCGCCGTCGTGAGCATCTGGACACCGCTCGCGCACGAAACGATCGCCAGCCGTTGGCTCGCCTTGCCCAACTTTTTCTTCTTCGTCCCGGTTCCGGTCCTTGTCGTATTCGCCTCGATCGCTTTGTCTAAAACGCTCGCCGGGCGTAGTCACGCGATGCCTTTCGTGCTGACGCTGGCTCTGCTATTCCTCGGCTACTCGGGACTGGCAATCAGTATGTGGCCGAACATCGTGCCCCCGGCCATTTCCATCTGGGAAGCAGCGTCCCCTCCGCAGAGCCTGGGTTTCGCACTGGTGGGCGCTCTTTTCATAATCCCCTTTATCCTGGCCTACACGACATGGTCCTACTACGTGTTTCGCGGAAAGGTTAAGGCGGGGGAGGGATACCACTGATGAAGGAAGTGTCCGGGTCTCCCTCCTTTCGGGTTCGGCTCCTTTGGCTCGCCGCAATCTGGACCGCGAGCGTCACAGGGCTCTCCGTCGCCGCGCTGGGCGTCAAATGGATCATGTCGTTGGCGGGAATGACGGTGTGAGGTCGTGGTTCGGGGCGGATCCCGCCGACCCGACGGGTTATTCTTTCGTGATCGGAGAAAGCACGGTATTCAATTGCTGGCATAACTGCCAAAACAGATGAAAATCATGTCTCCAAAGCACGGTCAAAGCGAACGGATGTTGTCCCAATCGGAAATTCCCCATCAGTCGGACGATCGCAACGCGGTGACGGCCGACACCGAGAGGCGTGGAAGGTTTCAAGCATCACTGGTGGCAGCGAGACTGAGCCTGGCCGCTGCGGATCTCTCTGCATCCGAGCGGAATATCCACCTCGCTTCCGAGACCGCAAACACGAAGGTGGAAAAGGCCGAGGTTTGCTGCCTGAGGATAGACTGGCATCTCCGTAGATCCGAAGTTCCGGAAAGCGTAGCCGCAGGCCTCGCGTGCCTCCAAGAATTCGGCCTCGACATCCCTACACATCCTGACCAGCTAGCGCTCGAAAGCGCTACCATCGAAGTCTGGGAACGGCTGAACGACCGCCCTGTAGAAGCATTGTTGCATCTTCCCAAGATGCACAATCCCGAGATCGAGGCGTTGGTGAACCTCCTGTCGGCGATGACTAACTCCGCTCAGCTAACGGACGAGCGGCTCCTTGGAATCACTCTGGGCTATATGGTCAGCTTGACCCTGGAGCACGGGATCACAAAGGCGGCTGTTCCCGCATTCGGGCTATTCGGCTTCTTCCTGAGCAATCACTTCGGCCGCTATCACGATGGCCTGGAATTCTGCGAGGTCGCGCGAGATCTGGTTAAAGCGCACGGCTTCCGGGAACACGAAGTCAAGGCGATCAGCTATATCGAGTTGGTAGCCGTATGGGCCCGTCCGTTGCGCTCGGTGATCGAGCTGACGAGATCGTGCATCGAAGCGGCGGCCGGAAGCGACGATATTCCGTACTCGTGTTACGCACGGGTAAGGATCGTGGCCTACCGTCTCGCGCGAGGCGACCGACTTGCCGAAGTCGCCGACGAACTCGACAAATCCGAGCGCTTCGTAGAGAGGGCAAACTTCGGCGCTCCGCTGATGGCTCTGCATTCGCAAAAGGCGTTCGTCTCCGCGATGACGGCCGGACGGGGCGCCGACGACATATTCGACCGCGAGGGCTTCGATGTGCGCGCGTTCGAGGCCAGGTTCGTGCCGGAGCAGACACCGACCTACATCTGTTTTTACTGGATACTGAAAGCCCACGCCGCGTTCATTTATGGCGATTTCATAGGCGCGGCGGACTCGGTGCGTCGCATATCTGATCTTGTCTGGGCATGCACGGGTCACATCCAGTTGGCGAATTATCACTTCCTCGCCGCGTTGGCACAAGCCGCGGTGTTCAGTGGCAACTCCGCAGACGAACGAGCTGCCATCGTCGGACATGTGGACTGGCTGGCGCGGTGGGCAGACACATGCCCGGATACATTTCAGTCGAAACGCCTCCTCGCGCTTGCCGAGCTGGCACGAGTGGACGGTGACCATACGGGAGCAGAGCGGCTATACGAGCAGGCCATAGACACAGCCGCCAGGTTCGGCCTGACCGCAGACGAGGCGCTAGCATGCGAAGCCGCCGGACGGTTTTACCTCGCGTCGGACATGATGCGGTCGGCGGAGACACACCTGTCCAGGGCTAAGGAATGCTATGTCCGATGGGGAGCCGCGGGAAAGGCCGCGGAGCTCGAGAGGTCTTTATCCGGCTTGTTCTCTAACGGCTCCGGCAAGCGGCCTCAGGGCTACGGCGAAGTCGGTCGGCTGGAAGCCGTGCTCGAGATCGCACAGGCGATGTCCTCCGCTGTCGACTACGGTCCGCTGGCGGAGCTTATCCTCGATACGGCCATGGATCTTTCCGGATCGCAATGCGCGAAGCTGATCGAGCTCGACAAGACACAGGTCCGCGTCACCGCGGCCGCGTTTCGCGAAAATGGCGAAACGACCTATACCGAGGAGGGTAGGCAGCCCCAAGCTGCCTCGCTCGACCGGGAAGCTCTTTTCGAGGTGCGGCGAACGTTGGAGCCGACTACCCGGACCGAGGAAGGTCTGCCGGGACAGTTTGAATACTACGTCCCTCTGGTCAAAAAGTCCCGGTTGATCGCGATCCTGCATCTTGCGAATAGCCACGGCGACCCGCGGCGAGACCTTGTCGGCTTCACGAGCCTCCTCGCTATCGCGCCACACGCTGCGATCGCAATCGACAACGCGAAGGCGTTCGCCGGGCTACGGTCGGAAAAGGCCGAGCTTGCGGAAAGCGAGCATGAATTCCGTATGGCGAACGACACCATGCCCTCGATGACATGGAGTGCCGACGCGAACGGCGCGAACGAGTGGTTCAACAAGGAATGGTACGAATACACGGGGCTGACACCCGAGCAGGCAGGCAACGGCGGGTGGAAATTCGTCTTCCATCCCGACGACCGAGCGGAGTCCGCCGCGACGTGGCATCGCATCGTCACCAAGCGAGAGATGAGCGGGCTTGAAGCGCGACTGCGACGGCACGACGGGGAATACCGCTGGTTTATCGTCCGGGCGAAGCCCCACTGCGACGCTACCGGGCGCATCGTCAGATGCTATGGCACGGAAAGCGACATCGACGACCTGAAGAGGGCCGAAATCATCCTCGCAGGAGAAAAGCAGTCTTTCGAGATGATCGCGAAAGGCGAGCCGCTTCCCGACATCCTGGACTCCCTGTGCCAGACGCTGTCGGTTCTGACGGACGCGTCTTTCGTCACGATAATGCTCCAGGACGACGAGGGGCGCAGGTTGCGGCCGGGCGGGGGGCATAAACTGCCCGAGGGCTTCAGCGATGTGGTCGGCGAAATTCCGATCGGGCCTGATTTCGGCTCATGCGGGACTGCGGCGTTCCGTCGGGAGCCCGTATGGATTGACGACGTGGAGGCCGATCCACGATGGGATTGTGCGCGCGGCATCGTCGAGCGGTTCGGTTTCAAAGCGTGCTGGTCAACGCCTATCATGTCCGGTCGTGGAACCGTCTTCGGCACGATCGCCGTGTATTCGGACAGACGGCGGCTTATGGGGCACCGCGAACGCGAGGCTATCGACAGGTTCACCCGGCTCACGAGTTTCGTCCTCGAACGCAAGATAGCCGAGGACGCCCTCAAGAAGAGCGAGTCCATGTTGGCCGAGGGGCAACGGATTTCACGGACGGGAAGCTGGGCCTGGAACGTCGCGACCGACAAGCTCGAGTGGTCGCAGGAACACGCGAACATTTTCGGTTACGACATTGCCGACGTCGGCGGAACCCTCGAGGGCATGCTTACGAGGATGCAGAGCGAGGAGGCAGACCTCGTCAGGACTTCGATGCTGCGTGCGTCGGCCGACTACGGTGACATAGAATTCGAGTACCAAGCCACCCTTCCTGACGGCAGGGTGATCCATCTGCTGTGCACAGGAAGAAGCGCAAGCAACCATAGCGGCACGGTGACAGGCTATGTCGGTACGACGATGGATATCACCGAGCGCAAGCGGGTCGAGGCGGAGCTCATCAAAAGCGCTGCTCACCTGAGAGAGGTCCAGGCCGAACTGGAACATGTCGCCCGCGCCACAACGATGGGAGAGCTGGCCGCGTCGATCGCCCATGAGGTCAACCAGCCGTTAACTGGGATCGTGGCGAGCGGAGGCGCCGCCCTGCGGTGGCTCACCAGGCCGACACCCGACGTGGACCGGGCGAAAGAAAGCCTCAAGAACGTCATGGACGACGGTCGGCGAGCGAGCGAAATTGTAACGAGAATCCGGAAAATGTTTCGGAAGGAGATGGCGACGGTCGAACCTATTGCGATGAGGGAGCTGATCGGAGACGTCATCTCCTTGACGCGCGGGGAGATGCAGAAAACCAAGATAGTTCTACACCTGGATATTCCCGCAGACCTCCCGCCCGTCCCGGTCGACCGGGTGCAGTTGCAGCAGGTGTTCGTGAACCTGATACTGAACTCTATCGAGGCGATGCGCGAGACCTCGGGTCGCGACCGAACTCTCGATATAGATTTCCGGCGCGAAGGCGGGGTCGTAATTGTCGGCGTAACAGACAGTGGACCGGGCATCCCGAAAGAGCGGATAGACGATTTTTTCCGGCCATTCGAGACAACGAAAGCGAACGGCATGGGAATGGGGCTTTCGATCTGCCGTACCATCATCGAAAACCATGGCGGAGAGATGCGCTTGGCGGAGAACGTCGGGGGATGCCGATTCGAGTTTACGCTGCCGCTGACCGCGAATGACGGCGGAAGTGCAGGGGATCGGCCGCTTACGGATCCCATCTAAGGTTCCGGGTTTTCAAATCCGGAATGTTCTCAGCGTGCCATAGGTACGTGGCGGGCGCGCAACCCGTGCTCCGTTGCTCAAGGCCTGTCGAGGTTCGTGAACGGGTTATCGCATCTCAGCTCCCGAAGCCGAGGTGGCGACGGGCCGTGCCGAATGGCTGTGAAAGCACAATTGCGTGCGGTGATCGAAGCCAGGGACCGATCCTACAATCCGATCCTCGTTATCCGGGTCAAAATAGCTGCGAAAGCAAGCAGCAAAAAGGAGTAATTCCATGACGGGCAAAATGGGAACCGCTGTCGTGACCGGAGCGTCTTCAGGCATAGGCGCGGTCTACGCCGACCGGTTGGCAGGGCGCGGGTACGACTTGATCCTCGTGGCACGCAACGAGGAACGTCTTAAGGCGGTAGCGGCGAAGGTTCGGGACAATCACGGCGTCCAGGTTCGGGTGGTCATTGCAGACCTCGCATTCGGAGCAGACCTGGTGAAGGTCGAGGATATCCTTCGGAGCGACGGCACGATCACGGCGCTCGTCAACAACGCGGGCGTCGGGGGTGCGTCGCCGCTTCTCGAAACCGACGTCGAAGAAATGCAAGACATGATCGCCATCAACGTCACCGCACCGATGCGCCTGACGTATGCGGTCACGCCCGCGATGGTCGCCCGCGGCTCCGGGACGATCGTGAACATCGCGTCCATCGTAGCTATCGGTCCGGAAATCCTCAACGGTGTCTACGGCGGTACGAAATCGTTCATCCTCGGCTTCAGTCAGTCTTTGCGACACGAGTTGGCCGGAAAAGGCGTCGCAGTGCAGGTCGTTTTGCCGGGCGCGACCGCGACGGACTTCTGGGACGTAGCGGGCGTTGGCATCGGAAATCTTCCGAGCGCATGGCTGATGAGCGCCGCCGACCTGGTGGACTGTGCGCTATCAGACCTCGATAGCGGTGAGTTCGCGAGTGTTCCTTCCCTTCAGGATATCGACGAGTGGAACGCCTACGAAGCCGCCCGCCAGGTAATGGTTCCGCACTTGTCGAGCAACACTCCCGGCCCGCGCTACACGAAAAAGCCCGCGCCGGTGCACTAGCGGATCACGGGAAGACGGGTTTTTCGATGGACGGCACGGTCCGTCCGTCGAAAGGCCCGAACACGGCCTCCGTCGGCCCGCGGCCCGCCTTCCCGCACACGGCCGATGATATGGGTAGCGGTGTAGCTGTTGCCGACGTGCTTCGACGCTACGGGAGGAGGGGGAGTTATCGCTTGCCGCCTGACGAAGACGTTAGGATACAATCCGCATCTATTCGGTCCCGGATCCTATAGATCTGCGGCAGTCGCGCGATGACGGTCGTAACGCTCCAGCATTCGCTGCAGCGATCTTCTATGGAGGCCGAGTCTCCGGGCCGTCTCCGACACGTTGGACCCGTTGGAGCGCAGGATTTGCTCGACGTGGCTTCGCCGGATGCTGTTCGGATGTGCGATCCTGCAGGACGATGAAATCCACCGCGAATTTCCGAGCAATATGCTCGAAAGGAACTCCGGATCCGTCGGCTTAGGTACGAATTCGTCGGCGCCTGCTTTGACCGCAGCCACGGCTGCGTGAATGTCGGCGAACCAGGTGTGGACGACCGTCCTCGCCGTTGGAAGGACGGCTCTCACAACTCGAGCGAGGTCGTATCCGGAGCCGTCGGGAAACCGCAGTTCCGTCAAAACGAAAGCCGGACGCAGATCGTGACATCCCGCGATGGCTCTTGTCAGAGTAGGGAAGGTTTCTACCGCGAAGTCGGCGCGGCGGAGTGTTTCGATCAACGGGGTCAGACCCTCGGCTTGGGGGTCTGCGATCAGGACGGAGCCTGTCCGCCGGACGGACGGTGGGAGACCGTGAGACATATTCCATCGCTTCCGTTGCCTTCGGATCGCCGGATAATCTTACGGTTTGTTTTTTTCCTCTTGTACGAAGCGGTATCTTCGTGCTGTCGGCGCGTGAGGCGCAATCGTTCCCGGAGGAAGCAGTAAGCCTGATCACGCATCCACCGGATGATTTCGATCGGCACGCCGACCAAGGTAAACGCTCTCCGGTCATCCGCCGGAGAGCGCTGCGATGCAGATGCCCTGTCCGGGCTAAGGGCGGATGTCCGGCTAGCGCCCGTGCGAGGGCGCGCTCTCGGGGGGTAGATCTGGGAAAGGAGACCGGACACTTTGCTGCATGTCCGTTCGGTTATCACCCCTTTGTGTCCCGCCCTGTCGTTTGTCCTTCACCTGTCGAACAAGCAAACGATCTCTTAGGCACTCGCCTTCGGATCGGCTGTCATCCCGCCTCAGCTGCAGCAGACCTCTTCTGTCGAACGATCTCCTCGAACACCTTGTCGTAATTTTTTACGAGATACCAGGGAAGCTGGTCTCGCGGGACCTTCTTTTGCTCCGGGGCTTCGTAGTTCTGGAAAGGGACGCCGTTGGCCTCCAGGTGCCTGCGGAGCGCCGTTCCGATGTGATAAGCGAGAAGCGGTGGAACCGCGTTTCCGATCTGCATCCGGACGGCACCCACGCCGCCATGGAACCGGAAACCATCCGGGAACCCCTGGAGTCGCGCTGCTTCGCGCACGGTCAGGCCTCTATGCTGCTCCGGATGGATGCAACGAGCCGACGAGGGTTTTCCGAAGCTCCCGGTGATGGTTTGTGAGGGTCTGTTCCAACTCAATCTAGCGTACGAACCCCGGAAGGCTTTCGGTGCGCCCTCTATCTCGAGATCGAAGAGCCGCCCGCCTTCCGGAATCTGGGAAATAAGCGCAACTAGATCGGCAGAATGATTAGGGCTCGTGTGCCCGGTGACTTCTCGGCCGTTTACTTGCACGATCCCGTCGGCGGTAGGCGGCGGAAGATCGCCGATGGCGTCCCGAAGCGTCGTGCGCTCTTCGACGGGGACCGGGTCGGGAAATTCGAAGCCGGGAAATCTCGATCCGACCATGATAAGCCTACGACGGCGCTGTGGCAGTCCGTACTCCGAGGTGTCCAGGACCCGCGTGGAGAGGAAATAGCCGCAATCGGCTAGAGCTTCCTGGATTACCGCCAGGTCTTTACCGCCACGCGTGGTGGCTAGACCTTCGACGTTCTCGAAAACGAACGCAGAAGGAAGCTTGTATTTCCCGTACGAGTCGACCGTCCGGAGGGTTTTCACGAACTCCCGGAAAAGATTTTTTCGTTCGTCGAGCGGGTTCTGGAGGCCAGCTTCGGAGAACGGCTGGCAGGGCGGACCGCCGACGACCACATCGATGCCTCGCGTGAAAGACAGCATGATGTTCGGAAAAATCTCGATCGGACTCCTGAACGCCATCAGGCCCTCGGGAGGATGGTTGGCTTTGAATGTCGCGACCGCATCCTTGTCGTATTCGATCGAAGCGGCGATGTGAAAATTCGCCATTGCCATTCCGAGTGAAAATCCGCCGGCCCCGGCGAACAAGTCCATTACGCGATACATTTTTGCCCCTACGCCTTCTAGTGGCGGGAACGTAGTGACAGCGGGTTAACGGGAATAGCAGACGCGAAACCGTCGCGATCATAACTCGCCCGTATAGTGAATTTACCTGTACCGACATCGGATGCATTCTTTGGGTATATCGTTCCCCGCCCCGAGCGGGATAGCGGCAACTACCCGAGCAAGTCTGTTGCACGAGTGCGACATTCCTGCTCGCTGAAAGTTGGCAATCCACTTCGGCCAAGGGGCTGGCAGCTATTCGTCAGACATGGTTCGCACCCGTTTCGAACCCTTGGAAGACGGATCGCCTCGGAACCGTCGTCCGGTAATTCGAGTTCGGATGCGAACCGTTCGGGAAAAAGCATCCCCGACGCCTTCGACCATTTCTTCGAGCGACGGGAACAGGCGGATGGGCTCCACGGGTACATGGGCCTGGCCGTTAGTTTCCGGACCTCAGCTCGAACCGTAAATCGACCGAAATGTATGCTCTTGAATCGGAAAGTTTCACAGCAGCTCCGGAGGGACGTACTGACCCTTCGAAAGCGCCCGTTTCACTTCGGGCCGGAATCGGATATGAAGTCTTCAAAGAAACGAGGTTCGTAGTGCTCGAAAATATTCAAGACTGGACCCGGGCGGATGCCGAGAAACGGCCCTCGGAAGTGCTCGACGGCGCTAAGGGCGGACGTATCCAGCGTATCTTGGATGTCGACGGCGTCTTCGAAATCAAATTCAGAGCCGTAAGAACATCTCGGGCTGGCGAGGTGCTGGCCCGGGGAGGGCCTGGGACAGAGTAGCCCGGCTTTGAGGGCAGGATGCATTTTCTAAATCGATTGACGTGCCGGCTTTTAGAAATGCGCCTTGAAATATGGCCTCAAGCACGCAGAGCTCCATATCGACGAAGTCCCGTTTTGATGAGCCTGGTTTTGCCACGGGCCACTGCCCGGAGCCGGGATTGAACACGCCCGGTATCGGGAAAAAGCGGTTTATGGATTGAAAATCCCTATCGTTCAACGTCGCCAGCGGTAGGGCGTGCACAATGGCTACGGCGGCGATGAACAAGTCCTGGCTAGGCTTCTTATCTTTTTTGCCATCGGGGTTTATGAACCAGAAGTTCTTGAGGGGCGCGCAGCACATCATCTCCGCCAGGATGGCCGCGACCCGGGGCGTAACCTCCGGGTATTCGAACTCCGACTCTAGCAACTCCGACAGCCATTCACGCAGTTCGTGCCCTTTGTGTGGCTTGGTCTCGATGACGTCCAAGATGCCTTGTTCGATTTCGAGGATGACCGGAAAAGGAATTGCGATCCTTTGCTGTCGCCGAAGCCATCTTTGGACCTCCGGCGACGGCTTTACCCGCTGCGCTTCGCTGAGAACACTCGTGTCCAATAGAAACATGACGTCTGTCCGTCGGTGGTTGCGAAATCTGCGACTACACGGTGACGTCGTATGGTTAACGCGGCGTTAACGGAGTCTTTTGTTGTAGGCGGGCGGCCCAATTGGGCGCACCCCTCCCTTGCAGTGGTCAGATCCCACCGTGACCCCGCTATGGGCCACGGTACGGCGTTTCGTGGACAAGTGTCTCTTCTGCCGCATTTCGAGATGCCGAAAAGAGTCGGAACGAAGAGAACGCTGCGTGCGTCCTCTTATGGGGAACCACGCGATGTACTTGCAGCCGATCGATTTCGACGTCACGCTTGGTCGGTAACCGGAGATCGAGAATGAACCAGGCAGTATTTGGGATCGAGCGCGAGCGCCGATTGGAGCTCTATCACGAGCGCCTGGCGGCGTCGTTGGAAAGGCAGGCTGCCTCGGAGAAGGCGGTCGCCGAGGCGCTTTCCCTGACCCGCAGCCATTCACTCGCTCGAGCGTCGATTGAATTCGTATCTACGGAGGAGTTCGTGCCGGGGCGCTGGGTGCCCACAGCGGGGATCGGTGAGGCCTTCGAGACCTACATCCAAAGCCTTCAGAACCTCGAGCAGGTGCGGTTTTCGAACAGCGCTCTTTTCGGTGTGACCGACAACCATCGAGTGGCTCTGAAAGCGGTGATCGATGCGGCGTTCAGGCTGAAATCTTTGGGCTGGCCCGTAAACTGGGAGCAAAACGTTCAGGCAATCCTGGATGTCTCGGAGTTCGGGCTGCACAACGGGGAGTTTGTCGACAGGTACCAGGAGCTGCCTCGTGAGGTAACGCTGAAGGACCGATTGTCCATTTTGGGGACCGTTACGTTTTATAGACAGTACCGCGCGGGCGACGGGCCGGAGGGTGCGATCAAGGCCTTGGTTTTGAACGACGAAAACAGCGTCGCGTACGGGGAAGTATTATTGCACCTCACGAACGAGGCGACGGCTCGCAAGCATATGCTGTTTCGAAGCGAGTGGTTGCCGTCGGGCCGGGGGCGGCAGATGAGGATTTTCGCCTAGCGTGTAACGAGGACGGGTATTGCGACACACTCCGGCACTGCATACCTCAGGGCGGGGACAGAACCGCCGCTTTCACCGTCTCGCTCAACGCACGATCGGTGACCTGCCGAAGAGGGTCTTCATGTCGGCAATCAGGGTCTTGGTCACGTCTCGGACAACGACCGTTTCATAGGGAAGGCCATCGCCGTGCCAAGGATCGACTATGAAGCCATGAAACATAGACCATCCAGAGCGTGTCTTGTACCTCGCTCGTCCGGGGCCGAGTTCCGCTACTCTGGTCTGAGTCGCGTCGTGGTGCTCATCGAGCGCTTCCGATGATGACCATTCGGACACTTCGGACGGAAACGAAACATCCGCACCCGCATCCTCGATATCCGAAACCGGGTGGTCACGGTAGGTCAGGAAAATCTCACGTCTCTCGCTCGAGGCCGTCACCTGAAGTTCCCGTCGGGCAGGAAACTGCTGTGCACCGTCCAGAAAAGGTGTCAAAGATGGAAAGTTCGCCTCTACCACCTCGAGATATGCCTTCTGCGTTCTTGCTGACTGAGCGTCGAGGGATCGGGCGAATGTTTCCATGTCGGCCTCGGTAGAGAGGTCGGGTTGATCCGGAGAGCACCACCAAGGCTCGATCCGGGACAGGCCGAGATCGAGAAGATACTCGATGTCCGCAAGAAGACGGCTCATCGAAAAGCTTTGGCCGCGTCCAAAGGAATTGGTTCGACTGACAAAGGCTTCCGCTTGAGGCGCAAGGGTCCGGTGGGAGCCGGGAAGGTCGAAAACGTCTTTGAAATGGATGCCGACGGCCTCGTTCAGGTACTGAAGGCGTCCGGCCACGAGGTCCTCGGTCCATACTCTGCCTCCGAAAAGTTCTCGCGCTTCGATGATGCCTTTGATGGCATTGAAAACCGCACCGACTCCAAGCGCCCTTCCGCAATCAGGTCCAAGTCCAAAGGCCGAGAGGTCGTAGTAGAGCCATCTACCGGGATCTCTGCCTGAGGGCGAAACCGGAAGCCGCCTCTGCCGACTTGCCGTGTCAAAGAAAGAATAATTCACCCTTCCGTTGTCGTATTCGCCCCTGATGCCAAGTCTAAGTGTCTGCGTGCCCGTCAAATGTTCGATAATATCGGATGAGCGCTTGGGAAAGTGAGTGCTGATTACGGTTTCGGTCGCGTGAAGTATGTCGTCCAGAATAATAGCCGAATCGTCATGACTGTCCGTGAAACCGTGGGTGAACCTCAAGGTATCCATCGCGACAGAAACATCGTTCTCGACCATCGAGCGCCATACGTCTCTGTTGTCCGATAACGAATCCGTGGCAGCCAGCAGGAGCGCGGGAAAGTGGGAAGTCTTCTCTAAGCTCAGGTCCTTGGCCTCGCCCCGCAGATCCGACCCATGCTTTTCAATGAAGTTTTCAGCTCGAAGGTAATCCGCCAAAGCTTCGTGGACAACTTCGAGCGTCGAGCTTCCGACGCTCAGAGCCCCGACGTCAGTCAGGTCACGGATCAGTGCGCGGGCATCCCCGAACTTGCCTGCTAGCTCGAACGCGCTTTTGATGGAGAGCGATGACCCGGTGCTGCCGACCGCGAGACTGGTGAGAAGGGCGCGATACATCAGCCTATCGGCCGGGTCGAACTGCGAAAGAAGATTTTCGAGCCAACGGTCATAAATGGGGCGAATAGACGTCGGGTAGCGTCGGTAAGCCTCGAGGTGATCCAGGACGAGGTCAGCGAGCAAAGGTTCGCGGCAGATGAGGCGAAGGTGGTCGCTCATCGTATCTCCGGCCGCTAGGTGCTCGGGACGCGCGATACCTCGAGCCCTCATACGTGCGTCGACGTCAGAGGCCGAATAGTCCTGAAGCTCCAGAACGGGGAGCCGCATCGTGACGAGATCTCCGTCGAGCGAGCGCGCCAACAGAAAAACTCTACTTAGCGGAAAATCCCGTCGGACCGTCCGGAGCCGGGCGATGAGCTTTTTCCGTCTCGTGATCTCTACGCGCTCGTATCCGTCGCCTACGATAACCAAACCCGCCGCGCGGGACCTGTCCAAAAGGGCTTCACGCGTAAACTGGGGCAGGTGTCGCATCAAACGGGTCGAGAGAAATTTCTCGACATCGGCGTCTTCTGCATCCAGATCGGGTAAGAAGACCTCGAACGTCAGGGCGGTGTGATCGCCGGCCCAGCGGCTTTCTATCGATTGTACGGCGAGATTGGCTGCCAGTGTGGTTTTTCCGTAACCCGACGCGCCGACAATCACCGCCCCTTGGGTGAAGTCCTTCAGCAGGGAAGTCGACGAAACACTGATGCCTTCCTTCCGGGAAAGTTTTCTCTCGAGCGCACCGGTCGCCCATCCCAGTCTTCTTCGTTCGCTTTCTTCATACGGGGTGACTTCGCTGACGCAGACCGTAAGCTTTTTATCGGCCAGCGTTTTGCAAAGCTCGCGCACGGCCGGCTTTGAAGCCAGCAGCTCAAGTTCACCCCGCCTGCCTACAATATCGATGACAGACGACTCATAAACGACCTCATTTTCGCCCGTACGCTGTAGTTGAAGGAGCTTCAGCTCCTCGCCGTTCGTGACGAGGATCAGCGGCGCGCGCAGCTTTTCCGCGTAGGACTCTGCCTGCATGATAGCAGCGTCGAGAGGTTTTCCCGGAGCTTTTGCTTCAACCACTATGAGTGATGTCGAGCGTCCATGGGGACGCGATGCATGAACAACGAAGTCGGCCTCGAGCTTACGACCCTTGCTGCCTTCGTGGAAAACGACAGGCGCTTTACTTTGTATGTCGTCAAGATCGTAACCTAATGCCCGCAAAAGCGGAACGACAAGTCTGACCTCGACATCACCCTCATTCGAAAATGCGAGGGCGGGAATACCGTCCCAGAATTCGGCTTTCGGCAACGCAATGTCTCCATCCTCTCTGGAACTTGGATTTGGTATCATTTCGGCGCCTGGAAAACATATACTTATTGCGGCCGCCGCGCATTCAGGGGGCGTCCATCGTGCCGCCATCTTAGCGAGCAGGCCAATAAGCGCGTTCGTGGTGCATAAAGATCCTGGGCGGCTCTGCACATAAATGCTCGTAGTCCGACTAATCGTCGCGATCTATCCGTCGAACCGAACAAGCGCACTGAAGGCCCGGTAACGGATTTCCATCGTCCGATAGTCACAGCCAGCGAGCGCGAAAATGCAGGTCAATCTCGGCCCTCACTCTATGTCATTCCATAGTTCGCATTTTATTAAACATGTTCACGAAGAATAGTCGGCGGGGCAGGCCGAATTTCGGCTCGGACGAGTTTTGAGTAACCGATGTCAACGGAGGCCTGCCCTTGTCCAAGCGTTCTGTACTACTGGTAGAAGACGAACCACTCATCAGAATGGTCCTCGCAGAGGTTCTGCTCGATGAAGGCTATGATGTATCGATCGCCTCGAATGTCCTGCAGGCAGTCGGCGTAATCGGCCGTAACCCGGCGTTCGACGCCCTGGTCACAGATGTCGATATGCCCGGCGGTCTAAACGGGCTCGATCTGGCATCGATGGTCGCCTCTCACGCGCCAACCACGGCAATCATCGTCACCTCCGGGCGGGCGGTGACCGAAGGTATCGCGACCGGCTGGGCTTTCATCCCGAAGCCGTTCGGGGTGCGGGCAGTCGTCGATCAGCTCGAGGCTAGTTTAGGCCGAGGACTTCATCCGGCGAGCAAGGGTGCAGCGTCGCTTGCGCGAGCGTCGTAGCCGCCCTCTAGACAGGAACCTCTGCGCAATCATCTCGTTCTCGGACTGTAACGAAAGGGAGATCGCGATGACGAACCACGAAACCGATAGTTCGAAGGTTTGGGAACTTGCAGATAAGATCGGGTTCTGCATGCTCACCACCCAGAGCGGCCTCGATCTGCGGGCTCGCCCGATGTCGGCCTATAGCGAACCTAACGAGAGCGCCTTCTACTTCCTGACCGATGTCGCTAGCCACAAGGATGAGGAGATCGCTCGGCAGCCGAATGTCTGCCTGGCTTTCGCCGACTCGAAGGGCCAGAAGTATGTTTCTATTTCGGGCACGGCCGAAATTCAGAACGATCGTGTGAAAATCCGTGATCTCTGGGCGACCCCGGCGAAAGCGTGGTGGGATAATCCAGAAGACCCATCCATTCGTGTCTTGAAGGTAACGCCCTCGTCAGCCGAGTATTGGGATAGTCCTGGGACCGTAATCAGCTACATCAAGATGGCGGCGGCAGCCGTGTCGAGCGCACGTCCGGACATGGGCGACAATGCGAAGGTCGACATGTGAGCCGCCGTCGCCGGCGGACCCTTTAAAGGCAACTATAGGCAAGCTCGGTCCGTACGGGATCGAGCTCCTGATGTTCGGCGGATGCCGCTGGACAGGAAATTCTCGCCAAATTAACGTCTCATATCGTCGGGACTTGTTGGCTCGGGTACCGAGGCTACTACGCGTCGCCGGATAGAGGCACGTCGGTGTCGGTTCAAACCCGGTCATTGCCATACGGAGAGGTCTTTGTGGACGGACATTTCAAGTTAGTTATCGGGGCCGACACGGTTTCTTCCACGGAACTCGCGCAGATTCTACTCAGGCTGGACAAGTCCTATAAGGCATTCGTCCGAAGTACGGGTGGGCGTTCACTGAAGGCCGAGCTGACGGTTGCAGCGGTTCGTCCGGGAAGCATCGAAGTCCTCGTCGATGCCGTCGACGCAGCGGGCAAAGTTTACGCAGCGCGCGAGAATCTCGCGCCGTTCGCGAGCCATCTCGCTCAAATCGTCGGCTCGGCGCTAGGCATACGATCGATGAGTGCCGATTTAGAGATAGCTCCGGTTGATCGGATCACGCTCACATCTCTTGCCGCTCCCGTAGCAAACGGTAGAGCCCAGCAGGTAAATATCGTAAACCATGGCACCATCTTTTAAACCTCGGCGACAGCGAACATGCGAAGGCTTTGATTGCTGGCCTTGCCACGCCCAGACACGTCGTGAGGTCGGACGCTGTTGAGGAGCGACCCGCGTCCAGCCTCCGTATCTCCGAACATCAGATCGCCCAGTTGGAGCGAGGAACTCTCGAGGGTACCGTCTTTTCCGTCGATTCACAGTGGTATGCCCGCCTGGCGGAAGGTCAAGGCGTACTCGTTCCGATCACCGCTCTCGATGCGGGCAACCTTCGTCTCGTGGATGCAGGAATCTATACGTTTCATGGACGGTCGATCCTTGGATCAAAGGGTCAGACCATAGGAATAGCCATCCATGGCGCTCGCAGGATCGATACCCGCACCTGAATGCAGAACCAGCATGATGTCCGACTGATCAGGCGGTCGCCATCGCGGCATTCTCCGTTTCCAACGGCTCGGATCCTGCCTGTGGCATGCGAACCCGGACGCAGCACGGTCGGGCATTTGCGATCTACACGAAACGATGCAAGCTGTAGTTCCGGCTGGCGTGAGTCGTCCACGAGCAGCCTCCCGCCGTGTCGTTTGGAGGTCCCCAGTGACCGATTTCTTCACTTCGTCTCTCGGAACCGTCGCGCTTTTCGCCGTGATCGGCGTAGGTTGCTTCGGCCTGGGAATAGCCAGCCAGTCGAAAGGGCAGGTGGCCGGCTCGGTTTTCCGTACACGCGAAAGCAAAATGGCGGCTCGCAATTTGGCGATGCAGGCTGTGCTCGCGCTGGATGACTATGTCGGTGCGTGCTACGCCGCCGTTCACGACGTGCCCGAATTCAATCCGGCGGATCAGGTTGAGTTCGCATTCCACGTTCCGGAACCGATCCTTTCATTTCCGAAAGAGGTAGATTGGCACCTGCTTGGGAAAGATCTGGGTGAGGAGATCATGTGGTTCTCCAACCGCGTCTCGAACGTTGAAAGTGCGCTCGAGAGTCTGGATTTGTCGAGGAACCACCATGATGGCTTCTTCGAAAGGAGGATCGAGGGCTACGCGAGACTTGCAGTACGGGCGATGGATCTTATCGCCCGTATCTGTGGTGAGTTCGAGCTAACGATGCCGGAAAAGCCGGAATATTACCGTCAGGCAGAAGGACTGTCCAACATCCTGCGGAACGTCGAAGCGGCTGCCGAACGCAGAGGCGACTCCACTTCTGCCGGAGAGACGACCAATGTCACGCCTCTTTTTCCGAAGACCTCCTAAAAGTTTCGATTGCTCGCTGACCTGGAAAAGCGATCTCGAGTTATCTCAGGCGGCTATGGACGAAAACGGTTCAACTCGAAGGTGTCCCCGACACGTCCGTAGGAGGCCCCTTGGATAACGCAATACGCAACGGGGCCTCGGATCGGCTAGGTCGACGATTTTTCGCAGAGTCACTCGCTCGCCAAGTCTGGTCGATCAATGATCTCCCCGAGGGATACGTCGTGGGAATCGAAGCCGAGTGGGGCGCGGGCAAAAGCAGCGTCATAAACATGACGCTTCAGCATTTGCTTCATCTGGAACTAAGCTCGAATTCAGCGGAACCCGCTTTCCATGGAGATGAGGGCAAGACGGAGACTCCGGAGACGCTGAGCGAGCTGTCAGCCCGATATGATGCGATAAGCACGATGGCTGAACGTAAGCAAACGATCCCATATCTTCATCCCGACCATCATCACCGCGCCATTGCCGCTCAAGCTGACGGAGACGAAGAACTCCGAAAGCGTCTCTATCGGTACTTCCGTCTACGGCT
Organism: Neorhizobium sp. BT27B; assembly: GCF_050455485.1. Taxonomy (NCBI): domain Bacteria; kingdom Pseudomonadati; phylum Pseudomonadota; class Alphaproteobacteria; order Hyphomicrobiales; family Rhizobiaceae; genus Neorhizobium; species Neorhizobium sp. BT27B. The sequence continues at coordinate 373,371 of NZ_JBCIYT010000005.1, read as the reverse complement.
CAATGCAGCAGTCGCTCCGCGTAACGTGGTCGTTCATTTTCGCCCTTGGCTGGTTCCTGACACGGCGGCATTGTCATCCGTGTTTCTCGACGAATTGTCGAAGTCCGTCGGCGGCGCACTCGGCACGGACGTCGAAGGGGCAATGCGGGAGTACGCCAAGGTTATGCAACGTTTGGCTCCGGTCGCCGGTATCGCCGCGCAAGCAGCTTTGCCAGGTAGCGGGAATGCCGTGCGCGACTTTTTTGCTTCCTATGGCAGGCAAGAAGCCAGCATGGAAACCAGGAAGCTTCGGTTGGAAGCTGCCCTTCGCGAACTGGACGGCCGAAAAATTATTCTGGTCATAGACGACCTCGATCGTCTGAGTCCTCGTGAAGCGACCGAAATGGTCGGCTTGGTAAAGAGCCTGGGAAACCTTCCGAATATCCTCTACCTGATAAGCTATGACCGTAATGTTCTCTGTGGACATCTCCGTCGTACACTCCGCGTAGACGCCGAAGCCTACCTGGAGAAAATCGTTCAGTACCGCCGCGCGCTGCCAATGCTGTCGCCGGAGCGCGTGCTAGTGCTGCTCGACGAATGCCGACGAGAACTTTTCGACGGGGCTACCGACGAGGTGCTGGATCGCGCCCAAGAAGCAAGTGTTCAGGTCCTCCGCCAGTACGTCGTAACGCCGCGAGACGCCGTTCGTTGCGCCGACTGGGTCCTTCGCGCCCATCGCTTGCTTAAGGATCAGACCGATCCGGTCGACCTCCTAATACTCGAAACCCTAAACGCAAAAGATACATAGCTGTACAGCTGGATTAGACAGAACCTCGACGGGTTGTGTCAAGGCGAGCTCGAAGACGGCACAACGATCGAGACAGCCCTGGAAGAAAGCCGGATCGAGACCACCGAACGCCGAAAACGGGCCCTGTCGCAGCTTTTTCCGATGGCATCGAAGGAATTCCACCGGCCTCCTAACAAGTCGAAGAACGACCGCCGTAGCAAGCGTTTGAGGGAGCGTGAATGCGCGGAAACATATTTCGCGCTGTCCGAACCCGTTACGAGCATCGGAAAGACTGATCTCGAGCGGCTGTTCGCCAGCGAAATCCCCGAAGCCGCATTGCGCGAACTTGTCGAGCATGCCGGGAATTCGCCATATGGTCCGGAGATTCGTGCGGAGATACTCGATACCATATGGGAGAACTTCGGCACGATGCCTCTTACGGAGGAATGGGCGAGCGCTCTCATCAAACTGGGCCCGCGACTGATCCGGCTAGGCGATCGCCTTACGGACGATGTGTTCACCCCGGATAATCTCCGTCGCCTGAACGGTGCTGTCTCGTCCGGTGTAGAGCGGTTACCGGACGACGAGAAGTTCTCCTTACTGGGCCGCATGCTCGAAATTTCCGATGACTTGTCTCTTATGTCCGCGGTGCTGCGAAGACTTGGGATTCCGCGCAACGCTGATGGCAGGGACATCTCCCGTTCCGAACGGGCACTCGTGAAACAAATGGCAGATAAATTCTACAAGGCGCTGGCGGACAACCGGGTGTTACAGTCGGCGTACCCGCCACACATCATTTTTCTTGCCGCGGAACTTCTCGGTGTAGCCGTGGTTCGAGAGCATCTGAACACCAGCGTATTTCTCAGCGAGCGATTCGTAGGTATCGCACAGACGGTTCTTAACGAGGGTAATTCGTCAGAAATTGGCCGCTTCTTTTCATTGATGCCGAACGTCGACGACTTCATCGACTTAAGCGAACTGGTCCGAGCAGCACAGCGGTTCAACGAACATGGTGGCGAGCTCGCAACCTGGGCGTCAAGAGTGTTGATAGCTGCGGACCGGCGACGGCGCGGAGAGGACTGACATGACATGTCCGGCTCTCTGGCGAAGGAGCCACGGACAACCTTGGCAACTCCCGTAATGTGCTCGGTACCTTCTCGCCGTGGCAGCGCTTTTTTGCCAACAGGGCGTGAATGTTCTGCGGCATCTTCGCGCTGAGATTTTGGGGCTTGCAAATTTTCTATGATCGAACGGCGGTCGATGCCTTTCAGTGAAATTTTATCGCAGCTACCAGAGGAGTCGGGTCGACGGCAGGACTGGAGAAGATGGTCAGCATAATGTCCGCAGCGGCCAGTGCTGACTGTATGGCTGGCTCGGCGATAAGCGCGCTGTCGCCGTGAAGCCACCTAACCGCTACGGCGCCTTCTGACTCCGTCCGGAAGCATGTTGCCGTTCGAGACGCGGTAAGGAGAACCGCTGCGTACCGATCGGTATGCATGCTATTCCAAGAGGGGCCGTCACAACTGAATGTAATCTCCAGCCCGGCTTTGCCGTCGCAGTACGCTTCGCGGAAATACATGCCTTCAATGAATTCGCCGGCCGTCCCTACGGAGAAACCGGACGCAGGACCGAAATTGACATAGGTGACGGTATGGCCGATCTCGTCTGAGATATCCGATACCCAACCTTCAACGTCGCGCACGGAGTCCAGCACCAATTCGGCGTCGAAGCTGCATGAACCATCAGCCTTCCAATCCGCTATAAGAGCCTCGACGTGGTTCAGAATTTCTCGCCTGCTACACAGGTCGGCATCAGACAATCCGTCGAACTCCGCGGCCAACCTGTCCGGGTTATCAGCAAGAACCGCTTCTATACGTGTGGTCGCTAGCGAGAGATTGCGCTGATAGCGGTAAGGATGATAGGCGCGCGTCATAAGTATACCTCAAATATTAAGCGATGAGGTAGAGTGATATGTGCGCTTGAAAGAAACAAAATCCTTTTGGTCTGATTATAAAGTTGTCTCCTCAGCCGAATCGTATGTAGTAGGTTACATATCCGCGTAATAGAGCGGATAGTATGCATCATTTAGCGTCATGGTTGTGCAAAGTAGGCTTGTCATGGGAGTGAACATCTTTAGGAGCTCTCTCGGGGCTCCCAAACTACGTACGGAAACTTGTGTCAACTGTATGCAATTGGGTCATCATACATGAATTTCCACATCCTTGGTGTTGGGTGAAACGAAGATAGGCCCTGTCGGTTCGCGCGATAACCGGATATAATCGGCACGAGTTGTGCAGGATTTCGAACAATGAAAACCGATCTCGGTGATCTCAATGCCTTTGTTGCGGTGGCGCGTGCCGGCGGATTTCGTGATGCCGCCCGTAGCAGCGGTTACAGTGCGTCTGGCTTAAGCGAGGCGGTGCGGCGGCTGGAAACGCAGCTCGGCGTGCGGCTTTTGAACCGCACCACCCGCAGCGTCGTGCCGACAGAAGCGGGCAGAGGCCTGCTGGAGCGTCTGGGGCCGGCGCTGGCAGAGGTCGAAACGGCGCTCGACGTGGTCAACGGCTATCGCGACAGCCCCACCGGCGTGCTGCGCATCAATGTGCCGGTCAGCGCCGCAAGGCTGGTCCTGCCCGCCATCGTGCCGGGTTTTCTCGCCGCATATCCGGATATCCGGCTGGAAATCATCAGCGAGGACAGTTTTGTCGATATCATCGCTGCCGGTTGCGATGCCGGTATCCGTTATGATGAGCGGCTGGAGCAGGACATGATTGCGGTGCCGATCGGCCCGCGTGTCCAGCGTTTTGTCGCAGCCGCTTCGCCCGCCTATTTCGAACGTCACGGCCGGCCGCAGCATCCGCGCGATCTGCTGGATCACGCCTGCATGCGCGGGCGTTTTGCCAGCGGTGCAATGATGGGGCCGTGGGAATTCGAAAGGGATGCGGAGATCATCCGCGTCGATCCCACCGGGCCGCTGATCGTCCAGTCCGGCGGCGCCATCGATCTTGCGGTCGAGGCAGCGGTGGCCGGAAGCGGCATCATCTATCTGTTCGATGGCTGGCTGAAACCGCATCTGGACAGCGGCGCGCTGGAGGAGGTTCTGGAGCCGTGGAGCCAGCGCTTTCCCGGGCCGTTTCTGTATTATTCGGGCCGGCGTCTGGTGCCGGCGCCGCTTCGCGCCTTCATCGATTTCATCAAGGGTTCGGCCTCACGCCTATCGACGTGAGGCCGTGCCATCTCAGATCGGTTTTGGCATGGTGACGCCCAGCCGTTCGGCGTGTGGCTCGATGGAGCCGATGATGGTCGGGTAAAGCGCCACGCCATCCGCCAAGGCCGTCTTCTTGCGGCCAAGCGCTGCCTCGCCGGGCAAGCGCACGCGATTGACGCCCGGTCGCGGCGGGGTGGCGTGGCAGGCATCGGCCAGCCAGCCGGTCTGGCGCAGAAACGCGTCGCGCCCGCCAAAAGCCTCCGGGTCCCAGACCTGCACGGTGACGGCTGCATTGGTGCCTTTCGGCGCGTCGGCGCGGCCATAACCGGCCAGTCCTTGCGTGATCGCCTCCACCTGCAGCGCCATGCCATATCCCTTCTGGCCGTGGTCGAAGCCACCGGTCGGCAGCAGCGAGCCGCCCTGATCCAGCACTTTGGGGTCACGCGAAGGATTGCCCTGCGCATCCATCAGCCAGTCATGTTCGTATTGCCGGCCTTCGCGGATCAGTCGCTGCGACATGTTGTTGGTGGTGATCGAGGCGGAAATGTCGATCAGCATCGGCCCATCCGGTGTGGGAATGCCATAGGCGACCGGGTTCGGCGTATAAACGCCCTTCAGACCACCGAACGGCGCCACCTGTCCGCCAGATGGCGAGGACGAGGCGACGGATACCAGCATGCCTTTGGATGTCGCCAGTTCCAGATAGGCGGCCAGCGCGCCGATATGGTGGCTGTTGGCGATGACCACGGTGGCGGTGCCAAATTTTTCGGCGCGCTCGACGGCGAGTTTTACCGCTTCCGATGTCAGCCATGCGCCGGGCAGCCGGTTGCCATTCCAGCACACGGCCGGTCCCTTGTCGCTGACGACGTCATAGGTTCCGGCCTTGGTGACCACGCCATCGGCAATGCCCTGCAGGTACCAGCCGGCCAGCGCAAGCCCGTGGGTGGAATGGCCCATCAGGTCTGCCTCGACCAGATAGGTGGCAACGGCTTCGGCCTTTTCCGTCTCAAGTCCGGCCTTGGTGAATAGCGAGCGGGCAAGGGCCAAAAGATCGCCAGCGGCGTAACGGGGTTCGGTCATCGGTCATAAACCTCCTTGTTGAGCACGCGGGCAGGGCGGTTGCCGGCAATGAAATCCTGAATGTCGCTGATCACCATAAGGCCAACATTTTCAAAAGCTTCGAGACTGTCGGCACCGCTATGCGGCGTGAAAACCACGCCCGGCAGCTTGAACAGCGGATGCGACACATCCGGCGGTTCGGTAACAAAGGCGTCGATGCCCGCGCCCTTCAAGCGCCCGTCGCCAATGGCTGCCGCCAGCGCATCATTGTCCACCACTTCGCCACGCGCGAGATTAAGGAGGCAGGCAGTCGGTTTCATCAGTGCCAGTTTTTCCGCATCGATCAGCGCGGCATTGCCGGCGCCACCAAACACATGCAGCGAAACATAGTCCGCGCGTGCCAGCAATGCATCGAGTTCTAGCAGTTCGATCCCGTGCTCGGCCATGAAGGCGCGGTCAGGGTAGAGGTCGGAGGCAACCACCGTCATGCCGAGGCCGATCGCCTTTTTCGCCAGCAGTTTGCCGATATTGCCAAGCCCGACAATGCCGAGCGTTTTTCCGGAAATCTCGACGCCGGGACGACGATCCCAGCCACCGGAAACGACACTTATATGGCCCTGCGCAATGTTGCGGGCGAGCGCAAACATCAGGCCTACCGCAAGCTCCGCCACCGCATTGGCATTGGCCGCCGGCGTATTGGTGACCGGCAGGCCGCGTGCTGTGCAGGCGGCGATATCGACGCTGTCCGTGCCGACGCCGTGTTTGAGGACGGCGCGCAGTTTCGGCGCATGGGCAATGCTCTCGGCGGTGACCGAGGTCAGGCCGGCAACCAGAAAATCTGCGCGTTCAATATGTTTCGACAGTCCGCCATCAGCAAGCGCCGTGTCGACGCAGCGGATGATCTCCCAGCCGGTTTCTTCCAGTATCTGTGGCAGGCGGCAGTGACGGCCGAAACCGGGCGAGGTGGTGGCGATGACGATGCTCATGCGCGCCACCGTCGGCGATTGAGGACGGTACAAAACGGAATGCTGGTGTTCATGTCTCTCCCGATCGTCTCTTCACCGGCCCATGAGGGCAGGCCTGAAATCATGCTGCGGGAAAGATCGGTCGGTGGTGGTAAAAGGCTCTGCCGGCGCGTCGCGCCATTGTCTCTCCCGCATGGTCGCCGCGAGACTCCTCCCCGCAGACGACAGCCTCCAAGACATCGCGCGGTGAGGGGTAGTTGTCAATTGAAATTGGCAAAAAAGTTATAGACTATGGCTTGTGATGGAGATTTTGCATGCGACCTTGCATGTTAAAGAGGACGTTTTGGCTGGTAATCATCTGTTATAATGATGATTTTATTGGATGTCGTTTCGCCCGCTGCGTCTTGGTCATCTCTCTGTCCTCCTCTGCCTGCGGAAGATCATTTCAGACAACTTTTGCAAAATAATTTTACAACTTATTCTGAATCGACGCATCAAAACGCCATCGTGGCAATTTTCCCACCTGCATCCGGCCGCAAGCGGCGCACTCGCTCAATCGGTGGCCTTCGCCTCGTAGAAGGCGCGTGCATCCTCCGCCATCGCCTGCCGCGACGGGATTTTCGTGTAGAACATATGCCCGCCGCGATAGACCTTCAGCGCGGCCCGGCCGCCCGCGAGTTCCGGCGGCAGGTGGTCGATCACATATCGACTGGCGCCATAGGGCGTCAGCGCATCGCTATAACCATGGGCGATCAGCAGCCTGAAGGACGGGATGACGGACAGGAGATCGCGCAGATCGTTGGAAACGCTGGCCAGCGCCCGCGCGTCACCGCCGCGATTGCCGTTCCATTCCCAGCGGCGGTTCACCTCGGTATTCAGCAGCGAATAGGTCATCTCCGTTTTGAAACCGAGCGTGTTGCGGGCATAGGCCGCAAAGGCGGAGCCATATGCGCGTGTGTAACCGTCGAGGATCGGGTCGTCGTTCTGGCTGTAGGGCGCTTCCGGATAGGCATCCGCCACGGAATAGGCGGCATCATACGGGCTCACCACCTTGCCCGCGCCCGCCATCTGCTTGGCATAAATGTCACCGAGGAAACCACGGCTTCGGGCGATGGCGTCCTTGGGAATGCCGGTCATGCCGGCCAGCCGGCTATACAGCCCGTCCGCCGCTGCACCCGATGGCCGCGCGCCGGCAAGCGAGGTGAGATAGGCGCCCATGGCAAAGCTCTCGGCCTCCTTCAGCCCGCTGGGGGTAAACGTACCGTGCCGTTCCATCTCGGCGGCGGCCAGCGACGGTAGTTGCAGGGCGGCGGTGAGCGGATCGTCTGAATTGCCGACGAACCGTCCCTCCAGCAGCGGCGACAGCATGACGATGCCGGAGACCAGAATACTCTGGCTGTCCTTCAACGCCGCCGCCACTTTGGCCGCGCGAAAGCCGCCATAACTTTCGCCCAGCAGATACTTTGGCGCATCCAGCCGGTCGTTGCGCTGGGTATAAAGCGCAATCGCCTTGGCAAGGCTTTCGGCATCCTGCCGCACCTTGTAAAAATTGCCGGCCGCCTCGTCGCTGGTCGCGCGGCTCCAACCGGTACCGACGGGATCGATCAGCACGAGATCGGTAAAGGCGAGCCAGCTGTCGGGATTGTCGCTCAGCAACGGCATCGTGCCATTGTCGCCCGTCTCGCCGAATTCCAGCACCTTTGGCCCGATCAGCCCCATATGCAGATAGGCCGAGGCCGCCCCCGGCCCGCCATTGAAGGCAAAGGTCAGCGGCCGGCCCGGCTTGCGATCCTTGGCGACATAGGCGGTGTAGAAAATCTTGGCCGTTCGGTTGCCGTCCTGGCCGATCAGGTCAATCGTGCCGGCGGTAGCCGTATAGGGCAGCTCGGTATCGCCGGTTTTCAGCACGTGGTCGGTCGTGGAATCCGCAGGAATCAGGCTGAAAATGCCGGATGAGGCCGGTTCGTTCTCCTGCGCCGTTTCCTTCTGCCCGCGTTCCGGCGGCGGCTCTTGCGCCCATGCCGGAGCGGTCATGGTGAGCAGCACGGCGGTGGTGGCGGCGGCAAAACGAAGGGCAAGGCGATGGGACAAGGGTCTTCTCCAGCATTTCCTGTCGGGCATGGCGAATGTAGGTCGCAGCGCCGTTAAGGAAACTCAACTTGGCTTGATCGCTGCGTCATGAAAGACCGCCACAAGCGCATTGAAAGCCTCACGGCGCAGGTATAGTCATCGATAAAAGACTGCAAAACCTGAGAGGCGGAATGATGTATCTGACACAAGCGGAATTCGAGGACCTGCGTGATTTTCGCCATCGTCTTCACCGCCAGCCGGAGCTTTCCGGCGAGGAAATCGAGACGGCAAAGCTGATCGCCGAGGCGCTTTCCGCCACCGCACCGGAAGAGATCGTTACCGGCATCGGCGGCCATGGCGTTGCCGCCGTTTATCAGGGCAGGGAGCCAGGGCCGAGCGTGCTGGTGCGCTGCGAACTCGATGCACTGCCGATCGAGGAGCTCACGGATCTTCCCTATAAGTCGGAGATTGTCGGCAAGGGCCATCTCTGCGGCCATGATGGCCACATGACCACGCTTCTCGCCGTTGCCCGTGCACTCGGCCGCCAGCGCCCGCAAAAGGGCCGCGTCATTCTGATGTTCCAGCCGGCAGAGGAAAACGGTGCCGGTGCCGCCGCCGTCATCGCTGATCCGAAATTTGCGGCGCTCAAGCCGGATTTCTCGTTCTCGCTGCACAACATGCCGGGCCGTCCACTCAGCCACGTGGCGCTGATGGCCGGCCATGTCAATTGTGCCTCGCGCGGCATGCGCATCGAACTGACCGGCAAGACGGCGCATGCCTCGATGCCGGAAGACGGCACATCGCCGGCGCCAGCCGCTGCAAAACTGATCGCCGAACTGCCTGGCCTCGGTGCCAACCGCAACAGCCATGTCGGTCCCGATTTTTCGCTGGTCACGCTCACCCATGCCCGCATCGGCGAACCCGCTTTCGGCATCGCCCCCGGATATGCGGAAATCTGGGTGACCTTGCGCACGCTGCACGACGCCCGCATGGCGGCTCTCGTTGCCCAGGCCGAGGAGCTGGCGGAAAGCGTGGCCTTGCCTGCCGGCCTTCACCTCGGCATCACCTATCATGACGTCTTTCACCATTGCGAAAACGATGAGACCGCCGTTGCCTACCTGAAGGCGGCCATGGATGCGGAAAACGTTCCCTATGATGACGGCGACGGTTTCGTGCCGATGAAGGGATCGGAAGATTTCGGCCTGTTCGGCCACGTCTCGAAATCGGCGATGTTTTTCCTCGGCGCCGGCGAAAACCATCCGCGCCTGCACAACCCGGATTACGACTTTCCCGATGAACTGATCGACACCGGTTCGCGCATCTTTCTGCGCACCATCCGGGATATTCTGGGCTAGGGTCTGAAGGAGGCAAACATATATAAAATTCCTATATGTTTGCCTCCACCACCCACTCGCTTTCCTATCGCCGCCGGGCCATTTATTGCGGGTTGAACACAGCAATTCCTTGAGGCGCGCCGGAGATCGGCATGCCGGAGATCTTTGATGGCACTCGATGACGGCGACCGACGCCCGTCCCCGGAAGCGCTTCTTGAACGCGCGGCGCAGGAAGGTCGTGGCCGCCTGAAGATTTTTCTCGGGGCCGCCCCCGGCGTCGGCAAGACCTATGAGATGCTGATGTCCGGCCGCGCCCGGCAGGCTGATGGCGTCGATGTCGTCATCGGCGTGGTCGAAACCCATGGCCGGCAGGAAACCATGGCGCTGGTCGAGGGTTTTGAAATCATCCCGCGCCGGATCATCGATTATCGCGGCCAGACGCTGGACGAGATGGATCTCGATGCCGTGCTGGCGCGCAAGCCGGCGCTGGTTCTGGTCGATGAACTGGCCCACACCAACGCACCGGAAAGCCGCCACCCGAAGCGTTATCTCGATGTGCTGGAACTGCTGTCGCGCGGTATCGATGTCTATACCACGCTCAATGTCCAGCATGTCGAAAGCCTCAACGATGTGGTGGCGCAGATCACCCGTATCCGTGTGCGCGAAACCGTGCCGGATTCGGTGATCGACCGCGCCGACGATATCGAGATCATCGACATCACGCCGGACGATCTGATCAAGCGCCTTCATGATGGCAAGGTCTACATGCCGAAGACCGCCAAACGGGCGACGGAGAACTATTTTTCGCCCGGCAACCTGACGGCCCTGCGTGAACTGGCGTTGAGGCGCACCGCCCAGCGGGTCGATGATCAGTTGCTCAACCACATGCGCGCGCATGCCATTTCCGGTCCATGGGCGGCGGGTGAGCGGGTGCTGGTCTGTCTCGATCATGGCAGCGATGGTCCGGGTCTGGTGCGGTATGCCCGCCGTCAGGCCGACCGGTTGCGCGCCCCATGGGCGGCACTGCATCTGGAAACGCCCCGCGATGCCATGCACCGCGAAGAGGACAAGAGCCGGCTCGCCGCCACGATGCGGCTGGCCGAACAACTCGGCGCCGAAACCGTGACCTTGCCGGCCTCGCGGGTGGCGGCCGAAATCGTCGCTTATGCCGGCGCCAACAATTTCACGCACATCGTCATCGGCCGCTCGGCAAAATCGCGGCTTGTGGAAATGTGGCAGGGGTCGGTGACGCAGGATCTCGTCCGATATGCCGGCGATATCAGTGTCCATGTCATTTCCGGCCGGCAGGCGGATGGCCCGTCGAGCGGCGTGCGCACCGCCGCACCGCCAACACCATTCAAGCTGTTGCCCTATCTCGGCAGCACCGTCTTCGTTGCGCTGGCGGTCGGTGTCGGCACGTTGCTGGACAAGATACTGGCGGTGCAGAACCTCGCGCTCGTTTTTCTCATGGCCGTTCTGGCCGCCGCCGTTCAGGGCGGCTTGGCGGGGGGCATCTATGCCTCGGTTCTGGCCGCCCTTTCCTTCAACTTCTTCTTCCTCGAGCCGCGCTACAATTTCACCGTCCGTGATCCGGAAAGTGTGGTGGCGCTGGTGTTCTTTCTCGGTGTGGCGCTGGTGGCGAGCAACCTTGCCGCCGCCGTGCAACGTCAGGCGGCCGCCGCGCGCCAGAGGGCCAAGACGACCGAAGACCTTTATCTCTTTTCGCGCAAACTGGCCGGTACCGGCACGCTGGACGACGTGCTGTGGGCCACCGCCTTCCAGATCGCGTCGATGCTGAAAGTGCGTGTGGTCATCCTGCTGCCGGAAGCGGGTGAGATCACCGTCAAGGCCGGTTATCCGCCGGATGATACGCTTGTCGATGCCGATATCGCGGCTGCCAGATGGGCCTGGGAGCACAACCGCCCGGCCGGCCGGGCCGCCGATACGTTGCCGGGGGCAAAACGCCTTTATCTGCCGCTCAGCAGCGGCCGCGGCGCGGTTGGTGTCATCGGTCTCGACAATGATCGGCAGGGGCCGCTTTTGACGCCGGAACAGCAACGCCTGTTCGATGCGCTGGCCGATCAGGCAGCCTTGGCCATCGAGCGCGTGCAACTGGTGTCGGATGTCGACCGTGCCCGCCTGGCTGCGGAGACCGACCGTCTGCGCAGCGCGCTGCTCAGTTCCATCTCGCATGATCTGAAAACGCCGCTCGCCTCCATCATGGGCTCTGCCGGCACGCTCAAGGATTTTCACGCCAACCTCGATGACGAGGCGCGGCTGGACCTGCTTTCAACCGTGATCGACGAATCCGAACGGCTCAACCGTTTCATCGGCAATCTGCTGGATATGACCCGCCTCGGCTCCGGCACGATGGAGCCGAATTCCGCCCTGCATTTTGCCGGCGATATCGTCGGCACCGCACTCAGCCGCGCCGCCAAGATCGCCTCGGATCATCGCATCCGCGTATCGATCCCGCCGGATCTGCCGATGGTGAAGGTCGATGCCGTGCTGCTCGAACAGGTCCTGTTCAACCTGATCGACAATGCCGCCAAATATTCGGCGGATCAGACGACGATCGAAATTCGCGGCTGGTCGGATGGCGAGGCGGTCCAGATTGCGGTGGTCGATGAAGGTCACGGTATTCCTGCCGATGATCTGGAACGCATTTTCGACAGTTTTTATCGCGTCCGCAAGGGCGATTTCGTGCGTGCGGGCACCGGCCTTGGCCTGTCCATCTGCCGTGGTTTCATTGAGGCCATGGGCGGGCGCATCAAGGCGGCCAATCGCACGGATCGCTCCGGCGCCATGTTTACGATCAGCCTGCCGGCGGCATCGCCGCGGCTGATCCCAGAGGAGACCAAGTGATGCAATCTGCTGTCCGCATCCTCATCGTCGATGACGAGCCACCGATCAGAAAACTGTTGCGGGTCGGCCTGTCCTCGCAGGATTACGCCATCAGCGAAGCGATGAACGGCAAGGTGGCGATCGAACTCGCCAAGACTGACAAACCCGACCTGATCCTGCTCGATCTCGGCCTGCCGGACATGTCCGGCCATGATCTGCTGGCAAAATGGCGGGCCGAAGGGCTGGACCTGCCGATCGTCATCCTGTCGAGCCGCACCGATGAGGCCGGCATCGTCAAGGCGCTGGAACTGGGAGCGGATGATTACATCACCAAACCCTTTGGCATGAACGAATTGGTCGCGCGCATTCGCGTGGCTCTGCGTCACCGGCTGCAGACGCAGGGCGAAAAACCGGTGTTCCAGACGGGCGAACTGATGGTCGATCTGGTCAAGCGCATCGTCAAGGTCGCCGGCAATGAGGTGAAACTGTCGCCGAAGGAATACGATATTCTGCGCGTGCTCGTGCAGCATGCCGGCAAGGTTCTGACGCATCGCTTTCTGCTGGAACATGTCTGGGGCGAGCCGACCGATGTGCAATATCTGCGCGTTTATGTGCGCCAGTTGCGCCAGAAGATCGAGCAGGCGCCGGATCAGCCAAAGTATATTCTCACCGAAACCGGTGTCGGGTATCGGCTGCAGGAAGGCTTATAGTCCCGCCTCGCGGAGCACGACCGTCACCACACGGCGCCAGGCCGCGGCGGCAAAACTTTCGCCTGTGGCATCCAGCACCATCACGCCCTGCAGCGATCGTTGCGGCAACTCAGTCGTGCCGATCACGTCGGCCGTCACGCCATATTCGGCGGTGACGGGCGCCAGTGTCTGGCGTCGCCCCCCACTTGGCGGATGCACGGCGATCGCGCCGCCGAAATGCGAGGTCAGTTGCGGAATGTCGATCTCGCGGGCACCGGATTGGGCAAGCGCCGTCAGCGAAATCGGCAGGCGCGGCTCGCTGACATCGTCGGGCACGAACCATCCGCCCGCCTGCTGCGCCAGCCGCCGTCCTTCATTGCCGCCCACATAACCGCGCACCACGGTTCCGGCTGTCGAGGAGAGGAAGGCAAGCTGATCCGCGCGCGAAACCCATTGGCCTTCGTGGATGTCGGGGTTGATATCGTTGATGCGGCCATCAAACGGTGCGCGCACCGTCAACTGCCCTTCGCGCTCTGCCAGTCCCTCGGCCCGGGCGGAAAGCCCGCCGAGCTGGCTTTCGATGACACTGCGGGCGGCGAGGTCTTCCGGATTGGCGCCAACGCGGGCAAGCCGGCGCTCTGCAAGCTTGATCTCCTCCGCCACGATCCGCATTTCCTGCTCCACCGCCGGTGCGTCGATGACGAACAGGATATCGCCGGCCTTGACCGACTGGCCCTTGGTGACGGCGATCGTTTCCACCCTTCCGGGTTCCTGCGGGTAAAGCCGCACGAATTCGCGCGGCAGAACCATGGCCGGGGCGCTGACCTGTGTGGAAAGCGGCAGGAAGGCGAGCACGATCAGCCCGAGAAAAACGCTGGCGCTGACATAGGTTCGTCGGCTGGCAAGGATGTCGTTACGCATGGACCACCATTCTTTCACTTCCATCCAGACGGGCCGGATGATGAAAAAGCCGATTTCGACGGCAAACAGCATGATACCCACGATCTTGACCGCGAAGTGGTACACGAGAAGGGCAATGCCGAGATAAAGCACGATCCGGTAGACGGCGGTCGCCACCGCATAGATCGTCAGGGTCGCATCGAGCCGCCGCGGAAAGGCTTCTGGCGGGGCGTAATGCGGACGGAACAGGAATTCGCGCAGCCGCCAGCGCATGTGCCGGAAGGCGCGGGGCTGCAGGTTTTCCACGCCCAGCAGGTCGGCGAACATGTAATAACCGTCGAACCGCATGAACGGGTTGAGGTTGACGATCAGGCTCATGATCCACCCGGTCGCGGCCAGCACGAACACGGCGCTGCGCAACACGCCATCCGGCAGAAACGCCCAGAGCAGAACCGCAAACGAGGCGACCGTCAGTTCCACCATGATGCCGGCGGAATCGATCCTCAGCCGCTGCCGCCTTGAGCGCAGTTTCCAGGCATCGCTGACATCGGTGTAAAGCAGCGGCACCATCACCATGAAGGCGATGCCGATGGTCGGCACACGACAGCCATAGCGATGCGCCACATAAGCGTGGCCGAGTTCGTGCAGGCATTTGATGAAGATGATCGACACGACCGAAATCACCGCGCCTTCGAGAGAGAAGACGTAAGGGAAGGTGCCGATGAAATCCTCCCATTGCCGAGAAACGAGATAGAGGCCGAACGCTGCCGCGATCAGCGTGACAATGGCGAAACCGCGGCTGAACAGCAGCGAAACACTCGGCCATGTGGCGCGGATGAACCTGTCGGGCCGCACCAGCGGGACCTTGAAGAACAGGTAATTGTGGATCAGCCGCATGAACCACGAATGTTTCTGGTTGGCGCGGGCATGCAGGCTGCGCCATGAACTGGTGGCGGGCTGCGAGAGCAGCATGTTCTGTTCCAGCATGCGGATGATAGAAACGATATCCTCACCGGAAAGCGTGTTGCCGAAGCGCGTGTCGACCGCCTTGATCAGGTTGGAGACGGTGCGCGCCGCATTCCACAAGGACAGGATCTGGAACATCTCGTAGGTGATGCGGAAGAACTTGTTGCGCAGCGGATCGAGCACGACCCATGTCGGCGCGCCGGAATAGCTGGTGCCGCCCTTGGTGATCTGCAGATCCTCGCGGATCGGCGGCAGCGGTATTTCCTGCGGCACGCCCGGAGGACCTTTGCCGCCCGCCAGCATCTGTGTGCCGGCGGGCAGTGTCATGGTTTGCGGCGCGGCCGTCATAACCCGAACTTCTGCCGCATCAGCGCGATCGGCTTGCGGAACAGGTAATAGCCAAGAAACACCCGGTCGCCATAAATCTGCGCCGTGCCACGAATGCCGAGACGCATGCTCTTCGGCTGATCCTCCAGTTCTGCGTAGATGCGATAGGCGAGCTTGTCGCCTTCCACCATGCGCGCCTCGAACGAGGCCGAAACCACCGTCGCTTTTGCCGGTCGCAGCGGATCGGAATCGAGGAAGGCGCGCACGCTTGCCCCAGGCGCCACGGCAATCGCATCGGCCACCGGCACATCGATGCGCAACTGCATGCGCGAAGGATCGGCCACTTCCATGATGCGCTCGCCGGTCGTCACCGGCCGGCCGATCCAGTCGCGTTTGTCGGTATAGATCGCCACGCCATCCACCGGCGCACGAATGTCCGAGCGCTCCAGCATGTCGCGGGCGTAGTCGCGTTTGGCGGCGGCGACGGCCACCTCGCTGCGGGTGACCGCCAGTTCCGCACGCAGCCGCGGATCGGAAACCGCGCCCTGCGTCACCTGCATCAGCTTGGCCTGCGCCACCCGCACATCCTGTTCGGCAACGGCCAGTTCGTTGCGCAGCACCACGTCGGACATCTGCACCAGCCGCTCACCCTTCGCCACCCTCTGGTCGGGGCTGACGAGGATGGCGTCGATGACGCCGTCGAGCGGCGCGGAAATTACTGCCGGCGCGATCGGTGCCACCGCAGCCGGTGCCAGCACGGTCATCGGCACCGGCACGAAGGCAAGCGCGATGGTGCCGATGGCGGCCGCGGCGAGAAGCGGCTTGATCTTCAGCCGCCGCCGCAGTTTTCGCTCGCCGGTCAGCGCCGCCCAGGCATGCGCATAGGTATCGGCCAGACGTCGGGAAATGAGACTGTCCATCTCGCTCCACGCCGTTTCGCGCGCCAGCAGCATACCGCCGAAAACCTTGCCGTCGCGCAGCGCAAACTGCTGCCAGTTCATGAAGCGATAGGGAAAGCTCTTGTGCTCTGCATCACCGGGCGGGCAATGGGCCGGCAGGTTGAACACGCGGGGGGCGCCCAGTCCCGGCGCCTTTTGCAGGTCGGCAATGATCGCCTCGACCCAGCGGATGCGCGGCGAATTGCGGTCCACTGCGCCGATCGAACTGGCTGCCCCCACGGTGAAGACGTCGGAGCGCCCCTGCAGCACAAACACCTGCCGGCAGCGGGTCAGGCGCATGGTCTCGTTGGCAATCAGAAACGCCAGTTCACCAACCGTCTCAGCCTGCCGTGCTTCCGCCTCCACCTTCAAAAGCAGATCGAGACCTTTGGAGTTGGCATCGGCATTGGCCGGCGCGGCGGTGCCTCGCACTGTGCCGGCATTGCCGCTCTGCTGCCGTACAGGGCCGATAGTTGGCGCGCTATCCCGGCCGGGCGGATCGTTCTGCGGCGTGATCTTGAATTCCATGGGCTACTCGCTCGCCGGCACGTCTTCGAACGTGGTCGGGCCGCTCATGCCCGGCAGCACGCCGTCGGCGCCATTCCAGAACCGCCCGGTCACCTTCACCGTCTGGCTGACCGGATCGACCACGGCGGCAATGCGAACGATCTCGGCGCCGAGGCTTTTTCCCGTCTCGTCGATCCGGATGGTGAAGCGGCTGCGCGGTTTCAGCCAGCGCAGCCAGTCGGATGGCAGAAGGATCTCGATCTCCAGATCCGATTGGCTGACGATCTGCATCATCGGCTGGTTCGTTTCGGGGATCTCATGCGTATGCGCCCGCATCACGGCGATACGGCCGTCATAGGGCGCACGGATGATGCAGCGGGCCATCTTGGAGCGAAAACCCTCCAGTTCGGCGGCGGCCTGATCGGCCTTGGCGCGCGAAAGATCGACCTCGAAATTGCCGACGGCACGCGATTTTGCCAGTCGCTGGTTGTTTTCCAGCGTGATCTGTTCGGCGCGGAACATTGCTTCTGCCGATTTCACCTGGGCTGCCAGATCGCCGCATTCGAATTCGACCAGCGTATCGCCCTTGGCAAAACTCTGGCCTTCGCGAAAGGGCAGGGCGCGGATCGGAAAGGTCAGGTCGGAGGCGATCATTGCTTCGTTGACCGGCTTGACGATGCCGCGCAGCGTTTCGTTGCCGGCCTGTGCGGAGGCGATGCTGATGCTGGCGAATGTGCCGAAAAGGCAGACGGCGAGAAACGCGCCGCAAAGATGCGGGCGCGTTCCATGGGTCGAAAAATCTGTCCGATCGGTCATGATCGACCTCGTTATGCGGTTACTGGATACTCGCTGTTTCGGGCTTAACGTAAATCACCGCGGCACCGCCGCCCTCGTTCCACAGCGCCTTCATGCGCGTGGAAATTTCGGCAACGCTTTCCTTCGTGGTCAGGCCGCGCGGAAAAGGATCGACGCCGAGAGAGGCGTAGACATTGGCATAGGCATTCTGCATGTCGGCATAGGCCATATCGAGCTTCGCATCGGCCACCAGCGCATTCATTTCCTCGCGAATGAGGATCTGCTCGCTGGTTTTCTGCGCTTTTGTTTCTGCCCGTACCTGATTGAGGATGCGATGCGAGACGTTGGAAAGCGCCGCTGCCGTCGAATAGGACTTGTTGAGATGGGCAAAGCGGGCGCGGCTGATATGAACCTGCGTCATCACGGCCATGGCGACGGATAGTGCGCGCGCATCCAGCACCTCTTTTTCCGCTTCGATCTTCTTGTTGGTCGCCGGCAGAGCCACAAGCTTCATCGCGTTGAAGCTGACCTTGGCGCCCCATGAGGCCCAGTTGGGATCGGAGATGAAGTCGTTGCTGTCATAGTTCTTGCCGGCATAGACGCTGAAGCCCGGCAGGATGTCGAGCAGGGCCGCATTGACCTCCTGCTCGTTGATACGCATGCGGTAAGCCACTTCGCGCATTTCCGGGCGGTTCGATGCGGCGATGCGATACATTTCCGAAAGATTGTCCGGCACGCTCAGTTTCGGCATGCTGCGTTTGGGCAGCGCCAGCGTGAAGTCGGTACCGGGCGTGATGTTCATCAGCGCCGCCAGCTGGCTCTTGGCGACCCTCAGTTCACCTTCCAGCTGCTCCACTTCGCGTTTCACCTCGATGAGTTCGCGTTCATAGGTCAGCGCCACCAGCGGTGAGGCCTCGCCGCTGCCGGAAAGTCCGCGGGTTTCGCGCAACGCTCGGGCGACGCGTCCTTCGAGTGCCCGCATGCGGCCGACAAGGCGCTGATAGCTTGCCGCCCGCCAATAGGCGGTGCGCACATCTTCGATCACCTTGTTGACGATGCGGCGTTTCATCTCTTCCTGAATGAGAGCCTGGTCGGCCGCCTGCTTGGCGCGCACATAGGACAGGCCGAAATCGAGAACGTTCCAGGAGAAGGTCAGATCGGCGGTGCGCACGTTCGGATCGCGGGTCGAAGGGGTCGTCGGATCGCCTTCGTCACGGCCGGCATAACCGGCACCGGTGACGAGTTTAGGGAGTGCGCTGTAGCTCACGAGGTCGGCTTCACGAAGCTTCAGCGAAGCCTCCATGATTTCGACCTTCGTATCCAGGTTGTATTTGAGGGCCCTCGCCATGGCCTCGTAAAGATCGATCGAGCCGGTGATCGGTTCCTGGTTCGCGGTCGCCCTCACCAGCTTGTCATTGGCGAAGGAAACGTTTGCCTCGGCTTTGAGTGGTTCGGTTTTTACCGAGCACCCGACTGCAATCAAACTGACCGGGACAATCCATAAATAGGGAAATTTCACCGCTACACCTCAATTACGACCCGCAAAAACACCTGCCGCATACAGCTGACAGGGACCGCGGACATCGTCAGGATTCGCAGATCAACCTAAGAGAGGCTGAACGGAAAGAAAGAAAACCCACGGCTGATTTAACATTTACGAATATGATTAATAAGCGCCTAACATATTAGAGTTAATGAACGTGTGGTCGCCAAAAAACCTCGCGCACAGGCTGAGGCAAGCGCGGAATGATTTTCATGATGTGCCGGAAAAATACGGGGTTTCCAAAACATCATGTATTGCTAAAATTAATAGCTGCTGTTTGTAATTTGGTAAACAACTGAATCCTAATATTGCGTACCGGTTAATGCGATCGCTGATGTCAGGTGGGTTCAAAAAGCCCGCCGGCGCAAAATCTGGACGTAGTGTCCAGGCCATTTATGCGCGGGAAGGTAAGTCATGAACGAGCATTTCACTCGCCCGAAAAAGCCTCTTCCGAAGAAGAAGGCGAAAACACAGAAGGCGAGGGGGCAGGATCGCTTCGGTTCCATGTTGATGGAGCTTGAGCAGCGTATTGCCTTCGATGCAGCCGGTGCAGCGACGCTCGAACATGCTCAGGAGAAAGATCAATCAGCCACCCATGAAGCCGCTGAAAAGGCGGTTTCCGACACGCGTGAAAGCGACGCGCTTACGCGCGCGCTGACGGCCGCGGCCGAAGGCGCCCATACGGGTGTACAACCCACGACTGAGGCCGCGACATCCGGGGCCGGCCGGCAGGTCGTCGTGGTCGACAGCTCGGTGCCGAACTACGAATCACTTCTGCAGGGCATCGAAGGTGATTTCGAACTCGTCGTTCTGGAAAGCGGACGCGACGGCGTCGAGCAGCTGGCGGAAGCGCTGCGGGGCATGGACAATGTCCAGTCCATCCACATCATCTCCCATGGCGATGAAGGCCGCCTTTACCTCGGCACGGCGACGCTGACGGTCGAATCGATGGCCGATGAATATGCGGACGAATTGCAGAGCCTGCGCTCCTCGCTCGCTGACGATGCCGATATTCTCATCTACGGCTGTGATTTTGCCCGCGGCGAACTCGGCGAAAGTGCTGCCCGGATGATGGGTTATCAGACCGGCGCCGATATCGCGGCATCGGACGATGCGACCGGTGCGACCGCCAAGGGCGGCGACTGGACGCTGGAATATCGCTACGGCGAAGTGAGCACCAAATCCGTCGTTTCTGCCGATGCGCAGGAACATTATGCGGAACTGCTCAATGTGCAGGCTTCGGTCGGCAGCGGTGCGGTTCTGGTGTCGTCCGAGCGAACGATCTACAGCGTCGATCTGGCCACCGGCAAGGCAACGGCGATCACGGTTGTGCCCGGCTCCGTCGGCGGCATCACCATGTCAGACACCATCAATTCGCTGGCCGTCGATCAGGCGAACGGGCTGATCTATTACACCGACTCCGCATCGGCCAGCACCAACAGGGCGTTGTTCGCCTATGACTTCATCAACAATACCCACATCCTCATCGACAACGATCTGGGCAGCAACGGTTCCATTACCAATGTTGTTCTGGGCACGCGTGGCCTCGGCAGTGGCGCGGCGGCCTTCTATGGCGGCACGCTTTATCTCGGCGTGGAATCCGGTGCCGGTGACGCCCAGATCTGGCGCCTGACCTTTTCGCCGGATGGCAAGACATTGGCCGGCGTTTCGACCTTCGGCTCCAATCTCGCCAGCACGGACTGGGGCGACTTTGCCATCGATGCCACCAACAGCAATCTGCTCAGCATCACCGGCACCGGCATCACCCGCTACAATCTAACCACCGGCGTTGCCGTCACCGGTACCTTCACCAATCCCGGCGCCACGCAGGGTGCCAATGATGCGGCCGGCAATTCCTATGTCGTCGGCGCACTGACCACCAATGGCACGCCGATCATCCAGCGTTTCAACCCGACGACGGGTGCGACCGTCGGCTCCGCCCTCACCATCACCACCAATGGCACGACGGCATTGTCGACGCTCGTCAGCGATGCGGCCACCTGGACCCCGCCGACGGCGTCCATCGGCGATATCGTGTTCGACGACAACAATGGCAACGGCACGTTCGAAGCGGGCGTTGACGGTGGCATTTCCGGCGTTACGGTGCAGCTGGTGGATGACGTCAACAACAATGGCGTTGCCGATTCCGGCGAGCGCGTGATTGCGACAGACACCACGAACATCAACGGCGCCTATCTGTTTACCGGCGTGTTGCCGGGCCAGTATGTCGTCCGCGTTACCGATACCAACGGCGCACTCGGCAGTTCACCCGCCACGACTGCCACCACACGCTCCGTGTCGATAGGCGCCATCGGCGCGTCGGTGCTGACCGCCGATTTCGGCTATAATGCCGTCGGCCCCACAGTCGATCTGAACTCCGGCACGGTAAGCCAGGAAATCGTTTCCAATGGCGCCGCCCCCGGCGGAACCGGCTGGACGGTTTCCGGCAGCGGCAGTATTGTCAACAATGGCTTCGCCTGGACGGATACCGGCGGCACGGGCACGGTGACGCAGACCGGACTGTCCGGCTGGAACGATGGCCTTGCTCCATCCGGGGCAGCCCAGCTCACGTTCGAAGTCGGCTGGAGCAACAATGCCGGCATCCTTGGCTCGACGGATAACACGACGCCAGCGACGCTCGATATCTCCATCGGCGGTGTCGTTTATGCGCGTGTCTCGACAGGTGTCACGGGCGGAACGCCGAATATCGCGACCATCACCTATCTGAACGGCGCAAGCGGCTCGCCGGCCACCGTTGCCGCCTCCGCGGTCAACACCGCGGCGTGGACCCGGACCGCCGTCACGATCAATCTGCCGTCGACGGTGGCGGCATCAGGCGCTCTGGTGTTCAGCTATTCCGCCACGGGCGGCATTCTGGGCCTTGCTCCAAGCACGGATGACATTTTTATCGATAGCGTCAGCGCGCTGACCAATGTCGATGCGAGCCCCGGTGTCAATTATTCGGCCACATACACGGAAAACGGCGCCGGCGTGAACATTGCCGCTGCTGCCGCGAGCGTGCGGGATCTCGACAGCGCCAACATGCGCGCAGCATCCATCGTGCTGACCAACGCACAGGCGGGGGATCTGCTGGCGCTCGGCACCTTGCCGGCCGGCATCACCGGCAGCATCGATACATCGGTTGCCGGGCAGATCACCATCAACCTGACGGGCAGCGCCACGAAGGCAGCCTATGCCACGGCAATCCGCAACATCACCTTCTCCAATTCCGGCGACAATCCCAGCACCACGGCCCGCGTCATCAACGTCACCGTCAATGACGGTGCCTTCTCTTCGCCGATTGCTACCTCGACGATCAGCGTCATCGCCGTCAACGACGATCCGGTCAATACCCTGCCAGCCGCAGGCTGGACCACGAACGAAGATACCAATATCGCGCTGACAGGCCTGTCGATTGGCGATCCGGATGCCGGCACCGGCACCATGACGGTCACGCTGTCGGTCGGCAGCGGCACGATCACCGCCACCAGCGCCGGCGGCGTCACCGTCAGCGGTTCGGGCAGTTCGATCACGCTCACCGGCACGCTTGCCGCCATCAATGCCTATCTCGCAAGTGCATCCGCCCCGGTCTATGTCCCGGTCGCCGATGCCAATGGCGCGGTTACCCTGACCATGGTCACCAGCGATGGCGGCAATACTGGCATCGGCGGCACCAAGACCGATACCGACACGCGCACCATCACCATCAATCCCGTCAACGACGCGCCGGTGCTCGACCTCGACAGCAGTGCCGCCGGCACCGGCTTCAGCGCCGCCTACACGGAAAATGCCGCCGGCATCGCCATCACATCGGCCGCCAATACGTCGGTTATCGATGTCGATAATGCCAACATGGCTTCGGCAACCGTTGTTATCACCAATGGCCAGGTCGGCGACGTTCTTGCCATGGCGGCAGCCCTGCCGGGCAATATCACCGTCTCCTATAATGCCGCGACGTTTACGTTGACGCTCACCGGCTCCGACACCAAGGCAGCCTACCAGAGCTATCTGGCACAGGTCCGTTATTCGAGCACATCCGACAATCCGACCAATGGCGGCACGGCCACCAGCCGCAGCATCAACGTGTCCATCAGTGGTGGCGCGCTGTCCTCCAACACTGCCGTCACCACGGTGGCGGTCACCGCCGTCAACGACGCGCCGATCAACACCATTCCGGCCGGCTGGACCACCAACGAAGATACCAGTGTTGCGCTGATCGGCCTTGCCGTCACCGATCTCGATGCCGCTTCGGGCACGATCACGGTCCGTCTTTCGGTGCCGACCGGCACCATCACCGCGACGGCTGGCGGCAATGTCGCCGTCAGTGGCTCCGGCAGCAACTCGCTGCTGCTGACCGGAACACTTGCCAATATCAACGCCTATCTCGCCAGCGCGGCAGCCCCCGTCTATGTGCCGGTGGCGGATGCAAACGGCGCGGTGACGCTGACCATGGTCACCAATGATGGGGGCAATACCGGTGGCGGCGCACTGACCGATACCGACACCGCAACCATCACCATCACGCCGGTCAACGACGCGCCCATCCTCGATCTGAGCGCTGCCGGCAGCGGCACCGGTTATTCGACCAGCTATACGGAAAATGGCACGGGCGTCGCCATCGTCGCCTCGGATGCGCTGATCACCGATGTCGACAACGCCAACATGGCGTCGGTCATCGTCAGGATCACCAATCCGCAGGCCGGCGACGTGCTGTCCTTTACCGGGACGCTGCCTTCCGGCATCACGTCGGTGGTCTACGACCCAGCCACCTCGACCCTGACGATTTCCGGTTCGGCGTCGAGGGCCGCCTATCAGACTGCCCTGCAGCAGGTGCGTTATTCCTCGACCTCGGAAAACCCCTCGACGGTTACCCGTAACATCAGCGTCGTCACCAATGATGGCGCACTCAACTCCAACATTGCAATTGCGTCCGTCGATGTCATTGCCGTCAATGATGCGCCGGTCAACACCGTGCCCGGCGCACAATCGATTGCCGAAGATACGATGACGCCGATCAGCGGCATCTCTGTCGGCGATGTCGACAGCACCAACGTCACGGTCACGCTCACCGTCACCAACGGCATCCTGTCGCCGTCGGTCACCAATTCCGGTACGGTAACGGGCGTCGGCACGGCGACCGTTACTGTCTCCGGCACGCTGGCGCAGGTCAATGCCGTGCTGGCCTCGATGCGCTATCAGGGCAATGCCGATTTCAACGGTTCCGACACGCTGACCATCGTCACATCCGACGGTTCGCTCACCGATACCGATACGGTGGCAATCACCGTCACGGCTGTGGCCGATGCCACCAATGATACGATCGCGGCGGTCGAGGACGCGCCGATCTCGTTCAACGTGCTGACCGGCACCGGCGGCGCCACCGCCGATACCTTTGCCAATCCGGCCCGTTTCGTCAGTGCAATCACCCAGCCGCCAGCAGGGCAGGGCACCGTCACCTTCAATGCTGACGGCACGATCACCTACACGCCGACAGCCAATTTCAACGGCCAGACGAGTTTCACCTACACCGTCAATTCGGGTGGCGTTTTCGAAACCGCAACCGTCACCGTCAATGTCGCCGCCGTCAACGATGCGCCAGTCAACACGCTGCCGGGCGCCGGCTGGTCCACCAATGAGGATGTCGCGGTCGCGCTGAGTGGCCTCTCCGTCGCCGATGTCGATGCCGCCACCGGTGTGATGACGATCACGCTTTCGGTTCCCTCCGGCACGATCACCGCTACGGCCGGCGGCAATGTCACTGTCAATGGTTCCGGTACCGGCACACTGCTGCTCACCGGCACGCTTGCCAATCTCAACGCCTATCTCGCATCCGGCGCGGTGCCGCTTTACAATCCCGCCGCCAATGCCAATGGTGCCGTCGTCCTGACAATGACCACCAATGATGGTGGCAATACCGGCTCGGGCGGGCAGCTTACCGATATCGATACCCGCACGATCACCATTGCCGCCGTCAACGATGCGCCGGTCAACACGCTGCCGCCGACTTTCTCGGTGGCGGAGGATACCGCGCTCAGCCTTGCCGGCCTGGCGATAACAGATGTCGATGCCGCCAGCGGCACGATGACGGTCGTCCTCAGCGTTAATTCCGGCCTTCTGTCGGCAACGGCCGGCGGCAGTGTCACCGTCAACGGTTCCGGCACGGCGAGCCTCACGCTCACCGGCACGCTCGCCAATATCAACGCCTATCTGGCCAGCGCCGCATCGCGCCCGGTTTTCACCCCAGTGGCCGATTTCAACGGCAATGTCACCTTGACGATGACCACCAGCGATGGCGGCAATACCGGCTCGGGCGGCACGCTGACGGATGTCGATACCAGCATCATCACCGTCACGCCGGTCAACGATGCGCCGGTGCTCGATCTCGACGCATCCGGTGCCGGCACCGGCTTTGCCACCAGCTATACGGAAAAGGGTGCGGGCGTCTCGATCGCCGATGCCGACGTGTCGATCATCGATATCGACAATACCAGCATGGCGGGCGCAGTGATCACCATCACCAATGCGGTGGCAGGCGATGTTCTCATCGTGTCGGGCACACTGCCGGGCGCCATCACCGCGAGCTATGACCCCGTCAATTTCCGCCTTACCCTGACGGGTGCCGGCACCAAGGCGGAATATCAGGCGGCACTACAGCAGGTTCTCTATCGCTCCACCTCCAGCGATCCGGGTTCGACGCCGCGCAGCATCTCTGTCACCGTCAATGACGGCGCACTGAATTCCAACACGGCGATCACCACCGTCACGGTCATTCCGGTCAACGATGCGCCGGTCAACGGTCTGCCTGCGACCTTCAGCGTCAATGAAGACACGCAACTGACGCTCGCCGGCATCACGCTCACCGATGCCGATGTCGGTTCGGGCACGATGACGGTCACGTTCGCGGTCAATTCCGGCACGATGACCGCCGTTGGCGCAGGTGGCGTCACGGTCTCCGGCACGGGCACCGCCACCATCACGCTCACCGGCACGCTCGCCAATATCAACGCCTATCTGGCGTCCGCATCTGCACCAAAATTCAATCCGGTGGCCGATTATAACGGCCCCGTCACGCTGTCGATGACCAGCAGCGATGGCAGCCTGACCGATACCGATACCAGCATCATCACCGTCAATGCCGTTGCCGACATCGTCGCCGACACGGCCACGGTCGCGGAAGACAGTGCGGTTTCGATCAACGTTCTCGCCAACGACACGTTCACCAATGCTAACCGCACCATTTCGGCCGTCAACGGCACTGCGATTGCGGTCAACGGTGTCGTCGCCGTCACCAATGGCACCGTTCGCCTCAATGCCGACGGGACCCTGACCTTTACACCGGCTGCCAATTACAATGGTCCGGCCACGTTCTCCTACACGGTCACCTCCGGCGGTGTCACCGAAACCGCCAACGTCACCGTCACCGTCACGCCGGTCAACGATGCGCCGGTCAACACCGTGCCGGGCGCGCAGACGACGGCGGAAGACACAACGCTTGCGATCGGCGGCATTTCCGTCACCGATATCGATGGCGACAACCTGACGACGACGGTCAGCGTCGCGCATGGCACGATCTCCGTCACCGCGGCCGGTGGCGCCACGATCGGCAACAACAATTCAGGCACCGTCACGATCAGCGGCAGCGCTAGCGCGGTCAACGCCGTGCTCGCCAGCCTGCGCTATAACCCCACCGCCGATTACAACGGTCAAGACACGATTACGGTCGTCACCTCCGACGGCACGGTCAGCGATACCGATACGATCGGCGTCACCGTCACGGCCGTTCCTGATATCGTCGCCGATACGGTGACCACGCTTGAAGATACGCCGATCACCTTCAACGCCATCACCGGCGTTGGTGGCGGTTCCGCCGACAATTTCGAAGGCACGCCGGTCATCACCTCCGTCACCCAGCCGCCGGCCGGGCAAGGCACCGTCACCTTCCTCGCCAACGGCTCGATCACCTATACGCCGGCTGCCGATTTCAACGGCCAGACGACGTTCACCTATACGGTCACCTCGGGCGGGGTCACTGAAACGGCCACCGTCACCGTCAATGTCACGCCGGTCAACGATGCGCCGGTCAATACTGTGCCAGGTGCGCAGAGCATGACCGAAGACGGCACGCTCACCTTCTCCTCTGCCGGTGGCAATGCCATCATCGTCGGCGATGTCGATGACACCAGCCTGACCGTCACCATCACCGCCGCCAACGGCACGTTCTCGCTTTCGGGCATTGCCGGCCTGACCTTCACCACCGGCAATGGCACGTCCAACACCACGATGACCTTCTCCGGCACAAAGGCAGCGATCAACGCAGCCCTTGCCGGCGCAAGTTATGCGCCCACCGCCGATTATTACGGTGCGGCCGGCGGCATCACCATCTCGACGACGGACGGCAAGGTCGGATCACCGACCGTTTCCAATATCGCCGTTACGGTCACCGGTGTTGCCGATATCGTCGACGATACAGCATCGACGCCGGAAAACACGGCGGTGGCGATCTCCGTCCTTGCCAATGACAGTTTTGAAAATTCGGGCCGCACCATCACCGCTGTCGGTGGTGTTGCCATCACGGCCGGCGGTGCGCCGGTCACGGTAGACAGAGGCCAGGTGCAGCTGACCGCCGGTGGCCAGCTCATCTTCACGCCGAACAACGCCTATGCCGGCGTTACCAGTTTCACCTATACCGTCACCTCCGGGGGCGCGACCGAAACTGCTACCGTCACCGTCGCCGTCGCGGCCGTCAACAAGCCGCCGGTCAACACGCTGCCGCCGACTTTCTCGGTTCTGGAAGACAATGCCCTGCCGCTGGCCGGCCTGTCGATCGCCGATCCCGATGCCGGCACCGGCAATGTCACGGTCACCCTGTCTGTCGGCTCCGGCGGCCTGGCTGCCTCCTCGTCCGGCGGCGTCACCGTTGCCGTCGTCAACGGCGGCACGATCACGCTGACCGGCACGCTTTCCGCCATCAACACCTATCTGGCCAGTGGCAACCGCCCGGTCTTCACCCCTGCCGCCAATTCGACCGACAGCGTCACGCTGACCATGACCACCAACGATAACGGCAATACCGGTGGGCCGGCGCTGACCGATATCGATACCGCGACGATCACCATCACGGCGGTCAACGATGCGCCTTCGGGCACCGACAAGACGGTGACGATTGCCGAGGACGTGAGCTACACGTTCAGCACCGCCGATTTCGGCTTCTCCGATCCCAATGACAATCCGGCCAATGCCATTTCCGGCGTGGTCATCACCACGCTGCCCACCAATGGCACGCTGACGCTTGGCGGTACGGCCGTCACCGCCGGCCAGTTCATCGCCGCCGGTAGTCTCGGCAATCTCGTCTTCACGCCGGCGGCCAATGCCAACGGTACCGCGCTTGCCGCCTTCACCTTCCAGGTGCGCGACAATGGCGGCACTGCCAATGGCGGTATCGATACCGATCAAAGCCCCAATACGATCACCTTCAACGTCACGCCGGTCAATGACGCGCCGGTCAACACCCTGCCGGGCACGTTTGTCACCGACGAGGATACGTCCTTCGCGTTGACCGGCATTTCCATCACCGATGTCGATGCCGGCGCCGGCCAGATCACCGTCAGCCTGAGTGTCTCGTCGGGCGTTCTGTCGGCAAATGCTGCCGGTGGCGTCACGGTTGCCGGCACGGGCACCGCCTCGCTGACCCTGACCGGCACGCTTTCCCAGATAAACGCCTATCTGGCGTCCGCCAACCGTCCGCAGTTCACGCCGGCGCTCAATGCCAATGGTAGTGTCACGCTGACCATGGTCACCAATGATGGTGGCAATGCCGGCGCGGGCGGCGCGCTCAGCGATACCGACACCGCGGTCATCACCGTCAATCCGGTCAACGATGCGCCGGTTGGCGCACCCGGCAGCTACACGACCAATGAAGACACCGCTCTCAACGGCACATTGCCGGTGGCAACCGATGTCGATGGCGACACGCTGACCTATTCCGCCGGCGCCACGGCACCGGCCCACGGTACCGTCGTCATCAATGCCAATGGCACGTTCACCTATACGCCGGCCGCCAATTACAACGGCTCCGACACCTTCACCTACCGCGTCAGCGACGGCAAAGTCGCGGTCGAATACACCGTCACCGTGGGCATCAATCCGGTCAACGACGCACCGGTCGCCAACAATGATTCCGCCGGCATTCTCGCCACCGGCACGGCCTCGATCAACGTTCTCACCAACGATACGGATATCGATGGCGATACGCTGACCGTGGTGCAGGTCAACGGTTCGGCCTCAGGCGTCGCCCAGGCGGTTGCCGGCAGCGGTGGCGGCACGTTCACCATCGGTGCAAACGGTCAGGCCGTCTTCAATCCGGGCGCTGCGTTTGTCGATCTTGCAGCCGGCCAGACCCGCACGTCATCGGTCACCTATCAGGTGTCCGACGGCAATGGCGGCACGTCTTTTGCCACCTTCACCGTCACGGTTACCGGCGTCAACGATGCTCCGGTCTCGACGCCGATCGCCAGCCAGAGCGGCAGCGATGCGCAATTCGTGTCCTTCTCGGTTGCCGGCAATTTCTCCGATCCGGACAGCGGCGATACGCTGACCTTCAGCCAGACCGGCCTGCCACCGGGTCTTTCCATCGATGCCGCCGGCACGATTTCCGGCACGATCAACCGCAGCGCCAGCACCGGCAGCCCCTATTCGGTCACGGTAACCGCGACGGATGGCAGTGGCGCGCAGGTCAGTCGCACGTTCAGCTGGACCGTCACCAATCCGGCGCCCGTTGCCGTCAACGACGCGGCGGCGACCACCGAAAACGCCAACGTGTCCGGCAATGTCATCACCGGTGACGTCAATGGCGTCGGTGCCGACAGCGATCCGGACGGCGACCCGATCGTGGTCTCGGCGGTCGGCGGTTCGGCTGCCGGCATCGGTACGGCTGTTACCGGCTCGAACGGTGGAACGTTCACGATCGGCACCAATGGTGCGTATGTCTTCAATCCCGGCACTGCCTTCGACAATTTGGCTGCTGGTCAGACGCGCACCACCGCCGTCACCTATACGATCTCGGACGGACAGGGCGGCACCGCCACGGCAACGCTCACCGTCACGGTCACCGGCACCAATGATGCGCCGGTCGCAGTCAACGACACGTTCACCACCAACGAGGACCAGCCGGTCACCTTCGATGTGCGCAGCAATGACAGCGATATCGATGGCGGCACGCTGTCGGTCACGCAGATCAACGGCACGCCGATCGCGGTCAATGGCAGCGTCGCGCTGGCCAATGGTACGGTCACGCTCAATGCCAACGGCACGCTGACCTTCACGCCGAACGCCAATGCCAATGGCGGCGTCAGCTTTACCTATACGCTGTCCGACGGGCAGGGCGGTTTCGCGACCGCCAGCGTCAGTGGCACGATCGTCCCGGTTCAGGACCCGCCGGTCGCCGCCAACGACACGTTCACCACTGCAGAAGATACGCCCGCCACATTCGACGTGCGCCTGAACGACAGCGATCCGGACAATGATCCGCTGACCGTCACGCAGATCAATGGCAGCGCGATTTCGGTTGGCGGCAGCGTCACCGTCACCGGCGGCCGGGTCACGCTCAATGCCAATGGCACGCTCACCTTCACGCCGAATCTGAATTACAACGGCAGCCCGTCCTTCACCTATACGATCTCGGACGGCAACGGGAACACGGCAAGCGCCACCGTCAACGGCACGGTCACGCCGGTGCAGGATCCGCCGGTCGCCGTCAACGATACGTTCACGACGGCAGAAGACACTGCCGTCACGTTCGATGTACGCACCAACGACAGCGATCCGGATGGCGACACGCTGTCGGTCACGCAGATCAACGGCACCAACATCACCTCCGGCAACAGCATCGTCGTTACCGGCGGTTCGGTGCGTCTCAATGCCAATGGCACGCTGACCTTCACACCGAACGCCAACTATTTCGGCACCCCGTCCTTCACCTACACCCTGTCCGACGGGCAGGGGAACACGGCAACCGCCACGGTCAACGGCACGGTGACCCCGGTCAACGATGCGCCGGTTGCCAATGACGATACGTTCACCACCGCCGAAGACAATGCGGTGAATATTGCCGTGGTCACCAACGATACCGATATCGATGGCGACAGCCTTGTGGTCACCCAGGTCAATGGCAGTGCCATTGCCGTCAACTCCTCGGTCGCCGTCACCAATGGCAGTGTCCGGCTCAATGCCAATGGCACGCTGACCTTCACGCCGGCTGCCAATTATAATGGCCCGATCTCGTTCAACTATACGGTTTCCGATGGCAATGGCGGCGCGGCCACCGCTACCGTCACCGGCACTGTCACGCCGGTCAACGATGCGCCGACCGTCGTCAACGACACGTTCACCACGCCCGAAGATACGGTCATCACTTTCGATCCGCGCGCCAATGACAGCGATATTGATGGCGATGCCATCTCGATCACCGCCATCAACGGCACGCCGATCGCCATCAACGGTTCGGTCACCGTTACCGGCGGCGTTGTCACGCTCGATGCTGATGGTCGCCTGACCTTCACGCCGACGGCCAATTTCAACGGCCCGGTCAGCTTCAGCTATACCGTCTCCGACGGCCTCCTGAGCACGACGGGTAACATCAGCGGTACGGTCACGTCGGTCAATGATGCGCCGGTCTCCTCGGATGTCACCGTCGGTATCAACGAGGACACGGTGCTTTCCAGCACGCTGCCGGCTGCCACCGATGTCGATACCGGTGATACCGTCACCTATGCCGCCGGCTCCACGCCACCGGCCAATGGTACCGTCGTTATCAATGCCAACGGCACCTATACCTACACGCCGAATGCGAATTTCAACGGCCGCGATGCGTTCAGCTTCATCGTCAGCGATGGCAAGGGCGGCACCAACGAATACACCGTCACTGTCGATGTGGCGCCGGTCAACGACGCGCCGACCGCCGGCACGCTGCCCAACCGTTCTGCCACCGATAGCGCCAGCATCAGCATCAATGTGTCCGGTGTCTTCAGCGATCCAGATGGCGATGCGTTAAGCTACAGCCAGAGCGGCCTTCCCGCTGGGCTTTCGATCACCGCAGCCGGCGTCATCACCGGCACGATCGACCGCCAGGCGAGCATTGGCGGCCCGAACGGCAACGGCGTCTACACCGTCACCGTCACGGCATCCGATGGCAATGGCGGCAGTGTTGCCCGCACCTTCACCTACACGGTCACCAACCCGGCGCCGATCGCCGTCGGCGACAGTTTTACCACGCTTGAAGACACGCCCTATACGATCAACGTCCTCACCAATGACAGCGATCCCGATGGCGATCCGCTCTTCATCACCAGCGCGACTGCCGTCAACGGTTCGGTCACGATCGGCGCAAACGGCCAGATCACCTATCAGCCGAACGCCAATTTCAATGGTACGGACACGATCGTCTACACGATCTCCGACGGCAATGGCGGCACGGCGACCGCCACCGTCGCGGTCACCGTTACGCCGGTCAATGATGATCCGGTTGGCGGCACCATTCCAGATCGCACCCGCAATGACGGCGATGCCGATACGCTCGACGTGCGCGGTTTCTTCAGCGATCCCGATGCCGATACGCTGACCTATACCGTCAGCGGCCTGCCGGCAGGGCTTACATTCAACGGCTCGGTCATCAGCGGCACGATTTCGAGCGGCGCTTCCGGCCCAACCGGTGAGGCCGTCTACACGGTGATCGTTACTGCCAACGACGGCAAGGGCGGCGTCACGCCGATCACCTTCCGGTATACCGTTCTCAACCTGCCGCCCGTCGCGCTCGATAACACCGTGACGACGACGGAAGACACGCCTGTCGATATCTTCGTGCTTGCCAACGACAGGGACCCGGATGGGGACGTATTGTCGATCGTGCGTGTCGACAACAAGGACCTGACGCTCAATACGCCGCTGGCGACCGCGCATGGCACGGTCACGCTTTTGGTGGGACAGGATGGCAAACCGTACCTGCGATTCACGCCGAATGCGAACTACAACGGCTCGGAAAGCTTCACCTATTCGATCGACGATGGAAACGGCGGCGTTGCCACGGCAACCGTCCGCGTCAACATTACTGCGGTCCCGGATGCGCCCGTGATCGTCAAGCCGCTTCCCAACGACATTGTGCGTGCCGATGGCCAGGGGCTGGCGCTTGATACCGGCGATTTCTTCACGGACCCGGATGGCGATGTTCTCAACTACACGGCAACGGGCCTGCCTGCCGGCCTGACCATCAATGCCGCCACCGGCACCATTCTCGGCACGATCGACAAGAACGCCAGCCAGCTGAACGGCGGCGTCTACACGATCCGCATCACCGCCTATGACGGCGCCGGCGCGACCGGCAACAGCACTTTCCAGGAGTTCACCCTCAGGGTGACCAATCCGGGGCCGACAGCCGTCAATGATGCGGTGACCGTGGCCGAAGACGCCAGCATCGTCTTCAATCCGATCAGCGGTTTCAACACCGATGGCGGTCTCAACGGTACCAGCCGTGATATCGACCCGGATGGCGATCCGTTGACCATCACCGCCATTTCCGCCGGACACGGCACTGTTTCTGTGAACGCCGACGGTGTCACGGTCACCTACACTCCGAATGCCAATTTTAACGGCATAGACACGATCGTCTACACGATCTCGGACGGCAATGGCGGTGTCTCCACCGCAACCGTGCGTGTGACTGTCACGGCGGTCAACGACGCACCTGTCGCGACACCTATCCCAGATCGCACCGATGGCGACACCCAGCCGATCGATTTCAGCATCGCGCCGTATTTCAGCGATATCGATTCTGCGACGCTGACATTCGAGGTCTCCGGACTGCCGGGAAGCCTGCAATATTCGCCGGATGGCCGCATTTTCGGTGCGCTGGACAGCAGCGCCTCAACCGCTGTCCCGAATGGCCGCTATGCGGTAACCGTCACGGCACGCGACGGTGCCGGTGGTGTCACTACGCAGACCATCATCTGGACGATCACCAACCAGCCGCCTTATGCCGTCAACGATCAGTTGGGCGTCAGTGAAGGTAGCTCAGGCAGCGGTGACTGGCTGGGCAACGATTCCGATGATGACGATTTCGATCTCAGTCAGGTCAATGGCTCTGCCGCCAATATCGGCGTCGGTGTAGCCGGCTCGCAGGGCGGCACATTCATCGTCAATGCGGACGGCACCTATTCCTTCGACGCCGGCAATGATTTCGAGGATCTCGGCGCGGGCCAGACCCGTACTACCGTCGTCCATTACACCATCACCGATGTCGATGGCGCTTCCAGCACGGCGACGATCGCCGTCACCGTCACAGGCGTCAATACGGCGCCCGAGCAGCCAGCCTCGCTGCCATCAGTGACGATGGCGGACTATCAGGTCGTCTCGGGCACGCAACTGGCTTTTGCTTCGTATTTTACCGACCCCGACCTCGGCGACACACTGCGCTTCTCCGCCAGCGGCCTGCCTATGGGGCTGGACATGAACCCCGATGGCACGATTACCGGCCAGATTGCCAAAAATGCTTCGGTGCTGGCCACCAATG
Source organism: Neorhizobium sp. BT27B (assembly GCF_050455485.1). NCBI lineage: Bacteria > Pseudomonadati > Pseudomonadota > Alphaproteobacteria > Hyphomicrobiales > Rhizobiaceae > Neorhizobium > Neorhizobium sp. BT27B. Next base: position 338,901 of record NZ_JBCIYT010000005.1, on the reverse strand, counting down.
GCCGTTACGTCGTCACCGTCACGGCAACAGACCGTCTCACCGGTGGCCTGTCGACAAGCCAGACCTTTGTCTTCAACGTCACCAACCCGGCCCCGACCGCCGTCAACGACAGTTTCTCAACGCCCGAAGACACGCCGCTCGACAATATCAACGTCGTCGCCAACGATACCGACCCGGACGGTGACCCGCTCTCGCTCGACCCGACATTTACCCCGGTCGCCGCGAATGGCACCGTGACCGTCAATCCGAATGGCACCCTTCGTTATGTGCCCAATCTCGATTTCAACGGCACAGACACCATCATCTACCGCGTTACCGATGGTCAGGGCGGCGTCTCCACCGGTATCGTCACCATCAGCGTCAACGCCAGCAACGACGCGCCGATCACCTCGCCGATCGCCGACATGCAGCGCAACGACTACGATGTCATCAGCTTCGATACCTCGTCGCACTTCGTTGATCCCGAAGGCGACACGCTGACCTATGAAATCACCGGCCTGCCGCCGGGCCTCGAGTACAGTACCACGACCGGCATTATCACCGGCCAGATCGCCAGCGATGCGTCAGGCCCGATGGGCGCCCGCAGTTATGTCGTGTCGGTGAAGGCAACGGATCCGTCCGGGCTGAACAGCACGATCCAGTTCGTCTACATCATCAACAACGTCGCCCCTGATGCCAAGGACGATGTTGCATCGACTGACGAAGACACACCGGTCGATATCGATATTCTCGCCAACGACGTCGATCTCGACAACGACACCCGCACCGTCATCTTCGTCAATGGCGTCAACCTGACGCTTAACGGTCCTTCGGTCGCCACCACCAACGGTAGCGTCCAGCTGGTTCTGAACGGCGCCGGCGATCCCGTCCTGCGCTTCTCGCCGGCTACCAATTTCCATGGCACGGAGTCCTTCACCTACACGATCAACGACGGCAATGGTGGCAGCGACACGGCAAGCGTCACCATCACCGTCGATCCGGTCAACGATGCGCCCACCGCATCGCCGGTTCCCAACCAGAGCCAAGCGGACGGCTCGACCTTCAGCCTCGACGTTTCCAGCTATTTCTCCGATATCGATGGCGACGACCTCGATTACGTGGTCTCCAACCTGCCGCCCGGCCTCACCTACGACGCAGAAACCGGCATCATCAGCGGTCGTCTGGCCGCCAATGCCTCGGCGAGCAGCCCCTATACGGTCACCATCACCGCCTATGACCGCTTTGGTCAGGCGCCGCCAACCGGCCCCGGCCTTTCGGCATCGACGAGCTTTGTCTTTGCCGTCACCAATCCGCCGCCGGTTGCCGTCGATGACAGCTATACGACCGCCGAAGACACGCCGATCACCTTCAATCCGGTCACCGATGTTGCCGGCGCAGACAGCGATCCCGATGGCGATCCGCTGACGCTGGTCTCGATCGAAGGGCAGTCGATTGTTGCAGGTGGCAGTGTCACCGTCGCCAATGGTGTCGTCACCATGGACAATACCGGCAGGCTCACCTTCACGCCTGCCGCCAATTTCAACGGCAATGTCGCGATCTCCTATCGCATCAGCGATGGCAATGGCGGTTTTGACGATGGTCTGATCTCCATCACCGTCACCCCTGTCAACGACCCTGCCATCATCGATCTCAACGGTGCCGGCGCCGGCACCGACCGTGCGATCGATTTCGTCGAAGGCGGCGCTGCCGTCTCCATCGCCACGCCGGATGCTTCTGTCTTCGACGTCGAAGGTAGCATTGTTTCCATGGATGTCGCACTTGGCGGTTTCGGTGCCGGTGGTGCGCTCGAGATCGTCCATTTGAATGGCGTCGTCGACATTGCTTACGGTAATGCGTCGAGTGGCACGCTCACATTTGGCGGCACGACTTTCCGCTACACCTATAGCGGCAACAGCCTGCATATCGAGAATGCAGCCGGACCCAATGTCATCGTGCCGGATGCCGATCTCAGCGCCTTCCTGCGCGCCATCAGCTACGAAAACCGCAGCGACAATCCGGCAGCCGGTGTCCGTACTCTGTCCTTCACAGTTACCGACACGCTCGGTGCCGTGTCTGCAGCCTCCGTTACCAGTATCAACGTCATTCCGGTCAATGATGCACCCGTTGCCATAGACGATACCGGCACGACGACGGAAAACGCCGTCCTCAACGGCGGCTCGGTGCTCGCCAATGACAGCGATCCGGAAGGCCAGACCTTCACCATCGTCCGCGTCGGTGCAGCCGGTGCAGTCGGTTCGCCCGTGACGGGCAGTGACGGCGGATCGTTCGTGTTCGCCGCCGATGGCACGTATTCGTTCAATCCCGGCACGTCCTTCGACGACCTGCAGGTCGGTGAAAGCCGAACGACGTCTGTGACCTACACGATCCGCGATACGGAGGGCGCGGAAACCACCGCGACGCTCACCATCACCGTCAACGGTGAAAACGACGCGCCGGTCAACGGAACGACGACGATCCCCGTCATCGAGGACACGGTCGCCACCGGCACGCTCACAGCCTTCGATGTCGATGGGGATACGCTCAGCTTCGCGGTTGCCACGCAGCCGTCGCGCGGTACCGTCACCATCAGCCCGAACGGCGACTACACCTATACGCCGGCCGCCAATTACAACGGCCCCGACAGCTTCACTTACACTGTCAATGACGGTCGTACGACGGTCACCTTCACCGTCTCCGTCAATGTCAGCGCGGAGCCGGATGCTCCGGTGGCAACGCCGATCCCGACCCAGTCCTATAACGATCGCGATCCCGTCTCGATCAACGTTTCGGGTTATTTCTCCGATCCGGACGGCGATACGCTCACCTTCAGCCAGATCGGCCTGCCGACCGGCCTTACCATAAATGCGCAGGGCCTGATCACCGGCACGCTGGCCAGCAATGCCTCGGTCGCCGGCCCCTATGCGGTTACCGTCACCGCAACCGATCCGGCAGGCAACACCGTCGCCCAGACCTTCTCGCTTGCGGTCGCAAACCCTGCACCGATCGCCCGTGACGATCTGGTCCAGGCCGGCGAAAACCAGACCCGCACCGGCTCGGTCTTCGCCGACAATGGTTCCGGCGCCGATATCGACCCGGATGGCGACACCATCACCGTCTCCGCCGTCAACGGCGTGGCGGGCAGTGTGGGCGCTGTTGTCACCGGCTCTGCCGGCGGCACGTTCCGCATCGGCTCCGATGGTCAGTACCAGTTCGTGCCCGGCACGGCGTTCGATGCCCTGCGCGCCGGCGACACCCGCGCAACCTCCGTCACCTACACGATCTCCGACGGGCAGGGCGGTTTCTCCACCGCCACACTGACGGTCATCGTCACCGGCACCAATGACGCGCCGATCGGCGCCAATGGCACCGGCACGGTTGCCGAAGATGGTGCGCTGACAGCGGCTCTTCCCGCCGTCACCGATGCCGAGGGCGATACGCTGAGCTATGCGGTCGGCACGCCGCCTGCCAATGGCGCGGTGGTCATCCGCCAGGACGGCACCTACACCTACACGCCAAACCCGAACTATAACGGTACCGACACCTTCACCTATACGGTCAGCGACGGCACCGACACGGTGACCTATTCGATGACGATCACCGTCACCGCGGTCAACGATGCGCCCGTCATGCAGGACGTCTCGGTCTCGACGAATGAGGACACTGCGTTTAGCGGCCAGATCGTTGCCGTGGATATCGACAATGCCGCCAATTCGCTGGTTTATGCGCCATATGCAGCCCCGGCGCACGGCACTGTCACCGTCAACCCGAACGGCACCTATACCTATACGCCGGCGCTCAATTTCAACGGCACCGACAGTTTCCAGGTGATCGTTACCGATCCGGGCGGCCTGACCGATATCGCGACCGTCACCATCACCGTCAATCCGGTCAATGATGCTCCGGTTGCCGTCAACGACAATGCCACGACGCAACAGGGCATCGCCATCACCGGCAATGTCATCGTCGGCAGCGACAGCGATCCGGATGGGGATTCCATTCTCGTCATCGCAGTCGGCGGCACCACTTCTGTCGGCCTGCCGCTCGCCGGCAGCAATGGCGGCACGTTCGTCATCGCCTCTGACGGCAGCTATTCGTTCGATCCCGGTGCGGCCTTCAATGATCTGAGGGTCGGCCAGACCCGCACCACCACGATCTCCTACCAGATCTCCGATCCGGGTGGCCTGACCGCAACGGCGGTGCTGACGGTCACCGTGACGGGCACCAATGACACGCCGGTCGCCGGCCCGCTGCCCGACCAGACATGGAGCGATGGCCAGGCCATTTCCTACCCGACGGCCGGAACCTTCTCCGATCCCGATGGCGACACGCTGACCTATGCGATTGCTGGCCAGCCCACCGGGCTGCAGATCAACGCTGCCACCGGCGAAATCTACGGCACGATCGATCGCTCTGCGTCCGGCCTGACCGGTCGCAACGAATTTACGATCATCGTCTCCGCCAGCGACGGCAATGGCGGCACCGTTTCGCAGAGCTTTGTGCTGACCGTCATCAACCCGGCACCGACGGCTGTTGCCGACAGTTTTAGCGTCGCGGAAGGCGGCATTCTCGGCGGCAATGTGTTGACCGGCGGCGGCAATGGTCCGGATACCGATCCCGATGGCGATCCGCTTTCTGTCTCGCTGGTCACCCAGCCGGCACACGGCACGCTGACGCTGAATTCCGATGGTACATTCACCTATGTCCCTGTGGCGTTCTTCAATGGCACTGATACGTTCGTTTACCAGATCGATGACGGCAATGGCGGTGTCTCTTCGGCAACGGTCACGATCGCCGTCACCGCCGTCAATGATGCGCCGGTCGCAAACAACGACAGCTTTGCGATCGATGAAGACGGTTTTGCCATCATCGACGTTCTTGCCAACGACAGCGATATCGATCGTGATACCCTGGCGGTCACGCAGATCGATGGCCAGCCGATCTCGACCGGCAGTCCGGTCACGGTGACCGGCGGCACGGTATCGCTCAATGCCAACGGTACGATCACCTTTACCGCAGCGCCCGATTACTCCGGCACGCCGTCCTTCACCTATACGGTCTCCGATGGCGCGCTGACGGCGCAGGCAACCGTCACCGGCCTTGTCCGGCCGATCAATGATGCGCCGGTCAACACGCTGCCGGCCAGCTATTCCATGCTGGAAGATGGCGCGCTGCCGCTGTCCGGCATTTCCATCACCGATGTCGATGCCGGCAATGGTCCGATCACAGTGAACCTGACCGTCAGCGGCGGCACGATCACCGCCTTCAGCGGCGGCAGTGTCAATGTCACCGGTGGTGGCACCGGCACGATCGTGCTCACCGGCACGCTTGCCAATATAAACGCCTATCTCGCCAGCGCGGTGGCGCCGATCTACCGGCCGATCGCCGACAGCAATGCCGCTGTCAGCCTCACAATGACCACCAGCGATGGCGGCAATAGCGGCGCCGGCGGCGAACTGATCGCCACCAGCCAGTCGACCATCTTCATTCAGCCGGTCAACGATGTGCCGGTTGCGGAAAACCAGTCGATCTCGACCGCCGAGGATACGCCCGTCTCCGGCACGATCGTGGCAACGGATGCGGACGGCGATCCGCTGACCTATGCCGTCGTTACCCAGCCCGGAAACGGCACGGTCACGATCGATAATGCAGGCCGCTACCTCTATACGCCGGCGCTCGATTATAACGGCGCCGACAGTTTCCAGGTCGAGGTCCGCGACGGGCAGGGCGGTGTTCGCACGGTCACCGTTTCCATCGCCATCTCGCCCGTCAACGATGCCCCGACGGCGGCCGATGCTGCATTCTCCATGGATGAGGATGGCGGCCCGGCCACCGGTTCGCTGCCGGTCGCCACCGATCGCGAAGGCACAACCGTCACCTACGACGTCGGCTCGCAGCCGGCCAACGGCACGGTCTCGATTACGTCGGGCGGCCTCTATACCTATACGCCGCGCCCCGATTTCAACGGCACCGATACGTTCACCTATACGGTCAGCGACGGTCAGGCGAGTTCCAGCTATACCGTCACCGTCACCGTGCGCCCGGTCAACGATGCACCTGTTGCCGTCGATGTCGATGTCACGACGCCACGAAACCAGGCTGTCAGCGGCCAGCTGACGGCGGTCGATGTCGATAATGATCCGCTTGAATTCGCTCTCGCGACCCAAGCGATCAACGGCGTCGCCACGGTCGATGCGCTCGGCAATTTCACCTACACCCCGAATGCCGACTATTTCGGCTTCGACGAATTCACCTACACGGTGACCGATGGAACCGAGACGATCACCCACACGGTGACCATCAATGTCGGCTCCGACAATGCGGCGCCTGTTGCCGGCAATTACAGTTTCACCATCGATGAAGATACGCCTCTGGTTGATCGTGTCATCGCCACCGATCCCGATGCCGGTGACACGCTGAACTATTCAGTGGCAACAGGCCCGACGCATGGCGTCGTCAGCATGGGCACGGATGGTCGCTTCACCTATACGCCGACGGGCAATTACAACGGTACCGACCAGTTCACCTACCGCGTCTCGGATGGTCAGACGAGCGTCATCCGTACGGTATCGATCACGATCGATCCGGTCAATGACGCCCCGGTCGGCTCGAACGCCACGATTTCCGTCACCGAAGACGTAACGGCGAATGGTACGCTGCCGCGCGCCACCGATCCGGAAGGCTCCAGCGTCACCTACGCACTCGGCTCGACGGTGCCGGCAAACGGTCAGGTGACGATCGCGCCGAATGGCACCTATACCTATATTCCCAACCCGGATTTCTACGGTCAGGACACGTTTACCTACACCGTCAGCGACGGTCTGATCAGCAATAGCTACACAGTCACGGTCAACGTGCTCGGCGTCAACGACGCACCACGCGCCGGCAATCTGGCGATCGATACGCTCGAGGACACTGTCAAAACTGGCCAGCTGCCGGTCGCCAGCGATCCGGATGGCAACAATCCGACCATCACCTATGCCGTCGGGACAGGCCCGGCGCACGGCGCGGTCTCTATTTCCCCGACGGGTACCTACACCTACACGCCGGCCGGCAATTATAATGGCATGGACAGCTTCACCTATACGGTGAGCGACGGCCAGGCGAGCAACACCTATACGGTGACGATCACCGTTACCCCGGTCAACGACCCGCCGACCGGCTTCGACGACACGATCACCGTTGCCGAAGACACGCCCTATCCAGGTCGCCTGCCAACCGCCTCCGATCCGGAAGGCTCGCCGGTCTCCTACGGTCTGGCGGCAGGTCCTACCGAGGGCACGGTGACCATCAATATCGACGGCACCTATACCTATGTCCCGCGGCAGGATTATTTCGGTCAGGACAGCTTCCAGTATACGGTCAGCGACGGCGTTGCATCCGCGACCCACACGGTGTTCATCACCGTCACGCCGGTCAATGATGCCCCGCGCGGCAGTGATGCGACATTCCCGGCTACGGAAGATCAGCCGCTGAACGGGCAGTTCCCGGTGGCCACCGATCCGGAAAGTGCGATTGTTATCTACGGTCTCGGCACGCAGTCGCCGGCCCACGGAACGGTCACGCTCGGTACCGGAAATAATTTCACCTATACGCCGAACCCCGATTTCTACGGTCAGGACAGCTTCACCTACACGGTGAGCGATGGCACCGCGAGCGCGACCTATACGATCACCGTCAATGTCGCGCCGGTCAACGATGCGCCGGTTGGCTTCAACGGCACGATCACGGTGACCGAAGACACGCCCTATAACGATATCCTGCCGGTCGCGACCGATGTCGATGGCGATACGCTGACCTACGCGCTGGTCGGGCAGGCTGGCCACGGCACGGTGACAGTGCTCGGCAACGGACGCTACACCTATGTTCCGGCCGCTGATTATGTTGGCCCGGACTTCTTTACCTACACGGTCACCGATGGGCTTTTGACGACGATCCAGTACCGCATCGATATCACCGTCACCGATGTGAACGACGCCCCGCGTGGTGCGGATCTGACCGTCACCATGCCGGAAGACGGTGTTTCCAGCGGCCGCCTGCCGGTTGCGACCGATCCCGAAGGCGCAACGGTCGTCTACGCGATTGCCGGTGGAGCGGCACATGGAACGGCAACCGTTGATGCACAGGGTAATTACACCTATCGCCCGAACCCCGATTATAACGGTCAGGACACGTTCACCTACACGGTCAGCGATGGCTTGCTGTCCACGACATATACCGTCACCATCAATGTGACCCCGGTCAACGACGCGCCGCGTGCCGGCGACCTGACGTTCACCGCTACAGAAGATCAGACCTATACCGGCACTCTGCCTGCGGCCACCGATCCGGAAGGCCAGCCCTTCACTTACGGGGTCGGTTCGCAGCCGCAGCACGGCACGGCCACGGTTTCGGCCAACGGTACCTTCACCTACACGCCCAACCCGGATTACGATGGTCCGGACACATTCACCTATACGGTGACCGACGGTTTCGCGACCTCGACCTATACCGTCACGGTCAATGTTCAGGGTGACAACGACGCGCCGCGCGGCAGCGATGTGACGATCACCGCGACGGAGGATCAGGCCTATACCGGCCGTCTGCCGGTTGCCGTCGATCCGGAAGGCCTTTCCGTTTCCTATGATGTCGGCAGCGTCCTGCCGCAGCACGGTACGGTATCGGTGCAGCCCAACGGCGATTTCATCTATACGCCCTTTGCCGATTACAATGGCCCCGACACATTCACCTACACGGCCAGCGACGGCGTGATGACCTCGACCTACACGGTCACGGTCAACGTCACGGCAGTCAATGACGCGCCGCGCTCGAACGGTATCGCCATCAGCGCGTCCGAGGATCAGGTCTATAGCGGCACGCTGCCGCCGGCGATCGACCCAGAAGGCCAGCCGGTCATCTACGGTCTCGGCTCGCAGCCATTGCACGGTGTCGCAATCGTCGATGCCAATGGCAATTTCACCTATACGCCCAACCCGGATTACAGCGGTTCCGATACGTTCAACTTCACGGTGAGCGACGGCACGGCCACCAATATCTATACCGTCACGGTCACTGTCGGCGGTGTGAACGATCCGCCGCGCGGAAGTGATGATGCCATCACCGTCATAGAGGACCAGGCCTATCCGGGTCAGTTGCCTCTCGCCGTCGATCCCGAAGGGAATGCGTTCACCTATGAGCTCGGTGCTGCGCCGCTGCACGGCACCGTCACGATCGGCGTCAATGGCGATTACGTCTACACGCCGTTTGCCGACTATTTTGGTGCCGACAGCTTCACCTATACGGTCAGCGACGGTACCGCCTCATCGACCTACACGGTGTCGATCACGGTCACGGGCGTCAACGATGCGCCGCGCGCCAACAATACGGAAATCAGCGTCATCGAGGACGAGGCCTATACCGGCCGCCTGCCGGTGGCGATCGATCCGGAAGGCCAGCCTTTTACCTACGGTCCCGGTCTGCTGCAGCCACAGCATGGTAGCGTCATCATCGCCGCCGACGGTACATTCGTTTATACGCCTGCCGCCGATTACAATGGCCTCGACAGTTTCACCTATACGGTGAGCGATGGCACCGCGACGTCCACCTACACAGTCGAAGTCACGGTCGGTGCCGCCAATGACGCGCCTGTCGGCAGCAATATCACCATCACTCCGGTCGAGGATCAGGTCTATACCGGCCTGTTCCCCGTAGTCACCGACGCCGATGGTGATCCGGTCACCTATGGCATCGGTGTGCAGCCGCTGAACGGCACCGTCACGGGCGGTCCGGGTCGGAACTTCACCTATACGCCCTATCCGGATTACTCGGGTCCTGACAGCTTCACTTACACCGTCACCGACGGTGATGCGATGCAGACCTATACGGTGACGGTCAACGTCCAGCCGGTCAACGACGCGCCGCGCGGCAGCGATGCTGCCATTGTCGCGGTCGAGGATCAGCCCTATTCCGGCACGCTGCCGCCGACCATCGATCCGGAAGGCCAGTCGGTCATCTATAGCGCCGGCCCGCAGGCGCCGACACATGGTACGGTGACGATTTCTGCCAATGGCGATTTCGTTTACACACCGGCCGCCGATTACAATGGCCCCGACAGCTTCTCCTATACGGTGAGCGATGGTGACGAGACCGCGACCTATACGATCACGATCTCGGTAACGGCAGTCAACGACGCGCCGCGTGGTTCCGATCTGACGATTTTGGTCGAGGAAGACGAAACGGCCAGCGGCACGCTGCCGGTGGCATTCGATCCCGACAGCACCGGCCTCACTTATGGGCTGGGTGTGGCACCCCTCTACGGCGAGGCAACGGTCGATGCCGGCGGCAATTACACCTATATCCCCAACCCGGATTACAACGGTCCCGACAGCTTCACCTACACGGTGACGGACGGAACGGCGGTTTCCACCTATACCGTGACCGTCAACGTGACGCCCCAGAACGACCCGCCTGTCGGATCTGATGGCACGGCTACCGTCACCGAGGATGTGCCTTATGACGGCACCCTGCCGTTGGCGAGTGATCCGGATGGCGATCCGCTCACCTATGCGCTGGCCGGACAGGCTGTACATGGCACGGTCACCGTTCTTGGGGATGGCAGCTATCGTTACGTCCCTGCCGCCAACTACTTTGGCCCGGACAGTTTTACCTACAGCGTCACGGATGGCGTCAGCACCATCATCCGCACGATCAGCATCACCGTTCTGCCGGTCGCCGATGCGCCGGTGGGCTCGAATTACGCCTTCACCGTCGGCGAGGATGGCACGGCAAGTGGCACCCTGCCGGTCGCCACGGATCCCGATGGCCAGACGCCTCTCACCTATGGTCTCGGCTCGGCGGCCACCCATGGTGCCGTAACGGTCGGCCCGAACGGTGCCTATACCTACGTTCCTGACCCGGATTACAACGGCACCGACAGCTTCACCTACACGGTCAGCGATGGAAACCTGACATCCACCTACACGGTCACCGTCACTGTCACGGCATCGCCGGATGCGCCTGTCGGCGCGAATGGTGTGATCAACGTCATCGAGGACGTGCCCTTCGACGGCACGCTGCCGGTGGCAACCGATGCCGATGGTGATCCGCTTGCCTACGCATTGGTCGGGCAGGCAGCCCATGGCACGGTGACGATCCTGGCCAACGGAACCTATCGCTACGTGCCGGCGCTCGACTATTTCGGCCCGGACAGTTTTAGCTACAGCGTTACCGACGGACTGTTCACCCGCCAGTACACGATCAGCATCACCGTCGTGCCTGTCGATGACGCGCCACAGGGCACGGATGCCACGGTCGCCACGCAGGAAGATGTGCCCACCAGCGGCCAGCTTCCTCCTGCAACCGATATCGACAGCCCGAACGTCACTTACGGGCTTGCAGCCGGACCGGTGCATGGCGCTGTGATTGTCAATTCCGATGGCAGTTTCACCTACACGCCGGATCGCAATTTCAACGGCACCGACACGTTTACCTACACGATCAGCGACGGCACCTCGATCTCGACCTATACGGCAACCGTCTATGTCGCAGCCGTCAACGACGCGCCGGAAGGGTCTGATCTGTCGATCTCCGTCGGCCCAGGCGTGACGACGCAAGGCGCCTTGCCGGTGGCACTCGATCCGGAAGGCTCGCCGGTGACCTACGGGCTGGGAACCGCCGCCGCGCACGGCACGGTCACCATCTCCGCCGATGGCCGCTACACCTATACGCCGGCCGTCGGTTACAGTGGTCCCGACATTTTCACTTACACGGTCAGCGACGGTGCCGGCAGCAGCACCTACACGGTGACGGTTTCGGTCAGTGCGCCCAATACGGCGCCGGTCGGCTCCGACCTTGTCACCACCACGCCTGAAGATACGGCCGTCTTCGGCGCCCTTCCGGCGGCCACCGATCCAGATGGCCAACCGGTGCGTTATTTCCTCGGCGTCAATGCCGCGCACGGCACCGTCACCATCGATCCGAACGGTTTCTATCGTTACACTCCGGATCGCAATTACAACGGCACGGACGTCTTCACCTATGTCGTCAGCGATGGCATCACCACATCGAGCTACCGCGTCACCATCGAGGTAACGCCGGTCAACGATGCGCCGCTCGGTTCCGGCACCTCGATCTCTGTGCCGCAGGATGCGGTCTCGGCCGGCACGCTGCCGCCGGCGATCGATCCCGAAGGTGCTGCCATGACCTATGGTGTCGGCCGACAGCCGGCCCATGGAACGCTGGTCGTGCTTGCCGATGGCACCTATCGTTACCAGCCATTTCCCGGTTATTCCGGGCCGGACAGGTTTGTCTATACGGTCAGCGACGGCGAAACAGTCTCCTCCTTCACGGTCGTCATCACGGTCGTGTCGGCCGGCAGTCCGCAGCCGGAATTGCCGATCGGTACGATCGAATACGAACCGCCGGCGCCCAACTTCGGTGGCGATGTCCCGGCGGTCACATGGACGCCGGATCTCGACACGGCCAGCAATGCGTTAGCGCCTGCAAGCGGGACCGTCATGGAGAGCCTGAACGGCATTGCCGGCGATATCGGCGAAAATGGCCCGGTCGAAAGCGTCGTCAATTCGATCCGCTCGCTCAACGGCGTCGGCTCTCTGCCGGATGAGGCTGCCGTTCTCCATGCGGCCCGCCAGATCAGCGACTGGATCGAGAGCGGCCGCCGCATCGATGAGTTCACGGTCGGCTTCTACAAAGGCGGATCCAATACCCGCCTGTTCGACGGCCGGGAATCGCTGACTTGGTTCAGCGTCGATACGATGATCTATGCCGGCCAGCTCTACATCATGCCATCGCCCGGTTATGGTGATGATGCATCCTTCACGGTCACACAGGCGGACGGTTCGCCGCTGCCGGACTGGCTGCGCGCCACCCGCCAGGGCATCGTCATCGGCCATCCGCCGGCCGGCCTGCCGTTTATCGATCTGCGGATCAGCGGCATTTCGCCGGAAGGCGAGCCGGTGGCCGACGATGTCCGCATCGACCTGATGAACGGCTCGATCATGAACCACGAGAGCGATCGCGAGGCGTTGCTCATCCCGAGCCTGTTCTCCGACGAGCTGCAGTATCAGCTGACGATGGGCGAGGACGCCGCGTCCGATCTGTCGCGGGCATTGTCGCAGTGGCGGGAATAGGGGCCTGCGCCCCAGACACGATTTTGGACATGGCCGCTGAGCCGGCCATGTCCAAGCCTCCTTCTTGATCCCCGCCTGCAGCGGTCGTGAGGCTTTCCGCAAGCATTCTCTTTGCATCCGCCAATGTCGCACTTGCAGCCGCAAGGCGGCTTCGTTGCGGTTTTCCGCAACTCAAAATGGGTGTTTCTACCCTTGAAAGCACCAAAGTGGTGCTTTACATATTTAAGCATGCCACAAAGTACACACACATCCACTTTGCGCTACGATCTTGCTCCTGACGAGCAGGCGAAGAAGGCTTTCGAGGAAACCTTCGAAGCCTATGCGGCCATGCTGGCTATGCTGGACGATCTCGCCTCGGAAAAAGGCGGCGCCAATCTCGTTACCCTGCATGAGCTTGCCTACGAGACGGTGCGCGAGCGCACCCATCTGCCGGCCCGGCTGGTAACGCTCGGCCTGCGCGATTTCGCTTCCAACCGGAACCATGCGGCGAGGCCCGACCGGTTGCCGCTCGACGACAAGCTTTTCGCCATCAAGGGGCCGTCGATGCTGACCATCGCCACCGTACAGGGTCGCGTGTCCGTTCCCTATGACGTGGCGGGGTATTCAGCTGGCGTGTCCGGCATCTTTCCCGCGCAACTCGTTGCGCAGAACGGCAGCTACCAGATCCATATCGGTGTCACCACGCACGCGAACAGAACGGAGAAGACGATCATGACCAATGAAGGCATCCTTTCCCGCATGGGCCGCCTGATCGCCGGAATGGCGAATGCGGCTATCGACAAGGCCGAAGGCACCAACAAGGTCGCCGTCGTCGAACAGGCGCTGCGCGAAATCGATACGGCCGCCGACGAAGCGCGAGCCGATCTCGGCAAGTCGCGCGCCGAGGAATACCGCATCCTCAGCCGACGTAACGAGATCGGGTCTGACCTGCAGGCGCTGGACGAAAAGATTCGCACGGCGGTCACAGCCGGCCGAGACGATCTTGCCAAGGCCGGTGTTGCCCGCCAGATCGATCTGGAATCGCAGCTGGCAGCCCTCGATAAGGCGCTTGCCAATGCCCGTGAACAGTTGGCCGAAGGGAGCCAGGCGCTGCAGGCGGTGCTTGCCACCCGCCGCGAGGCCGAGGAACAGCTTGTCGCGCTGAAGCGCAGCCTTGAGCAGTTTCCGGAAGCCGGCGAGGGTGCGCAGGCACGCAAGAACCCGGCCGATGGCGCCGCCCGCGCAGCCGCCACGGTGTCTCGCCTGACCGGCGTTGCATCCGGCGATCACAAAGCCTCCGCCGAACTGGATGAACTCGACCGCCTGCACCGCGAACAGGCCATAGAGACGCGTCTCGCCCAGTTCAAATCTCATCAGACCTCTGGCCAGAACTGACGCCCATGGACCTTTTTCTTGCCCCTCAGGCGGCACCGTTCGCAGTGGCCAGCATCATTCTCGTCACCATCACGGTGCTCGAGATGGGCTGCCTTCTGCTTGGTGTGTCGCTCAGCGAGCTGGTCGACAAGGCGATGCCGGAAGGGCAGGGCGGCGGGCTTTCGGGCCTGATGTCCTGGGTCAATCGCGGCGGCGTGCCCATCCTCGTGCTGCTGATGATCTTTCTCGGCTTTTTCGCCATCAACGGCTTTGTGCTGCAGGCGGTCGCTCGCGCCATCTGGATGCCGCTGCCGGCGGTGCTGGCGTCGATCCCGGCCTTCGCAGTCGCCATTCCGCAGACGCGTTGGGCAAGCAGCCTCGTTTCGCGCATCGTCCCGCGTGACGAAACCTATGTCATCGATCCGGCCGATTTTGTCGGCCGGCTTGCCGAAGTCACTGTCGGCCCGCTCGACCAAGGGCTGCCTGGCCGCGTGCGTACCAAGGACCGCCACGGCAACTGGCACACGCTGCGCGCCCGCGCGGCGGTTGATGCCGATACCATTCCGATCGGCGCGGAAGTCCTGCTCGTCGATACCGTTTCAAACGTCTTCATTGCCATCGTTGCACCGTCGGACATGACCACGGAGCCGAACCCAAACTCTACGGAGCTTTCATGATATACGATCTGTTGTTGCCGGCCGGCATCGGCCTTGTCGCGATCTTCGGCATCGCCTTCATTGTCGCGTCGCTCTACACCCGCTCCAGCCGAGACGAAGCCTATGTCCGCACCGGCCTCGGCGGCCAGAAGGTCGTGCTCGACGGCGGTTCCGTCGTGCTGCCGATCTTTCACTCGATCGCCCGCGTCAACCTGAAGACGCTGCGACTGGAAGTGCGCCGCGGCGAGGGTGATGCTCTCATCACCAAGGACCGCATGCGTGTCGATATCGGCGCCGAGTTCTATGTCCGCGTCAAGCCGGATGCCTCCTCCATCGCGCTCGCTGCCCAGACGCTGGGTGACCGCACCAATGATGCCGAACAGTTGCGCATCCTCATCGAAGCGAAATTCGTCGATGGCCTGCGCTCGGTGGCCGCCACGATGAACCTGGACGCCTTGCAGGAACAGCGCATGGACTTCGTCAAGGCCGTGCAGGAAGCCGTCGGCTCAGACCTGCAGTCCAACGGTCTCGAACTGGAATCGGTATCGCTGACCCGTCTCGACCAGACCGATATCCGGCATTTCAACGCCAACAACTTCTTCGACGCCCAGGGTCTGGCCACGCTTACCCGCATCACCGAGGCACGCAAGAAGGAACGCAACGAGATCGTCCGCGATACGGAAGTTGCGATCGCCCAGAAGGATCTTGAGGCCCGCCAGCGTTCGCTCGAGATCGAGCGCACCAAGCGCGAGGCGGAACTGAACCAGGAACGCGACGTCGCCAACAAGTCGGCGGCCACCCGCGCCGAAACCGCGCAGCAGGAACAGGCCGCCAAGCGCGCCGAGGAAGAAGCTCGCATCGCTTCGGAACAGGCGATCGCCGAACGCGAGGCACTTGCCAAGCAGGCCCGCGAAAGCGCCAATATCGACGCCACCCGCGCCGTCCAGCAGCGTGACACGGAAGCCCGTCGCGACCTGCAGATCGTCTCGCAGGAAAGCGCCATCGCGGTTGCCAACAAGAGCCGCGAAGAGTCCGAATCCAAGGCCCGCGCCGAGGAAGCCCGCGCGCTGGCGATTGCAGCCGAGGAAAAGGTGTCGACCGCCAAGGCCGTCGAGATCGCCGAGCGTGAACGCCAGATCGCCATCATCGACGCCCGCAAGAAGGCCGAGACCGAGGCGACTGCCGTCACCGTCGGCGCCGAAGCTGAAAAGCAGGCGGCCGTCGACCAGGCCGATGCCATCAAGACGCTTGCCAACGCTGAAGCGGATGCCGCCATCATCCGCGCCAAGGGCGTGCTCGAAACCGGCAAGGCGGAAGCCGAAAGCGAAGCCCTGCTCAACGAGGCGCGCAATCGCTTGAGCGCCGCCATCATCGATTACGAGATCCTGCGCGAGCGTATCCGCATCATCCCGCAGGCGCTGGCGGAAGCCGTCAAGCCGATCGAGAAGATCTCCGATATCCGTATCTTCGACACCGGCGGCATGCTGGGTCGTGGCGGCGAAGGCGGTGGCTCGGGTATCGGCCTCGGCGAAGGTCTTGCCGGCCAGTTGCTGAACTATCAGGCCAACAAGTCTGTGCTCGACCAGTTGCTGAAGGAAGCGGGCTTTACCGGTGAAAACGCGATCGCCTCGCTGATGGGGGATCTGCAGGCGCCGGCAAAACCCAAGGCGACCGAAAATGCCTTGAAAGGCCCTCAGCCCGACAAGGCCTGATCAGACGACATGACGTGAGGGAGGGGGCGGAATCTCCGTTTCCTTCTTTTCCTGTCGGGCAATGCCGGCAGCTTGAGAGCATGGTGTGGAAACGGGGCCTCAAAAACTAAAAGTTGACTTTCGGTGCTTTGATCACTATTTAGAGTTTACCGATATTTTTCTTGCCGAGATTTGGTTACTGCGCGATTGGCACCGCGTATTGAACGACCCTCCCTTTAAAGCATCGTTATCATCATCCGCGACGCTTCCGCGTTGCGGTCCACGTCTATTGCTATGAGAGGGTTCATCATGACCACTGGCACAGTTAAATGGTTCAATTCCACCAAGGGTTTCGGCTTTATCCAGCCTGACAGCGGCGAAGCCGACGCATTCGTGCACATCTCCGCCGTTGAGCGTGCAGGCATGCGCGAACTCGTAGAAGGCCAGAAGGTCTCCTTCGAGCTGGAACGCGACAAGAAGTCCGGCAAGATGTCTGCCTGCAATCTCCAGGCCGTCTGATCCGGTATCCGCTTTCGTGTGACCACGGATGTACTGGCACTGCCGAAAGCGTAGGACACAGAAGGTCAGGCCAATGCCTGGCCTTTTTGTTTCCTGAAGACAGCGCTGTGGGCCATATGCGGCGCACATAAGTCGCTTTATCAGTTTAAAGTCTGCTCATTGCCTGAAGCTGAAACCGGCTTTCGGGATTATGCGCTGTCACTGACACCGGGGAAAACAATGAACGAGCAACACAGCAAGGCGCGACAAACCGCCGAAAAGGCATTCGACAAGACGAAGGTTCAGACCACGGCACGCGATCGCGCGCACGAAGAACTGGACTCGGTTGTGAAAGCTCGTCAAGAAAAGACTTCCCGCCTCCGGGAGGCGCGTTTGGCCATGGAAGCACGAAGTGCCATGCCTGATGCTGCAGCTAGTCCGGACGCGAACGTAAAGAAGTCCTAACCCGTCCATATTATTGATTTGCTTGAAAGTGATATGTTGAGCCACGCTGCGCTTCGTCACGTAGAGGAAGAACAAAAGAAATGACCAGCACGACCACCGCCATTCTGACTGTTGAGTTGACCCCAACCCAGATCCGGGGACTGAAGCTCGCGAAAGATGGCGACCTTCACCCGCAAGAGGGCAACAGGTGGACCCACCTCGGCGCTGCCGTCACGTATGCGAAAACCGATCGCTTCAAGGAACGTCCCTTGAAAATCAAGTTTGCGACGACGGCAACGCTCAACCAGTTGCGGGAATACGGTCTTCTGCAGGGCCTTGACCAGAATGCTGCAGATGCCGAATGCCCGCATGGCATAACGATGGCAGGCAAGATGTGGCTGCTCAAGCACAAGTAAGGATCATGGCCGTCTCATCTGGGCGGCCGGATCACGATCGGCACGATGCCGGCAACGATGGTCTCGTCGAAGATGACGAGGGCGGCGAAAGCCTTTTCGATTGCCAGGCATGTGGCGCCTGCTGTTCCTATTCCGAAGAATGGCCAAGGTTCACCACCGAAAGCGATGAAGCCCTGGATTTGATCCCGCTACAGTTCGTGGCGGCGGATCAACGGGGCATGCGCTGCGAAGACTCACGCTGCTCGGCCCTTACCGGCCGCGTGGGTGTCAGCACATCCTGCGGCGTCTACGATGTCCGTCCCGATGTCTGTCGAGAATGTTCCCCCGGAGATTACGCCTGCAAGACGGCGCGGGCAGCTTTCGGCATCAAGTGATGGCGTGCGGCGGGCACATGCCCCCTGCTGACCAATGCCGTCCGGAAAACCTGTCTCAGCCATCCCCATCTTTTGGCGCTGTAGCGTGCTCAAAACACTCGATCAGCATCTCCGTCAGCACACGGACCTTTCTCGCCGGGTGCTGCCCCGGCGGACGGATGACATAAATCCCGGCCGGTGGCGGCGGAAAACGTGTCATGACGGCAACGAGCGCGCCGGACGCCAGATGCTCCTCGGTCACGCCGTCCGGAATCCACGCGATGCCGACCCCTGCCAAGGCAGCGGCCGCCAGCGCTATCGCGTTATCGGCCTTGAAGCGGCCGCGTGGATGAACCGTCACGATTTCGTCGCCATCCATGAATTGCCAGGGTTCAGTTCCCTGCATGAGCGCCTGATGGCCGGCCAGATCCTCCGGTGTTTCGGGAGAGCCGTTTCTGCGAATGTAATCGGGGCTCGCGACCAGCTTTCCGTAAAGCGGGCCGACGCGTCGGGCGATCATGTTGGAATCCGGCAGATAACCGACCCGGATGGCGCAATCAAAACCTTCGGAAACGAGATCGACGAACCGATCGCTATAGGCCGTATGGATGTGCAGTTGCGGATGCCGCTGCGCCATGTCCGCCAGCACATGGGCAAAATGGGTGGGTCCGAAAGACAGCGGCACCGCAATCCGCAAACGCCCGCAAAGATCGCCGGTCGGCAGGATCGTCTCTCTTGCCTGATCGATCTCGACGCAGACCCGCGCCGCATGATCACGAAACGTCAGGCCCGCCTCGGTGAGGGCGGCCCCGCGGGTGGTACGCGCCAGAAGCTGGACACCAAGATCGTCTTCCAGCCGGGCAAGCCTTCGGCTGACCATCGATTTTGAAATCCCCAGCCGCCGCGCGGCAGGTGAAACGCCGCCGGCATCGGCCACTTCCACGAATGTTCTTAGCTCCTCGATATCCATTCGGCGTTCCTCAATCTGCGACACACTTCGGCATTTCTGGAGGCTACCGTATCGAAAACGGGAATGACAGTGTCCGCGTCGCAGGCGGCGTTGCTGTCGGCGCATGCCTGCCGGGAAACCTTGCTCACACAAAATGGCAGCGGAGGATTATTTATGACTTTTCGTAACGGCCTTGCTTCACTTCTTCGTCCCGAAGATTCCGTCGTGGTTCTGATCGACCACCAGCCCTATCAATTGGCAAATCTGAACAGCCATGAACCGCAAATGGTCATCAACAACACCGTTGGTCTGGCCAAAGCGGCGAAGGCATTCGGCGTGCCGACCATCCTGACGACCGTGATCGCCGATCGGGGTGGAAAGCTGTTTCCGCAGATCGCCGAGGTGTTTCCCGGCCAGGAGATCATCGACCGCACATTCATCAATACCTGGCAGGACCAGAAGACGGTGGATGCGGTGAAGGCGACCGGCCGCAAGCAGTTGATCATTGCGGGCCTGTGGACGGAAGTCTGCGTCGCCATGCCCGCAATACAGGCGCTCGGCGAAGGCTGGGACGTGACGGTTGTCACCGATGCTTCGGGTGGCACTTCGGTCGAAGCGCATGAAGTCGCCATCCAGCGGATGATTGCCGCAGGCGCAAACATGACGACCTGGCTGGCTGTCGCATCGGAATGGCAACGTGATTGGGCGCGGATGGAAACGGCTCAGAAAATCACGGAAGTCGTCGTGCAGCACGCTGGTGGCAGCGGCATTGCCTATCTGTGGGAGCAACAGCTGCTCAACACGCCGGTGCCGAACCCGGCCGGTTGATCCGGGCGGATCGATAATCGACCCACAAAGAAAAAGCCTCCTGCGATGCTCGTCGCAGGAGGCTCATCAAATGCTTGCTCGACAAACCGGCTTATGCGTCGAGATAACGCTCGGCCAGTCGTGCCCACATGGCCGAACCCGTGGTCAGGCTGCCGTCGTTGAAGTCGTATTTCGACGAATGCAGGATCGGCGAATCCTTGCCATTGCCCAGACGCAGGAAGCTGCCGGGGCGGTGGTGCAGGTAGTAGGCAAAGTCTTCGCTGCCGGGCAGCGGCGGGCAGGTGGAGACGTTCTCGGTGCCTACCAGTTCCTGCGCCACTTCATTGGCAAAGGCGGTTTCTGCCTCGGAATTGATCACCACCGGATAACCGTATTCGTATTCGATTTCCGCAGTCGCGCCATGGCCTTCGGCAACGCTTGCCGTCAGCTTGCGGATGCGCTCTTCCAGCAGTTCTGCGACTGCCGGATCGAAATAGCGCACGCTCATCGAGATCTTTGCGGTGTTCGGAATGACGTTCGAGGCTTCACCGGCATGGATGGTGCTGACGGTGACGACAGCCGTCTGGGTCGGGTCGACATTGCGCGACACGATCGACTGCAGCGTCACGACGAGATTGCAGGCAATCAGCACCGGGTCGACGGTCAGATGCGGACGCGAAGCGTGGCCGCCCTTGCCGACAATGGTGATCTTGACCGTGTTGCCGCCGGCCATGATGGCGCCCGGACGGGTCAGAAGCGCGCCGGCAGGCATGCCCGGATGGTTGTGCAGCCCAAAGATGGCGTCGATCGGAAAACGCTCGAACAGACCGTCGGCGATCATCTTCTGCGCGCCGCTCTGCTTGCCGGCTTCCTCGGCGGGCTGGAAGATCAGCGTCACAGTGCCGTTGAAACGTTTGGTGCGGGCCAGATATTCTGCAGCACCGAGCAGCATGGTCGTGTGGCCGTCATGGCCGCAGGCATGCATTTTTCCGGGAACCGTGCTGGCATAGGATGCGCCGGTTTCTTCCAGGATCGGCAATGCGTCCATGTCGGCGCGGATGCCGATGCTCTTGGTGCCGGTGCCGTTCTTCAGGGTCGCGACAACGCCGTGGCCGCCGACATTGCGGGTGACCTCGTAGCCCCAGCCTTCCAGCTTGTCGGCCACGTAACGGGCGGTTTCTGCCTCTTCGAAGGAGAGTTCCGGATGGGCGTGCAGGTGCTGGCGAGTTGCCTTCAGTTCGGCTTCCATCGCATCGAAATCGGCAACGCGGGCGTAGAGATTGTCTTGGGTGGGCATGGTCTATCCAGACTTTTTTGAAATTCAAACAAAAGACCCCGGCCTTTCGGCCGGGGCTAGTCGGGGAGGATGTTTTATAGGAAACGCGACAGAAAAGCCTGTGTACGCGGATGCTGCGGGTTGCCGATCACATCTTCCGGCTTGCCCTGCTCGACGATGACGCCGCCATCCATGAACACCACGCGGTCGGCGGCTTCCTTGGCGAAACCGATCTCGTGGGTGACGACGATCATGGTCAGGCCCTGCTTTGCCAGATCCTTCATCGTCGCCAGCACTTCGCCGACGAGTTCGGGATCGAGCGCCGAGGTCGGCTCATCGAACAGCATCAGTTTCGGCTTGATCGCCAGCGCACGGGCAATCGCCACGCGCTGCTGCTGGCCACCGGAAAGCTGGCGCGGATAGTTGCCCTCTTTTTCCGAAAGACCGACGCGCTTCAGAAGCTGGCGGGCGTTCGCGATCGCTTCCTTGCGGCTCTGACCGTGCACACCGACCGGTGCCTCGATGATGTTCTGCAGCACCGTCATGTGCGGGTAGAGGTTGAACTGCTGGAACACCATGCCGATCTTGCGGCGTTGCTTGGCAATGCCGTTATCAGTCAGCTTTTCCAGCCGGTCGTTCTTCACCCGGTAACCGATCTGCTCGCCATCCACCTCGATAAAGCCCTGCTGAATGGCTTCGAGGTGGTTGATACAGCGCAGGAAGGTCGATTTGCCCGAGCCCGAAGGTCCAAGGATAACGACGACTTCACCGGGCGCGACATCGAGATCGATACCCTTCAGGACTTCGAGCTGGTCGAAGGCCTTGTGAACGTTGCGGGCCTGAACGAGGGGCTTTGCATCAACGGCAATTTTTTTGACAGTTGCGGTCAATGGCTTGCCTCCTCGGTCACCGCAGCCGGTTTGGCGGCGGTCGTTGCGTTGCGGCGGTCGCTGCGGCCGTAATAGGCTTCGATATAGCTCTGGCCGATGTTCAGGACAGAGGTGATCAGCAGGTACCAGATGACCGCAACCATCAGCATGGGCACGATTTCGAAGGTGCGGTTATAGATCGACTGCACCGAGTAGAGCAGGTCGGCCATGGCGATGACGCTGACCAGCGACGTTGCCTTGATCATGCTGATCAGCTGGTTGCCCGTCGGCGGAACGATCGAGCGCATCGCCTGCGGAATGATGATGCGGCGAAGCGCGCGGGCCTTGGTCATGCCAAATGCCTGCGCGGTTTCCGCCTGTCCGCGTTCAACGGACAGGAGACCACCGCGGATGATTTCCGCCATGTAGGCCGCTTCGTTGAGCGCCAGACCGACGATCGCCGCCGTCATTGGCGTGATCACCGAGTTGGTGTCCCAGCTTGCCAGCGTCGGGCCGAAGGGAATGGCCAGCGACAGGTTCGGGAACAGCGTCGACATGTTGTACCAGAAGATCAGCTGGACCAGCAGCGGCGTGCCGCGGAAGAACCAGATGAACAGCGAGGCAAAACCGCTCGCCAGCCTGTCGTCCGACATGCGCATGATGGCGATCAGCAGGCCGAGCGCCACGCCGAGGATCATGGCGATCACGGTGAGGCCAAGGCTGACGTAAAGACCGCTCAGAACCGTCGGGTCGAAGAAATACTGGGCAACGACCGGCCAGCCGAAGTTTTCGTTATTGGCGACGATCCAGCCGAAATCGACGACGACGATCGTCACGATCAGCCAGAGCGCAAGGCGCCCGTAGCGGAACGGCGCGTGGGCGGTTGCCACATCGCGGAAGTCCGCAGCGCCGGATGGCGCTGCGTTGGTCACGGTTGATTGGCTCATTTCGGCAACACGCCTCCGAGGTTGATGCCCGGCTCCTTGAGCATGTTGTTCTCAAGGCCCCACTTCTTCATGATGGTCGCATAGGTGCCGTTGTCCATCAGAACCTTGACGGCGTCCTTCAGGATCGGGCCGAGCGGCGAACCTTTCGGCACGACAGCGCCCTGGTAGAGGTTGTCGAAGCCGTTCTTTTCACCAACGCCGGTCAGTTCCAGCTGGCCGTTTGCCTGGGAAACGAAATAGGTCAGCGGTGCCTGCGAGGAGAAGAAGGCATCGGCGCGCTTGGAGCGGACGGCGAGGATCGAGGCCGGCTGGTCGGTATAGGACTGAACCTCAACCGCTGCCTTGCCGTCGGTCTTGCACTTTTCCGACTGCGCCTGGATCACGCGCTCGGCCGAGCCGCCGGCCATGACCGAGATGCGGGTGCCACAGGCGGTGTCGAGCGAGGTGATGCCCTTCGGGTTGCCCTTCTGCACGGCAAAGACCACGAATTCCTGAACCCAATCGACAAAATCGTTGGCTTCTTCACGGCTCTTGAAATCGCCGACCGGGCCGAAGGCGAACTGGTAGCGGTTGGAGTTGACGCCGGCCAGCAGTGCCGGCAGGCCGCCGACGGTTGCGTGGTCGATCTTGACGCCGAGAACCTGACCGAGCGCGTCGGTGAGATCGGCGCTGGCGCCGGTCATTTCCGTGCCGGTGACGATTTCATAGGGAGGGAACGAGCCGTTGTTGACGGAGATCATCTTGCCGGCGGTCTTGATGTCGGCCGGCAGACGGTCGTGCAGTTCCTTGACGACGTCCAGCTTGATGGCGGCGTCCTGAGCCTTGGCGACGCCGGCGAGAGCAACGCCGGCCAATGCGAGAGCGATGAGTTTCTTATGCGACATGTTCATTCCCCTTGTTTTACACAAACTACGTTTCTTGAGAGGCTAAGGTTTCAGGCTTGCGATCAACCGATGCGGCTGCCGTCGGTGTCGTATGCAAACAGTTCTTCCGGCGTCATGTGACGTTTCATGATGCCCTGCGCATGCAATTCTCCGGCAAAGTCGTCAATCATCTTGCGGTTGACGGCAAAGCCGCTGGCATCCCAGCCCTTGGGCAGTTCGCGCGAGGTTTTCAGCACTTCGTCGAACATCCACGGCGTGGTTTCGGCATATTTGCGGCGCTTCTCGGTCCACATTTTCTGCGACTCGTCGATCAGGCGGCTGACTTCGGCGACCACCCACGGGTTTTCGGCGACGATCTCGGCCTTGATGCCGATCAGGTGCATGCCGGGAACATAACCGACTTCATCGAAGTAACGGCGCTCTTCCGAACGGAAATCCGAGAGAACCTGACGATAGGGCGAACCCGGCTCGAAATAACCGTTCGGCATGAACGGCGTGAAGATCGCATCGAGGCCACCGTCACGCAAAAGGTCGACCATCGGCTTTTCGCCGGGGCAGGCCTCGATCAGGCCGGGCTGGCCAAAACCGTCCAGACGGTCGGTGATCGGATGTGCCTCGGTCAGGCGACCGGCATACCACATGGCGTCCGTGACCTCGACACCTTCGCGGCGGATGGCGGCGCGTGTCCAGGTGTTGCCGCTGTCGCGCCAGCCGGTAACGCCGATGCGTTTTCCCTTGAGCTGACCGAGCGTGGTGATGTCGCTGCCGGCCATGGTCATGATGCAGCGATGACGAAAGCCGCGCATGATGAAGTTGGGGATACCGACAACACTGTCATCACCGTCATGGCGCAGCTGGGTATAGCGGCTGAACGACATTTCGGCGGCGTCGTGATCGGGGTCCTTGCCGACATGCGACACCAGCGTGCCGATGCGATCGACCTCCAGATCGAGCTTGTCGGATGTGACGTCACCGAGGACCAGCGGCGTCATGTAGTCCCAGTCACGCAGTGCAATTTTAAGGCGCAGTGTCATTTGAGCTACTCATGTCAGAAAATGCTGATGAGCTGAGATTAAAATGTTCAATTCGAAATGATCAAATGTTATTACGTTATTGAACATTAAATTTGGTGACATAATGAGCGATGCCTACGATTCGACCTGGTTTGCTGAAAAATTAAGCGATCGCACAATTCGCGGAATCGCATTGGAAACCAGTGCGTTGATCCGCGCCGGGGCATTGCCGGTCGGGGCAAAGCTGCCTCCAATTCGCGACCTCGCTTTTTCGCTCGGTGTGAGCCCGGCGACGATTTCCGAGGCCTGGAGCGAGCTTCGTAAGCAGAAAATCATTACCGGCAGGGGGCGCAACGGTACCTGGGTAAGCGGGGATCGCTTCATCGCCAAGCCGGAACGACTGGCCAGTTCCGGCCATTACGGTTCCGGTGTTTTGGACCTGACCATGGCCGTGCCGGATCAGCGCCTGTTGCCGCCGCTCGAAAAGGCGCTGGCCTATGGCGCCCAGGCCGAGGACCTCAATAGCTACGAGCGCAGTCGAATCCTGCCGGAACTGGAGACGGAAGTCCGCAAGACATGGCCCTATGATGCCGAAGCATTCCTGACCATGAATGGCGGCTACAACGCCGTTTATACCGCCATCCACGCACTCGTGACGCCAGGTGCTCCCGTTGCCATCGAGGAGCCGACGGCCATGCGCCTTCTCGATATTCTCGAACATATCGGTGCCCATATCATTCCGGTGAAATGCGATGCGGACGGGCCGGTGCCGTCATCCCTTCAGGAGGCGATGCGCTACAAGCCGGTGGTGTTCCTGTTCCAGCCGCGCCTGCATTCGGTCACCGGCCGGACAGTGACTGCCGGACGTATGTGGGAACTGGCGGATGTCTTGCGCGGCAGCGATACGCTGATCATAGAAGACGACGGCGTTGCGGATATCGCCGAAACGCCGCGCCGTTCACTTGGCACCGAATTCCCTGACCGCGTCATCCACATCCTTTCGTTTTCGAAAACGCTTGGACCGGACCTGCGTCTGGCGGTGTTGTCCAGCACGAAAGCCATTGTCGAACAGATCCAGTCCTATCGCAGTTTCAGTGCGGCCTGGACCAGCCGCATCCTTCAAGCCTCGGTGGCCTGGCTACTGCGCGATCCGGCAACCGATGATATCGTCCGCAATGCCCGCGAGATATATCAGAAGCGCCGCGACGGTCTGACGGAACGGCTGGCGGCGCGTGGTGTCGAGGCGACGGTGGGCAGGGGCCTGTGTGCATGGGTCACGGTGGAAACGGAGCCATTTGCCCTGGTCACGCTGGCGGCACGCGGCATTGCCGCGCAGCCAGGAAACAAATTTTCGGTGCTTCGCGGCAATCATCTGCGCGTGGCAACGAGCACGCTGGAGGACCGCGCCGAGGAAGTGGCGGATGCGATTGCCCTTGCGGCAAGAGGCGGATGACGGGTTTCTATAGGGAGAAGCATCAGGCCAAGCCATGTTTTCTGAGCGGCTCCTCTTGTCCGCAGCCCGCCCATCAAGGCAAATGGCATAATAATGTCCGGCGGACGATTCTGCCCCCCACAACGACACACCCCGCGAGATACCCTTGGCCGTCTATACCGACATCACCGAAATCGACCTCAAGCAGTTCCTCAGCCAATATGACGCTGGCGAGCTGACCTCCTACAAGGGCATTGCCGAGGGTGTCGAGAACACCAATTTTCTGCTGCACACCACCAAGGATCCGCTGATTCTGACGCTCTATGAAAAGCGCGTCGAAAAATCAGACCTGCCTTTCTTCCTCGGCCTTATGCAGCATCTGGCTGATCGCGGTCTCACCTGCCCGCTGCCCTTGCCGCGCAACGATGGCGCTCTGCTGGGCGAGTTGTCGGGCCGTCCTGCCGCGCTGATCTCCTTCCTTGAGGGCATGTGGCTGCGCAAGCCGGAAGCAAAACATTGCCGTGAAGTGGGCAGCGCGCTCGCCAAGATGCACATTGCAGGCGAAGGTTTTCAGATCACCCGTCCCAACGCCCTGTCGCTCGAAGGCTGGGTGTCGCTCTGGGCAAAGGCTGCCGACCGCGCCGACGAGGTCGAGACCGGTCTGCAGGACGAAATTGCCGGCGAACTCGATTTCCTCTCCGCCCACTGGCCGAAGAACCTGCCGTCGGGCGTCATCCATGCCGACCTGTTTCAGGACAATGTCTTCTTCCTCGGCGACACGCTGTCGGGCCTGATCGATTTCTATTTCGCCTGCAACGACATGCTGGCCTATGACGTGTCGATCTGCCTCAATGCCTGGTGTTTCGAGAAAGACGGCGCTTACAATGTCACCAAGGGCAAGGCGCTGCTGGAAGGTTATCAGTCGGTGCGGCCGCTGAGCAAAGAGGAACTCGCTGCCCTGCCTATCCTGGCGCGCGGCTCAGCCCTGCGGTTCTTCCTCACCCGTCTTTACGACTGGCTGACAACCCCGGAAGGCGCGCTGGTGGTGAAAAAGGACCCGATCGAATATCTGCGCAAGCTGCGCTTCCATGCAAAAGTAACGGGCGTTGCCGATTACGGCATTTCGGGAGAGCCGGCATGAAACAGGTCGAGATCTTCACCGATGGCGCCTGTTCGGGCAATCCCGGTCCCGGCGGCTGGGGCGCTATCCTGCGTTATGGCGAAACCACCAAGGAACTGAACGGTGGCGAGGCGGAAACCACCAACAACCGCATGGAGCTGCTCGCCGCCATTTCTGCGCTGGATGCGCTGAAAAGCGAGTGCGAAGTCGATCTCTACACCGACAGCAAATATGTCATGGATGGCATATCGAAATGGATCTTTGGCTGGAAAAAGAACGGATGGAAGACTGCCGACAAGAAGCCGGTCAAGAATGGCGAACTGTGGCAGCGGCTCGATGTCGCCAACCAGCGCCACAAGGTGAAATGGCACTGGGTCAAGGGCCATGCCGGCCACCCGGAAAATGAGCGCGCCGATGAACTGGCCCGCCTCGGCATGGCGCCGTTCAAAAAATCCACGTTCGGCCGTTCGCTGCTCATCAAATAAGACATCGGCCCGGGGAATGCGACCGGGCCGATGCTATGCGGGACGTTACGGTTTCGGCGTGTCGTCCCACCTCCTCCCGTGATCCCGGCATTCTGTTGCCTGGCGAAGTGTCGATCTGCGCACGCAGCATGGAAGCTCAGGGCGTGATCGCCACCTTCAACACGCCGTCACGCTGATTGGCGAAGAGATCATAAGCCTCTTCGATCTGATCGAGCTTGAAGCGGTGGGTGACGAGACCGGACAGGTCGACGCGGCCGGAAGAGATGACGTCCTGCATGCGCCGCATGCGCTCCTTGCCACCGGGGCAAAGGGTGGTGCGGATCGATTTGTCGCCAAGCCCTGCGGAAAACGCATCGAGTGGTATGGTGAGATCGGTGGAGTAAACGCCGAGGCTGGAGAGAACGCCGCCGGGCCTGAGAACCCGTAGCGCCGCCTCGAAGGTCGATTGCGTGCCGAGCGCCTCGATCGCCACATCGACGCCGCGCCCATCGGTGATACGCATGATCGCATCCACCGGGTTTTCCGCCCGGTAATCGACCACAAAATCCGCACCCATGCGCCGCGCCATCTCCAGCCGCGCAGGCAGGGTATCGACGGCGATGATCTTTGTCGCACCGAGCAATTTGGCGCCGGCCGTGGCGCACAGCCCGATCGGTCCTTGAGCGAACACCGCGACGCAATCGCCGATCTTGATCTGCCCGGTTTCGGCGCCGGACAAGCCGGTCGACATGATGTCCGGGCACATCAGCACCTGTTCATCGGTCACCCCATCATCGATCGGCGCCAGATTGACCATGGCATCCGGCACGCACAGAAATTCGGCCTGCGCGCCGTCGATGGTGTTGCCGAACCGCCAGCCGCCCATGGCCTTGAAGCCATGTTTGGTGCCGGCGCCATCTTGCGCGCCGCAGCCGCAAAGGCAGGCCGTGCTCCAGCCCGATGGCGTGATCGCACCGGCAATCACCCGCTGGCCTTCCGCCAGCCCCTTCACGCCGGAGCCGAGCTTTTCGATGATGCCGACAGGTTCGTGGCCAATGGTCAGCCGCTTGGCGACGGGATATTCGCCTTTCAGGATATGCACATCGGTGCCGCAGATCGTCGTGGTGGTGATGCGGATCAGCGCGTCGAGCGGGCCGATCTCGGGGATCGGTTTGTCGTCGAGGACGATGCGTCCTTTTTCGACGAATATCGCCGCCTTCATCTTCTGAGTCATGCCGAGTCCTCCCTCTCGTATGCCTTGTCGATGCCCACAGAGTGACAGGTGGTGAGAACTGCTCAAGGTTGCATTTTGTCGCAGGTTGCCGCTAAATTTCGCCTATAGGTGACAATCGTCAAATCGAAAGCAAAAAGGCCGGCGGTTACCCGCCGGCCCTTCTGTCCTTTCTAAAAACGTTTCGCTCAACGATGGTGGCGGAACGGACGGCCACCGCCACGGTAATAACGCGGACCATGATGGCGGCCACGGCTCATGGCTGCACCACCGATAACGCCGGCGGCAAGACCCAGTACGCCAAGCGCGATGGCGGCATCGGCAGCACTGTTGTCGTTGACGCGGCCGACCAGTTCGTCGCCGGCGGCAGGGCGCGCGCGTACGCGAGCCGGCTTCGGCTTTGGCTGGGAGGCGAGCCAGCTCTGATAGGGCTGTTCGGAATCGGTGCGCAGCCGTGCCAGCTGGTCATAGGAAATGTAGCCGGTGGTCGGTGCATCGACGAAACCCTGCCATTGCATGATGGCATTGCGGCTGCGGGCGCCCAGCGCGCCATCGGCACCGCCGGTGGAAAAGCCCAGCGACGTCAACCGGCCCTGCACTTCGCGGCGCGTCGCTCTCTGGCTCAGCAATACGGCTTCGGTTTCCGGTGTGCCGACGGAAAAGGCCGGCTCGACGGGCGCTGCGATCTCGGCGGGTGCATTGTGTTCGTCGGCTGCCGGTGTTTCGCTGGCTACCAGCTTGACGATGCGGGCCTTGGCGATGGCCGCGAATTTACCGGCCGGATAGGCTGCAAGATAGCCGTTATATTCATCCACCGAATTGCCGCTGGAAGCGGCCTGCCACAGGGCAAATTCCTGCTCCCAGCCATCATTGGACGCGGCTGCGGCCGGTGGGGTAACTGCTGCGGGGACAGGCGCCTGTACCATGGCGTCTGGTGCCGGTGCGACGGCCGGGGCCGATACCGGGGCCGGGGCTGTTGCGGCACTGTCTGTCGCGGCGACTGCAGGCGCGAACGCCTGCGTTTCCGCAAAAACCTGACCGGTGACCAGCGAGAAGCTGACGACACTCGCCATCAGAAATTTCGCACGATGTATCTTGCCCATGACCCTTGACCCTTATGGATGATGTTTGATGTGTGGAGAGGCGGGCTTCCAGCCCGGAGCGCCGCGTGAAAATCGGATGGCAAGCGCCGGCTTCAGTCGCCGATGACGCCGTAAAAGCCGTTGAGGGCAATCTTGCAGGCGGAAACAGGCAGGCGGCTCATATAGATGCCGCCGGCCGGCGTATCGCGCAGCGCAAGGCGATTGCCCTTGCCGATCTCGCCCTTCAGACCGGTTGCCGTCGGCAGCAGCGTTCCGGAAAGAACACAGCGCTTCTTTTCGAAATCCAGCCGGTCGGCAACGGTGAGTTCGACTTTGGTGCGTTCGGAAATACGGATCCAGCATTGGACAGTGTTGTTGTTGTCGCAGCTGCCGGCATAATCGCCGGAGAGGTCGGTGGCATGCGCCGCGGTCGAGCAGAGCAGCAGACCGAATAATCCGATAAAACCATAACGCATTCTGATTGCTTTCGAATTTTCAAAAATATTCAATGCCCCGGTTTAGCCATGATCGCCTTAAAGTCGCCATAATATACGCGGTAAACGCGCATTGAAGCGGCCGGGGTATATCTCCCCTCGTGGTGATGGCTGCGGTGTGGAAAAGTAGGCATGCCCTTTCCGGGCCGGCACCGGGCACCTATCTGTCTGGCAGGATGTTACCCGGAGAATTGTCACATGATCCTGCACACCGTTCTGATCCGCTTCAAAACCTCGATCGACAAGGCGCAGAAGAAGGAGATCTTCGAAGCGATCGTTGCGCTGAAGCAAAAGCTGTCCGGCATCGTTGATGTGAAATACGGGCCGAATGTCTCGCCGGAAGGGCTTGGCGGCGGTTTCGCCGATGCGCTGGTCGTCACATTCGACACGGTCGAGGCGCGCGATGCCTATCTGGTTCACCCGGACCATGTCGTGGTCGGCGAAAAAATCGTGGCATCCGCCGAGGGCGGGCTGGCCGTGCTTCTGGTATTCGATCTGGATATATGAAAAAGGGCGCCTCGCGGGCGCCCTTCGCAACTCTGCCGGCTGACAGGTCTCAGAGACGTTCCAGCATCGCCTGTGCGCTGGAAACGGTGGCCTGGCCGGGGCTTTCCTCGATATCGAGGGATTTCACCACGCCGTCTTCCACCAGCATCGCATAACGCTTGGAGCGGATGCCGAGACCGCCGCCGGAAAGGTCCGCATCGAGGCCGAGCGCCTTGGTGAAGGCGGCATCGAAATCGGCGAGAAAATGGATTTTGCCCAGACCACCCGATGCCTGAGCCCATGCACCCATCACATGCCAGTCGTTGACGGCAACGACAGCGATATCATCGACGCCCTTAGCGATCAGTGCTTCGCGGTTGTCGAGATAACCCGGCAAATGGTTGAGCGTGCAGGTGGGCGTGAACGCGCCCGGCACGGCAAACAGCACGACGCGTTTGCCGGCAAAAAGGTCGCTCGTGTTCACTTCGGTCGGGCCATCCGCCGTCTTTTCCTTGAAAGTCGCCTGCGGCAGCTTTTCACCGATCGAAATCGTCATGTCAGTCTCCTCGTGAACCCCATTCCTGACAATCGTCAGGTCAAGGCGACTATAGGCGGCGCGGGGATCAAGGCAAGGCGGGGCGTTGACCAAAAATGGGAAGGCCGGCCGGCGGGCCGCGCCTTCAGTCGAACGCCAGCGACGTTTCCATGGCGCGCGTGCCGGCGATCACCAGAATGTCCCAGCGTTTGCCCTTGATGTCATATTTGACCGGCAGTTTTTCGATCGCCATCTCGACCAGATAGCTGTCGCCCTCGCGTTTGCCCGATGCCTCGTCGAACAATACGTAACCTTCAGGCCCAGTCACCAGAACCTGCGGCTTGTTCTGGGTGCCCTGCGGCAGGCGCAGCGCCAGCCGCAATGTCTGCTGGGCATCGGTCAGCGAATAATGGGTGACGGCAAAATCCATCGATGGCGGATCGGGCAGAAGTGCGCCGGCTTTCTGCAGGATCATGAATTCCTGTGGCGGGGTGATGTTTTCCGGCTTCAGATGCAGCAGGAAATCCGCCTGAAACGGGATGCAGATATCGCGGCACAGGCCGACAAAACTCGAGACGGTGACCGGTTCGGGGGCGGCGGGATCGTTCACCGTCAGTTCGAATGGCAGCGTCACCGGCTTGTCGTAGCCGATATCGAGCAATCTGCCGTCACCGACGCGCTTGGGCACCGGATAGGAAAGTTCGCCGATCTTGGCCGCGCCGCCCTCGGCCACGCTCAGTTTCGGCGGAATACCGGCCTCGCCCGGTTCGCGCCAATAGGTGATCCAGCCCGGCTTCGGCTCGATTTCCAGGCCGCCGCGCACCCGCCCACTGGCATCCGGCGGCAGGGTGACGATGCGCATGCGCCCGCCTTCATTCTGCGCCCACGCTGTCGTTTCAGCCGTGGCAATGGACGGCAGGCAGAACAGCGCAGCAAGGGCGAGCACGCCGGCAAGCAGGGCAGCGGCGACAATCCAGGAACGACGACGGGTATCCGGGTAGGGCAGGGTGATGTGCATGATCAAGGCCACTATTGCATCTTGCGGGTGTAGGCCAGTCAACATCTCAAAAACACAATCATTTTCGGTTGATTGACAGGAGAGACTGACCCATGTTGCAGTTGATGATCGCAAACTGACGCTGCCCGTCGGCGCACCCGGCCGGCAGCAGGCTGGAGGCACGATGGAATTCCCCACCCTTGGAGACAAACGCGAGCGCGGCTTTCTCGACGGCCAGTTCCTGATTGCCATGCCGGGTATGGAGGATGGGAACTTTGCCCGTTCCGTCGTTTATATCTGCGCCCACTCGGCCGATGGCGCCATGGGCTTCATCATCAACCGCTCGCAGCAGATTTCCTTTGTCGACGTGCTTCTGCACCTGAAGATGCTGGATGAGCACGATGCCATCCTTCTGCCGGAGAAGACGCGCGCCTTTCCCATCCTGTCCGGTGGTCCGGTGGAAACCGGCCGTGGTTTCGTGCTGCATTCGGACGATTACACCGGCGATAGTAGCATTCCGATCAGTGACGATATTTCGCTGACAGCGACGCTCGACGTGGTGCGCGCCATCAGCGAGGATCGCGGGCCGACGCGCGCCACGATGATGCTGGGTTATGCCGGTTGGGGCGCGGGCCAGCTGGAAGCGGAAATCGCCGGCAATGGCTGGCTGAACTGCCCGGCCACGGAAGAGATGATCTTTGATCATTGCCTCGAAGGCAAATACGAGCGGGCCCTTGCCACCATGGGCATCAGCGCCGCCATGCTGTCCACCGATGCCGGGCATGCCTGATTTTTATCCCGATAACAGCCTGTGATGTTTTGCGGCGCGGAACAAAAAGCACAGCAGTTCGTTCTATTTGCAGACACGGTGAAAAGAATAAAGCACCGGCAACCAAGGAGAACGACAATGGGTAGCACTGCAGACAAGATCAGCGGCAAGGGTAATGAAGTTGCCGGTAAGGTAAAGCAGGCCGCCGGCAAGGCGACCGACAACAATTCCCTGCGCGCCAAGGGCGCTGCACAGGAAGCCAAGGGCCATGCACAGCAGGCCAAGGGCAAGGCCAAGGAAGGCCTGAAGGATATCGTTGATCGCGCCTGATAGCGCGTCACGCGTGTGAGTTTTCGAAAACCTGTTTCGGCATTCGCCGAGGCAGGTTTTCTTTATCTGTACCTTTTGTTTTCTCTTTTTTCCGGGAAATACAATGCGCCTGTTCGACTGTGATCATTGCGGCCAGCCAATCCATTTCGACAACCGCAATTGCGTCAATTGCGGCCACCGCCTCGGTTTCGTGCCGGGGCAGTTGACGATGCATGCGCTTGCCGAAGACACCGATGAGGGTGGCTGGCGGCTGGTTTCCAACCCGGCGGAGAGAGTGTTTTTCTGCGCAAATGCGGATCACGACATCTGTAACTGGACGGTGCCGGCCGGCAGCGGCGAGACCTTCTGCCCTGCCTGCCGCCACAATCGCCTCGTGCCGGATGCCTCGACGGTGGATGGGCTGGAGCAATGGCGGCGCATCAGCCAGGCGCAACGCCATCTGTTTTATTCGCTGCTGAAATGGGACTTGCCGCGCACCACGCGCAACGAGGACCCGGAAGGCGGTCTGGTCTTCGATTTCCTGATCGATGAAGTGCAGCCGGATGGCACGGTGGTTGCGCCCATGACCGGCCACGAGGACGGCCTGATCGCCATCCGCGCCGCCGAAGCCGACGATGCCACCCGCGAAAAGATACGGGTGGAGATGGATGAACCCTACCGCACCATGCTCGGCCATTTCCGCCATGAGGTGGGCCATTACATGTGGGACAAGCTGGTGCGCGACCGCGGCCGGCTGGACCCGTTTCGTCTGGCCTTCGGCGACGAACGGCAGGATTATGCCGAAGCCCTGAAGCGCAATTACGAGCAGGGGCCGCCGCCGAACTGGCAGGAGGATTTCATCAGCACCTATGCAAGCTCCCATCCGTGGGAGGATTTTGCCGAAAGCTTTGCCCATTACCTGCATATCGTCGACACGCTGGAAACGGCGCGCGCCTTCGGCATGGTGGTGGAACCGCGCGGACATCAGGAAATGTCCTCGGAAATCGGCTTCAATCCATATTTCGCGCATGATGCCGAACAGCTGGTTTCGGCATGGATCCCGTTCAGCGTGGCGCTCAACGCCATGCACCGCTCTCTGGGCGTGCCGGATCTCTATCCGTTCATTCTAGGCCCGACCGTGGTGGCGAAGCTGGAGTTTATTCACGGGCTGGTGCATCAGCGGTATTGAGGGGGATTTTGGCCATTGCTTGACCGTGCCCGGGCGATAAAATGCTGATGCGCACAGGATCATTCGAATGACCAGCAAGGTAAAGATACTCTGGAGCGAGATTGCCGCGGGCAGGATGACTGTGCCGGGGTGCTATACGGCGCCCGCCAGATTTCAATCTGATCCTGACCCGGCGGATGAAGGCTGGAGCGTGGTGCTCGAATTCGAGGAACTCGATCGGGGTACTGCGCGCTTTCTGGTCGATGAGGCACCGCATCATCTGCTACGAAGCGGTGTGACATTTGAGATGTATGCCGGACGTTCACTGGCGGTAACGGTCACGGTTTTGTAGGGCTGTCATGTCGCTATACGATGAAAATGCCGAGATCCTGAGAAAGATGGAGAGGGAGGGAGCCGATCTCCGGCCTTCAAGTGTCGTAGACTTTTCTCACATGTTTCCCGATAGAGATTCCGCGGAGAAATTTGCAGGAACAGCTCGGATGGATGGATTCAGCATTACGGGCGAAGAGATCGAGCGAGAGGGCCACCGGTTTGATGTCACCGCATCTCTGGACATGCGACCGACTTGCCGCAATATCACCGATAATGAAGAACATCTGAGCAAGCTTGCGCTATCCTGTGCCGGGCAGGCCGATGGATGGGGATTTTTTAGAAGCTAAAGGTATCGGGCGGCGGATCAGGCGAACAAGAAAATCACGGTCTCCGATCTCTGGGAGACTGCACCGGCACCTTACCATTCTCGCTGACGTCTACGGCAAAATCCGCATTGGCTTCCACAAATCGCTCCGCCTCCTTCAGAGTTGTCGGGTAACGCACGCCCAGCCGGTAATACGGAAATCCTTTGGAGATTAGGAAGGCGGCAACAGCCCAGGCTTTTTTATCGGAGGCCGATGGCGGCCGAAAGTCCGAACCCGTCCGATAGGTAACTCCGCCGCAGCGCGGGCACACTTTCTGAGTGGCATCGGCGGGTCGCTTGAAAACACGCTGACAGTCGAGGCAGGCGAATTTTGTAAGTGATCGGATCATACCAAGTTACACATCCTTCAGCCTGCGCCGAACCCAGTTTTATCGCCTGTAACCTTCGATGCGGATACCGTGCTCTGTTTCGACGATCGGAAACTGTCCCAGCCTCTTCAGATTTTGGCGGATAGGAGCAAGAGCCTGAGGGGTTTTCCTGTCGGGCAGGTTGCGACTTCGCGGTGTGCTGGCGATATGCGGAAAGTCGATCCATTCGATGGCGCGCAGTTCGATTGGGCCGAATTGCAAGTCCATGTAGGGGTGCGGTGGCCATAAGGCTACCGGGCCGGGAAAAGGCATCGCCCGAACTTCGGGCGTGTCCAGAAATTTAACATGCATCTGGCCTTCCGGCATGTCTAGGTGCGCAAGTGTCGCGAACAGCTTTCGCCATTTGGTATCGGACATCAGACCGCAGGAAAATTCGCGTCTGGCACGGCGCGAAAGGCGATCAAGCATTTCCCTTGTATGAACCGACATAGGCCACGTCTCCGACCGGCAGGCGACAACTCAGCATCCATAGCCCGAAAAATGAGGCCCAATGGTGTTGCGCCCATTAAAACGGAAACAGTCCTTCATCACAACCACACATAACACGGAGTTTCACATGACGGCACAAGGCGATGATTACAAACTCATCCTGAAAGTTCTGGGTTACGCACTGATCGAAATCCGTGCGACCGACAATGTGCGCAAGGCGCAAACGCTGGCGGACGTATTCCACAATGTCCCCGCTGGGATCGCCTATGGCAGAACGCCGGAAAATATCCGGCAGAAGCTGGAGCAGACGGCGACACGACTGAAATGCAAGGGCTATATCGATGGAATGTTCGAGGACGCACTGCAGAACATGAGACAGTGGGAAGCGAGAAAAACTACACTGAACTAGTTTTCCAGAGTGCCGAATTCGACGGTTTCCGCGCCGACAAAAAAGCCGGACGAGCGTACCTCATCGATTTTCCGCTCCGTGTCTCCGAGACAGTTGAAATCGACATAGGTCAAGCCGGCGTCCATCGTCACGGCTACGCCGAAGGATGTCACGCAGGACGATCTGTTCATGTCCTGCCCGATCCTGAACTCCCGAACATTTCGAAAGTCGAGGACACAACGTCTCCAAGTTGGCTCGTCGGCTAGATCATCCTGGCAGGTCAGGACGATGCGAATGCGCGGCAATGGTTGGTCACTGCCGTAATCGACGGATATGGTTTCGATGACGCTGTCGTTGAAGTGGTCGAAGCGAAACAGAAAATCAGACATTTCGGGCGAAATCTGCATCTGATCTGTCCGTCTGAAAAACGATTTGAGTAAGGATATCGGAAAACGCACTTGGATTTCTCTGTCCTGCCGATGCTAGGTTGATTGAAACCCGCCAGCAATCGATGTTTCGTTTACTGAGAAATTCTTATGATAGACAAGCTTGAACAGCTTTCCTTGGCCAGATGCTGGGATTACCGCCGTATCGATGAGCTTGGGATCAAGCGGTCTGCGGATTGCGTTTTTCTGTTCATCACAATGGTGATGGTGAACCCGACAAGCACGCGTCGTCTCTCGCTTCATTTCGATCAGTGCGTGGAGTTACGCCCCGAAAATATGCTGACCCTTTCCGGCATTAATCTGCAGATCGAGCCAGAGAAATCATCGCACTTTCCGGAGGTGCGATACCGCGTATTTGATGCGGAACAGGATGCCTTCGAATTTCTCTGTGGCGGCTTCGTTGTCGAGTTGGATGACGGTCGGTCGCAATAACGACCGTCGCTTCCCCCCTCACGCCCGTTTTGTCAGCGGAAACCGTTCCTTCAGCAACCGTTGCACCGAACCGGCATCCATCGGCGGGCCAAACAGATAGCTCTGGCCGTAATGGCAGCCCATTTTCACCAGATCGGCGGCGTCTTCGTCGGTCTCCACGCCCTCGGCCACCACCACCATTTCCAGCGAACGGGCCATGGCGATCACCGAGCGCAGCAGCAGTGCGCGTTTTTCGGCCGCACCCGCCACCAGCGCCTTGTCGAGCTTGATCGTGTCGAACGGGAATTGCGTCAGGTAGGCGAGCGAGGAATGGCCGGTGCCAAAATCGTCCAGTGCGAGGCTGAGGCCGGTTTCCTTGAGCTTGTTGAGCACGAGGCGGGCCTGTTCCGGGTTCTCCATCATCACCGATTCGGTCAGTTCCAGCTTGAACCGGCTCGGTTCGCAATGGGTGCGTGCGAGGATGGAACGGACGTCGTTGCAGAGATCATTGTTGATCAGCTGCGCGCTCGACAGGTTCACCGACATGAAGATCGGCAGAACACCGGTCTGGGTTTCCCAGTCCTTCAGGTCGTTTGCGGAGCGGTCGAGCGCGAACAGGCCGAGCGGGCCGATCAGGTCCGACATTTCCGCGATCGGGATGAACTCGCTCGGCGGAATCGTGCCGCGCTTGGGGTGTTCCCAGCGCATCAGCGATTCGAAACCGGCGATCTCGCCATTGTCCAGCCGGATGATCGGCTGGTAGGCCATGGTCAGTTCCTTGCGGTCCAGCGCACGGCGCAGATCCGTTTCCAGCTGCAGGCGGTCGGTGCCGGAGGCGCGGAAGGCCGGGCGGAACGGTTCGACGCGGTTGCCGCCGGCGCGTTTGGCCCGGTACATGGCAAGCTCGGCGTCGCTCAACAGGCCTTGCGCGTTTTCCTGCTGGTCCACCCATGAGGCAAGCCCGATCGAGGCCGTGAGGATGATTTCGCGATGCGCGAAATTGATAGGCACCATGATCGCCTTGGAGACGGCATCGGCAAAATCCGCCACCTTGGCCGGATCGCGTTCGGACACGAGGATGAGGCCGAACTCGTCGCCGGAGAGGCGGGCCAGCGTATCCTGCGGCTTCAGCAAACGGCGCAGGCGGCGGGTGAGCGCAATGAGAATGTTGTCACCCGCGGCGATGCCCAAACTGTCGTTCACCTGCTTGTAGCGGTCGATATCTATCGACAGCACGGTCGGGCGCACGCCATCGCTGGAAGCGGCGATGGTCAGCACCGATTGCAGACGATCGAGAAACACCTGACGGTTCGGCAGGCCGGTGAGGTTGTCGTGCATGGCATCCTGCAGCAGCCGCTCGACGGAGTTTTTCTGCTCGGTCACATCAACGACGGTGCCGACGCAACGGATGATTTCGCCGTTGGAGCCGAGAACGGGCCGGGCGCGGATTTGCAGCCAGTGGAAATGGCCGTCTTCTGCGCGGATGCGGAATTCGTGGTTCAGGCGGCCGCGGCGGTGTTCCAAGAGCACGTCGAGCGTCGCCTTGAAGCGATCGCGATCATCCGGGTGCAGGCGCGGGATCCAGTTGCGCACCGGCCCGTGCATGGTGCCGGAGGAAAGGCCGAGCTGCGCGGAAATATCCGGCGTGGTGATGACGCGGTCGCGCGCCACGTCCCAGTCCCAGACGGTATCGCCCGAGCCGGTCAGCGCCAGCGACTGGCGCTCCAGATCGGAAAACAGGCCCTGCTGATAGGCGCCGCCGGCAAAGGCGTGCTGCATGACCGTGAAGCCGATCAAGAGGACGATCAACACCAGACCACCGCCCAGCGCCGGCTGGATGATGTCGTTGTCCAGCCGCCCGGTGACGGTCAGCCAGCCGCCGAACAGCCAGACCAGCAGAACCGCCCATGTCGGCACCAGAAGAATGGCGCGGTCAAAACGGTTCATGCCGAGATAAACGATCAAAAGGATGCCGGCCGTGCCGGTCAGCGCGAAGGACAGGCGCGCAATACCGGATGCGATCGACGGATCGTAGATGGCGACGCCGAACAGCAGACCTAGACCGATGATCCAGGCAAATGTCGCATAGCCCAGATGCACGTGCCAGCGGTTGAGGTTGAGATAGGTGAACAGGAAGATCACCATTGATGAGGCCAGCGACACTTCCGCGCCGGCACGCCATATTCGCTGGTCGCTCGATGTCACCGATATGAGCTTTTCGAGAAACCCGAAGTCGACGCAGACATAGGCGAGCACCGCCCATGCAAGGGCGGCGGCGGCCGGCAGCATCGAGGTGCCCTTGACCACGAAAAGGATGGTCAGGAACACGGCAAGCAGGCCAGCGATGCCGAGCACGATGCCCTTGTAGAGCGTGAAGGAGTTGATCGAATCCTTATAGGCATCCGGTTGCCAGAGATAGATCTGCGGCAGTTGCGGAGTCGAAAGCTCGGCCACGAAAGTGATGACGGCGCCGGGGTTGAGCGTGATGCGAAACACGTCGGCATCGGGGCTGGCGATACGGTCGAGTGCAAAACCTTCGGATGGCGTGATCGAGATGATGCGCTGCGACCCGAGATCGGGCCAGAATAGCTGCGATTTTGCCAGGCGGAAATGCGGTGCGACGATGACGCGCTCCAGCTGTTCGTCGGTGACGTTGGCGAGCGCGAACACAGCCCAGTCGCCCTGGTGGCTTTGCGAGGAGGCGCGCACCTCGATACGGCGGCGGATGCCATCGGTGCCGGCAGCGGTGGAAACCTGAAAGGCTTCGCCCTGGTTGGCATAGATCTCGGTTGTCGGCGTCAGGTCGAGCGCGGTGTCGTCACGCGAAAGCTTGACCGGCTCGGCGGCGAAGGCGGCCGTTGAAACCAGGGCGGTCAGCATCAGAACCAGCGCGGCAAGAATGCGCTGCATGGTCAGGCGAGGGGCACGCTGCATCATGGTGTGCCGATCTCTGTCGGCTCACCGGCCAGTCGTGAAAACATCAGGTGGTCGCGCCACTCGCCGTTTATCTTCAGGTATTTTCGCAAGAGACCTTCCCGTTCGAAACCGGCCTTCTCGAGAAGACGCACGCTTTTCCAATTCTCTGGAATACAGGCTGCTTCGATACGGTGCAACTGAAGTCCGGTGTGGATGTAGGGTACTGCTAGCTTGAGTGCGGCGAACATATGGCCATTGCCAGCATATTTTTCACCCATCCAGTAGCCGATCATGCAGCTTTGTGCCGCTCCCCGGCGGATATAGCCGACAGTAAGCCCCCCCATCAGTGCCATGTCTTCGCGCCGGAACAGAAAAAACGGCACCGCGACGCCCGAGGAGAATTCCTGTGTATTGCGCTGCACACGCAGCCGGAAAGCGCTTTCCGTCAGTTCGTCGGCCCGCCAAGTCGGCTCCCATGGCTGCAGAAAGGCGCGGCTTCCGTCACGGGCGGCAAACCACTGGCGGTAATCGGCAAAACGCGGCAGGCGCAACAGATGGTGATCGCCGTAAAGCTCCGGCGTCTCCGGCTGCCGCGACAGGAAACGAAAGACTGATTTCGTCATGTCATGCGTGCTCCACCGGATACGGTTTCGCATATTAAAAGACCCCGCCCCAAACCCCTCCCCACAAGGGGGAGGGGCTTAACCCAGCCGATCCGCCGAGGTTCAATATGAGCAAGTGATTGCCGCAAGTCTTCTCCCCCCTTGTGGGGGAGATGGCCGGCAGGCCAGAGGGGGACTTTCTTGATGCCAGATGCCCCCGCTTCAACGAGGGCACTCAAAGGGAGCTCGCGGCGCTGCATCGGGTCCATATGCGATAGCCCTGGGTCGGCAGGGAACATCGGCGGGAAGGCGGTTAGCCGGAGCGATGTTTTGAGCCCCGGCCGGGCCGGATCAGCCGGTGGCCTGTTGTGTCTTGATCTGCGGCGAAGAAAGCGCCGAGGTGATGTCTTCGAACGGCGCCAGCGTTTCCACCGGGCCGATGGCCGACAATGTCGGAACTGTATCGAAAAACAGCCGTCCGGCAAGATCGGTCAGGCGCTGGGTGGTGATGCCTTCCAGACGCTCCATCATCTCGCCGCTCGGGATCGGACGGCCGTAAAGCAGCATCTGGCGGGCGATCTGGCCGGCGCGCGCGCCGGGGCTTTCCTGACCCATCAGCAGCTGGGCGCGAATCTGGGCGCGGGCGCGATCGATTTCCTGCTGGTGCATGACTTCGGAAGACTTGCGCAGCTCGTCGAGAATGACCGGAACCAGCTGCGGCAGGTCCTGCGCGCCGGTGGCGGCATGGATGCCAAAGATGCCGGTATCGGAAAAGCCCCAATGGAAGGCGTAGACAGAGTAACAGAGGCCGCGATGTTCGCGCACTTCCTGGAACAGGCGCGAGGACATGCCGCCGCCGAGAATGTTGGCAAGGATCTGCGAGCAGTAGAAGTCCCGCATGTGATAGGCCTTGCCCTCGAAGCCGAGAAGCACCTGCGTATCCATCAGGTCGCGGGTTTCGCGCACGTCACCGCCGATATATTTGGCAGCTTCCAGAACCGGCGGTGCCGAGGGGCTCTGCGGCAGCGAGGCGAAACGCTGTTCCACCTGTTTGACGAACACGTCGTGATCGACGGCGCCAGCCGCTACCACAAACATGCGGTCGGTGGTGTAATTGCGCGAAAGGTAACCACGAATATTGTCGGGCGTGAACGCCAGCACTGTTTCCGGCGTGCCGAGGATCGGCCGGCCAAGCGTCTGGCCGCGATAGGCGACTTCGGAAAACCGGTCG
Source organism: Neorhizobium sp. BT27B (assembly GCF_050455485.1). Classification (NCBI taxonomy): domain Bacteria; kingdom Pseudomonadati; phylum Pseudomonadota; class Alphaproteobacteria; order Hyphomicrobiales; family Rhizobiaceae; genus Neorhizobium; species Neorhizobium sp. BT27B. The sequence goes on along the minus strand of NZ_JBCIYT010000005.1, from coordinate 296,046 downwards.
AAAACGATGTCGTCGGGCGTATCATTGGCCGCGCCGATTTCCTGCAGGATGACGTTCTTCTCGCGCTGCAGTTCTTCTTCATCAAAAGCCGATTCGGTCAGGATGTCGGCAAGGATATCGACGGCGAGCGGCACGTCGTCGCGCAGCACGCGGGCGTAATAGGAGGTCGTCTCCGTCGAGGTGGCGGCGTTCAACTCGCCGCCGACATTCTCGATTTCCTCGGCGATATCGCGGGCACTGCGGCGCGCGGTGCCCTTGAAGGCCATGTGCTCGAGAAGGTGGGCGATACCATGCTCGTTATCCATCTCGTTGCGCGAGCCGGACTTGATCCATACGCCCAGCGCAACGCTTTCCAGATGCGGCATGTTTTCGGTGACGACGGTCAACCCGGAGGCGAGCCGGGTGATATTAACATTCATACTGTATCTCCGGCGTCTTCTGATCCCGTCAGGCGGTGGCCCGGGCATGTTTGCTGATGAAGCCTTCGACGGCTTTCAGGTCCGCATCCAAGAGATCGAAACGCTCCTCCCGTGTCATTAAATCAGCAAGCCATAGTGGAAGTGCTGGAGAAATTCCGCAAGCGCTTTCTACGGCAGCCGGGAACTTGGCCGGGTGGGCAGTCGACAGTGTCACCATCGGAACGCCCGGCTTTGCGAACTTTTTCGCCGCAAAAACGCCCGTTGCCGTATGTGGATCGATCAGATAGCCGGTCTCGGCCAAGGTGTCCTTGATGGTCGCGGCAACCTGCTTTTCGGTGGCGCGGGCGGCGCGGAACTCGCGGCGGATGGCTTTCAGGGCTTCCGGCTGGATCTCGAACGAACCGGACTGTTTCAGGCTCGCCATGGCATTGCGCACGGCGCCGGAATCGCGACCATAGGCTTCGAACAGGAGGCGTTCGAAGTTGGAGGAGATCTGGATATCCATCGACGGCGAGGTGGTGGCGTGCACGCCCTTCATCTCGTAACGGCCGGTCTTCAGCGTGCGGGCGAGAATGTCGTTGTCGTTGGTGGCAATCGCCAGACGCTCAATGGGCAGGCCCATTTTCTTGGCCACGTAGCCTGCAAAGATATCGCCAAAATTGCCGGTCGGTACCGTGAACGAGACCTTGCGGTCTGGTGCGCCAAGCGAAAGGGCGGAGGTAAAGTAATAAACCACCTGCGCCATGATGCGCGCCCAGTTGATCGAATTGACACCCGACAGGCCGACCTTTTCGCGGAAGGCGACGTCGTTGAACATCTCCTTCACAAGGTTCTGGCAATCGTCGAAATTGCCCTTCACGGCAACCGCATAAACGTTCGAAGCACCCGAGGAGGTCATCTGGCGCTGCTGCACCGGCGAAACCTTGCCATGCGGGAACAGGATGAACACATCGGTGCGCTCGCGGCCGGCAAAGGCGTCGATGGCGGCGCCGCCAGTATCGCCCGAGGTCGCGCCGACGATGGTTGCGCGCTGGCCGCGTTCGGCCAGTACGTGGTCCATCAGGCGGGCGAGCAATTGCATCGCCACGTCCTTGAAGGCGAGCGTCGTACCATGGAAAAGTTCCAGCACGAAATCGTTGGGGCCGGTCTGCACCAGCGGCACAACGGCCGGATGGCGGAAGGTGGCATAGGCCTCATTGATCATCGCCTGCAGCTTGTCGGCCGCGATCTCGTTACCGGTGAAACGGCTGATAACCGCGAATGCGATCTCCTGATAGGTCTTGCCGCGCAGGGCCTTGATGTCTTTTTTGGAAAATGTCGGCCATTCGCGCGGAACGTAAAGGCCGCCATCGCGGGCAAGGCCTGCCATGAGTGCGTCGCGAAAGCTGAGCGCGGGTGCTTCGCCGCGTGTCGAGATGTATTCCACGAAGTTCATTCCCCAGAAAGAAGCATCGGCTCCGGAAAAGCCGGCGTAAAAAAGTTCGGCCTTCAATACAGAAAGCCGATGGGGAATGCGAGCCCGGATTATGCCCGAGCGGTTCCGCAGTTCGAATTTTGCCGTATTCGCATGTCTCTCAACGTAGAGATGATTTTCGTGTCATAACGGATCGATTTTTCAAAATGCCACTGCTATAGACCTTGGCTTGAAGAGGTGCCGGAAGTTCCGGTCGCGCCAGAAATAAAGCCAGGATCGGCCAGGCGGCAGATCAGATATGCAAAAGGGTTGAGTAACGTGTTTGGAAAAACATCCCTGACCACGGCATCTTTCAAGACGGTTTTGCGCACGGCTGCCGGTGCCGGGCTGGCCGCAGCGCTTGCCGGCTGCAGCACGCCCGATCTGGGCGCTGCCGGTCGTGCCGAAGCGCAGGCCAGTGTCACACCGGTCGTGCAGGCCTATTGCCCGCAGGTGGTGATCCGCACCGATACCGGTTTCCACCGGTCCTATGTCGGCAAGGCCGCCGAAGGCGACGACAGCAAGCTGATCTATCAGGCCTCCTTTGCCGACGTGACGCGCTCCTGCACGGCGAGTGAATCCACGCTGACCATCAATGTGATGGCGCAGGGCCGCATCGTGGCCGGCGCCGCCGGCAAGACCGGTGACGTGACGCTGCCGGTTCTGGTGGAAGTGGTCGATGGCAGTAACGTCATCTATTCGCAGAAGGTTGCCTTTAACGCCAACATCCCGCCGGAAGGCAGCGGCCAGTTCATCTTCAACAAGGCCGACGTCTCGATCCCGAATGCTGCTGGAGGGGCTTCGCGCTTCACGACAGTGCGCATCGGTTTCGACGACGGCAAGGCCGCGCCGAAGAAGGCTGCGCGCCGGGGCTGATTGCCGATATCGTCGAGAGATTTTTCGAGCCGTCCGCGACGATGTTGCGGGCGGCTTTTTAATGCCTACTGTTCCCTTCACCGCATTCCAGACCATATGTCGTCTTTGCCGACCGGCCATGTCGTTTTCGCGGGCGTTCGAAAGCATCATGCATGGTCTCTTGAAACGGCAATAACGATTGGAAGGTTGCGGCGTCGATCCGAGGAGGGATCGGCCCCGCAAAAATGCCTTCGACCAGAACAGTTCGGGGGCAAACTCAACCAAGGAGGAATGGTATGAGCAGGAACCGTGGCGTCGTTTATCTGAAACCCGGCAAGGTGGAAGTCCGCGATATCGATGATCCGAAGCTGGAGGCGCCCGATGGTCGGCGCATCGAGCACGGCGTCATCCTGAAAGTCATTTCCACCAATATCTGCGGTTCCGACCAGCACATGGTGCGCGGACGCACCACCGCCATGCCTGGCCTCGTGCTTGGCCATGAAATTACCGGCGAGGTGATCGAAAAGGGCGTCGATGTCGAGATGCTGGAGATCGGCGATATCGTCTCTGTGCCCTTCAATGTCGCCTGCGGCCGTTGCCGCTGCTGCAAGGCCCAGGACACAGGTGTGTGCCTGACGGTGAACCCGTCGCGTGCCGGCGGCGCCTATGGTTATGTCGATATGGGCGGCTGGATCGGCGGGCAGGCACGCTACGTCACCATTCCTTACGCCGATTTCAACCTTCTGAAATTCCCGGATCGCGACCGGGCGATGTCAAAAATCCGCGACCTCACCATGCTCTCCGACATTCTGCCGACCGGTTTTCACGGCGCGGTGAAGGCCGGCGTCGGCGTCGGCTCGACGGTCTATGTTGCCGGTGCCGGGCCGGTGGGGCTGGCGGCTGCCGCTTCCGCCCGCATTCTGGGGGCTGCCGTCGTCATGATCGGCGATTTCAACAAGGAGCGTCTGGCGCATGCCGCAAAGGTCGGGTTCGAACCGATCGATCTCTCACAGTCTGACAGACTTGGCGACATGATTGCGCAGGTCGTCGGCACCGACGAGGTGGACAGTGCCATTGATGCCGTCGGTTTCGAGGCGCGCGGCCATGCCGGCGGCGAACAGCCGGCGATCGTTCTGAACCAGATGATGGAAATCACCCGCGCCGCCGGTCAGATCGGCATTCCCGGGCTTTACGTGACGGAAGATCCCGGTGCCGTGGATGCGGCTGCCAAGCAGGGCAGCCTGTCACTGCGGTTCGGGCTTGGCTGGGCCAAGGCGCAGTCCTTCCATACGGGGCAGACGCCGGTGCTGAAATACAATCGCCAGCTCATGCAGGCCATCTTGCACGACCGCCTGCCGATCGCCGATATCGTCAATGCCAAGGTGATTTCGCTGGAGGATGCCGCGCAAGGCTATGAGAGCTTTGATCAGGGTGCGGCGACCAAGTTCGTGCTCGACCCGCATGGGGTATTGGGTAAGGTGGCTTGATCAACAAAGACGATCTCGCGGCCAGTGGCTGTATTGTCTTGGGTGCCATCGCACCTCACCCCAGACTCAAGCCGGGCAGAGCCGCGTGTCTCTGCCCGTCCTTGCCGGCGCCCGTAAGGGGAGCGGCTTAACCCAGATGACATTTGCCAATCTTTGGGGGCTGTCGCTGGATTGCGGTGACCGGCTATCACGACCTGGCCGTGAGCATTCTCATCGCCAGGCGGAGAAGTAGCCATTCGCCAGTTGGCAAAGCACAAACTAACCTCGCCCCATCTCTTGAATGGAAGGACGGGCAGGATTTAGCGGCGTTCCTGTAAGACACTTGTGTCACACACTCCTGTAAGACAGCGTCTGAAACGTGATTCCCAGCTAAGCGAAAACGCCGGAAAACATGGATTCTAGGCTTGAAAAAGAGTGTTGTGGCTGGGGCGCCAGGATTCGAACCTGGGAATGCCGGTACCAAAAACCGGTGCCTTACCGCTTGGCGACGCCCCATCAAACAACCGGAACAACTCCGCGAAGCGAAGATTCTTGTAGCCGGTGGAAACGGTGCCACCCCTTAGCAAAGCTTTGTCATCACGGCAATCCGCAAGGCTGCGCTTTTTTGTGGGAGACGGACAGCCTGTCGGCAATAGGCGGCAAGGCTGAGGTTCGCAGGTCTTTCCGGCCGCTGCGCAAGCTTTTGCGACGGCCGGAATCGGTGTTCATTACAGAAGCGCGCTACGGATTTTTTCGATGGCTTCGTCAGGGTCTGCGCCATAGGGAATGAGACCTTTCAAGCGTCCGTCGGCGCCGATCAGAAACAGATCCATCGTGTGGCTCATGGAATAACCGCCGCTGGGGTTTGGCTGCTTGCGCGCGAATGCCTTCCAGCCGGCAATGACCTTTGTCATTTCCTGCGGCGTTCCCGTGACACCGGTGATGCGGTCTGAAAAGGCGGTGACATAACCTTTCATGATGTCCGGCGTGTCGCGCTCCGGATCGACGGTGAAGAGGTAGGTTTTGAGCGACTGGCCTTCCGCGCCGAGTTCCTCAAGGTAGCCTGCCACCTCGTAAAGTGTCGTCGGGCAGACCTCGGGGCAGTGCGTATAGCCGAAATAGACGAGCGACGGATTGCCCTTGAAGATCGACTGATCGACCGGTTTTCCCTGGTCATTGACCAGGGAAAAGGCGGTGCCGAACGTGCCCGAACGGGGCGTGTCTTTCGACATCCAGACCATGACGCCGACGAGTGCGAGCACAAAAATGCCCGACACGACGCCAGCGATCATCATGAACGGATTTTTCGACGTCATTTTCCATGCTCCGAATGCGCCTTGTCACCGGCAATCGGGCCGACGGCGAACTCGACATCGACCGGGCCGGCCTTTTCAAAAACAAGCGTGGCCTTGACCATTTCACCTTCCTTGAAGGGCTTTGTGACATTCATGAACATGACATGATAACCGCCCGGTTTCAGCTCGACTGTGGACTTGGCGGGAAGGACAATACCGCCCTGGAGTTCGCGCATCTCCATGATGGCGCCATTCATCTTCATCTCATGGAATTCGACGCTGCCGGCGCGATCGGAGCTGGCGCTGACGAGACGGTCGGCCGGGCCGGCATTGGTGATCTTCAGATAACCGCCACCAACCTTGGCGACGGGCAGCATGGCACGCGAATAGGGATGGCCGATCTCGATCTCCCCGACCTTGAATTCGTGCGCCCGAGCCGTGCCGAAGCTGAGTGTCGCTGCAAGTGCCACAAAGATGCCGATGTGTTTTCTGATCATGGGTTTCCTCCGGTGGGTGCGCTCGGCCGGCTCGGGTTCGGTACTGTGCCGTCAGGCGAGGGGAGCGCGAACATGAAACGTGAGAGATGCCGGATAGACATCTCTCCTGAAAGACGAACATGGGGGCAAGGCGCCTCACATTCCGATGTTCAGGCACGCGGCGGTGGCGCTCGAGGTTCGGCGAGCAGCCGGCGTTGTGATGACGGCGCGACCATGTCCACCATGTGCGCTGTCGGCTTGTCTGCGACGGCGATCCTGTGGATGTCTGGGGCAGAGCCGGCAAGAATGGCGGGCACTGCGGAACCGGCGAGGCGGCAAAGCAGCGCGCATGGACATTCCGCACTTTTCTTCAGCGGTGTGTTTTTGCTGTCCGGCGCGGTGTCCACGATGCCGGAAGAGGCGCAGATGACATGGAACGGGTTTTCTGCCGGGCTGATGGTGGATGCGCGGGCATAGCTGCCGGCCAGGCCTTGAAGGACAACCACATAGGCGATCACCACCGCCATTGCGGTGGCCAGAATCCTGTCGGATAGGATTTGCCTGATCGCCCTCATGTTATCTCAATGCCACAAAGCCGCAGCGATGTCACCGAGGTGGATAATGCCAATCTGCGGCGGTTTGACGCTGAACGGTTGCGCTTGGGTGCGCACCTCTCGATCAACTCCTTTTTGAACGATGCGCCTATGGGCAAAAATACTTGATTTGTGATCTGCCTTTGGCCTGTGACGATGCCAGCAAGACCTGATTTATAACAACTGCGTCTTCGAAAAAATCCCGATATTCGATGTGCACATATGTGCAAAATGTCATCCGGCTGTCATCGAGCTTTTTTATGGTCCGCCTCGATAAACGAGAGAAGGGGCGGCCATCATGGTGATGATCGACGGGCGAATGACGCGGGGGGATGCCGGTTCACGGTTCCAGCGGCTGCGTCATCAATTGGCCGTGGCGCGCCGCGATCCGGTCATTGCCATCGGGCTGGTGCTTGCGCTGCTGTTCGCTCTTCTCATTCTCGCGCCCGTCATCTCGATTCTCGTCAATGTCGCGATCGTGCAGATCGGCGATGCGGCGCGCATGCGCGCACCGGAGGGGGCGTTCACGCTCTATTATCTCACGCGCGCCTTTGCCTCCCGCATGTCCGCCATTCTTCTGTGGCAACCGCTTCTCAATACGGCGTCGGTGGCGGCTGGTGCGATCGTGCTGTCCATGTCGATCGGCGGCATGCTCGCCTGGCTGATCAACCGGACCGAGCTGCCGGGGCGCGGCTGGTTCGCAACGGCGCTGATCATCCCCTTCATGCTGCCGACATGGACGCTCGCACTTGCCTGGACGACGATCTTCAAGAACCGCACTGTGGGCGGCCAGCCCGGCTGGATGGAAAATCTCGGTTTTGCCACGCCCGACTGGCTGGCCTATGGCCGCCTGCCGATGATCATCATCCTGTCGCTGCATTATGCGCCCTTTGTGATCCTCATCCTCGGCAGCGCGCTGCAGCGGCTCGATGCGCAGCTGGAGGATTCGGCTCGTATTCTCGGTGCAAGTCGGCGCCGCGTCGCATTCCAGATCGTGCTGCCGCTGATGCGCCCGGCGTTGTTGTCTTCCGGCCTGCTGATCTTTGCCGATTGTATCGGCGAGTTTGCCGTACCTTATGTGCTCGGCCTGCCTGTCGGCTTCGATACGCTGTCGACCTCGCTTTACCGCGCGATCTCTACCCGCCAGAGCGGCATGGCAGCCGTGATGGCGGCGGTCATCATGGCGATCGGTGTGCTCACGCTCTACATCGATACGCGGATGATGCGCGAGGCGCGTCGTTTCGCCATTGTCGGTGGCAAGGGGGCGATGAACCGTCGTCGCCCGCTCGGGCGCTGGTTTATCCCGGCCACCGGTTTTGCGGTCGCCTTCTTCGTCATCGGCGTCGTCGTCCCGCTGCTGACGCTGTTTCTCTCGACCATCATGCGCGTGCCGGGCCGTTTCACACCGGAAAACTTTACCTTCGATTACTGGATCGGCTCGAACCTCGATACGGTTGCGTTGCGCAACGGCATACTGCTGACGCCGGAATTCTGGAGCGCCGGTCTCAATACGCTGGTCATCATCGGCGCCGCGTCGCTGGCCTCGGGCGTGCTTGGTCTTCTGGTCGGTTATGTCGTCATCCGCAGCCCGTTTGCTGCGCTCGGCGCCTTCCTGCGGCAGATAACCTTCATGCCCTATCTGGTGCCGGGCATCGCTTTTGCGGCGGCAACGCTGACGCTGTTTGCCGTGCCGCGCGGTCCCATCCCGGCACTTTACGGCACCTCGATCATCCTCATTCTGGCCCTGATTGCCGATCAGATGCCGTTTGCCTCGCGATCCGGCATTGCCGCCATGGCACAGCTCGGCAAGGAGCCGGAAGAGGCGGCGCGTGTTGCCGGTGCCGGCTGGTGGCGACGCATGACCAGCATCGTGATGCCGATCCAGAAGCGGGCTCTGGCGAGTGCGATCCTGCTGCCGTTCATCTCCGGCATCAAGGGCGTCAGCCTGTTCATCATCCTCGCCGTGCCGGCCACCGATGTGCTGACCACCTATTCGCTGCGCCTCGTGGATTACAATTACACCCAGGCCGCCAATGCCGTCGTGCTGATGATCGCGCTGCTGGCGCTGGCCGGCACCATTCTCATCAACCGACTGACCGGCAAAGGCATCGCCAAGGGTCTGGAGAGCTGACATGCCCGATATCACACTGACCAATGTCACCAAGAACTATGCCGGCCATGGTCATGCCGCCGTTTCCGATCTGAACCTCACCATCGCCCATGGTGAATTCATGTGCCTGCTAGGCCCCTCGGGCTGCGGCAAGACCACGACATTGCGGATGATTGCCGGTCTCGAGCACCTGAGCGGCGGCGAGATCGCCATTGGCGAACGTGTGGTCGATAGCCTGAGCGCGGGCACTTTTCTGCCGCCGGAGCAGCGTCGGCTCGGCCTCGTTTTCCAATCTTATGCGCTTTGGCCGCATATGACCGTGGAGCGCAACATCGATTTCGGCCTGCGCCTGCGCAAGATCCCGGAAGCGGAGCGCCGCGCCAAGGTCAATGACGTGATGGAAAAGCTACGCATTCGCGATTATGCGGCGCGGTATCCGTCGCAGCTTTCGGGCGGTCAGCAGCAGCGCGTGGCGCTGGCCCGCATGCTGGCGGTCAATCCCGAAATCCTGTTGCTGGATGAACCGCTGTCCAATCTCGATGCCACGCTTCGCCTCGAAATGCGCGCCGAACTGCGTCGACTGCATGAGGAATTCCGCACTACGATCGTTTTTGTCACCCATGACCAGTGGGAGGCGATGACACTGGCGACCACGATCGCGGTGATGAACGGTGGTCGTCTGCAGCAGGTCGGTGCGCCGGATGATATCTATTCGCGGCCGGTCAACCGGTTCGTGGCGGAATTCATCGGCAACCCGCCGATCAACATGATCTCGCTCGATGCCCAGTCAGTGCTTGGCGGGCTGGCCGCGCGGCTGTTCGGCAAACTGCCCTTAGGGGGCACGTCCAAGGTTGCGTCAGTCGGCATTCGGCCGGAAGAGATTGCGTTTTCCGCCACCGTCGGTGCCGTGCCGCTCGGGACGCTGAAGCTTGAAAGCATCATGCCGACCGGTGGCAGCTGGATACTGGAGCTTTCGCTTGGGGCCGAGCGTCTTTTCCACGCCACCCACACGCGCCCGACGGCGAGGCCGGGCGACGTGGTCGACTGTTTTGCAAAAGCCGAAGGCCTGCACCTGTTCGACGCCGATGGGCAGCGCATCGAGCTCACTGAAATCCGCGCGCAAAACGCGGCACAGCCGATCGGCCAAGGCCGGCCGGCGCTTTTACCCGCATAAACTCCCGTAAAAATCCCTGTTCAAATCATTCAAAGGAATATCGATGAGACTTTCCCGCACTCTGATGTCTTCGCTGATGTTTTCCGCCGCCATCTCGCTGGTCGCCACCAGCGCCGGCGCCGAGGAGGCATTCGACCTCAACGCCGTGATCGAGGCTGCCAGACAAGAAGCGCCGATCACCGTTTATGATTCCACCGGCAAGATCGTCGAACAGGCCAAGGCCTTTTCCGAAAAATACGGCGTGAAGGTCACCGGCGTAAAATCCGGCGCACCGGAGACGCTGGAAATCGTCATCCGCGAGGCGCAGGCCAATAACGTCAAGGCCGATGTGGTCATTCTGGCGGATGCACCGGCGGCGCTGTCGCAGATCGTTGCCAAGGGATATGCCAAAAGCTGGCTGCCTGCCGATCTCGCCAAGGATATTCCTGCGATCTATCAGGATCCGCTGACCATCGTTCTCGCTCCGAATGTCTGGACGTACAACACTGCCCTGCATGACAGCTGCCCGGTCAAGAATATCTGGCAGCTGACCGAGGCCGAATGGAAGGGCAAGGTGGCGATGCAGGATCCGATCGGCAAGCCGTCCTATACCGACTGGTTCAACCAGCTCGCCACGCATGCCGACAAGGCTGTTGCCGATGCCTATCAGGCGCAATACGGCAAGCCGCTGAAGACGGACGAGGCCAGTGCCACCGCCGCATGGGTCAAGGCTCTGGCCGCCAACAGCCCGTTGCTCACCGATTCCGATGGTGCTGCCGCCGAATCGATCGGCGCGCCGGACACCAAGGAAAGCTTTGTTGGTCTGGTCAGCACGGCCAAATACCGTGACAACAAGGATGGCATGAAGCTTGGCCTTTGCGCTGGTCTCTCGCCCTTTTCCGGCTGGACCTACCCATCGCTCGGTCTGATCGCCTCCGGCACCAAAAGCCCGAATGCCGCAAAACTGTTCATCCGGTACATGATGACGGCTGAAGGTATCGCGCCACAGGCAAAGGACGGCAAGATGTCGACGAACACCACGATCGGCCTCCCCGACAACGAACCTTCCGGCGTCGGCAAGGTGCGCGATCAGCTGCTTGCCTATGATGCCTCGACCGGCGGTGACGACTGGGAAGCGCGTCAGGACTGGCAGGATCTCTGGTCCTTGAACTACAAGAAGTAATCGCCGCATATTCGAACTGAAACATGGCGGGGCCTCACTTGCAGTGCCCCGTCATCCTCTCGCCGAAAGACCCCATGCTGACTGTCGATGAACTGAACCAACGCGAAACCCTGCTGCGCACTGTCACGGCCTCTGCCGGCGCGCTGGCACTTGACGCCTTCCAGACCCGCAAGCCGGGCGATTTCACCCTCAAGGGGCGCCAGGATTTTCTGACCGAAGCCGATGGCGCCGTGGAAAACCATGTACGCGCTGCGATCGCGGCGGAATTTCCGGAAGATGGCATTCTGGGCGAGGAAGCCGGCGGCGCGCTGGCGGAACGGCTTTGGGTAATCGATCCGATCGATGGGACCGCCAATTTCGCGCGCGGCATTGCCCATTTCTGCGTCGCGATTTCGTTCTGCGTGAAGGGTGAGACACTGCTCGGGGCGATCTTCAATCCGGCTTCGAACGAATTCTATTTCGCCCGCAAGGGGGCAGGGGCAACCAAGAACGGCACGCCGCTTGCCGTTGCCGCAACAGATGCCATCGCCAATGCTTCGGTCGAGATCGGCTGGTCGCCGCGCGTAGCGACGACGGATTATCTGGCCGCGCAGGAGCGCGTTCTTGCCGAGGGCGCCAATATCCGCCGTGGGGCATCCGGGGCACTTGCCATTGCCTGGGTCGCGGAAGGTCGCACCGATGGTTATGCGGAATACTATATGAATGCCTGGGATTGCCTTGCCGGTCTGCTGATGGTGCGCGAAGCCGGCGGTGTGACCGGTGCCTATCCCGCAACTGAAGCCGAGTTGCTGATGGGCGGCGAGATTTTTGCCGCAGCGCCCGGCATTGCCGCCGAATTTTCCGCTGCGATGAAAATTGCGATCGCACCGACAGAACGAAAGGGAGAAGCGGCATGACGTCCTCTCCGCATTACGAGCGGCCGCACCTGAGCCTTATCCAGAAGAACCTGCCGGGCTGGGATGTCGATCTTTATATCGGTGGCCGTGAAGCCGTGAGTACGCCGGATTTGCTGGAACAGCATGGCATCAAGGTGATCGTCAATTGCGCGGTCAATTTCGATGTCAATCTCGTCGGCGCAGAGCAGCCTGTCGAGGAAGGACGCATCGCCTCCGGTCCTGGTTTCCTGCGTTATTACAAGCTCGGCCTCGTCGATGGTCCCGGCAATGCCGATACCATGCTGATGGCCGGTTATTATCTCCTGCGCGGGGCGCTCAGCCAGAGCTTTCCGCAAAAGCCGTCCTATCCGCATCGGGACAAGGGCAATGTGCTGGTCAACTGCCGCGCCGGTCGCAGCCGGTCGGTTTCGCTGGTGTCGCTGTTCCTGCATCTGGAAATGCCGGACCTCTATCCGACGCTGGCATCGGCGATCGACCATGTGCGTGACAGACGGCAGTTGCATCCTGACGAATGGTTCGAAACGCCGAAACCGGAACTGATCCATGCCGTCGAGCGGGCGGCCGATATGATCCGTCTTATCGAAGCGAACAAGGACAAGGCTGTCGCATGAGCAATCGGCCGCCGCAGAATTTTGCAAGTGCAAGCGAGGTCGCGCAGCGCGCCGGGGTTTCCCGCTCCGCAGTATCGCGCACGTTTACAGCAGGGGCGAGCGTTTCGGATGAAACCCGCCGCAAGGTTCTGGCGGCGGCTGAAGAGCTGAACTACCACGTCAACCATCTGGCGCGCGGGTTGTCGCAGGAGAAGAGCCGGCCGATCTGCATTCTCGGCGGCGATCTGCATGCGCCTTACCAGTCGGCGCTTCTCGAAGCGCTGACGCGGCGCATTCAGGCGGCAGGCCGCGCCGTCATGGTCATCAACACCGCCGGCAACGAGGCGGATTCACGCGCGGCTCTGCATCAGACGCTAAATTATCGCGCGTCCGCCACCATCGTGCTCTCCGGCGCGCCGCCGGTCTCGCTGGTGCGCACCTGCATCGAAAGCGGCCAGCACGTCATCCTCATCAATCGGCAGGGGCAGATAGAGGAGGCGGAGCATATCAATCTCGATCACGAGAGCGCCATGAACGATGCCCGGCATATGCTCGCCCGTGCGGGCTGTCGGTCGTTCGCGATCGTTTCATCCACCAACAATTCGCCCAGCCTTCTGGCACGCGAAAAGCTGTTCAGTGCGGCGATCGTCGAAGCGGGTTTCGAGCCGCCGCAGGTGATCAAGGTCGGGCCAACCAGCTATCGCAGCGGCGCGGAAGCCGCACGCCTGTTGTTGCCCGGCGCGGCGCGTCCGGATGCCGTCTTCTGCGTCACGGATCTTCTCGCCTGCGGTTTCATGGATATCGCCCGCCAGGATTTTGGCATGGTCATCCCGAGGGATCTGTGTGTCCTCGGGTTCGACGATATCGAACAGGCGGGCTGGGACGGTTACGCGCTGACGACGTTTCGCCAGCCTATCGAGGAAATGGCGGAAATCATCGCCAAAGGCGTGACGGACGGGCGCGAGTTTGCCGATGCCAGTGCCGTCACCACGCTGAAAGCCCTGCCGGTCTGGCGAAAGACCGTGCGATCGGGGCCATAAGGACCTTCCTTGTCAGCGATGCCGTGATTGCGGCAGCACATAGGGCATATGCACCGCAGGCAGGCGACCGACAGCGCCGCCGATGCCATACACTTTTGCGATGACGTCGTCGGTGATCGCGTCCGCGCAGACGCCTGACTTCACGACCTTGCCATTGTGCAGGACGACCAGATGATCGGCGAACTCGGCGGCCAGATTGAGATCATGCAGGATGGCCAGCACGATGCCGCCGGCGGATGCAAAATCGCGCGCCGTTTCCAGCACCGAGATCTGATGGCCGAGATCGAGGCTTGCCGTCGGTTCATCAAGAAACAGCGCATTCGGCACGCCGTCGGACACCGGCTTTGGCACCTGCGCCAATGCGCGGGCGAATTGCACGCGCTGCTGCTCGCCGCCTGACAGGGAAGGGTAGGGACGGCGTTCAAAACCATGAAGACCGGCGCGTTTCAATGCCTTGCGGGCCTGATCGGATGGATCCAGCGCGCCGTGGGCGACAGCGCCCATGCGGGTGATTTCGAGCGCCGTGAACGGAAAAGCCAGCTGTGTTGCCTGCGGCAGGACCGCCCGGCATTTCGCCAGATCTTCCGGCCGGCAGAGATCGAGATTTTTGCCGTGATAAGAAACGGTTCCCTCGTCCGGCCGCATCTCGCCGGAGAGAACTTTCATCAGCGTGGATTTGCCGGCGCCGTTCGGGCCGATCACCACGGTGAAGCAGCCGGGTCTCAGCTCGATGTCGACCGACTTGACGAGATTGCGACCGCTGCGGGTGATGGTGATATTTTCGGCGATAATCATGGCAGGTCTCGCATGCTGGCGCCGTTCTTACCGAGCAGCAGGAACAGGAAGACCGGTGCGCCGAACAGGGCGGTGATGACGCCGATCGGCAATTCTGCCGGTGCTGCCACCGTGCGCGCCACGCTGTCTGCGATCAACAGCAGGGCGCCGCCGCCAAGGGCTGATCCGGGCAGCAGGAAACGGTGGGATGGCCCCATGGCCAGGCGCAGCAGATGCGGCACGACGATGCCGACAAAACCGATGGAGCCGGCAACGGCAACGGTGGAGCCGCAGGCCGCGGCGACGGCGATGATGACGATCTTTTTCAGGCGCTGCACCGGGATGCCCATGTGAAAGGCTGCGGCATCTCCCAGAATGAGAGCGTCCAGTCCGCGCGCGACGAAGGGAATGATCACCAGCACGACAGCGATGAAGGGCAGGATGGAGACGATGCGCCCGTATGTGGCGCCGCCAAGCGAGCCGAGGCTCCAGAAGGTGATATCGCGCAATTGCCGGTCATCGGCCATGACGATCAGCAGGCCCATCAATGCCGCCGTCAATGCGCCGATGGCGATGCCGCAGAGGATGAGGGCCGTTGTCGAGGTGCGACCGTCGCGGGTGGCGATCAGGTAGAGCGTCCAGGTGTTGATGAGCCCCCCGAAAAACGCCATTAGCGGTAGAAACTGATTGCCGAGCAGAAGCGCGATTGGTGCCAGAATGCCGTTGCCGAGCACGATCGCCGCCACGGCGGCGAGACCTGCGCCGGCTGTGACGCCGACGATGCCGGGATCTGCGAGCGGATTGCGAAACAACCCCTGCATCATGGCGCCGGATACCGCGAGACCTGCGCCGACCAGCAGACCGAGTGCGGTACGCGGCAACCTGACGGCTTCAAGAATCACGCGCTCCTGCGTGGTCAGCCGATCGGCATTTCCGGTGAGGTAGGCCCAGAGGTCTGCAAGGCCGACGCCTGTTGGCCCGACACCGAGAGAGATCAGGCAGGCGATGACCAGCAGGGCTGCAAGCCCGAAAAGAACGAGGACGCCCTGCTGGGTGCGATCGCCATCAGCGGCTGGCCGCAGGGGCAAGGAGAGCGCTCTCATGTCTACTTGATCTCGCCGGGATAAATCTGCGCGGCGAGTGCGCGTGCGGCTTCCGGCGTGCGGGGCCCGAACCCGAGCAGCAGCAGGCCGTCCATGGAAATCAGCGCCTTGTTCTCGGCGGCCGGAGTTGTCTGCATTGAAGGCAGGGAAAATACCTGTTCCGGCTTGATGGAATGATCACCGCGCGACATGGACAGGATCGCATCGGGTCTGGCGGCAATGACGGCTTCGTCGGAGAGTGGCTTATAACCGTTGATGGTCGGCGCGGCATTGATGCCGCCGGCCATTTCGATCACGGCACCGGCTTCGGTGTCGGCACCACCGGCCATCACGCGGCCGTTCGAGAGCGACAGCACGAACAGAACCTTCTTCTTCTCGGCCTTGATCCTGGCGACATCATCGGCCAGCGTTTTCAGGTCGGCTTCGGTTTTGGTCGCAAGCGGCTCCGCCTTGTCGGAAAGGCCGACGGCCGCGCCGATGTCACGGATTTTCTGGCCGATCTTGTCTGCCTTCGGCGGCGTCGGGATGACCACCATCGGCACTTCGCTGGCCTTGAGGATTTCGATCACCGGAGGCGGGCCGGAGCCTTCTTCCATCAGGATGAGATCCGGCTTCTGGCCCAGAATGCCTTCGGCCGAGAGCGCCCGCATGTAACCGACATCCGGTTTGGAATTGGCATCGGCGGGATAAAAGCTGGTGGAATCACGGGCGACAATGCGGTCCTGCGCACCAAGATCATAGAGGATTTCCGTGATCGTGCCGCCGATCGAGACGATGCGGGTGGCTTCAGGGTTGCCCTTTTCCGCCGCAATGGCAGTGCCGGACGTGGCGAAAATTCCGAGGAAACCTAGGGAGATTAGAAAACGAGAGACCACGTGAATGCCCTTTCTGTCGGCCATTGCGCAGGTGGAAACCTGGTGCCGAACTAATAATTGGACACTGATACTCAAGTTTATGGGTTTTGCAATAAGGCGCGGGCAAAACCGGGTGGCGAAACCGGGCGTGCAACAGGAATGTGATGACGGAGAAGAAAACAGGCTGTCACATTCCCGTCACCAGACCCGCGCAAGCGTCGTGATACATTGTCACGGCCGTATTACGCAGTTCAGGGGTTTTTATGTGGCGTGCGATTGAAACGCTCGGTGTGGGCAGACTGGCTTATCTTCACTTTGAAGACGCCGGGAGCTGCGATTGCCTGGGCTATGTAAATGCGTCCGGCAAGGCCGAATGGCCGGACGCAATCAAGGGATTGCGCCCGAATGGCTGGTGTGACGCCAGCGAAATGCTGTTTCTCAGTGCCGAAGCGCGGCTTTATCCCACGCAACTTGCTTCGTAAGTCATTGTCTCAGCGGGAGGCCGCTGGTCAATCCTCTGGCGCGAGGCCGTCAAACACTTCCAGCATGGCGTCGACAATGGCCTGTCCCAGTGCATTGCCGGTTTCGGCGATCTTGTCGTCCTGCATGTCGCGTGCGGCCAGTGCCAGATTGCCGCCCTGCTCGGC
This sequence comes from Neorhizobium sp. BT27B, assembly GCF_050455485.1. Lineage (NCBI taxonomy): Bacteria > Pseudomonadati > Pseudomonadota > Alphaproteobacteria > Hyphomicrobiales > Rhizobiaceae > Neorhizobium > Neorhizobium sp. BT27B. Next base: position 279,139 of record NZ_JBCIYT010000005.1, on the reverse strand, counting down.
GACGATTGCCCGCGCCCGTTCGATCGCCCATTGAGCAAAATCGGCGCGTGTTTCGATGGTGACGGTTTCCATTGAAAAATTCTTCCGGTTTATCTTTCGTTGAGGATTTGCAGGCAATAAAGCCCCTGCGCGTGTTTTGTATTGCGTACGCGCTACCTTCTCCTGCCGACAGGCGCAAGCTTTGTGCCGCCATGTCGTGTGCAGTTTTCATCTCTTCCAGCGATCCGTTCTGACCGACATGCGTGTTGACGCATGATTGCGCGCCGATGTCTCGATCAGGCTTCTCAAATGCAAAATGGCCGGATTTTACTCCGGCCATCTGGTTGTCGATGATGATAGCTGCCGTTTTATGCGGCGCGGCTGTAGCCGTTGCGTGATCCATCCGAAGCACCGCCGAGACGGAACTGCGCCAGCAACGCCTTCAATGCCGATGCTTCCGAAGCCAGACCATGGCTTGCGGCCGTCTGTTCCTCGACCATGGCGGCATTCTGCTGCGTGCCCTGGTCCATCGTGTTGACGGCGGTGTTGATTTCCTGAAGGCCTGTCGACTGTTCGCGCGAGGCGGTGACGATGGCGGCGATATGGCCGTTGATCTCCTGAACCTCGGCAGCGATCGTTTCCAGCGCCTTGCCGGTTTCGCCGACGAGAGTGACGCCCTGTTGGACCTGCGAACCGGAGGTCGTGATCAGCGCCTTGATTTCCTTGGCGGCATTTGCCGAACGCTGGGCCAGCTCGCGGACTTCCTGGGCAACGACGGCAAAACCCTTCCCGGCTTCACCGGCACGGGCTGCTTCGACGCCGGCGTTCAGGGCGAGAAGGTTGGTCTGGAACGCGATGTCGTCGATGACGCTGATGATGTTGGAAATTTCCGACGAGGACTGTTCGATGCCGCTCATTGCGCGAACAGCGTTGCGCACCACATTGCCGGACTGCTCGGCATTGTCGCGGGTACGGTTGACCAGACGGCCGACTTCCTCGGCGCGACGTGCCGAATCCTTGACGGTCGTGGTGATCTCTTCCAGAGCCGCTGCGGTTTCTTCCACCGAGGCTGCCTGCTGTTCGGTGCGGCGGGCAAGATCGTCGGCCGCATGGCGGATTTCGCTGGCGCCGGCATCGATGGCGCGGGCGTTGTGACCGACCTTGGTCAGGGCGGCATTGAGCTTGGTGATCGAGCCGTTGAAGTCTTCGCGCAGACGATCGAGGTCGGCAACGAAAGGTGTCGAGATGCGATATTCGAGATCGCCATCCGACAGATGGGCAAGACCCTTGGCCAGCGCATCGACGGCAAAGCGGACATCGGCACTGTTGCGGGCTGTGACGCGTTCGCGCTCGCTACGTTCCTGTTCGGTGAGCGAACGGTTTTGCTCGGCGTCGGATTCCAGACGCAGACGTTCGCGTGCATTGGTGCGGAACACGGCAACGGCCGCTGCCATCGAACCGATTTGGTCGGTGCGGCTTTCACCCGGAATGGCGACATTGAGGTGACCACTGGCCAGCTCTTCCATGGCCGCCGTCATCTGCGTGACCGGCCTGACGACAAGGCTGCTGAGCAGAGTGGCGAGGAAGCCGATCATGGCGGCGACGCCGAGAAGGGTAGCGATGGTTGCCGCGATGCGAAACTCGCCGATCGAGGCATAGGCGGTCTCTTCGTCAACGACGAAGCCGATGCTCCATTCCGCGCCGGGCAGGCCGGCGACGGGCAGGAAGCTGACGAGTTTCATTTCACCGGCCGTCTGCGCTTCGGAGATCGTGGTGGACATGGCGGGCGCGGTGCCCTGGAAGAGTTCGCCGATGGTCTTGTCGATCATCTTGGCGTCCGGGTGGATCAGGATCTTGCCGGCCTTGTTGACGAGGAAGGCATAACCCTTCGGGCCGGCATCAATGGACTTGATGGCCGTGACCAGCGATTCCAACGAAAAGTCGCTGCCGGTGACGCCGACCAGCTTGCCGTTGACCATGACCGGCACGGCGGCCGTGACGTTCAGTTGGCCGGTCGATGCGCTGATATAGGGTTCCGTCAGCACCGGGCCGCCGGTCGCAACGACGCCCTTGTACCAGGGACGCTTGCGCGGATCGTATTCGGCGGGCATCGCCATGTCCGGGTACTGGATGAAGATGCCGTCTTCGCCGCCGAAATAGGTGGACAGAAACTGGCTGGCAAGAACGGGGTTGTTCAGCACAGCCATCTTGGCGGCATTGGTTTCGGCCTTTTCCATACCCTTGGCCACGGTGTCGGTCAGCATGACGCGGCCGCCGAGCCAGTTGGAAATGCTCTGGGCCGCCTGCTTGCCCGAGGAATCCATGTTGTGTGCAACCGACTCGGCCACAGCAGCGCGCTGAAGACTGTCGATATACAGTGAAAAGCCGGCAAACGCGGCAACGACGACAAGAGACGCGGCAATGAGAATGCGCGTCATCAGATTGGTTTTCTTGGACAAGCAGAAGTTCCTTGGGCGACGGAGAACGACGGGGGAATTGACTGTTGGGCATGCCCGCTCGGGCTCGGTCGCAACGCCTCATGCGCGCGGTGCCAGGAAATCTGCACTGCGGCGGAGAGAACGGTATTCAGTTTAAATTTGAATTAAAGAAGATGAAAATGTATCAGGCCAAGAAGGCCCGGTCGTCGAATTCGATTCTATTGTCATGTGCCCGACATCAAGTGCTTCTTCTGGATTGTAGAAGTGGCCGGATTATTACGACTATTGGCTGTGGTGGCGTCGGGTGGGCGATGCCCCCTGAAGTCTAGATACTGCCTGCCGGCATCGCCGCGCGGCGCAGCAGCATGCCAAAAAGATCGCGCGGCTCATCGGGGTCGGCAACAAGGTCGAGTTTTTCAAAACCGTTGCCGCCATGCAGCTTGTCATAGACGTAGCGAAGTGCCGAAAAGTCCTCTGTTGCAAAGCCGACGCTGTCGAACAACGTGATCTGGCCGTCGCTTTCCCGGCCTGTCTTTTGCCCGACTACCACCTGCCAGAATTCCGTGACCGGATAGTCGGCGGGCAATTGCTGGATTTCTCCCTCGACGCGCGTCTGCGGCGGATATTCGACGAAGATCGATGCGCGCAGCAGGATGTCCCGATGCAGCTCGGTCTTGCCGGGCGAGTCGCCGCCGACCGCGTTGATATGCACGCCGGGGCCAATCATGTTGTCGGTCAATATGGTGGCATTGCGCTTGTCGGCCGTGGCCGTGGTAATGATCTGCGCGCCTTCGACCGCTTCTTCGGCAGATCGGCATGATGTGATGGTCAGGCCGAGACCGGAGAGGTTTTTGCGGCAGCGTTCGGTGGCGGATGGGTCGATATCGTAGAGCCGCAGTGTGTCGATGCCGAGAAGTGCCTTGAAGGCCAGCGCCTGAAACTCGCTCTGGGCACCATTGCCGATCAGGGCCATGGTGGTTGCGCCCTTGGGTGCCAGATATTTTGCGGCAATGGCGGAGGTGGCTGCGGTGCGAAGCGCCGTCAGGATCGTCATTTCCGACAGAAGCAGCGGATAACCGCTGTCGACATCCGACAACACGCCAAAAGCGGTCACGGTCTGGCGGCCGCTGCGGGTATTTTTGGGGTGGCCGTTGACGTATTTGAAGGCGTAAAGTTTTCCGTCGCTGGCCGGCATCAACTCGATCACGCCGTCGCGCGAATGCGAGGCGATGCGCGCCACCTTGTCGAACAGTTCCCAGCGCCGGAAATCCTCCTCCACATAGGCCGCCAGTTCGCGAAGGAAGGCTTCCGTACCGGTCGTGAGCACGAGATCCATCATGTTCTCGACGCTGACGAAGGGGACGATGTTGAGGTTCTGTTCGGCAGTCATCAGTAACTCCTCGTCGGGCGATCCATGACGGTGCGGCCCATCAGGCTGGCGGTGAGATCGACAAGCAGCGTGGCGGTGCGGCCGCGCTCGTCGAGGAAGGGGTTGAGTTCGACGAGATCGAGACTGCTGACGAGGCAGCTGTCATGCAGCATTTCCATCACCAGATGCGCCTCGCGAAAGGTGGCGCCGCCCGGAACCGTGGTACCAACGGCGGGCGCGATCGCCGGGTCGAGGAAATCGACGTCGAGGCTGACATGCAGAAGACCGTTCGCGGCCTCGACCTGTTCGAGAAAGCGACGCAACAGCACGGCGACACCGTGTTCATCAATGGTGCGCATGTCGTGAACGGTAACACCCGTCTGCTTGATGGCCTCGCGCTCGGCCGGATCGACGCTGCGAATGCCGATCATGCAGAGGTTTGCCGGATCGACCGGATGAGAGAGCGGCGGGAAATAGCCGTCGAAACCGGCACGACCGGTGTAATAGGCAACCGGCAGGCCATGAAGATTGCCGCTGGTGGTGGTGTCCAGCGAATGGAAATCCGTATGGGCATCGAGCCAGAGCACGAAGAGAGGGCGCCCCAGTTCGGCTGCACGCCGCGCCACACCCGGCACCGTTCCGGCAGACAGCGCGTGATCGCCGCCCAGAAAGATCGGCATGCCTTTGCTGCTCTCGTGATAGGCGACTTCGCTCAACAGCTGCGTCCAGGCGACGATCTGCGGCAGGTTGCGCAGCGCGGGGTTCGGGTGATGCACATCCGGCACGTCATCGATCGCTACATTGCCGATATCGGTGACTTCGTGACCAAGGTCTTCCAGCGCCGTGCGGATGCCGGCGACACGCAGGGCGCTCGGCCCCATTTCGCAGCCAAGCCGCGATGCGCCGTCCTGAAGGGGGATGCCGATCAATCTGCAATGCATGTTTTTACTCCGTTGAATGGAAAAGATCATGGCAGGCTGGCAGATTGAATAGATATATTTGCCAAAAATATCGAAATGGCTTTCCATTTCGGCAGCATGATTTATCAATCTGCACATGGATGAATTCGATCACAGACTGGTGACGCTTTTGCGTCACGACGCCCGCCGCAGCATATCCGATCTTGCCGCCGATCTGAAAACATCGCGGGCGACGGTGCGTGCGCGCATGGAAAAGCTGGAAAAGAGCGGCAACATCATCGGCTACACCGTCATCCTGCGGGCTGACACAGTGGAACTGCCGGTGCGTGGCATCATGATGGTGGAGATCGAGGGGCGTGTTGCCGATCGCGTCATTCAGGCGCTGGGCGGTTTTCCGGAGATTTCCGAGATCCACACGACCAATGGACGCTGGGACCTGATCGTCGAACTTGGGACGGCGACATTGGCGGATTTCGACAATGTGCTGCGCCGGGTGCGACTTGTGCCGGGCATAACCGCGAGCGAGACGAACCTGTTGCTGGCGACGCCGAGGAGCACCAAGGCGCGGTTGTGATTGGTCTGAAAATGAAATCGGCCGGACTGCGTAACAGTCCGGCCGGCACGGTATCTGTAGCGATTTAGAACTTCTTGGTAACGGAAACGCGGAATGAACGGCCTGTTTCGCTGAAGAAGTCCCTGGAAGCCAGCGCCGTGCCGTCAGGAACGTCGATGGCGTTGTAGTACTTCTTGTCGAAGATGTTGAAGATACCGGCCTGAATTTTCAGGCCCTCGATCTGTTCCGGCTGCCACCAGAAGGTCGTGTCCACCAGACCGTAACCCGGTGCCTTGAAGCCGGTGCCGCTGGTCTTGTTGCGCGCCGACGCCATGGTCAACGACACGTCGGTTCCCCAGGTGTCGGTAGAGTAACCAAGACCGGTGATGGCGCGAAGCGGGGCAACGGAATTCAGGTACTGATTGGTGTCCGTATCCTTGCCGTGCGACCAGGCGAACGAACCCCATGTCCGCCAATTATTGGCAAACTGCCATTCGCCGGCAAGTTCGATACCGTAGATGCGGACGCGGTTGAGATTGTCGTATCCCAGAATGCCTCCGACCGGGAAATCTCCGCCGGGCGGTGCAAGGGTTACCTGATCGATGAAGTTACGGTAGTAATTGTTAAAGACGGTGGCCGAGATGCTGTAGTCGGTCGCCTTGTAGTTGGCGCCGATTTCAAAGCCGTTGCTGGTCTCGGTTTTCAGGTCGGGGTTGCCGATGCGGGCGTAGGAGCCCGGTGCGCCATAGGTCTGGTAAAGCTCGGTGACGCTGGGTGCACGAAAACCCTGTGACCACTGCGCAAAAAGTTCCAGCTCGTTCGTTGCCTTGAAGGCTGCGCGCAGCTTGGGCGAGAAGCGGGAATCGCTGGTGCCTTCCAGATAATCGGTGTCGAACAGAGGGCTGCTCTGGTAGGCGGCCGTGTTCTTCGGCGAGTGCTCGTAATAGTCGAAACGCAGGCCAGGGGTGATGGTCAGACGATCATCGAGGAACTTGATGTCGTCTTCGACATACATGCCGAATGTGACGCTATCGACGTCGGGCATATCTGACGAATTCGAGTGCAGCATGCGGCAGCTTTGCGGGCCGAGGCTGGTGCCGCCGGGCACGATATATTGCGGAACCGTGGACCAGTCGACATCTGGGCAATTGTCGACGCCTGCGGAATACTGGTGCGTGTCCTGCCAATAGATTTCGCCACCGAAGCGGAACGTGTTGGACAGGCCGCCGAGATCCACTGCCTTGGATGCGTTGCCGCTCAGACCGTAGCTCGTTTGCTCAAGCTGGTTATCACGCTGATAGACACCGGTGGGCAGGCCATAATAGAGCGCTGAACCGCTGGCCGTGCCGGCGTAACCAATGCGTGGGATAGCAGGGATTGCAGGCAGGGCGGCACGGCCATCCTGAAGACGAAAACCGTCGGTCGTGTTGTTCATCGTCTGCTTCTGCCAGTAGCCAACGATATTGGCCTGATCGAGCCAATCGCTGTTGTCGGGCGAGATGAAATCGTAAGATGCCGAAAGGCGCTTGCGATCTACCTCTTCGCCCGATTGCAGCGAACCCGGCTGATATGACGATGTCGTGCCGCGCATGTTGCTGTAATCTTCGTCGCGATTGAAGATTTCACCGGTCAGGCCGAAACGATGGCCGCCATCGAGATACTGGTGCAGCTTTACAAGAATGTTGCGCTGGTCGAAGTCACCGGGGTTCTGTTCCGTTCTGGTGCTGCCATATCCACCGATCGTGCCTTCATTGCCGGTCTCGTTACCCTTCTTGTAGCCGCCCTGTACCAGAAGCCAGGTATCGTTGAAGCGGCCGGCAACGGCGGCATTGTTGCCCCAGCTTTCGTCGCCGCTGTCATAGGTGCTCTTGACCACGGCACCCCAGTTCTTCTTGCCGTCGATCAGGTCTTCCGGGTTGAGCGTCTTCAGTTCGACAACGCCGCCGAGCGCGCCCGAGCCATAACGGCTGGAATCCGTTCCCTTGGTAATGTCCACAGCGGACAGGCTATCGAAATCGAACGAGTTTACGCCGCCTTGTGCAGAAGAGCGCGGATCGACGAGCCACGGAACGCGGATGCCGTCCAGCGTCGTGAGGACGCGATCGTTCTGCAGGCCGCGCAGGTTGATGCTGTTCGTCTGGCTGTTGAAGTTGACACCGGCATCCACACGCCGAGCAAAATCCTTGAAATCGGTGACCATGCGCTGCTGGATGACCACCCGATCGGTGCGCTGGGTGAGGGGCGACGCCGGGGCGTCCGCAATGCCGCCGCCTTGGCCCTGAACGACGATCGGTCCAAGCTGGGTCTCAGCCTGTTGTGTGGTGTCCTGAGCCAGCGCTGTAACTGTTGCGCACATCACCGACACCATGGCCGTGCTGCAAATGAGAAGGCGCGATCTGAAGAGTTTCGACTGCATTGTTTGCCCCAAAATCGAAGTGATTTCCCCGCTGGAAACGTTCGTCCCTAGCTAGGAAAACATTCGTCAATGAGTCAAGTTTGAATCTGACTAAAATACTCATGTTTATTGATTGCATGATAAGTGTCACTATTCTGCCATTTATCAACAATCACGCAGATGCGTGTTTTCACCTCCAAAACGAAAAAGCCGCGACACACATCGGTGCCGCGGCTTTTTGCTGTTCGCTTTTTAAAAAGCTTATTGCGGGGTCAGGTCGAAGCCGAACCACTTTTCCGAGAGCTTCTTGACGGTGCCGTCCTTGATGGCAGCGGTCAGCGCTTCGTCGAACTTGGCCTTCAGCGCGGTGTCGCTCTTGCGCAGGCCGACCGAGCTGCCGGCGCCGAGGAAGCCGCCCTGGAAACGCGGGCCGACGATTTCCATCTCGCTGTTGGTCGGCTTTTCGACGGCCTTGATGAGATAACCCATCGACGCCATGATCACGTCAACGCGGCCCGACAGAAGGTCGAGATCGTGCTGTTCGGTGGTCTTGTATTCGCGCTTCTCGACCGTGTCCGACAGGTATTCGTCGATGAAGCGGGCGCCGATCGAGGCGCTCTGCACGCCGATGACCTTGCCCTTCAGGAGCGGCTTCAGCTCTTCGACGGCCTTGCGGGCGCCGGCTTCGTTGGTGGTCAGCGAAAACAGCGCATCCTTCAGCGGCATTTTCGACAGGTCGCTGTCCTTCAGCGTCGCAAACGCCTGGCCGGTGCTGCCGTAGGAGATCGAGAAGTCGATGACTTCCTTGCGCTTGTCGGTAGCCGACATGCCGGCCATGATGGCGTCGAACTTGCCGGCGTTAAGGGCAGGGATCATGCCGTCGAATGCCTGGGCAACGATCGTGCACTTCAGCATCATGCGGGCGCACAGATCATGCGCCAACTCGACGTCGTAACCATCGAGCGTGCCGTCCGGCTTGGTCAGGTTATAGGGCGGGAAAGCACCTTCGGTGGCGATGGTGATTTCCGTCTTTTCCTGCGCGAGAGCGCCGGTTGCAAGTGTGAGGGCTGCGAACGTGCCGGCAGCCAGTGTTTTCAGAAATGTCATTTTGTTCCCCGTCTCCTTGTTGGGTATCTTTCAGTCTTCAACCGCTGATGAACTTGCGAAAACGTTCCGATTGCGCATTGGTGAACATCTCCTGCGGGCTGCCCTGTTCCTCTATCGCGCCCTGATGCAGGAAGATCACCCGGCTGGAAACGTCGCGGGCAAAACCCATTTCGTGGGTGACGACAAGCATTGTGCGGCCTTCGTCGGCCAGCGAGCGCATGACGCGCAGAACTTCACCCACCAGTTCAGGGTCGAGCGCCGAGGTCGGTTCATCGAACAGGATCACTTTCGGGCGCATGGCGAGCGCGCGGGCAATCGCCGCACGCTGCTGCTGGCCGCCGGAAAGATGGGCGGGGTAATGGTTGCGCTTGTCGGCAATGCCGACCTTTTCAAGCAGCGCCTCGGCTTCGGCAATGGCTTCCGCCTTCGGGCGCTTCTGCACATGGATCGGTGCTTCGACGATGTTTTCGATCACCGTCTTGTGCGACCAGAGATTAAAGCTCTGGAAAACCATGCCGAGTTCCGAGCGGATGCGCTGCACCTGGCGGCGATCGACGATCTGGCCACGGCCTTTCGCGTCATGCTTCAGAGCGATCTTTTCGCCAGCGACGCTGATGTCGCCGGCATCAGGCGTTTCCAGCATGTTGATGCAACGCAGCATGGTCGATTTGCCGGAGCCGGAAGAGCCGAGGATCGAGATCACTTCGCCTTCATGGGCGGTGAGATCGATGCCTTTCAGCACTTCTGTCGGGCCAAAGCTCTTGCGCAGGCCACGCACTTCGATCGCCGGCGTGGTGGTGATGTTGGACATGACGGTCATCTCGTTTCTCCTGCGGCAACGGGCGGCAGGACAGGCGCCTGCCGCAGATGCGGGCTGAGGCGATATTCGATCAAGGCGACGATGCGGATCAGCAGAAAATTGATGGCGAGATAGATCGCGCCGGCAACGATGAAGACCTCAATCGCCCTGTAGGTTTCGGAAATCAGCTTGGCGGCCACGCCGGTTATTTCCATGATGGTAATGATCGAGGCGAGCGAGGTCGCTTTCACCATCGAGATGATTTCATTGGAATAGGCCGGCAATGACTGGCGTATGGCAAGCGGCATGACGATGCGGCGAAACACCATAAAACGCGACATGCCGGAAGCGCGGCCGGCTTCCACCTGACCGTGCGGGACTGACAACAGCCCGCCACGGATGATTTCGGCGGAGTAGGCTGCCGTGCACAACATCAGTGCGATCACCGCGCACCAATAGGGATCGCGCAGGATGAACCAGAACATGCTGCGGCGCACTTCGCGGAACTGGCTGAGGCCGTAATAGATCAGAAAGATCTGCACCAGCAGCGGCGTGCCGCGGAAAATGAAAATGTATGCGCGGGCGAACCAGTCGAGCGGCGCAATGCCGGAGAGACGGCATAGAGCCAGACCAAGCGCGAGAACGGTGCCGAGCGCCACGGATGTCGCGGCCAGTTGCAACGTCGTCGGAATGGCCGAGACCAGCGTGACGAACGTCTCGTAGAGAAAAGCAAAATCCATCAGCCCCTCCGAACGCCGCGGGTGAACCGCTTTTCGCCGAATTGCAGCAGCGCGCCCGACAGGGTCGAGATGGCGAGATAAATGATGGCGGCGATGAAATAGAAGTCGAAAGGCCGGCCGGTGGAGCCGGCGCCGATCTGCGACTGGCGCAGCAGTTCAACCACGCCGGTGATCGATACCAGCGCGGATTCCTTCAGTACCACCTGCCAGACATTGCCCATGCCAGGCAGCGCGTGGCGCAGCGTCAGCGGCGCAATGATGCGGCGAAAACGCAGAAAGGGCGACATGCCGCAGGCAATCGCCGCTTCCAGTTCGCCGCTATGGACCGCCTTGTAGGCGCCGCGAAACACTTCCGTCTGCTGTGCGCCGGAGGTGACGCCAACCGCAAGTGCGCCGGCCAGAAAGCCGGGGAAGCTGATGAAGCCGCTTGCACCGAACAGGTGGCCGATTGCCGAAATGACCGTGCTGCCACCGAAATAGAAGAGATAGATGACAAGAAGATCGGGAATGCCGCGCAGCACTGTCGTATAGGTGCCGGCAACGCCGCGCGCGACAGGTCCGCCGGCGATTTTGGCCCAGGCGCCCAATGCCCCGAACACCATGCCGATGGCATAACCCGCCAGCGCGATCAGGATCGTCATCAGCGCGCCGGCGGCAAGGGCAGGGCCCCAGCCATCCGGGCCACTGCCCAACAGATCGAAAAGCGAGGGCTGTGTCATGCAGCGTCCTGAGCGGGCGGCAGCGGTGGATCGACGTCATCCGGGATCGGGTTGACGAAGGGCGTGCCTTCCAGCCGGTATGCAAAATCAGCCTTGGCCTCGGCGATTTTTTCCGGATGCGCAAACAGGTCGGCGGCAGTGGAAGCCATGACCTTGGCGGCATGCGCCATGCCCTTGTGGGCTGCCGGCAATTTGCCCTGGGCGACCAGCTGCCAGGAATGGCCGGGCGTGCCGATCGCATAGGTCGCGCCGCGCACCTGCACGGTCGGAACCACCCAGCTGACGGTGCCGACATCGGTGGAGCCAACGATCGATGTGTCACCGCTTTCCGGCGGAAAGATCACGTCGCAGAGCGATACGCCGGGACGCGGCTTGAGGCCAAAGCGCTGGAACGAAGCCTTGATGTCGGCCGGCGTGAACGTCTTCTGGAATTCGGCGGCCTTGGCGCGATCCGCGTCGTCGAAATCCGGCAGGCCGATACGCTCGATATGGCTGTGCATCAGGGTTTCCAGCGGCGTGTTGCCGACCAGATTGGCATCGCCGCTGATAATCTCGCTTCTTACCGTCGTGCCGGTCATCTTGGCAGCTCCGTCGGCCACGTCCTTGACGCGGTCCACCAGTTCGAGAAGGTCGGGAAGATCGCGGGCACGCACAAGGTAGCGCACTGTGGCGCGCGCTTGCACCACGTTCGGCGCGTGGCCGCCGGTATCGGTGACGGCGTAATGCACGCGTGCGCTCGACGGCATGTGTTCGCGCAGATAGTTGACGCCGACATTCATCAGTTCGACGGCATCAAGGGCGCTGCGGCCCAGATGCGGCGTGGCGGCGGCATGCGAGGCGCGGCCGGAGAAATGGAAATTCAGCTCGTTGCAGGCCAGCGACACCGGATTGTTGACGCCGACAAAAGCGGCCGGATGCCAGCAGATGGCGATATCGACATCATCGAACACGCCGGCCCGGACCATGAACCCCTTCGACGATCCGCCTTCTTCCGCCGGGCAACCGTAGTAACGCACGCGTCCGGGAATGTTGTTGGCGGCGAGATAATCCTTCACGGCGGCGGCGGCCAGAAGCGAGCCGGAACCGAGCAGGTTGTGGCCGCAGCCATGGCCGTGGCCACCGGCGACAAGCGGGCTTTCTTCGGCAAGGCCGGCCTGCTGGCTGAGGCCGGGCAAGGCATCATATTCACCGAGAATAGCGATTACCGGGCCGCCTTCACCCGCTTCGCCCATGAGCGCCGTCGGCATGCCTGCGACATTGCGGGTGATGCGGAAACCTTCGGCCGCGAGCTGTGCCGCGTGCGCGTCGGACGACGAAAATTCCTCGTAGTTGACTTCCGGCGTGTCCCAGACCTGATCGCTCAAACGAGCGTAATCGGCGGTCTTTTCATCGACCAGTTCCCATACGGCATCGGAGTTTTTCATGCGCGGTATTTCTTTTATTAACAAAATTGGTACCAATCCTATTGACGGAATAACATTTGCGCAACATGTATTTTTGATTGTTTCTTAAGCAGAAATGCGGGGTTTCAAAGGTAGGTGATGACAGGCTCTCTCACGGTGACCGAGGCGGAAGATGGGCAGGACGCGACCCAATTGATCCTGCAGGACATCCAGGCTGGCCATTATGCTCCCGGTGTCTGGCTGAAGCAGATCGATCTCGAAACCCGTTATGGTCGCGGCCGCAATGAAATCCGCCGCGCACTGGACCGGCTGGCATTAAAACGCGTGGTCGAGCATGTTCCCAATCGCGGTTATCATGTCTATCGCACCGATGGCAGGCAGGCCGAGGATATTGCCGAAATCCGCATCATGCTGGAAACCGGTATCGTGCCGAGAGTGATCGCCCGGTCGAGTGATGCGGATGTCGAAAACCTGCGCGCTTTGGCGGTTCGCTTTCAGGAGTTGACGCTTTCGGGCACGCTGCTCGAGGTCTATGAGGGCAATCTTGCCTTCCACCGGCTGTTCGTCGATCTTTCCGGCAATGAGGAGCTGAACGGCGTCATTGCGGAATTGCGCCAGCGCACCTCATCCGCGCCTGTCTCGCAGTGGCATACGAGGGCGCGGGTGGATCAGTCAGCGCTTGAGCATCACCAGATGGTCGATGCTTTGCAGGCGAAGGATGAGGCCGTGTTGAAACGGCTGGTCGAGCAGCACATCCGACAGAAATAGCGCCGTAACTCCTACCGGAAATTGCCGACAAAAGCTTCTACATGCAGCGCTCGTGAAGGTGCGTTTTCGCCGCCGAGAACCAGCATGCCGCCGCTGAGATTGGCGACCGGGCATGAATGGTTGGGGAGTATGAGCACAGGCGTTCCGACTGCGGGGCGTTTGCCGCTCCATTCCAGAAACGCGTGTTCTTCGGAAAGTTTTGCCACCGACATCGGCTCATCCTGACCGATCATCCAGGCTTCGCCGAAGGATTTTGTCGCCGACGTGCCATGTGCACCCAGATCGGAAGACAGGGTTTTCGAGCCGACATTGGCAATGGCGTAATGATCGTTGACGGCGATAATCTGCGCGGCGACGCCGAGCGCCAGATTGTTGCGGTCCACCAGCCCAAGCCTCACTGCGGTAAGGTCGTAAAAGACATAATTGCCGGGCCGTACTTCATCGATGCCGTCGAAGCCGGCATTGCTGACAATGGTCGGCGTGCTGCCCACGGAAACGCGCGGCACATCAAGGCCGGCCGCCTCTAACTGCTTGCGTAGCGCGGACATGATGGCGCGTTCGCTTTCGGCAATCGCGGTGATGGCAACGGCATTGCCGGCGCCATAGGCATGACCGGCATGCGAAAGCAGGCCGGCGAAGGCGAGGTCGGAGCTTTTGTCGATGGCGGCCGCAATCTCCAGAGCCGCGCCGCCATTCGGGTCCACACCGCAGCGATGCAGGCCCACATCGACCTTGATGAAGACCGTCGCCTTTCGTCCTGCCTCTTGTGAACCCGCAACAAGCGCTTCCACGGTCTCGTGGCTATCGGCAACAAACCGGATGTCTTCGGCGCTCGTTGCCTCCCGCAGCAGACTGGCGATCGTCAGCGGATTGAGAAGCGGGTAGGCGATGGTGACGGGAAAAAGACCGTCGCGCAGCAGCATGGCCGCTTCATAGGGGCGGGCGGTGGTGAAGCCTGCCGCGCCGTTCTGTTTTTGCAGCCGGGCGATCTCGAGGCTCTTGTGGGTCTTGATATGCGGATGCAGTGCCGCACGCCCGCCGATCAGAGCGGCCATGTCCTCGATATTGCGGTTGAGGACGGCCTCGTCGATGACCACGCGTGGTTCATTCAGTTCGGCAAATCCCACGAAGCGTGTGGTGAGATCGAGAGGGGTGTTGATCGAGGAGGCGGGATTTGCGGGCATGGCGAACCTTGAAGGCGATCGGTGTGATCGAAGCGTGATTGGAAACCATTAGCGGCGATCGGGTCGATCCGCCATCCTCGTCTTGCGCGCAAACCATTCCGGTTTCCAAAGGGATGCGTTAGGCTCTCCGCACACGATTGAATGGGAGGAGCCAAACGCGTGGATCAGCATAATCAGAACAGTGTTTCCCTGGGCGAGCTTGAGCGCTTTTGCCATTCGGTGCTCATCGCCTGTGGGGCGAACGAGGCCACGGCAGATGCGGTCACAAGAGCGATGATGCATGGCACGCGCCACGGCGTGGATAGTCACGGCGTGCGGCTTCTCGATCATTATGTCAGGGCGCTGGAAGGCGGGCGCATCAACAAGAACCCGGACCTGAAGGTCGCCAATGCTTTCGGTGCCATCGAAACGCTGGATGCCGGCGATGCGCATGGGGCGCTTGCCACTTATACGGCCATGGATCACGCCATCGCACTGGCGGCGCACTTCGGTATCGGCGCTGTCGGCATTCGCAACAGTTCGCATTTCGGGCCGGCCGGCGCCTATTCGATAGAGGCCGCGCGGCAAGGGTTTATCGGTTTCACCTTCTGCAATTCCGACAGCTTTGTTCGCCTGCATGGCGGCGCGCAACGTTTTCACGGCACCAATCCGATTGCCGTGGCGGTTCCCTCCGCGGGAGAGAATCCATGGTTGCTCGACATGGCGACAAGCGCGGTCCCCTTCAACCGCGTGCTTCTTTATCGCAGCACAGGTACAGAGCTGCCGCAGGCCGTGGCATCCGATTCTGCGGGCATCGACACGCGGGATGCGGAAGCGGTGGACATGCTGGCACCGCTCGGCGGTGAATTCGGTTTCAAGGGTGCCGGCCTTGCCGGTCTCGCGGAAATCCTCAGCGCGGTCGTGACCGGCATGCGGCTCAGTTTCGATCTGCCGGGCATGATCTCGTCGGACATGGCGACGCCGCGCGGGCTCGGTGCCTTCGTCATCGCCATCAAGCCGGATGCTTTTGGGGATCAGGCGACATTCGATGCCGGCATGGCACGGTATCTGGACGTGTTGCGCAATTCCCCGGCAAGGGAGGGGCAGCATGTGATGGCGCCCGGTGATCGTGAATGGGCTGTGGCTGCCGAGCGGGAAAAGGCCGGCGTGCGGATCGATCCGGCGACGCGGGAAGCATTTGCCGCCCTTGGCGAGACATACGGCGTGACGCTGCATTTCAGCTAACTCGTATTGCGACATGCGAGCATAAGCGGCGCGTTTGGCCCGCTTATGCTTCGGCCCGTCCTGCCGCATATATGGACCACTATAGGAACTGCCCCATTTCTTTATAAAATATTGACATCTGCAAATTGGTCAGACAATCTGACCACCAGCGCCGCGGAGGAGGAACTGTCGGCGCCGGGAGGACATCAATGTTTGTGGCTCTGGAGCCGCGCCGCCTTTACCGGCAGGTCGCGGAGCAGTTGCGTGCGCTTATCGAAACGGGAGAGCTGCCGGCTGGCGAGCGTCTTCCGGCGGAGCGCGAGCTTGCGGAACGGCTGGGTGTGTCGCGCCCGACCGTGCGTGAAGCCTTGATCGTGCTCGAGGTCGAGGGGCTGATCCAGATCCGCATGGGATCGGGCGTTTATGTGAACCGCAAGCCGGGCAAGAATACCGTTCTGCCGGCCGATGACAGCGATGGACCGTTCGAGCTTCTGCAGGCGCGTTGCTTGATCGAAAGCGCGATTGCCGAAGAGGCGGCGCGTGTGGCGCGGCCTGAACATATCGCCGTGCTGGACGCGCTTCTGGCCGAGATGGCAGGTTCGCTCGAAAATTCGCATCAGGCGCTGGCGATCGACCGCGCCTTTCATACCGCCATTGCCGACATCATCGGCAACTCGGCCCTCAATCGTTTCACGGGCCTGATCTACGACCGCCGTCTGTCGCCCTATTTCGAAAAGCTCGCCAGCTATTTCGAGGGGCCGCATACCTGGCAGAAGGCACTGGAGGAACATCACGTCATTCGCGACGCAATCGCTGCCGGTGACCCGGAAGCGGCGCGCCAAGCCATGCGCGAGCATCTGACACGCTCGCAGAAGAGATTCTCGGAAAGCTTCGGAGAGGAGCCGCCAAGAGAAGACTGATCCGACCGCGAGGAGGCGGCGGATCTTTATCGCACATATCTGAAATCACTCGGGAGGAGAGCATGACATTCAGGTTCAAAACGCTGCTGGGAGCAGCGGCAGTCATCATGGCATCGTCGCTGACCGCGCAGGCGCAGACCGCGCTGAAATGGGCGCATGTCTATGAGACATCCGAACCCTTCCACACGGAATCCGTCTGGGCTGCAGGGGAAATCGCCAAGCGCACCGAAGGTCGTTACAAGATCGACGTCTTTCCGGCATCGCAGCTCGGCAAGGAAGCCGATATCAACCAGGGTCTGAAGCTCGGAACGGTCGACATGATCATTTCCGGCTCGAGCTTTGCCTCGCGTGACTACAAGCCGATCGGCGTCACCTATTTCCCCTATATCTTCCGTGATCCGGCGCATCTGATCGCCTATACCAAGAGCGATGTCTTCAAGCGGCTTGCCAAGGGGTATGAGGACAAGACCGGCAACGTCATCACGGCCGTCAGCTATTACGGCACCCGCCATACGACCTCGAACAAGCCGATCGCGAAATGCGAAGATCTCAAGGGCGTGAAGATGCGCGTGCCGGACGTGCCGGCCTATCTCGCCATGCCCCGCGCCTGCGGTGCCAACACCACGCCGATTGCCTTCGCCGAAGTCTATCTGGCGCTGCAGAACGGCACGGTGGATGCTCAGGAAAACCCGCTGACCACGATCGAGGCGAAGAAATTCTTCGAAGTGCAGAAGAATATCGTCCTGTCCGGCCATATCGTCGACCACCTCAACACGGTCGTGTCCAAGAGCCGTTGGGCAAGCCTGTCCGATGAAGACAAGAAGATCTTCACCGAGGTGATGCTGCAGGCCGCCGAGCGCACCACGAAAATCATCGAGGAGCGTGAAAAGGCGCTTGTCGACGATTTCAAGAAGCGTGGTCTGAATGTTGTCGAGGTCGACAAGGCCGATTTCGAGAAGAACGTGCTGGAAAAGGTGACGTTCGAAGAGTTCGGCTACCAGAAGTCCGATTGGGAAGCCATTCGCGCCATCAAGTGATCCCGTTTGGCGCGGTCGAGGAAGGCCGCGCTTAGCTGAAGAAAGACCCCTCCCAACCCTCCCCACAAGGGGGAGGGCTTAACCCGGCCGACCAGCCGAACCTCCCTTGAGGCAAGGCGGTTGCGGCAGGTTTTCTCCCCCCTTGTGGGGGAGATGGCCGGCAGGCCAGAGGGGGCTTTCATCATCCGCGACCGCTCACCAGCAAATGGGATGCATGAATATGTCAACGCAGCCGGAAATTCGCACTCAGGTCACGCCTGAGGAGCTTGCGCATACCTTCGACGAAGCCCCGATCGACGTAAACCTGAAAATCTATGCCTTCGAGGACTGGGTGACTCTTGCCCTGTTCTGGGCAATGACGGGCTGCGTCTTCCTGCAGTTCTTTACCCGCTATGTGCTCAACAACAGTTATGCATGGACCGAGGAAATCGCCGTCAACTGCCTGATCGGCGTGGTGTTTCTGGGCTCGGTCATGTGCGTGCGCATGTCGCGCCATATCCAGGTGGATGTGCTTTACCATTACCTGCCGGCGCATATCACCCGCATAATGGCGACAGCCGTCGATCTCATCCGCATCGGTTTCTTCGCCTACGGCTCATGGCTGATGTGGCGTTACATGGAGATCGTCGAGGGTGAGGAAATGGTCACCGTCCAGCTTCCCCGCAACATCGTCTTTTACAGCGTGCTCGTCGCCTTCGTGCTGATGCTGCTGCGCTCCATCCAGGTTTTTGTCGCCAATATGCGTCGCGGTTATTCGGTGCTGGAACGCCCCGAAGAATTCCAGAGCGCCGAGGGTTGATATCATGCTGCTTCTGATCGGTTCCTTTCTGCTTCTGATGGTGCTCGGCCTGCCCGTCGCCGTGTCCATGGCCACCTCGTCGGTCCTCTACATCGTCTTTTACGGCGTCGCGCCCGACATTATCGCAGCCCAGCGGCTGATTGCCGGCGTCGAGAGCTTTCCGCTTCTGGCCGTGCCCTTCTTCATCCTCGCCGGCAACCTGATGAACTCGGCCGGCGTGACTGGCCGCATCTATTCCTTCGCGGTCGCGCTGGTCGGCTGGATGAAGGGTGGTCTGGCGCAGGTCAACATCATCGGCTCTGTGGTGTTTTCCGGCATGTCCGGCACCGCGCTTGCCGACGCCGCCGGTATCGGCACGATCGAAATCAAGGCGATGAAGGATCACGGTTATCCGGTCGAAGCCGCCGTCGGTGTGACCGCCGCCTCTGCAACGCTTGGGCCGATCTTTCCGCCATCACTGCCCTTCGTCATCTACGGCATGATGGCCAATGTCTCGATCGGCGCGCTGTTCATGGCCGGCATCGTGCCGGGCGTGGTCATGACCGTGCTGATGATGCTGACCGTCGCCGTCTTTGCCTATGTGAAGCAGTGGGGTTCTGACACCCCGTTCAGCCTGCGCAACATTTTTGGCGCCTCGCTGGAAGTGCTGGTGGTGATGATGGTGCCGATCGGCATCTATCTTCTGACGCTGGTCGGTCTGTCGCTCAACCTGTCGATCCTGATCGTGCTGGTGGTTCTTCTTGCCTGTGACTGGTACTTTGACTTTTCCGCCGTCATGGCGCTGATGACCCCGGTCATCCTGATCGGCGGCATGACCATGGGTTGGTTCACGCCGACGGAAGCGGCTGTTGCAGCCGTTCTGTGGTCGCTGTTCCTCGGCCTCGTGCGCTACCGCACGATGACGATGAAGTCGCTGGCCAAGGCGACCTTCGACACGATCGAAACCACGGCCTCGGTTCTGTTCATCGTGGCGGCGGCCTCGGTCTTCGCGTGGCTGCTGACGGTCAGCCAGACGGCGCAGCTGCTGTCGACGGCGATCACCAGCCTGACCGACAGCAAGTGGGTGTTCCTGATCCTCGTCAATCTGCTGATGCTGTTTGTCGGCTGCTTTCTCGATACGATCGCCGCCATCACCATTCTGGTGCCGATCCTGCTGCCGATCGTGCTGCAGTTTGATATAGATCCGGTTCATTTCGGTCTGATCATGACACTGAATTTGATGATCGGTCTGCTGCATCCGCCGCTTGGCATGGTGTTGTTCGTTCTGTCGCGTGTCGCCAAACTTTCGGTAGAGCGCACGACAATCGCCATCCTGCCCTGGCTGGTGCCGCTGCTGGTCGCACTGGTGCTGATCACCTTCATCCCGGCCATCACCCTGTGGCTGCCGACCGAGATGGGCCTGATCCGCTGACCAATGCCGCCCGCGCCGGAGGAGGGCGCGGGCCACTCACGATCTGATTGTGCTGAATTCGGATATCAAGGGACATGACGCATGAGACATACATGGCGATGGTTCGGACCGGTCGATAAGGTGACCGTGCAGGATGCGGCGCAAGCGGGGGCCAAGGGCATTGTCAGCGCCCTGCATCACATCCCGACCGGTGATGTCTGGCCGGTGGATGAAATCGCCAAACGCCACGCGGAAATCAAGGCCGGTGGCCTGTTCTGGGATGTGGTGGAAAGCGTGCCGGTGTCGGAAAACGTCAAGACCCAGACGGGAGACTGGCGCACCCACGTCGCCAACTGGCAGGAAACGCTGCGGCGTCTGTCGCAAAGTGGCATCCGCACGGTCTGCTACAATTTCATGCCGGTGCTGGACTGGACCCGCACCGATCTGCGCTGGGAAACCCGCCACGCCGCCCGCGCCATGCGTTTCGATCTCACCGATTTCGTCGCTTTCGATATCAACATCCTGAAACGGCCGGATGCTGCCTCTGACTATCCGGAAGCCTTGCAGGATGCCGCTGCCCGGCGTTTTTCCGAAATAAGCGATGCCAAGATTGCTGCACTCGGCCGCAATATCGGCGCCGGCCTGCCGGGTTCGGCGGATGGCTACACGCTCGACCAGTTGCTGGAAAAGCTGCGGACCTATCAGGGCATCACTGCACCAAAACTGCAGACGCATCTGATCGATTTCCTGAGCGAAGTCGTGCCGGTCGCGGAAGAGGTCGGCATCAACATCTGCGCCCATCCGGATGATCCGCCGTGGCCGCTGCTCGGCCTGCCGCGCATTCTCTCCACCGAGGCCGATTACGCCTATATTCTCGATACGGTTTATAGCCGTGCCAATGGCGTGACGTTGTGCTCCGGTTCGCTCGGTGCACGTGCCGATAACGACCTGCCGGCGATTGCCGAACGGTTTGCCTCGCGTATCCATTTCGTCCACCTGCGCAATGTCACGCGCGACGAGGACAGCCTGCCATGCTCGTTTTACGAAGACGAACATCTGGAAGGTGGCACGGATATGGTTGCCGTCATCGCAGCGCTGCTGAAGGAAGAAAAGCGGCGGCGCGACGACGGCAGGGAGGATCACGAAATCCCCATGCGTCCCGACCATGGTCAGGAAATTCTGGATGACGTGACGCGTGGCGCCCAGCCCGGTTATCCGGCGATCGGCCGTCTCAAGGGGCTGGCCGAATTGCGAGGTATCGAGCGGACGCTCCTGCACGCCGACTACGGCATGCGGTGACGCCATGACACGGCTCTCATCCTCGACCATTCTTCCCGCAAACGTGGCGGTGCCGGCCTATGACCGCACGGTGCTGAAACCCGGTATCGTCCATATCGGGCTTGGCGCCTTTCACCGTGCACATCAGGCGGTTTTCACCCAGCGCGCGCTGATGAGCACGTTCGGGCCGTGGGGCATCGTCGCCGTCAACCTGCGATCGCCGGAACCGGTCGCGGCAATGGCAGCGCAGGACGGCCTGTTCTCCGTCATCGTGCGTGGTGAGGGGGATGATGCGGCGGAAGTCATCGGCGTCACGATCGATTGGATCTGTGCCGCAGACGACCGCGCCAAGGTGCTGGCTACCCTTGCCAGCGAAGAGATCCGTATCGTCACGCTGACTGTGTCGGAGAAGGCTTATGGTCTCGACCCGGCCAGCGGTGGACTGGACATGGCGCATTCTGCGGTCGCCGCTGATCTCGCCAATCCGCACGAACCTGTCGGCGTTTTGGGCTTTCTCGTCGAAGGGCTGGCGCTGCGCAAGACGGCGGGGCTGCCGCCTTATACCGTTCTCTGCTGCGATAACCTGCCCTCCAACGGGCATATCGTTGAACGCCTTGTGCTGGAGATGGCAGAGCGGCGTGACCCGGCATTGGCGACGTGGATCAGGGAGAATGGTGCTTTCCCCTCCAGCATGGTCGATCGCATCGTGCCTGCCGCCACCGATGAAACACGCGAGCGTGCGCAAAAACTGCTCGGTGTCGAGGATGCTTTGGCCATCGAGACCGAAGCCTTTATGCAGTGGGTGATCGAGGATCGGTTCGTATCCGGTCGACCGCAATGGGAAGCGGGCGGCGCGCTCTTCGTCAAAAATGTCGAGCCGTATGAAAAGATGAAGCTGCGGCTGCTCAATGGTTCCCACACGCTGATCGCCCATCTCGGCATTTTGCATAATCTGGAATATGTGCGCGATGTGATGGCGGTGCCGGCGCTGAGGGCATTGGTTCAACGGCACATGAAAGCGGTGCTGCCGACGCTCGATCCGGTGCCGGGTATCGATCTCAACGCTTATACGGATCAGCTGATCGCCCGCTTTGCCAATCCGGCGATTGCCCATCGCAATGTGCAGATCGCCTCGGACAGCAGCCAGAAACTGCCGCAACGCATTTTTGCGCCGGCAGCGGAAGCATTGGCGGCGGGTGGTGATGCGACCGAGTTTGCCGATGTCGTTGCCGCCTGGATTGCTGCGGTCACCAAGCGGATGGATTGCAACGATCCACGTCGAGAGGAAATTCTCGGCGCCGCACGGGCTGGCGATGCTGCCGATCCTTCCGCACCTTTCTTTGCCATCGACGGACTGTTCCCCGAGACGCTGGTCAAGGCGCGTGGCTGGCGGGATCGGGTCAATACCGAGCTGGCAAGATGGCAGCGTTGAAGGAATAGATTTCTAATTTTTGTCGGTATATCAGGTCTGGGACCTGTGCATCCACGCGGTCGATTGCCTATATAGCCTTTCAGCGTTTTTCATACGCCAACTGCTATCCACGCAAAGGACCGTTTTGATGACCGAAAAATCTTCCGCCGACAATCTTCCCGCGGGTTATGAACCTCCAAAAGTCTGGACCTGGGAAAAGGGCAATGGCGGCCAGTTCGCCAGTATCAACCGGCCGATTGCCGGCCCGACGCAGGACAAGGTTCTGCCGGTCGGCAAACATCCGTTCCAGCTTTATTCGCTGGGTACGCCGAATGGCGTCAAGGTGACCATCCTTTTGGAAGAACTGCTGGCAGCCGGCCATTCCGACGCCGAATACGATGCCTGGCTGATCAATATCGGCCAGGGCGACCAGTTCGGCTCCGGCTTTGTCGATGTCAATCCGAACTCGAAAATCCCGGCGCTGCTGGACCGCGCGCCAAAAGGCGGCGGCGAGCCTATCCGCGTGTTCGAATCGGGCTCCATCCTCGTCTATCTGGCGGAAAAATTCGGTGCCTTCCTGCCGACCGATCTGCGGGGCCGCACCGAAGCCATGAACTGGCTGTTCTGGCAGATGGGCTCGGCTCCCTTTGTGGGCGGTGGTTTTGGCCATTTTTACGCCTATGCGCCGGTCAAGATCAAATATGCGATCGATCGCTACGCCATGGAAACCAAGCGTCAGCTCGATGTGCTCGATCGTCACCTCGCCGATAACCAGTTCATGGCCGGCAAGGAATATTCGATTGCGGACATGGCGATCTGGCCGTGGTACGGCAATCTCGCGCTTGGCCAGGCCTATGGCGATGCCGGTGACTTTCTCGAAGTTCAGAGTTACAAGCACCTGCAACGCTGGACGGCGGAGATTTTCGCACGGCCTGCAGTGAAGCGTGGCCGTATGGTCAACCGGACATCCGGTGAGCCATCCGAACAGCTGCGCGAGCGTCACGACGCTTCCGATTTCGACACAAAGACGGCCGACAAGGTCGCCAACGCTTAAAGGACTGAGACAGATGGCAAACCTGCCCGAAATGACCAAACATCGCGGTTTTCCGGGCGGGATGCCAAGCACCGGGATCCAGTTCACGATCCGTCGCGCCAATCCCAAGGGTGTGACGCCGTTGAAGGTGATCCCTCGGCGCAAACGCCCGGGCATGGCTGAACACCGCGTCGACGGTGCATTTCTCCATGCGCTTTGGCATCATTTTGGGGCCGAACCCTTTGAGCGCGGCAATCTCGATGCCGCGCGTCTCAACCTTCTTCTGGGCCGTGAAGTCGTGCCGGTGGAAAAGGATTTCGATCCGCTTTCTTATCAGGCCCTGCTGAGGATCGATGAGCGAGTGGCGCGCAAGAGCTTTCCGGAATCGTTCGAGAACTTCTTCGAAATCTGATATTTTTTGACGATCGACAGGCTGCGGAGGAAACGTGATGCTTGTACCGATCGTCGAAATGGCAAGGCTGACCGATCCGCTCAAGCCGATCAAACGGTGGGCGGGCCGGCAGCGCAAACGCGATTTCATTCTGCTCAACAGTCGCAAGCCGCGCATGAGCCCCGAAGCGGCACGGCGTGATCATCAGGATATGTTGCGCCTGATGGCGCTGAACGCTCTGGGTGGCGCGCTGATCGGCATATTTGTCGGCGCGTCGCTGCTGCTACTCGATATCGGCGGTTTGCTGGGCCTGCTCAGACGGGCGTCCAATCCTGTTTTGCCGTTGATGCTTGTCATGGTGCCGTTTGCGTCGCTGTTCGCTGCGGCAGCCGCTGCTTCGGCGATCCTGACGCTTCCCTATAAGCGAAAGTTTCGCGACGATGATGATGGTGACCGCGACGAAGGCTGAACCGCCCTTACTTCGCTGATGGCATGCGACCTCCACTTGCCAGTCCCCTGCTGCACACTAGGTGGTGTTGAGGGGGCGTTGTTGCATTGGAGGAGATGCATGGTTTCAGAACAGGCACTTATCAAAAAGATCACCTGGCGGCTCATGCCGTTCCTGGGCATTCTCTATCTCATTGCATATATTGACCGGCAGAATGTCAGTTATGCCAAACTCGACATGGTCGATGCACTGGGCATGAGCGAATACGCTTACGGCCTGGGTGCCTCGCTGTTTTTCGTCGGTTATTTCATTTTCGAAGTGCCGGCCAATCTGTTTCTCACCCGTTTTGGCGCGCGCGTCTGGTTTACCCGCATCCTCGTCTCCTGGGGGCTGGTGACGATCGGCCTTGCGTTTACCCAGAACATGACGATGTTCTACATCCTTCGCTTCCTGCTTGGTGTGGCGGAAGCTGGGTTCTTTCCGGGCGTCCTTTATCTCCTCACGCTCTGGTTCCCGAAGGATTACCGTGGCCGCATGGTCGGCCTCTTCATGATTTTCAGTGCCCTTGCCAATGCTGTCGGCGCGCCGCTCGGTGGCTTTCTGCTGGATCTGGATGGTTTTCTTGGGCTGGCCGGTTGGGAATGGGTGTTCCTGGCAACCGGCGTGCCCGCCGTTATCGCCGGTGTCGTGACGTTCTGTTATCTCGACGACACACCGGAAAAGGCAAAGTTCCTGAGTGACGATGAAAAACGCTGGCTGAAAGATCGCCTCGCCCGCGAAAATCAGGGCATGGATGGCGAGGCCGACGATGGTTTCAAGGCGCTGATCAACCCGCGTGTGCTGCTGATGGCGCTGTGCTTTATCGGATTTCCTCTGGCAGCCTATGGTCTCAGCTACTGGCTGCCGACGATCGTCAAGGGTTTTGGCGTGTCGAACACCACCAATGGCTTCATCAACATCATCCCGTGGGTGATCGTCGCCATCGCGCTCTGGTTCGTGCCAGCCGCTGCCGACAGGACCGAGAAGAAGACGCCTTATATTGTTGGTCCAGCCTTTATCGGTGCCATCGCGCTGGCATTGTCGGCGGTCTTCACCTCCCCGATCATACAGTTCGTCTTCCTGTGCATCGCCGCGGCCGGCATCTTTGCCGGACAACCGGTCTTCTGGAGCCTGCCGTCACGGTTCCTGAAAGGGGCAGGAGCGGCAGCGGGCATCGCCGCCATCAACTCGGTGGGCAATCTTGGTGGTTTCATTGCCCAGAATGCCGTGCCGTGGATCAATGATGCCACGGGAAGCGCCATCGTGCCGATGTTCTTCCTTGCCGCATGCCTTGGCATAGCCGGTCTGCTGGTCATTGTCGTTGGGAATGTTCTGGCGCGCAAAACGGAGAGCGAGCCGTCCTGACGAGTGACATAAATGGCTTGTCGGCAGGCAGGGTTTATCCTGCCTGCCGCACCATCATGTTCAGCTATGTCGTCCGGTCAGGAAGATCAGGATCACCAATCCGGCCGTGAGCGGCGCAATGCCGGTCCACTCCGGCAGAGCGGATGTGCTTTGGCAGACTGCGCCAACGATCATCAGAAAAATACCGATCGCGATCAGGCTGAGCGAACTCACGCAGAAAAGATTGCGTGCCGAACTGCCCCGCGTGCGGCGGTGCTCGGATGCGGTTCCGTTCAATAATTCCCTGGTGCGCGATGGCCGCCGGGAGTTTTCAAAATCGATATCGGTCATGCTGCCAGCGCGCTGCTATTTTGAATGACGTGATCGCGAATGGCGGCTCTGAGATCGCTCAGGTTGGCGAACCGCCGTTCGTCGAGGTCTATGACGTGGTACTTCACCGCAATAAAGCGGTAAGCGTCGTCCTGATGGACTGCAATGCCGACTGGAAGTCCCGCGTGTTCAATAACTTGTCTGCTCATGGTGCTCACTCCGCCCGTATGGGCTCTGTTCCGTGTGTCCTGCTGGATGATCTGCGCCGGTGGCGCCTGGCATTCGCGAGGCATTGGAGTGGCAACAACGGAGTGAAGAACGGCCAAGGAGGATGGACGCAAGAAAGTGCGCTTTTGTGCGGCTATCGATCATGTGTGTCTCCTTGAAGTTTTATTCTATGAAATAACTATACTTTCTCCTTGCCGTTTTCAACAAAGATGACGTGGAGATCGAAAGATAAATCTAAAATTCCATTCTTGGTGCCGGTATTTGGAAATATGATATCGGTATTCCCTATAATTTAGGAATGTACATCTCATTTCAAGTAAGGTGCTCTGCGATGGCCGACTGCCGATGCAAGAGTTTTCCCTCATAAACTCTCGTCTTTTTGCCGAGTCGGATGATTGAAGGCTTTCGACGATTTCGCTATCGCTGGCGTAACACCCGGCAATGAAGCCGGAAAAGTGATCGGATTGTCGAGCATCCATGCTGACCAAAAAAGGGAAATACGGGCTGAAGGCGCTGGTGCATCTGGCCCAGCTTGAACCCGGTAAAACCGCCTTCGTGAGCGATATCGCCCAGCAGAACAACATTTCCAAGAAGTTCCTGGATGCGATCCTGCTTGAACTGCGCAAGGGTGGAATTCTGCGCTCCAAGAAGGGGCCGGGCGGCGGTTATGCATTGTCCAGGTCAGCCTCGGAAATTTCCATCGGCCAGGCGGTGCGTATTCTCGACGGGCCGCTCGCTCCGATCCGTTGTGCCAGCAAGACGGCTTTCGAACCCTGCGACGATTGCAACGAGCCGGATCACTGTCAGGTCCGGCATTCCATGATGGAAGTCAGGGATGCCATTTCCGCCGTGCTCGACACGATGACACTGGAGCAAATGGTCGCCAAGCGGTCCTCGAATTTGATCGAACAGGTTACGCGCTGATCAGAATTGCCCGTTCGGCTTGGGCAGCTTGCCGTTGAGGTGGAAATCGCCGATGGCGTGATGTTTCCAGCGCACCGGATCATGCACGGTATGTGTCCGCGCGTTGCGCCAGTGGCGATCGAAGTTGAAAACCTCGTCGGTTGATGATGTGCCCGCCAGCTCGAACAGCGCGTTGGTCGCGTCCAATGCTGCCTCGGTCGTCAGGATTTTCGCCGCCGCCACGGATATCGAGGCTTCGGTACTGGCTTCCAGAGATGGGCTGACCTGTGCCGTGTCTATCTTCCGGCCGGCGCGATCCAGAACAGCCGACGCGGCCTCGATCTTTACCGCGATCGAGCCTGCACGCGCCACCGCCAGCGGATCGGCACTGACGGCATCGATGCCAAGATTGATGTTACCGCGCGCCTTGGTACGCACGAACTCCACCATGTCGGCAAAGGCGCCGCGTGCAATGCCCAGATCGACTGCGGCATGCAGCAACTGGCCGAAAGCGCCGAGCGGTGTTTGATGCTCGAATGCGAGGTGTTGCTGGATGACGGCATCCGCCGAAACATAGACATTGTCGATGTTGACCGTGCCGCTGGCGGTGGTGCGTTGCCCGAAACCTGACCAGTCATCGACGATCGACAAGCCATCGCTTTCCCGTGCCACGATTGCCATCACCAGCCGGTCATGCTCGTCGAGCGCGAATATGGCGATCCAGTCCGCAAACAGCGCGCCGGTGGAATAATATTTCCGGCCGGATATCCGATAGCCGGCGCCGTCCGGTGAGAGGCGCGTTTCGATGTCGCCCGCCGCCTTCACGTTTTTTTCCGCCAACGCATTGGCGAAATGGTCACCCGCCAGTGCGCGTGAGAAGAAATATCGCTTCTGCTCCTCGCTTCCGGCAAGCCGCAGCACGTCCAGAATATAAAAATGGTTCTGCGGAATCTGGCCGACCGAGCTATCCGCTTCCGAGAGGATGGCGATCACTTCCGCCAGAAACGGGTTCGAAATGTCGGCGCCGCCATATTCTGCGGGAACGGTAACGCCGAGCAGCCCGGATTGCGAAACAAGCTCCATTTCATGATGGGGCAGGATGCGCTGACGGTCGCGATTGCTCGAACCCTCGCGAACCCGCTTTGCCAGCGTGGTTGCGACTTCGATCGCCTGGTCCTCACTTGCGATATAGGGCGCAACCGCCCTGAGCTTTGTGGTCAAGCCAACGACATTGCTCATCAAAGCCTCCTGAAATTAAGCGGCTATTGAGCCATGCCGGCGCTTGGGTTGAAAGGAATAAACCTTCAATAATCGGCTGTTTTTTGGCGCTTTTTACCCGAAGGGGAGTGCTGCGGATTCGATGCTATCGCGGGTCGGTGCAATCCTTGCGTGTCAAAAGGGCTTCACGGCGAGGTCATAGACGTGTAAAACGACTGGATTGGTCGACTTACCCCACAAGCAGACACGGAGAAAGCTGATGGCTCATATCCTTCCCGCGCTTGAACATGGTCACGCGCCGATCACCCTGCAGCAGTATTTTCGCGACTCACTCGAAGCATTTGAAGACTGGCAGATTGGAGACCCCGAACCGGCTCTTTCTGTCGGGCTTGAAACAATCCCCATATCCGAAATTTTCGGCGCATTGCGCGGCTGCACGGATGTCGTGCCTGCCAATGTCGTGGGCGGTGTTACCGAGCAACTCTCCAAGCCCTGGCAGGGCGAGGGGCCCCTCGATGAAATGACCTTTTCGACCGCGGCACGTGTCATGAGCGTGCTCGTGCGCAAACGTCAGCTGGGAGACGGGCGTCTGGCCTCGATGGTCGAAGGATACTCCCCAACGCCGTGGCATGCTCACTAAGCTTTGGCGCCTTCAATTGAATTGCCGAAAGGACAACGTGCGAGCTGCTCCCCTAAACGGGCAGCTCGCGATTGCGTTCGGCATAGGTCGATGAAAACGACCACCACTTGGAGTTTCTTGATCATCGCCCTAAGGGTTGACCGTCAGACTGAAATCGCTCCGAAGCAATCGTGATCTGCCAAACCGTCGCGGATGTCACTCGGCGGCGATTTGCCTATTGGTGTCTGCCGTGGCGATACGTTTTTCCAATGCAGCAAGTGCTTCCGTGTGTTGCCGCGACGCCTTGCTGAGCGCCTCTTTCGTCATCGGCAGTTCTTCCTCGTCCTTCTTCCCGACCAATCGGCCGAACAGACGCGCGAGCAGGCGTGACAGGTCGTCCATGATCAGGAAGAAGGCCGGCACGACCAGCAGGGAAAGCACGGTCGAGACGATGATGCCACCGATCACCGCAATCGCCATCGGTGCACGGAACGAGCCGCCTTCACCGACGCCGAGCGCGGATGGCAGCATGCCGGCAGACATGGCGATCGAGGTCATGATGATTGGGCGGGCGCGTTTGCGTCCGGCCTCCACCATGGCATCGACACGTGCCATGCCCGCATGTTTCATCTCTATGGCGAAATCGACCAGCAGGATGGCGTTCTTGGTGACGATACCCATCAGCATGAGAATGCCGATCAGCACTGGCATGGACAGCGCGTTCTGGGTGATGATCAGCGCCACCGCGACGCCGCCGATGGCAAGCGGCAGCGAGAAGAGGATGGTGAAAGGCTGGATCACGTCCTTGAAGAGAAGGATCAGGACGACCAGAACCAGCAGCAGCCCGAGCAGCATGGCATTGCCGAAACCCGCCTGCATCTCCGCCTGAACTTTTGCGTCTCCGCTTTCCACCAGACCTACGCCCTGCGGCAAGGTGGTCTCATTGACGATCCGTTTGAACTCGGCGGTCGAGGTTTCCAGCGCCGTACCCTGCGGCACATCCGAGCCGATCGACACAACCCGATGGCGATCGTAACGTTTGATCGAGCTTGGACCTTCGGCGTAATCGATATCGGCGACGCTGGAGAGCGGTACGGTGGCGCCCGATGTGGTTTTCACTTTCAGCGATCGGAGCCGCGCGAGATCACGACGAGCGTCAAGCGAGGTCTGGACACGGATGGGGATCTGCCGGTCATCGAGCGAGATCTTTGTCAGTGCCGCATCAATATCCCCGATCGTGGCGACGCGCACGGTCTGGGCAATCTGCTGTGGGGTGACGCCGAGGCGGGCGGCTTCATCCTTGCGCGGACGGATCTGCAGTTCCGGGCGGGGAAGCGCCCCTTCGGACGATACATTTGCGAGGATCGCCGAGGCGCGAAGGTTGTTTTCCAGAATGGCGACGGCCTCATTCAGCTTGTCGTTGTCATCGGAGAGAAAGTTGAAGGTCAGCTCGCGCTCGGCCCGGTCATTCACTTTCGAAATGCGGACATCCGGAATGGCGCGTATTTTTTCAAACAGCTCCTTCTCGATATCCCATTGCGGCCGTGTGCGGCCATGGTCTTCGACCTTCGGCAAATAGGCACCCAGCAGCGGGATGTTGCCAAGCCCCTTATTGACGATCGTCTTCCAAAGCGAGTGATCCATGTTGCCGAGGATGACGCGGATGGTGGCACGGCGCAGTTCCAGATCACCCTTGGGCGACGCGCCGCCCAACACGAACACGCTGTCGACGCCGTTTATGTCACGGATGGTTCGGAAGACCTCGCTGGTGGTGAGGTCCGTTTCCTCCAGCGTGGCGCTTGGGGGAAGTTCGACGGAGAGGACGACGCGCGACGAATCTTCCGGCGGCATGAAACTGCCGGGGACCTGCGAGAGGAGCGCCATGGATGCGAACAGGAAACCGATTGCGCCGAGCAGCGTCGCATAACGCCAGTACCATTTGTGTGTCGTGCCGGAGACGACCTTCGAATATGCCCGCATCAGCCGGCCATCATTGTCGTGATGGTCATCCATCGCGTCTTCTGCCCGCATCAGATAGGCGGCCATGAGAGGCGTGATCAGCCGCGCCACCATCAGCGAGAAGAACACCGAAAACGCAACCGTCAGGCCGAACTGGATGAAATACTGGCCCGGAATGCCCGGCATGAACGACACCGGCACGAAGACGGCGATGATGGTAAAACTGGTAGCGATGACGGCGAGGCCGATTTCATCCGCAGCTTCCAGCGCTGCCCGATACGGCGTCTTGCCCATCTTGATATGGCGGGCAATGTTTTCGATCTCGACGATCGCGTCATCCACCAGAATGCCGGTTGCCAGCGTCAGCGCTAGGAAACTGACGAGATTGAGCGAAAAGCCCATCACGTCCATGATCCAGAAGGTCGGCACGGCCGACAAGGGCAGGGCGACGGCTGCGATCAGCGTCGCACGCCAGTTACGCAGGAACAGGAACACCACGATGACGGCAAGGATCGAACCTTCGACCAGCGTGTGCAGTGCGGATTCGTAATTGCCGTATGTGAAGTAGACGGAGTCATCGACCATCTCGATGGCGACATCCGGATGGGCAGCGCGCACCTGATCGAGACTTTTCGCGACGGTTTCGGCCACGGAGACTTCGCTGGCGCCCTTGGCGCGGAAGACGGCAAAGGTGACGGCCGGATTGCCGTTGAAGCGCGAGAAGGATTTCTGCTCCTCATAGGCATCGGTGACACGGCCGAGCTGCGAGAGTTTGACGAAATTGCCGGTCGGCAGGGTGATGGTGGTATTGCTCAGTTCCGCGACACTGCGTGCATCACCGAGCGTGCGGATCGCCTGCTCATTGCCGCCGATCTGGCCGCGGCCGGAACCGAGATCGACATTGGTGCCGCGCAGCTGCTCGTTCACTTCGGATGCGGTAATGCCATAGGCATCGAGCCGACCGGGTTCGAGCATGACCTGGACCTCGCGGTCGGAGCCGCCGTAACGGTCGATACGGCCGACGCCAGCCTGACCCTGCAGGGCGCGTTTGACGGTATCATCGACGAACCATGAAATCTCTTCCAGCGTCATGTTGGGGGAGGAGACGGCAAAGGTCTGGATCGCCTGACCCTCGACATCGACCTTGGAGACGACGGGTTCTTCGACATCGGCGGGAAGGTCGCTGCGGATGCGGTCGATGGCATCCTTGGTGTCCTGAACGGCTTCGTTGGTCGGCTTTTCGAACCTGAAGAGAATATTGGTCGTCGACTGCCCGTCGACCACGGTCGAGTGGATCTCGTCGATTCCGCTAATGGCCGCGACCGCGTCCTCGACCTCCTTGGTCACCTGCATTTCCAGCTCCGCCGGCGATGCACCACTCTGGTTGACCACGATCGAAACGACCGGCACATCCACGTTCGGGAAGCGGGTGATCGGCAGCGCATAAAAGGACTGGATGCCGACGAACATCAGCAGCGCAAAACCAAGGATCGGCGCGATCGGGTTGCGGATCGACCAGGCGGAAAAATTCATTCGAAAAACCTTCAGTTCGTAGGCTGCGCCGATTGCGTGTGATCCGGCGCGTTTACGGGCGCAATATGATCACCATCGCGCACGAAGGCGCCGGCCTTGGCCACGACGCTTTCGCCTTTGACAAGCCCGCTGACGATCTCGACAAAACCGGAATCCTGAACGCCGATTGCGACGGAGACCTGCCGGACGACATTGTCTCCATTCGTCTGAGCAATCTTGCGGACGGTCGGGCCGTCTCGGCCTGTGGTGACGGCCGATTGCGGCAATGCCAGAACATTGGCCTGCGAAACGATGATTTCGGCGCTGGCGAACATGCCGGATCGGGCGGCGCTTATTGCATCGACGACGATATGGACGGCGCCGAGACGGGTCGAGGCATCGACCGTCGGCGAGACGAGGCGCACGACGCCGTCTATGCCGGTGCGGTTGCCGGCCACGCGGATCGTGGCTTTCTGATCACGCCTGATCTTGCCGATGTCGGCTTCCGGCAGATCTGCGACCAGTTCGATGGCGCCGTTGCGGATGATGTTGAACAGCGGATCGCCACTGCCGGCGGCGATCGCGCCGACCTTTGCGTTCCTTATCGATATGATACCGGACACCGGCGAGCGCACGTCCGTGCGACCAAGTTTCAGCTCGATATCTGCAAGCTGGGCATCGACAACCCTGATTTCCGCCTCGGCGACGATAACGGCCTGTGCGGCCGCCTTCAGCTTGGCGTCGGCAACGTCGGCCTGTGCTGTCGCCTGTTCCATCTGCGAAACCGAGCTTGTGCCGCTTTGACCAAGTCTTTTGGTACGGTCGCGCTGGCGAATGGTGTCGTCGTAGCTTGCCTGCGCCTCCACAACCTGCGCCCGCGCCTGCGCAAGAGCCGCCTCGGCCTTGGCCTTGTTGGCCTGATACTGGCTTTGCTGCAAAACCAGCGCATCGCCATCGAGCGTCGCCAGTATGGTCCCGGCCGTGATGCGGTCGCCGATATCGGCATGGATAACCTTGATCGGCAGGCCATCGACGAGTGGCTGAACCAGAACCTCGTCCACAGGGCGGATCGTGCCGCTGGCCAGAACGCGATCGGTGAGGGCACGCTCGATCACGTCGGTGACGACGATCGCCGGCAGTTTTGACGCGACGACGGCTGGCTGCTCCTGTGCCATGGCCAAAGTGCCCATGCCGGTGACGGCCATGACAACGGCGAGGCTTGCGGTATGGATGAAACCGCCGGGATGGCTCATCGTCTGTCTCCTTCATATGCACGCGGACGGTCGCGGAAACGACGAATGCGTGTTGGTGTCGGCTCTGCGACCGCCGGTTCCTGTTCGCCATCCGCGGCAAGAAAAGCGGCCTGTCCGGCAATGGTGGGATGTTCGAACACGCGGATCACCGAGATCGGTTTTTCGAAAGCCTGCGACAGCCTTCCCGCCAGCCGGGTTGCCAGCAGCGAATTGCCGCCCGCCTGGAAAAAGCTCGTGGCGGTGGATTCCACCGGATGTTCCAACAGGTTCTGCCAAATGTCGCGGATGCGGTTTTCAAGTTGCGACGCAGGCAATGTCGGTTTGCTCTGCGCCGGCTCGGCCAGTTCCTGTGCCTGTTTTTCCAGAGCCTTGCGGTCGACCTTGCCGTTGATGGAAAGCGGCAAATGGTCGAGGATAACGAACGTGGCGGGGATCATCGCGGCCGGCAGCCTGTCGTCGAGATATCGGCGCAGCACGGCTTCGTCATAGGCACCCTGTTCATCGAGCGTCAGGAAGGCGACGAGCCGGTTTCCCTTGCCGGCCGTGCCGGCGGCCACGACGCTGACCTGTCGAATGGACGGATCGTTTGCGATCGCCGTCTCGATCTCGCCCAGTTCGACACGCAGGCCGTTGACCTTGACCTGACCATCGCGGCGGCCGAGAAACTCGACAAAACCATCGGGGTGCCAGCGCCCGAAATCGCCGGTGCGATAAAGCCGTTCACCGCTGGTGGGATGCGTGACAAAACGCTCCGCCGTCTTTTGCGGGTCGCGCCAATACCCGTCAGCGAGGCCAGCACCGCCAATGAAGATTTCGCCGATGGCATGGTCGGGGCGCGGGGCAAAATTTTCATCCAGAACATGAATGGTCTGGTTGGCGAGCGGTCGGCCATAGGGAATGCTTGTCCAGGCGGGCGAGACCGCATCGACCTCGTGAGCGATCGACCAGATCGCCGCCTCGGTGGCGCCGCCGAGTGACACCAGTTTTGGTCCATTGTCGAGCGCGATCAGGGAGCGGCACAATGGCAGCGGCAACCAGTCGCCGCTCAGCATCACCAGCCGCAGGCGCGAGAGTGCGGTCAGCTGTTCGCGGTCAGACAGACGGTCATGGAACAGCTGCATCAGCGCCGGTGCGCTGTTCCACAGCGTGATGTCGTGCTCTTCGATCAGGTCCAGCCAGTTGTCCGGATCCGGTGCCACCGCAGGCGGCGGTATCACCACCGTTCCGCCTGCCGCCAGCAGGCCAAAAATGTCGTAGACGGAAAGATCGAAACTCAGAGACGAGACCATGAGGCATCGATCGGCAGGGCCGACGCCAAAACGCGCATTGATATCGAGAACCGTATTCAGTGCCGCGCCATGCCGGACTGCAACGCCTTTGGGTTTGCCGGTCGAGCCGGAGGTGAAGATGATATAGGCGAGATCATCGGCACAGGCTTGCCGCAGCGGCGCCAGTTCTTCCGCTTCCATCATGGGTTCAAAGAGGTCGCGACCGATATGCAGGACCTGACGCCCGGAAACTTTTTCGATCTCGCTGTCGGGCAGAGCCAGTACGAGATTGCTGCCACTTTCCTCCAGCAGCGTCCCGATGCGCGCCGTCGGCAAGGCCGGATCAATGGGGAGATAGGCCATGCCCGCCTTGAGAATGCCGAGCACGGCCACGATCTGCTGCCAGCCCTTGGGCAGGAGTATGCTCACCGGCAGACCATGGTTCTCCTGCCGGGCGGCGATCCGGTGGGCAAGACGCATGCTGGCGCAGTCGATATCGGCATAGGTCCAGCTTTGGCCATCGGCGATGACGGCAATAGCGTCGGGACGTTGCCGTGCCTGCTTTTGGAAAGGTTCATGCAAAGCCACGGCGGTTGTCGGTGCCTGCCATGCCGTATCATTGACGGCCGCATGTCGGCTGGCTTGCGCGGCGGGCAATGCCGTGACGTCAGGCGCATCCCAGGCAGGTTCGTCACGGGCAAGTGTGCGCAGCAATTGCAGATGCAGGTCGGCAATGTCGGTGATCAGGCCCGGTGGGTATGCCGCTTCCACATGATCCCAGTTCAGCACCAGCCGGCCGTCGTGATCCAGCGTCTGATGATCGAGCAGGGTCTGCGGGGTCTGCACGGCAGCGCGGGTGATCTCGCCGAACCCCGAAAAGGCGTCGAGATAACTGCGGCCGGTGCCGAGCGCGCTGGTAAAGACATACGGCATGATCGCCCGGTTATGCAGGCCGTGAACACCGGCGACCATGCCGAGAACCTCGACGCCGCTCACAGCGCTGTGGTCGAGATCGTGCCATAATTGCGTCTGCACCTGCTGCGCAAACGCGAGAAATGCAGGCGCCGATCCGCTGTCGGTCTCGACCAGTGTCAGCGAGGTAAAGTCGCCGATCACGTTGCCGCTGTCCGGGCCGGTCATCGGACGGTTGAACAGGGTGGTCGTCAGGGAGAACCGGCTGCTGTCGCTCCACGAAGAAAGGATACGTGCGTAAGCGGCCAGCAATACGGCCGATGCCGTCAGGCCGCGCTGGCGGATCGCGTCCTGCAGTCTTTGCCAGTCATCACGATCGAGAATGGTCTGCAACCGGGCAAAACGCGGCGGGGTGAGCGCTTCCAGTGGTCGGGCGAGTGGCAGCGCGGGACCAAGCGGCATCAAGGCGGCACGTTTGCGCCAGTAACGCCGTGCCTCTTGCGTTGCCTGAGAATGTGCGCGTGCCTCCAGCGCCGCGACATGATCGCGGAACCGGGCAACCGGAGCGGAGATGACGGCATCGGGATCGCTGTAACGGGTCCACCATTCGCCCAGCCAGATCTCCAGTGATTTGAGATCGAAGACAAGGATGTCGAAGCTCAGATGCAGGATATGGGAGCGCTCGGAAACTTGGGCAGCATGGACGCGGTAAAGCGGCCAGCAATCGGCCGGCAGCACCTGCTGTTCCATGACATCGCGAATGGCCTGCAGGCCTTTCTCCCGCCCGGTATCGGCATGGGTGGTCAGATCGGTACGGTCGATCCGAAAACGCGGCACGTCGTCGAGCACGCGTTGCATGCCATCCGCGCTGATCACCGCCCGCAGCATCGGATGTGCGGCAATCGTCGCATTCAGCGCGTCTTCAAGCAGATCGATATCGAGATCATCGCAGCGTGCTTCGATGTAACCGTGGGCAGCGGTGCCACCGAGTTCAAAGTGGTTCTCCCGGCCTAGCCAGTAGGCACGCTGGATGTCCGTCAGCGGAAAGGCTGCTTCTTCCGCTTCGGGTTTTGCGGTAGCCGAGCCGATATCGGCCCTGCCGTCCAACCGATTTTCCATGACGAGCGCCGTCCAGGCATCGACGGTCGGCTCGGAGATCAGTGTACTCAAGGGTATCGTCGCATCAGCGGCGGCGAAGGCCGCCTGCAGGCGCATGAGTGCGATCGAGGCCAGCCCCAGTTCGATCAGGTTTTCGTCGGGACCGAATTCTTCCGGCTCGGCGCCGATTTCTGCAGCCACCATCGCGTGGACACGCGCTCTCGCGGCGTTGTAGGTCTCACTGAGGTCGTGTCCGGCTCGCGCAAGTTCCGCCATATCCTATTCCACCGACCTGTTTGTTTCGTGTCGCTCCTGCCAGAACGCCACCTGCTGCTGGATGAACCACTGGATGATCTGGGCAAACAGCGGCACCACGAAATCCGGGTTGAGGCCGTTTTCCTCGGCCCAGCGCCGCCGTTCCGGCAACATGGCGGCAACACGTTCGGGCGCGGGAATGGCGGCGGCATCCGGTTTGAAACGTGAAGCCTCGAGCACATAGCCGAGCCGCAGGCCGAGCATTTCCACCACCGCATGGTCGAGCGTGTCGATCGCCTGCCTGATATCGCCGAGATCCTGGCAATCCGCCGGCGTCAGTGCCTTTATTCCGAGTTCCTTGGGCGTGGGCATGATCTATCCGGCCTTGCTGATGGAGATCTGGTCGAGATGGAGTTGCTTCAGTTTTTCGCGCAGTTCCTTCTTGCTGATCTTGCCGATGCCGGTTTCGGGGAAATTTGCGACAAAAACGAAATCGTCCGGCATCTTGAAGGAAGCGAGGCCGCGACTGCGCAGGTGTCGGGTCAGGGCAAGGGCCTTCGTCTGGCCGCTCCTGCTGATCGCGAAAGCGCATATGCGTTCGCCGAGCATGGCATCCGGTAACCCGACGACCGCGACATCATGGATATCGTCGTGGGCGAGGAGCAGGTTTTCCACCTCTTCCGGCGATATCTTTTCGCCGCCGCGATTGATCTGGTCCTTGTCGCGTCCGGACACGACGATATTGCCGCCAAAGGCAAGCCGCACGATGTCCCCCGTCCGGTAAAAACCGTCCGGCGTGAAGGCGCGGGCATTATGCTCGGGCACGCGGTAGTAGCCACGGATCGTGTAGGGGCCTCGCGTCAGAAGCTCGCCGGTCTCTCCGACTGGGACGTCATTGCCATCGGCATCGACGACACGGATTTCGTCGCCCGGTGACATCGGTCGCCCTTGCGTGTTGACGATAACCTCTTGCGGGTCATCGAGCCGGGTAAAGCAGATCAGCCCTTCGGCCATGCCAAAAACCTGCTGCAGCGTACAGCCGAGTTTCGGTCCGACATGTCGCGCCGGTTCGGCACTCATCTTGGCGCCCCCCACCTGCAGCACCTGCAGGCTTTCCGGCCGGTGGTTGCGCTTTTCGGCCTCTTCCATCCATAAAAGCGCAAGTGGCGGCACCACCGCGGCAATGGTCACCTTGTGGGCATCCATCAGCGCAAAGGCGGTGTCGGCACCCGGATCCGGGGCCATCACCACCGTTCCACCCTGCATGAATGTGCCGATAATGCCGGGGCAGGCCAGCGGAAAATTGTGCGCGACGGGAAGCGCGCAGAGATAGACGGTGTCACCATCCATGCCGCTGACCTCGGCTGCCGTGCGGATATTGTAGAGATATTCGTTATGGCGGCGCGGGATGAGCTTTGGAACGCCCGTCGTGCCACCGGAAATCTGGAAAACGGCCACATCATCCGGTGAGGGCGCGTCAGGGACCGTGCCGCCATGTTTGTATAACGATGAGAGGTCGAGAAATTCTTCTGCCTCGCCATCGACGACGACATGTTCGAGCGCCGGCAGGCCGGGCCTGAGATCGCGGGCAAGGCCCCGGTAGTCGAAGCCGCCCGCCCGGTCGGCGATGAAGAAGGCGCGTGCCTCGACGAATTCGAGAAAACGACCGATTTCGAGATGGCGGTGAGCCGGCAGTGCCAGAACCGGCACGACGCCCAGCCGCATCAGAGCAAAGGTGATCTCGACGAAGGCGATGCTGTTCGGCATCTGCACAACGGCCTTGTCGCCCCGCACCAGACCGCGTTCGGAAAGACCTGCGGCCAGCGCATGCACGCGCTGTTGCAGTTCGGCATAGGTCAGCCGGCGGTCGCCGTCGATCAGCGCGATCCTGTTTCCATAGCCTGCGGCAAGCCGATCGATTGTGCCGGCAAATGTTTCGTCGCGCCATAAGCCTTCGCCGATATAGCGCTCGCGAAATTCCTGCGGCCATGTCGGCATGTCGGCTGCGTCGTCGCCCGCCCTTGTGTGCTGCATGATCGGCTCCTCTTATCTGTCAGATTGCCTTCGCATCGAGGCCGAGTGCCTGAAGCATGGTCTTGAACTTGTTTTCTGTTTCCCGGAATTCGGCATCCGGGTCGGATCCGGCGACAATGCCGGCACCGGCCATCAGGCGGATGTTGCGGTTGCGGATCTCGGCGCAGCGCAGCGTCACCGCCCATTCGCCATCGCCGTTTTCATCGCACCAGCCGACCATGCCGGCATAAAGACCACGGTCGAAATGTTCGATATCGGCAATCGCCGCCAAAGCTTCGGCGCGCGGCACGCCGCCAACCGCCGGTGTCGGATGCAGCGCCAGCATGAGGTCGAGAATGCCGGTATCGGTCGAGGACAGTTCGCCTTCGATAACGGTCGACAGATGATTGACCGGCCCTGCGGCAAGCACGCTCGGCTCGTGCGGGACGTTGATCGATCTGCAGAAAGGCCGCAGTGCCTCGCCGACGGCGCGGCTGGTAAAGGCATGCTCGTGCCGGTCCTTGGGTGATGCCATGAGGTCGGCAATGTTGCGGGCATTGCGCTTCGGATCGGGATCGGCGGCGATGGTGCCGGCCAGCGGATTGGCGAACACCCGGTTGCCGCGCTTCGATACCAGAAGTTCCGGGCTGGCGCCGACCAGAAGGCCGGCTTCCCGGTCTCCATCGGCTGTCAGCGGGATGGAATAGACGAAACTCGCCCTGTGCCGTTTCATCAGCGTCGCCAGCAGGCTGATGACATCCGGTTGGTTATCGAGCTCGATTTCGAGGCGACGGGCCAGAACCAGCTTTTCGAGAGGCGAGCGGGCAATGCGCTGCACGCCTTCCGCCACGGCGCGACGATAATCCGTCGGAGACGGTGTCTGCCGCATGTCCGTGATCTTGGGTGCGGCGTAACGGGAGGGCGAAAAACCAAAAGCCTGCCAGTCGGCAAGCGACGGCTCCTCGATCTGTCTGGGCACATAAAGCGAAGGGGCGGCATTTGTGTCGAAGGGAATGGCGCCTATGATGACCGGCGGGTGACCGCCGGCTCGGGCCATCGCGAACAACCGATCCATGCTGGCGCGCAGGTCACCGTCGGCGGGGTCACAGCAAGCCGCCATGCCGCTGGCAAGCATGCGGGTCTTCGGGGATACGAACAGGGCGCGGTCAAGAAGATCCGCCTGCGATAGGAAGGTCGGCGCGGTCTCTGCGACCATTGTTTTGGCGGGAGCGTGCTGCATCAGTGAACCTTCCCGGAAGCGGTTGTGTCAGCGGCTTGCAGGCTGGCGACATGAGCCTCCAGCGTGGCGATCGTCGTGTGCATGAAAAGATCGGTGACCTGCAGATCGATGCCGAGTTCGTTGCGCAGCGCCGCATGTGCCTCCACGAGGCGGATCGATGTGGCGCCAAGTTCGAAGAAATTGATATCGGCGGGCAGGCCCCGGCGACCGAGGATGCGCTCGAACACGCTGCGGACGCGGCTGGAACGCAGTGACGTGGTAACCGACAGGCGTTCGGTGATTGCCGGCAGCGCCTTGGTATCGATCTTGCCATTGGCCGAGAGCGGTAAGGCAGCATGAATGCCGATACGGGTCGGCACCATG
The DNA here is from genome assembly GCF_050455485.1 of Neorhizobium sp. BT27B. Taxonomy (NCBI): domain Bacteria; kingdom Pseudomonadati; phylum Pseudomonadota; class Alphaproteobacteria; order Hyphomicrobiales; family Rhizobiaceae; genus Neorhizobium; species Neorhizobium sp. BT27B. The sequence goes on along the minus strand of NZ_JBCIYT010000005.1, from coordinate 238,301 downwards.
TAGGCCGGCAGCAGGAAGCGGCAATGCTGGCGTAACATTTCTTCGCTCGGCGATGTGTTTCCGGCGGTCGCGACATGGGCGACGATCTGGCGGCCGCCGCTCGTTTCCTGCGTGATCGCCACGGCGCGGGCGACGTCGGCATGGCTTTCCAGAGCATGGGTTATATCGCCAAGCTCGATACGATGCCCGCCGACCTTCACCTGACCATCATCGCGACCGAGAAATTCGAGTGTGCCGTCTTCCCAGAAGCAACCGAGATCACCGGTGCGATAAAGCCGTTCGCCACTCTCCTTGATGGTGATAAAGGCCGAGGAGGTTCTTTCCGCATCGCCCCAGTAGCCATCGGCCAGTCCATGGCCACCAATATGCAACTGGCCGGCAACCCGATCGGGTCGGTCCGAACCATAACGGTCGAGCACGCGAAAATACTGGTTGGTCAGCGGCTTGCCGTAAGGCACCGATTTCCAATGAGGGGCGATCCTGTTCGCCTCCTGCCAGTTCGACCAGATCGCCGCTTCTGTCGCGCCGCCGAGTGCGACAAGACGCGTCTGAGGGGCAGACGTTGTGAGGCGGGCAGGCATATCGAGCGGCACCCAGTCACCGCTCACCAGTGACAGCCGCAGGGAAGCGGGCAACGCAAGCGTCATGCTGGCGCACCAGACCAGCGCCATGTCGAGCAGCATCGGCACGGAGTTCCAGATCGTAACCCGATGCGCTTCAAGCATGGCGTGCCAATGAGCAGGATTGCGCTCCTGGCCCGGATCGGGAAACACCACGGCGGCGCCATGCGCCAGCGGTGCAAAGATGTCGTAGACGGAGAGGTCGAAACTCAGCGAAGACAGCGCAAAGACACGATCATCGGCTGTCATGCCGAAACGGGTGGCCATGTCATCCAGCGTGTTGGCAACCGCGCCATGCGACATCGCCACGCCTTTCGGCACGCCGGTCGAACCGGAGGTGAAGATGATATAGGCGGTGTCGCTGCTTTTTGCCGGCACTCTGTCGGTTGCAGCCACGTCCGAAATGGCATCCGTCAGCGATACGGCAATCTGGCGGTGGTCATCCTCGCCGACCTGACCGGCTTCGACGATTTCGGCAACGGGTGTCACCTGCGCACGCATTGCCTCCATGCGGGCGTTCGGCAGGTCCGGCGCCACCGGCACGTAGACTGCACCCACATGCAGAACGGCCAGAACGGCGACGATCTGAAGCGGTCCCTTCGGCAGCCGCACGAACACGCGGTCGCCCTTGTGAACACCCGTATCGCGCAGGCGCCCGGCAAGGGTCGTGGCGCGTGCCGCGAGTTCGCCATGGGACATGCTCCCGCCGCTCCAGAGCAGCGCATCGCGCCCGGCATTCTCGCCCAGGCCGTTCCAGAAACCGGCCGTAATATCGAGATTGTCATCAAGGGTGATGGTCGGTGGAGCGTGGATGGCGTGGCGGATGGTTTGCTGGCTCTCCGGCAAAAGCCGTGCGATCGGCCGGTCCCAATTGCCGGTATCGTCGCAAAGCGCCGTCAGTATCTCGACATAGCGCTCGAACGCTGCCTTCACGGCATCGAGATCGAGCGCGGCTTCGGCGGCATCCCAGTTGAAGGACAGACCGCCGTTTTCCTCGAACAGTTGATGATCGAGCGCTACTTGCGGCGTCTGGCTGATGCCGGCGATCTGTTTCCAGCGGCGGTCATCGCCGCTCTCCGCTTCCTCACCGATCAACAGGCTGGTGAAGACGACCGGCATCAGCGAGCCGGAATAATCCTTGCGCAGCCGCGCCAGTTCGCGCAGCAGATCGACGCCGGAAACGACACTGTTTTCCAACCGCTCCAGCAGGCCTGACTGGGTTTCCCGAACCTGCTCCAGCAGCGGGCGTTGCATGCCGGCAAAGCCGACAAGCGTCGTATTGGTGAATTCACCCAGAACCCGGCGCATGTCCGCATGTTGCTGAGGGCGGTTGAACAGCGTCATGTTCAACGTCACGTCTTCATTGCGGCTCCAGATGGAAAGCGCATTGGCAAAAACGGCGGCGACAAGACTGGTGGGCGTTACGCCACGGTCTTTGCACGCGGCCTTGAGGGCCTGCCAGCGAGCTTGGTCGACATGACCGGAAAGGCGGTGGAAACGGCCCGGTTGGCCCGACACGCGGCACGCTGGCAGATGGGGCGCAGGCGGCAGAAGCGGCAGTTCGCGATGCCAGTATTGCCACGCCTCCTGCTTGCGCTGCTCGCTGGTCTCGTTGACCACGCAATCACGGAAACGGATGCCGGGTGGTGGCGGCAGTTGCCGGCCATCGATCAGCGCAAACCATTCACGGTGAAACAGCTGGCTGCTCCAGGCATCGAGCGCGATCAGGTCCACGCAGGAGAGCAGCAGAAGCTTTTCGCCGGTGCGCACCCAATGCAGCTCGAATAGCGGCCATGTAAACGGGTCGCGGACCCGCTCGCTGATATCCTTGCGCAGTTCGGCAAGGCGTTTCTGCTGGTCTGCTGCATCGAGACCGCGCAGATCGCTGAGCGGAACGGGATAGTCCGGTACGCTTTCCATCGCCACCTGCATGCCATCGGGCAGAAGTACGGTACGCAACATGTCGTGCCGGGCAATCACCTCGGCAAGGCAGGCATCGGCGCAGGTGATATCCAGATCCGGGCATTCGAATTCGAGATAACTGTTGGCGGAAACGCCGCCGAGATCGAGCGCGCCGGTGCGCCCGACCAGATAGGCCTGCTGGATCGGCGTCTGCGGGAAAGGTTCGAAACGCGAGGCCTCTGCCGCGGGCTGGCCGGATGAGCCGGACAGACGATCCAGCAAGGCCTGTTTCTGCTGCGTCAGTTTTGCCTTGAGCGGTGCCGTCATGGCGCCGGCCGGGGCCCGGAAACGCAGCTGGCCGTTTTCCAGCCATAGCTGGATGCCGGTCTGTTCGAGTTCGTCGAGAAGGGCGGAAAGGCTCACAGTTCGCCCTCCATCATGTCCTGTTCATAGGTTTTTGGGGTGGCAAGCCATGTCGCGTGCGGGGTGGGATGCAAAGCGCCGGCTGCCAGTGTGTGCAGGCATATGCGGTGGGATGCCAGACCGAGGCGGCGACCCAGTTCGGCAAGCGGCATGTCGCCGATCTGGCAAAGGCCGACCGGCAATTGTGCGGAGGCCTGTTCCAGCAGCTGGCAGATCGCGCCGCATTCGATCATGCCGAAGGGCAGGCTGGCCGTGTCATAAAGCGGCGCGATGGCGTCCAGCGACAGCACGAAGCAGAAGAGCACCTTGCTGGCCGCCAGCAGATCGCGGTTACCGGAGCTGAGCGTGGCGATATCGACCATGGTGTCGCCCGAGGCGCAGGGGATCAGCGCATGGGTATCCGCATTATAGCGATAGCCACCGGCACCCATGCCATCGACAGCCTGCGGCTGCAGGATCAGATAGGTGTCAACCGGATAAAGTCCGCCGGCGGAGGCATAAAGGCGGCGTGCCTGCCCATCGGCATAATGGCGGCGCAACGGGCTGAGCAGTTCTGACAATTCAGCCGACGACAGCGGACGATCGCAGAAATCCCGCCAGCTGCGACGGTCTGCCAGCGGTGGCAGGTCGATCCCCGGCTGAGCGTCCAGCACGATGGCATTACCGTTTTGAAGCGAACGCGGCCGCGTCTTGAACAGCCGCCGCGCCACCGGATCACTGATGGCAGGATTGCGGGCTAGGTAATCGCGCAAAACATCTTCGCCGGGCCAGAGGCTGGGACCTGATGCCGTCTTCGACGTCTCCGGCATCAGAGCGCCGACCAGCGCCACCAGATCCGGCATTCTTACGGCGCGCGCCAGTTCGGTCAGCGGCGGTCGTTTGCCGCTCAGCACCTCGATGCGGCTAGCCAGTGCGATCAGCTCCAGCGAAGAGGCACCCAGTGCGACGAGATTGTCGTCAATCGTCACCGACGGTTGCCTGAGGATTTCGGCGACCATGCCGAGAACGGCAAGTTGCAGTGCCTGATCTGTCTTCACCCCGGTTGCCGGAGCGCTGGTCTGCCCGGCCTCATCGATCAACGCCAGCAAAGCCTTGCGGTCAAGCTTGCCATTTGCCGTCAAGGGCCATGTTTCGACCGTATGGAAAAGTGCCGGCACCATATAGGCGGGCAGTTCGGCGCGCAGATGGGTCGCGATGGCCTTGTGGTCGATGCCGCTGCTGCTGCGAATGAAGGCTGCAAGGCGCGGGTTTTTCCTGTCGCCTGCCGGCAGAACCTGTGCTTCCTCGATATCCGGATGGTTTTGCAGCACACGGGCAATTTCGCCGGGTTCGACGCGATAACCGTTGATCTTCAGCTGCGCATCGGTGCGACCCTGGAAGATGATCGTGCCATCGGCGTCATAGGCGCCGAGATCGCCGGTGCGGTAAAGCGGCACGCTGCTGCGGGGATGTTTCAGGAAATGGGCTTTCGTCTTTTCGGCATCGCCGAAATATCCGAAGGCCAGCCCATCGCCGGCGATATAAAGTTCGCCGGTATGGCCGCGTCGGGCAATGTGCATGTCCTCGGTCAGCACAAAAATCTGCTGGCGGCCGAGCGCCTTTCCATAGGGAATGCTGGTCCGGGCCGGATCGACGGTTTCGATCGGATGGTAGATCGACCAGATCGCCGCCTCGGTGGCGCCACCAAGGCTGAACAGCCTTGCCTGCGGCCAGACTTTTTTCGCCCTGCCGGGAAGATCGAGGCCGATCCAGTCTCCGCTCATCATCACCGTGGCGATTGGCGGCATGGCACGGCCAGTGCCGATCTCGTGGTAATCGACGAAGAGCGAAAACAGGCCCGGCACGGTGTTCCACAGCGTCACGCCATGCTGGAGGCACAGCGCCTGCCAATGGGCGGGGTTGTTCTGCTCCGCCACATCCGGCAGCACGATCGCACCGCCGGCGCCGAGCACGCCAAAAATATCATAGACCGAAAGATCGAAATGCAGTTGCGACAGGCCAAGCACACAGTCATCGGCGCCGATGCCGAAACGGGCGCTGACATCGGCAATCGTGTTGACCGCCGCCGCATGGCTGACCATCACACCCTTCGGATTGCCGGTCGAACCGGACGTATAGATGATATAGGCCAGATCATTCGGCGCTGCGCCAGGTGCTTCATGCAAGCGGTCGATCGACCCGAGCGGCACGCGGCCGATATCGATCACATGTGCGGTCGGTGTTTCGGCGAGTTCGAGCGGAAGCAGCCCGTCGCCGATAATGGCGTTCGGCTTGAGATCCGCGAGGATGCGCGCTTGCCGGGCAAGAGGTTGCGTCGTATCGATGGGCACATAGGCCGCTCCGGCAATCGAGACAGCAAGGCAGGCGGCAATCTGTTCCGGTGACTTGGCGAGCCGGATGGCGACTTTTGCGCCCGGCCCGATATCGTCTTCTGCAAGCCGCTCCACCAATCCTGCCACTTGACGGGCAAGTTCCGCGTGGGTGAGGCTGCGATCCGATGTGCCGATAGAAGGCTTTTCCAGCACTGCCGGCAGGTTTCGCAGCCAGAGGTCTGCCAGACGCTCATGTCGCGCGGCATGCTCGATAATCGCCGGGGCTATCATCGCTTCGGACGGATCGGCAACGGCCGAAACCGTTTCATCCAGCATGTCCGGCCGGCTGGCAAAACGCTCGACCAGAGCAACGAAATCATCGAACAGCGAGCGGGCGATCCGGATATCGAGCGCGTTGACGGCGATATCCCAGTTGATCGCCAGCGCACCTTCCCATTCCATCACCTGATTGTCGAGAATGACCTGCGGTGTCTGCGACAGGGCGAGCACCGGTTTTCCGGGTTGGGCGGCGGCATCGGTAAACAGCTTGGCGTCGTTCTGGGTCAGCGTGCTGGTGAAGACCACAGGCATCAACGGACGGTCGAGATGACCACGCGCCGTCGCCATCAGCCGCTGCACCTCCGTGCCTCCGACGGCGCTGTGTTCCATGTCCCTCCAGAGAGCGGCCTGCAGCCGTGCGATGCGCGCGCGCCGGCTTTCGGTCGTGCGCAGATCGGTTTCGAACAAGAGATTGGTGGTGAAATCGCCGATCACACGGTCGACATCGGGGTGAATGGGCGGGCGGTTGAACAGCGTCATGTTCAGGCAGAAATGCGGCTTTGCCGCCCAGGCCGATAGCGCTTCGGCAAACAGCGACAGCAGAACCGCCGAGGGGGTTACGCCAAGCCGTGCCGCGGTTGTCTTAAGGTCATTCCACTGTGGCTTGGCCATTGTGTTTGACAACCGATCATAGACCGGTACGCCACATTCCTCGACGGGTGCCAGCAGAGGCAGGACCGGTGCATCCGGCATGTCGGGAGCACGTTCACGCCAATAGCTTCGTGCCTTGTATGCATCCTCTTCCGAACGTTCCGTCATCACGCAATCACGGAATGTCAGGGCGGGTTCTTTCAGATGAAGTCCGGGATCGCGATAAAACCGTGCAACCTCATCAAGCAGAATGAGAATGCTCTGCTGATCGGCGACCAGAAGATCGAAGCGCAGATGGATGAATACGCGTCCGCTCGGCATCAGGCTGAGTTCTATGTCGATCATCGGCCATTTGTCGGCAGCCGGCAGATCGCGCGCCAGCCGCCGGCGGATCTCGGTCAGCCGCTCTTCCCGGTCGGCTTCGCTGGTGAGATCGTGAATGACTATTGCCGGTTCGGGAATATCCCGTTCCACCTGCTGGCTGCTGGCGTCGAGAATTTTCACCCGCAGCATGTCATGGCGCTGCATCACCTTGCGCCAGGCGCCCCGGTAACAATCGATATCCAGCGTCTCGCAATCGAGTTCGTAATAGAATTGGCAGGCGGCGCCACCCAGCGGCAGGCTGGCATCGCGGCCGATGAGATAGCCCCGCTGGATTTCGGTGAGCGGAAACGGTTGATGGCGCTGGTCAGTATCGGCGGCAATAAAAACGGGGTCGTCATCAAGTCCGGTAAGCCGGCTCAGCAATTCCGGATCGAAGATGGGCAGGGTGTTGAGCGAGGTGTTGATCGACATGGGCGGTTCACCTCAGGCGCTGGCCGACCGGCGCAAAAGCGCCTGCCGCTCGGTATCGGGAAGGGCATGGATGTGCAGATAGGCGAGTGCCGTCTGTTCTGTGCCGTCGAAGGTTTCGAGGCGGCGGGCCAGTTGTTCCGGCGTGCGTGCGGCAAGGAAATCCGGCAGGCCGAATTCGATCTGGAAAACGCGGCGCAGGCGCGACAGCAGCCGGACGGCCAGAATGGAATCGCCGCCGAGCTGAAGAAAATCGTCCGTTGCGGTGATTTCGGGCATGCCCAGTGTCTGCGCAAACAACAGCCGGGAAAAACGCTCCAGCGGCGAACCGTCATTGGCGGCAATCACCCTGCTCTTTGCATCGGGTTTACGAGCAAACCGGGCATTGGCAGCATCGCTGATCTCGCACAGACGATGGTCGAGCGCGCGCGGCGTGACGATCACATGCGGCAGACCGCTGGCAATGATCCGCCACAATGCGGAAAACCCGCGCTCGGGGTCGATCGCCTGCCAGTCTTCACCGGTAAACAGCGCTTTGCCATTCTGCTGCACACCATGGAAAGCGCCTTCGGCCTGCCAGTTATCCCAGCCTATGCTGATGACGGGCATGGGCCGCGCACCCGCTTCGGCCAGAAAATCGAGATAGAGATTGGCGGACATGTAATCCGAATTGCCGTAACCGGATGTCTCGCCGGCAAGGGATGAAAAGGCGACGAGGAAATCCGGCTCGTGCGATGCAAAGATATCGGCAAGAGCGGTCGTTGCATCCACCTTGGCGGCGCGGTTGCCGTCCGTTTCCGCCAGTGTGCGGTCGGCCAGCGTCTGCGTGACATAGCGGCCGGCAAGGTTGAAAATGCCGTTGAGCATTCTGCCTTGTGCCCGCAGATTGCGCGACAGGTCTTCCAGTATGGATCTGTCGGCTGCGGAACCGGTGATGTGGGTCAGGCTGCCGCCCACTTCGCCATCCGTCACGGTATCGGTCGTCGATGCTGACCGTCCGAGTGTGATGACATTGCAGTTCTTTTGACGCAGCTGTGTTACCAGATGGCGGCCAAGATTGCCGTTGCCGCCGGCAATCAGATATGCGCCACCGTCCTTGATAACATCTCCGGCGATAGTCGGTTCGACGCTGACCGGTTCGATATGGCGCTGCCAGAAACGGCCATTGCGCAGGCCAAGCGAAAGCGCGTGTCTGCCGGCATGCTGGGTGCGCAGCATGTGGATCCGGTCGGTCTCGTTGCGGTTCGGCAGACGGTCGGCATCCAGCCAGCTGGCTTTCACCGCCTCATGTTCGAACGGTATCGCCCGCAGCACGCCGAGCGCCAGCGCCTGTTCCGCATCGGGCTGTTCCGTGCCAATGATCGGCGCCAGTGTTCGTGTGACGAGAATGACGTGATCGATCAGGCCGGCGGGTGCCAAGGTCTGCGCCAACCGCACGAGGCTATCGTCGCCATAGCTCGTTGCAACGGCATTTTCGTCAAACAGCCAGCCGAAAACGCAGGTTGCCGATTGTATGCCACGCATGCGCAGATTTTCGGCAAGACGAGAAAAATCACCGGCATTGCCGGGCCGCAGTCGATAGTTGCCATCGGCTTCCTGAGAATAGGCATTGCCGGGAAGAATGCGGATGCTGCCGTCGAAACCGTCGGAAACCTCGTTCTTCTCGGGCAGGAATAGAAGAAGAGTTTTCTGTTCGGATATTCCCGATTTTCCTGACATGGGCAGGGAATGCCATGTCGGCGCGTGGAACCATTTTTCCAGCGAGAGCGCTTTTGGCTGAAGTGGCACCTGTTCGGTTGCGCGATCCAGTGCCGGCAGGAGATGCGGTATGCGGCGGAAAGGATATCCCGGCAGCGATGCGCGCCGCCACGGTCGCCCGAGCATCAGCAGATCATTGTCGATCGGGTGGCCTTCCACCCAGAGCGCGGCAAGCGCCGTCAGAAGATCGGTCGTCTGGCTGTCCGCGGAGACGAGCATCGGCAGGCATCGCAAACCGGCGGCTTTGGCCGCACCGGTGCAGCTCGTGCCGGGCCCGAGTTCGAGGCAGGTGGCGTTCGGCCAGATCTTCGCGATATTTTCCATGTTGTCGGCAAACATCACGGTCTGGCGCAGGTGCCTGACCCAGTAATCCGGTGTGGCAATGTCGTCCGCATCGGCAATTCTGCCGCTGGTATTGCTGAGCACCGGAATTTTCGGCGTGGAAAAACGAATTTTGGCGCAGGCTTCGGCGAATTCGCTCAAAACCGGATCCATCAGATGCGAATGGAACCCATGCGAAACATCCAGCAAACGGCTTGAAATGCCTTTGCCGGCAAGGTCTGCCGCCAGCTTTTCGATATCGCCTGTTGAACCCGAAATGACGCATCGATCCGGGCGGTTGACCACTGCCAGTGAAAGGCCGTCGTGCAGATAGGGCCGGATGGTCTGCGGGCTGCCCGGAACGGCCAGCATCGCCGCCTCCGGCAGCCGCGACATCAATTGTGCCCGCGCAAAAACGAGATTGAGCGCATCTTCCAGCGAAAACACCCCGGCGATGCAGGCTGCAACATATTCGCCGATACTGTGGCCCAGCAGGGCCGCCGGTTTCAGTCCGGCCGATATCAGGCTGCGGGCCAGCGCATATTCCGTGGCAAACAGCGAAAATTGCGTCACAAGCGTCGGCTTCAGCGCCGTATTGTCATTGCCGAAGATCAGCGGGCGAATATCCTCACCGATCAGCGGCGTTGCGATCGTCGCACAGCGATCGATTGCCTCGCGGAAGGCCGCAAGCGTCTGGTAGAACGGTTTGCCCATGCCGGCGAACTGCGTTCCCTGACCGGGAAACACAAAGACAAGCTCGGAAGGTTCACCCGTGTTTGAGTGGATGACATTACCGCAAGCCAGCTTGGCCGCGGCTTCACCGCGATTGCTAGCGACCATCGCATGTTTGTGGGCGAAGGTTTTGCGGCCGGTCAGCAGCGTGCCGGCATCATCCAGAAGCGATCGGTCTGCGACTTCGCTCCAGAAACCGGCCAGGGCCTGTTCCATGACGGCCAGATCAGCGTCGCTGCGGGCCGACCATGCCAGCAGGACGGGCGCATCACTGGCGGCTGCAACGGATTCCGGTGTGGGACTCGACAGAACGACATGCACGTTGGTTCCGCCAAAACCGAAGGAGCTGACGGCAGCGGTATATGTGGCAGCGGTCGGCAGGTCCGTCAGCCGGTCGCAGATCGCAAACCGGCTGCCGTCAAGTTCCAGAAGCGGATTGGCCGCACCGAAATTCAGCGTCGCCGGCACTCGGCCGGTCTGCACCACCCGGATGGCCTTGATCAGTCCAGCCAGCCCGGCTGCCGCATTGAGGTGGCCGACATTGGCCTTGACCGAACCGATCAGGCAGGGCGTGTTGCCCGCGCCATAGACGGCCCGGATCGCCTCCATCTCGATCGGATCCCCGATCGGCGTGCCTGTGCCATGGGCTTCGATATAGCCGATCTCGGCGGGATCGAGACCGCTGAGCGCCAACGCCTCGCGCAAAACCCGCTTCTGCCCGGATACACTCGGCTGAGTGAAATTGCCGCGTTCCGCGCCATCATTGTTGGCGGCGGAACCTTCGATGATGGCCTGAACGGCATCGCCGTCACGGATGGCGTCTTCCAGCCGCTTCAGCACCAATGCCGCCACGCCGTTTCCGCCGACAATGCCATCGGAACCGGCCGAGAAGGGCGCGATGCGGCCGGTCGGCGACATCGGACCGCCGGGATCTGCGTGATAACCGTCCTCGATATCCATCGAGATCGACACGGCGCCGGCCAGCGCCATCTCTATTTCACCTGACAGCAACGACTGGATGGCCTGATGCACGGCCAGAAGTCCGCTGGAGCAGGCGCTCTGCACCACCACGGCCGGACCCTTGAGGTCGAGATGATGGGCGACGCGTGAGGCCAGAAAATCCTTGTCATTGCCGATCAACATCGCGAAATGCTCGGCGGCGCTGTCGGCATAGCTGCGCAGGCCGACATGTTTGAGCACGTAATCGCCAAATCCGGAGGCGGCAAACACACCGGTTACCTGGTTGGCCCCATTCCCGTAACCGGCATCTTCCATGGCGTGCCAGGCGGTTTCCAGAAACACCCGCTGCTGCGGGTCCATCAGGGCTGCTTCCGACGGTGCAAAGCCGAAAAATTCCGCGTCAAAGCATTCCTTGTCGGCGAGTGCAAAACGCGCGCCGACGACACCGGGATGATCTTCCGCAGGCTTGCTCAGTCCCGACAATCCATCCTCCAGCATCGCCCAGAAGGAGGCGACACTCGGCGCGCCGGGAAAACGTCCGGCCAGGCCAATGATGGCGATGCGCTCGCTCGGTTGCTCCAAAGACTGAGCGCTCACGTGGCTGCACCTTGCCATTTATGGGAGACGGGAAGCGGCGAGAGGGCGGTTTGGGAAATTGAAAGCATGCTTTGCCCCGCTCGTGTGACTGAATGTTCGCATCGCGAAAATGGCCGCGGACGTGTGTTTCTGCGCATGTCACATACTAGGCGGGAGCATTGTTCCTGTCCGGCCAGACGCGGAGCATTCAGTGCCTTTCGCGGAGTGACTTGACGGATGAAAATTTCGGTTTCGGGCTTGGAGGTGAGGCGGATGACGGATCAGCCGAACGCAAAAACCGTCGCGGGTGAAGGCGACGGTTTTGCTGTTGGCGTAGAGGCTATCTGCCTGTCGGTCGCTTCGTGGCCCGTCAGGCCACCCGTTCCAGGCTTGCCGGCGTCGCGTTGACAAAACCCTGCCAGCAGGCCGAGGACTGTTGCGCGCGGGCGAGAAACGCCTGCATCTCTTCCTCCGTATTGTCGCTGACGGCGGAAATCTCGATGACATTGTCCTGCAACTGCACGGCCGACTTGTCGAACAGGTTGAAGCAGCCGCGCATGTCCAGCCGGCACCGCATGGATGCGGACAGTTGGCGTAGCGGTTTGCCTTCCTGTACGCACAGGATCACCAGTTGCTGGGCAAGGTCGGAAAGCACCGCCGCCAGCAGATATTCCTGCGGGTTGGGCGCCTCGTTGAGACCGGCGGCCGGCGCCGGTTGATCAACCGAGAAACGCGCGGGCAGGCTCCAGCTTTCGTCCTGATACTGGCGGTCGCGCAGGCTGACATCGAACTGGGTGGCGTTGCGCCAGGCGATATCGACGCCGAGATGGATCGGCGCATTGGAGCCGGCCTGTGCCGTCGGGTTTGCAGTGCCGTTGACCTTGGCATCATTCGCAGCGCCATTGGCACGGCGGAAATTCGAAGGCAGGTGGCGGTAGGAAACCTCGATCCTGTTCGGCAGCGTCACGGTGATGTAATTGGGCGAAAAACGCGCCACGTTCATCATCATCTGCTTGTATTGCAGCCAGCTGCCGTCTGCGTCGAGATTGACCGAGATGGCGGTATCGGACAGCGCGCCGCCGCTGCGTTTTGTCGCCGTTTCCACCTGCAGCCTGTCGATGGTCAGGCCCTTGTAGGATGCGCCCTGCACGAGAATATTGGCGACGCAGGCACCAAGCCCGGTGGTGAAATAATCGGCCGGGGTCGGCGGCGCCTGCGGGCTCGGATCGTCGTGATGGCTGACGCGAAAGGCGAAATCGCGCCCCAGCCGCTTGCTGCCGAAGCGCAGCGGCCGTGTGTGAATATCCATCGTCAGGCCGCCCAGCCATTCCAGATCGACGCAGTAAAAGATTTCGCCTTCGCCGGCGACCTTGCGGATCTCGTGGACGAGTTCGCTGACGGCGGCGACGTTGATGCCGTTTTTCATTGCTTGATGTCTCCGATTGCGCGCAGTGCCCGGTCGAGATCGGCCTTGAGATCGTCGAGATCCTCGATGCCGACGGACAGGCGCATCAGGCCGGGATTGATGCCGACCTCACGTCGCTGCCGATCGATCAGACTGCTATGGCTGGTGTTGAAGGGCATGCTGATGAGGGATTCGACGCCGCCGAGGCTGGTGGCGGCATGCACGAGTTTCAGCCCTTCCATCAGCTTCAGCCCGGCCTTGTCGCCGCCCTTCACCTCGAAGGACACCATGCCGCCGCTCCCCTTTGTCAGCGCTTCCGCCGCCCACGCATAAGGATAATCCGGCAAAGCCGGGTGGTAGACGCGGGCAATCGCCGGATGCGCCGCCAGCCAATGGGCCAGCGCCTCCGCATTCTCGTTATGCGCGCGCATACGCAGTGCCAGCGTTTTCATGCCGCGCTCGAGAACCGAGCAATCCTGCGGATTGAGGCTGCCGCCGAGCTTCAGCATCTGCGCCCAGATCATGTCGAGATATTTGCGGCTGCCGGCGGCCGTGCCGGCAACCAGATCGCTATGGCCGTTCAGGTATTTCGTGCCGCTATGGATGACCACATGTGCGCCGTCATCGATCGGCGTCAGGCAGCAGGGCGAGAGGAACGTGTTGTCGAGGATCAGGAACAGGTTGCGCTCGGCCGCCAGCTTGGCGAGGCCGCGCACCGGTGCGAATTTCAAAAGCGGATTGGTCAGCGTTTCGAAGAACAGGACCTCGGTATTGTCCTGAACAGCCGCCTCGATTGCCGCGATATCCATCGGATCGACAAAGGTCACCTCGCGGCCGAACTGGTGCATGTCCTCGCGCATCAGATTGTAGCTGCCGCCGTAAAGATCACGCGCCGTGACGATATGGCCGCCGCGATTGGTCAGCGCCAGAAGCGTGGTGCTGATCGCCGCCATGCCGGAGGAAAACACGATGGCGCTTTCGGCATGTTCCAGCGCCGCGATCTTCTCCTGCACGGCCCACTGGTTGGGGTTTCCGTAACGGGTATAGATCGGGTAATCGCGGATCATGCCCTGATCGAAGGCTTCGTAGCTTTCCTTCTGGAACAGGAAGGTGGTGGCCGCAAACACGGGTGTGCCGACGGCACCGGTGATCGGGTCGTTATAGGTGCCGGCATGCACGGCGAGCGTGCCCGTTCCGTGCTGTTTCGGATCGATCACCGTCTGGTTGGTCATCCGAGGCCCGGCATTGCGCGAGCGGGTCAGCTGGTCGGCCCATTCGGTTTTTGCCGAAACGCCGGTCGCCTCGCTGCGGAAGCGCCCGGCCCATTCCTTAAGAATACTCTTTGCCAAGAGGTTCACCTGCTTTTTGTTGGAGTGTCGAGAGAATGCTGTCACAGAGCGCGTCGCCGTCCGGGCCCTGGAAAATGTTGATGCCGACGGGCGCGCCGCGATAGGAGGGCTCGCCGATGTCGGAGCGCATGCGGCCGAAACCTAGGCCGATGCCGAGCAGGCCGGCAAGCGGCCGGCCCTGACTGTCGGCGATATGGCCCGAAGCATCGACATTGACGGCGCTGCCATTGCGGCCAAGCCTGATCGGCCGCTCCGCTGCATCGCTGAAAAGCGGCAGATTGGGCCGGTAGCCGGTGGCGGCGATCACCACGTCGGATATCCGCATGATGTCGGTCACGGCGTCCGCATCGGCGCAGCGTGCGAGGGTGATGTCGGGATGACGTCCGGCGAGGATTTGCTCGTAAAGCAGTTTCGAGCGGGTATAGAGGCCCTGGAAACGAAAAACCCGGCCGCTGGACGGGCAGACATCGCGCACCGGATCAAACGTTTCGCCGGCTTCGCGGGCGAGGTCGGCCGAACGGTGCATGCGGCGGATCGGGGTGCGGTGCGCCAGCGTCAGGTCAAGAGGGCGGCCGGGCAGCGCCTCGATCAGCTTGTGCAGAACGGAAAACGCACTGTGCGATGCGCCGATTACGGTGATGCGCCGCGCATTTTCCGGCAGCAGATCGCCAAGATCGACCGGCCGCAAAACCGTGTCCGAATGGAGAAGCGGAATGCCGCGCTGCTCGGCGATCCGGCGAAGTTCCGGCGGCAGATGTGGTGTGCTGCCGGCAGAAAGAATGGCGAGGCGGCTTTCGACGGTGGAACCGTCCTCGAACCGCATCACCCAGCCGCTACCGGTCTGCACCGTTTCACGCACCATCTGGCCAAGCCGCAATTCGAAATTCGAAAACCGGCCGGCTGCAGTGAGAAAGACCCGACGCAGTTCGGCCGAAAGCATGGCCACCAGTTGCAATGGCGCCGATTGGCTGCCGCGCGCACGAATGAGGCGTGCCGGCATGCTGTCCAGAACCGGCGCAAAAATGCCATCCGGCGAAATGCCGTCGAGGAAATCGCTGGCGTCGGAGTTGGACGGGATATCGTAGTTGATGCCGGAAAACAGCAGCTGCTCGACGCTCGGGCGCCGCTCGTGAATGACGAGGCCGCGTTGCAGCAGGTCAGTCAGGAGGCCATTGCGGTCGGCGCTGACGAGAAAACTCGTACAGGCGGGGCCGAAACCGACAATCTGGCAAAAGGTGCGGGACATGGTCTCTCCTCTTTTCAGGCGCGGCGTCGCGTTTCGGTCTGCCCGGATGCGTGCGGCATCAGGACATCCGCAATGCGCGCCGAGATCGCCTGCACATGCTGGGCGTGGTGGAGGAAGAAATGGTCGCCATCGAGCATCGTGGTCGAAAACGCATCGGCGGACACGTTGCGCCACTGGGCGATGCCCCGCGGTGGCACTTCCGGGTCATCAACACCTCCGAAGACATGCAGGGGGCAGGTGATACGCCGCGCATCACGTTCGGCGCGGATCGCTTCGCTCATGTGAAAGTCGTTGCGGATGATCGGCAGAAGCAGCGCCATCAACTCGCGGTTTTCCAGCACTTCCGAGGGCGATCCGTTGAGCGAGCGCACCTCGGCCAGCAGGTCGTCGTCGCAGAGATGCGCCCGCTGCGGCGCCGGATCCGCGCAAGCCGGGCTGTGTCGGCCGGAAGCGAAGAAGGCAAGCGGCGGCGTTTTTTCCTGCAGCAGCAGGGTCATGCGGTAACCCAGTGCCGCACCGAGGCTGTGGCCGAAAATGGCAAAGGGGCGCTTCATGTGCGGCTTCAATCCTTCGACGATATCGCCCGCCAGACGGTCGGGATCGTTTTCCAGCCGCTCGCCCATGCGCGTGCCGCGCCCCGGATATTCGATCGGTCGCACCGAGATCCACGATGGAAACAGGCGATCCCAGTCGCGATAGACCGCCGAGCTGCCGCCGGCATAGGTCAGGCAGAACAGATCGATGCTCGCGTGAGGCTTTGTGTCCTTGAAGGGGAGGCAGGTCATGAAGCGGCTCCGCTGGTCTGTGATGAGGAAGTGTCGGCCGGCATCTGCGCGGCGATGGCCTGGCGCATTGCGGCCAGCGTCGGTGCGCGGAAAATCGTGACAAGGCCGACCTCGACTCCGAACGTTTTCGAAATGGCCCGCGACAGATGCACGGCCAGCAGTGAATTGCCGCCGCTCTGGAAAAAATCCTCTTCCGGAGAGACAGGCTTGCGCCCGGTGACCTCTGCCCAGAGATCGGCAAGCGGTGCCAGGTCATGCGCAATCGCGGTGGCGGAGGATTTACCGTCTCCGCCAGCCGGCAGGATGGCAGCAACACGTGCAACTGCCGCCTTGCGGTCGCGCTTGCCATTGGCGCTCAGTGGCAGGGTGTCCAGATGAACGATGCGATCCGGCACCATGTATCGCGGCAGACGCTCGCCCAACCACGCACCCAGTTCTGAGGATGGCATCGACCGGCCGGTATAGCAGGCGACCAATATCGGATGGCCGCCCGGCGTCGGCATTGCAAAGACCAGAGCCTGATCGATATCCGGATGCCGCGTGAGGTTGGCTTCCACATCGCCTGCCTCGATACGATGCCCGCCGATTTTGAGCTGAAAATCCTTGCGGCCCAGAAATTCGATCGCGCCATCCGGCAGCATGCGCCCAAGATCGCCAGTACGATACAGGCGGCGACCGCTCTCATGAACCACAAAGCTGGCGGCAGTCTTTTCGGCGTCGTTGAGGTAACCTTCGGCCAGCCCAAACCCTTCGATATGGATCTCGCCGGTTACGCCGATCGGGCAGGTGCGGCCATGGGCGTCAAGCACATGCAATTGCTGGCCGGATAGCCCGAAACCGTAGGGGATCGATTTCCACGCCGGGTCGATTGCCGTGACCGGATAAAAATTCGACCAGATCGACGCTTCGGTGGCGCCGCCGAGGCTGAACAATTTTGCATCCGGAAAATCGACCAGAACCTTTTGTGCAAGCGCCAGCGGAATCCAGTCACCGCTCAGCATGATCGTGCGCAGCGTTTTTAGTGCGCTGACCGGTGCGTCGGTGGACGCAGACAGCGCCATGTCGAGCAGCGCCGGTACCGAATTCCACACGGTCACGCCGTGGCGGGCGCAGGCGGCAAGGGTTGCTGCCGGATCCGGGAACTCGCTGTCGGGCGGCACGACGATGGCGGCGCCTGCGGCCAGCGCGCCCCAGATATCGAAGACGGACAGGTCGAAGCTGAGCGCCGATAGCGCCAGAATGCGATCATCCGCGGTGATGTCGAAACGCCGGTTGATGTCGCGGATGGTGTTAAGCGCCGCGCCATGGGTGATAACCACGCCCTTGGGCAGGCCGGTCGAACCGGATGTGTAGATAATGTAGGCGCGATCGGTAGGACGCGCGAACGCGGACGCAAAGGCCGGGTTTGGCAGTTCAGCAAAAACCTGCGGCGACAGATTGCAGACGCCGTCCGGCAGTACATTCGCCGTTTCGGCAATCAGCCAGCGGCAGCCGCTATGGCGCAGAATGGCATCACGACGCTCGGCCGGCATGCGGCTGTCGATCGGCAACCACACGAGCCCGGCCAAACTGACGCCGATCACGGCGGCGATCTGGTCGGCACCTTTCGGCAAGGCAATCGCGACGATATCGCCAGGTTTTGCAACGCGATTGGTGAGGGTCGCAGCAATTCGCTCAGCCCGGAGGCGTAAATCGTCGTAGGTCAGCGTTTCGTCGTTCGAAAGCAGGGCGATCGCATCCGGCGTGCGGGCGGCTGTGGAAAGGAACACCTGAGGCAGCGTTTCTGCCCTGTCCTGAGCATGGCCGGGGACGAGAGGGGGAAGCGTCGTATCGCTGCCGGCAGGATTACTGTCTATCCATGCCGCCGGGTTTTCGACCAGTCTGTCCAACGCCATTTGATAGTGCTGAAACACTGCTTCCGGCACGCCATCGGCGAAAACCTGTTCGACATAATCCCAGTAATAGATCAGCCCCTCATGGTTCTCGATCACCTGATGGTCCATCCACACCTGCGGCGTGCGCAGATGGCTGCCCAGCAGTTCGAAACGGCTGGTGTGTTCGGCCGGCAGGCTGGGGCGACCGCTGCTGATACCGCTGGTGAACACGAAGGGTGCAGCCGGCGCGTCGGTGTCTGCGGCAAGCTGTAACCGACGGATCAAGGAGACGCCGCTGACCGAAGCATGGGCCAGCCGTTCGGCCATCAATGCCTGAATGCGGCGCGCCTGTTCGGCAAAACTGCCGCCGTCAACGCAGTCGATCAGCGAGGTATTGGAGCAATTGCCGGTCATCTCGCCGATCTGCGGATACGAGAACGGCCGGTAGTTGGCAAGCACGTTCAGGGTGAAATCCGGTTGAGCCGAAAACGGACGCAGCATTGCAGCGTAAAGCGCCAGCATGGCGGCGTTTGCGGTGACGCCATGTTCGGCGGCACGCGCCTTCAATTTTTGCCAGCGTTCGCCATCCAGTTTTCCGGCCAGTCGGCGAAAACTCGACCAGCGTGGCGAATGACCGGTCAGTGGCAGTTGCGGCGGTGGCGGCAGGGCCGGTAGCGTACGATCCCAATATTTCACACTTTCGGGCGCCGATGCCGCCTTGAGCGCCAGCACATAATCGCGATGGCTGAGAAGCGGTGGCGTCTCCTGCGCGCCATCTGGCTCGAACAGGTAGCGCAGCAGATCGCGAAAAATCATCGAGAGTGAAGGCCCGTCGATGGCGATCAGGCGGAAAGCGATCAGAAGGCGGTCGCTGCCGGCCAGCCGCACCAGCGTTGCGGCAAGCGGCGGGCCCTGTTCCAGTGACGGCAGTGTTTCGGGATAGGTTTCGCAGAGGATTTCGAGACGCTTTTCGGCCTCGTCTGCGGAAAGTGCGCGAAAATCCTCGACGGCCAACAGGCAGGGGTTATCGCCCGGCTTCGGTATGACCTGCGTTCCGTTCGCAAGAAAGCGCGCGGTCATCACTTCGTGGCGGGTCTGTAGGCGAAACAATGCCTGCTGAACAACGTCCGGCTCAATGTGTTCGAAACGGCAATGATGGAAGAAGCAGGGGATGGCGGATTGCGCATAACCGCCATGCTCGCCGACCCAATAGGCCTGCTGCAGATCCGTCATCGGATAGGGCTGGTGGCGGGCGTCCGGCTGCGCGGTGATTGTCGCCGCTTCGCGAGAAAGCTCGCTGATCAGCACAGTCTTGTGATGACCGAGCGCGGAACGCAGCGCTGCCGTCATCTTGCCCTGCGGGGCGGCATACCGCAGTTCTCCATCCGCCACCCACAGGCGGATGCGGTTTTCCTGCATCTGCCGCTGCAATTCGGCGAGCGTCATCGGGGCTACAGCTTCCATCAGATAACTCCGCTTTCGAAGGCTTCGTCGTCTTCCAGCGCCCCCTCTTTACCGGCGATTTCGGCAATCAGACGGGCCTGATCCTTCAGGAGTGGGTTGCGCAGCAGAGAGGCGAGATCAGGTGCGGTGCCAAAATGATGCTGCAGCAGGCTCGAAAGCCGCGTCATCAGCAGTGAATCCCCGCCAAGCACGAAGAAATTTGCCGATGCCGAGATGATTTGCTGACCCAGAATTTCCTGCCAGAGACCGGCAAGCCGGGTCTGCAAACCTTCGGCCAGCGGATCCTCGCTCTGCTCGGGCGGCTGCACTTCCAGCTCGACGGCCTGTTGCAGGCGTGTGCGATCCACCTTGCCGTTCAGCGTCAGCGGCATGGCGGAAAGCTGGTGCCAGCGCTGCGGCACCATGTAATCCGGTAGCTTTGCCTTCAGCCAGATATCGAGTTCGGCATGGTCGATCACGGTCACTGTCGCTGCATTCTGGGCGAGGATTACGTGATAGTTCATGCGCTCGACCGGATTGCCGGGTTTCGGCAAGGCGGCCTGCAGGGCAAAGCCTGCGCCGCCGAGCACCGTCTGCCAGCGGCTTGCATCAAGCATAGGCAGGTTGGTTTCCAGCCGCTCGTCCTCGTAATGGCTCAGCCCCTCGACAAAACCGAGGCTGACCAGCTGGAAGCGCGGATTGCGGGTGCCTTCGACGAGAAGCAGATGACCCGATGGTTTCAAAAGAGAACGCACCAGCCGGCTGCTGCGATTGACGTCCGCCGCATCGTGCAGAACGTTGGCGCCGATGATGAGGTCGTAGGAACCGAGGTCAAACCCCTGCAGGGCCGGATCCTGGTTGATGTCGAACAGGCCGAAATGCATCTGCGGCCAGTCAGCGAACATCTTTTGCGCATTGTCGAGGAAGTAGCGCGACAGGTCGGTGAAGGCGTAGGTGAAGTTTTCGTGCGGCAGGGCCTTGAGGATATCATGCGTGACGCTGCCGATACCCGCACCGAATTCGAGAATGCGGATCGTGCGGTCGGGGTCGGCATCTTCGAACAGGCCGCGCACCGTTTCGCCAGCGACGATGTTGAAATGTTTCGAAACGGGGTTTTCGCGGTACCAGCTTTCGACGAAATCGGTGCGGCCACCTTCGAACATCAGTTCCAGCGGATTGAGCCGGCCTTGCAACAGCGCCTGCGGCTCGGCGATGCAGCGCTCGTAAAGCGACCAGATGCGGCGGTCATAATCGGCACCCTGCGTGGCGCGGGCGGCGATACGGGCCTTCAGGGATGGCAGCCGTTCGGCAAGGGCAATACGATCGGTGGCGCGATAGGTGGCGCCGCTCCGTTGCAGATAGCCATCGCTTTCAAGCACATCGAGCCAGCTGACGAACAGCTTTTTGTATTTCTCGATCACCTTCAGCGAGGCGATGAGATCGCCAGTCGTGGCCGTATCACCGGCAGTGCAGAAATGTCCCGCCGCCTGCATGGTCGCCAGCATCACCCAGGTGCTGAGCTGTTCCATATTGTCGAAATGGCTGCCGTAGTCGTCGAGATTGAAATCCTCCGACAGGTCGTTGCAGGCCCAGTCTCCCACCGTCAGCGCACGGTGCCAGCCATTGTCGCCGTCACTATGCGAACCGTTCGCCGGTGCGTCGCTGGAAGGGGTGAAGTACCCATGCAACTGCTTCAGCGGCGACCCGCCATAGATGACGGCGGCATCGGCGATGTGAGAATGTTCGCCCAGTACGGCCTCGATCTCGCTCGGCTCGATGCGCATGCCGCTGATCTTCAGCTGGCTGTCGATGCGCCCGACGATCTCGATTTCGCCATCCGGGTTCAGCCTGCCGAGGTCGCCGGTATGGAACAGTTTTTCGCTGCTGGACGCGTGGATGCGGTAGCGTTCCGCCGTGCGAACCTCGTCGCCCCAATAACCGAGCGACATGGCCAGACCGCCGGTGCAGATTTCGCCGACCACACTGATCGGGCAATCCTGCCCCGCGGTGTTGAGGATGCGGCATGTCTGGTTTTCGAGCGGACGGCCGTAAGGGATTTTTGTCCAGGCCGGATCGATCTGCTTCAGGTGGTAGTAGGCCGAGACGATGGCGGTTTCGGTTGGCCCGCCGATGCTGTGGATCTCGCATGTCGGCCACAACGCTTTCAGGCGGCGCACCAGCTCCAGCGGGATCCAGTCGCCGCCCATCATCACATGGCGCGGGGCTGGAAGATCGATCTGGCGCAGCGCCTGCGCATCGAGCAGCATGGAGACGAAGGCCGGAACGGCGTTGATGATGGTCGGCCGGTGCTCGCAAACGAGATCGAGCCAATGCATGGCATCCTTGGAGCGGTCCTGATCCGGAAGCACGATCGCGCCTCCGGTTGCCATCATCGCGTAGATGTCGAACACCGACATGTCGTGGTGGAAGGCCGATAGCGACAGCGTGCGGTCGCGTTCGGTGACGCCAAGTCGGCGGATCAGCGCGGAGATCGTGTTGAGCGGGCCGCGGTGATCGAGCATGGCGCCCTTGGGCTGGCCGGTCGTTCCGGATGTGTAGATGATATAGGCGAGGTCTTTTTCGGTCTGGCGCTGTTCCGGCGTCGTATCGGGCAGATCCGTGACCGAAAGACTGGCCAGATCGATACGCAAAAATTCTGCCGGAAGGGTAGGTGCCGGGCCATGGGTCAGCACGGCAAAGGGCGAAAGATCCTGCAGGATGGCGATCAGCCGCTCGTTTTCGTAATCGCCGTTGACGGGTACATAGCAGCCGCCGGCAGCCTGAATGGCGAGCGCCGACAGAACCGCATCCGGCTGGCGGGGCATGACGACCGCGACCGGCTGCGATGGCTGAAGACCGAGGGCGATCAGGTGGTTGGCAAGGCGGTTCGCATCCGTCCGCAGAGAGGCGTAGGTGCGATCACCTTGTGGGCTGAAGATGGCGGTGTTGGCGGCCATGGCACTCGCCGAGTGCTGCAGCAGATCCGGCATCAACACGCCTTGCGGCCGCTCCGCAATCGTCTGGGTGCTTGCCGCCAGAAGGCGATCCGTCTCGGGGCGCATGTCGGGCACGAGCGCCCCCCAGAGCGTGTCATCCACAGCCAGCTTCTGCAGGAAATCCGTGTAGGCGCGGAACATGCCGTCGATCATGCGTGGTTCAAAAAGGTCGTCGGCAATGAACCAACGGGTGACCAGCGCACCGCCATATTCGGTTGCCTGATAATCGAGCCAGACCTGCGGCGTCTGGTTGATCTGAAACACCTGACGACTGGTCAGTGGCCAGTCGGCGCGGTTCGGATCGTCAAAGTCCATGCCGATCATGCTGGTAAAAACGACCGGCATGTCGATGCCATCGGCGCCCCCATTGCGCTGGCGGCCGAGTTCTCGCATCAGGCGGATGCCGTTGAATTCGCGGTGGGCCAATGCCTGCCAGAGGTCGTTCTGGGTGCGCTTGGCCGCGTCGATGAAGTTTTCCTGGCCGCGTGCCTCGACCGGCAGAAGCATCAGCGAGGTAAAATCGCCGCAAATGTCCATCACCTGCCGATGCACGTTCTTGCGGTTGAAATAGGTGACGTTGAGGGTGAATTCCGGCGCCTTGCTATAGGTCGCAAGCACCTGGCTGAAGGCGGTCAGAAGCGCACCACTGGCGGTCAGGCCGCACTCGGACGCCTTCGCCTGGAATTGCTTCCAGTGGGAGGACGAAAGCCGATGATCAAGCGTGCGGAAAGTCGGGCGGGCAACCTCTTCCGGCTTGCGACGCAGCGGCAGTTCCGGCGCCAGCGGGAATGTTTCGAGTTTTTCCAGCCAGAAATCGCGGGCCTTGTCCCATGCCGGTCCCTGACGCGCGGCATCTTCGGCCAGCACATAGTCGCGGAAAGACAGCGAGAGGTCGGGCAGTGAAGCTTCCGGGTTTGCCAGCAGCGTTGCCAGTTCGCCAAACACGACGCGAAAACTCTGGATGTCGAAGACGAGCAGATCCATGTCGAGATGGATGCGTGTCGCGCCACCCGGAAGATGGCTGGTGGTCAGTTCGAACAACGGCCAGACCTGCGGATCGAACACCTGATAGGACATCCGCTCGCGGATCCCGTTCAGGGTCTCCTCACGCTCCTGTTCGCAAAGTACTGTCAGATCGCGTTGCGTGATCTCGTAGTGCGGTGCCTTTTTCAGGATCTGCTGCTGACCGGCGGGCGTGATCACGCAGCGCATCATTTCGTGGCGAGCGATCAGCCGGTTCCACGCGGTTTCGAGGGCTGAGACGTTCAGATCGTCGAGTTCGATTTCCAGATATTCATGGCAGGAAACGGCTCCGAGCCGCATGCCGCCCTTGCGGCCGACCCAGAAGGCCTGCTGCAGATCGGTCAGCGGGAAGGGTTCGAAACGTTCCTCCGGCCGGTCGATGATCTCGATATTGCCCTTAGCCAACTGACGCGAGAAATCGATGTCGTCGGTGGTTTTTTCCGTGAGGCCGGCAATATGCGCGGAGAGTGCGGCGATGGTGCCATACTCGTAACCGGCAGTCGGTGGCAGTGACAGGTTGAAGCGGCCGTTGATGATGTGAACGAGTTCGAGGAAGACCAGTGAGTCGACGCCTTGTTCGGTCAGCGGTCGGTCGATGTCGAGAGCATCGCTGTCGAATTTCAGCCGCTTGCCGATGATCGCGCGCAGATAGGCGGCGATTTTTTCCGACCGTTCGGATTCGGAAAGGCCATCGAGCGTGAGTTCGAATTCCACCTCTTCCCTGGCTTCATTGCGGGTATCGAGAAGCGGGCGCAGCAGGCTGCGGGTGGCCGGCATGCCGCCGGTCGCCGCGGCAAGCGCTACGGCATCGACCGAGATCGGTACGAGGCCGGTGACGCCGTCCTTCAGAAGACCATTCATGATGGCAAAGCCGGTTGCCGCCGGGATGGGCTTGAGGCTGGTCTTGCCCAGCTGTTCCAGTTTTTCCGCGCGGCGGTCCATGGCGAACTGGCCCCAGGCAATCGAGAGTGCCGGCACGCCCTGATCGCGCAGGTGCTGGGCAAAGGCATCCTGCCAGGCATTGGCGACATTATAGGCCGCGCCCGGCATGGCCAGCAGCGAGGCGGCTGAGCTGAACAGGCAAAATAGCGCCAGCGGCTGGTCGGAAACTGCCTGATAGAGAGCAAGGCTGCCTTCGATTTTCACGGTGACGCCGGTGGCAAAGCGTTCCAACGTTTCTTCCGAGAGAAGTGCACTTCCCCCGGCATGGGCGGTATGAAAAACCTGCCCGATCGACACGCCGAGATTTGTGACGGCGGCGCGCAGATCTGCTGCATCGGTCAGGCTGGCATGAAGCATGTCGACAGTCGTGCCGCGAGCCTTCAGTTCAGCAATGCAGGCTTCCTGCGCGGCATCCGGTGCGCGGTGCAGGATGATGACAAGATGCCGGCATCCCTGATTGGCCAGCCAGAAAGCGAGTTCCCGCCCGACAGCCCCGAAACCGGCGATCAATGTGGCCGGACGGCTGCCCCAGTCGATAGGGCTGTGATCTTCGCGCGCGATGGCGGCCTCGATGGCCGGCTCGTAAAGTTTGCCGCCACGCAATGCCAATGTGGTGCCAAGATCATGGAGATGATCGAGATGACCGGTCAGCGCTTCGATATCCTTGCCATCGGCAATGTCCACGCAGGTCATCGGCAGATGCGGGTGTTCATTGCGAAGGCTGCGCCAAAGCTGCATGGTGGCCCAGTTCGGGCCGGCCGGATTTCCGGTCTGCGGATCGCAGGCATTGGCGACAAGCGTGGTGATGCGGCACGCAGGATGCGCCAGTCCATGACGCAGCCAACCGAGGGCGCGGTTAAGCGCAGCGGTTACCGCCGTTGTGCCGACAGTGAATTCCGTCGCATCGCCAAGCGCGCGGCAATCGATGATCTGGCTGAACGCTCCGTCGAGTGGCTGGCCGCTCTGCAGGACATTATGGCCGATCCACCTGCCCATGGCCGCGATTTCATCGGCGACCGCGCCGTCTCCGACGATCAGCCATTCTTCGCGCGTGGCGATGGAGGATGCGCTGAGTTTCTGCTGGTAAAGGCGCGCCACCTCGTTCCAGCGCCACTGCCACAGCTGCACCGGCATCTGTTCGGCAGCGATTTCCGGCTCACCCATGTCCAGCCAGGCGACGCAGCGTCTGCCGTCCGACAGAAATACGCGGCCCTCAACCTCACGGACGTCGCTGGCCTGACGCCAGTCAGCGGAAAGCCATGCTGTCGCTATGGTGTTGCCCGCTGCGGTCGCCGCCGCCAGCCAGTCCGCTAGCGGTGTCGTTGCGGCAGTCGGCAATGCCGGGGCGGCGGCCGGACGATATTCGGCCTCTACCGCGCCGGCTGCCAATGCGAGCGCCAGCTTGCCATGCCCGAGGAAGCCGCGGTGATCCGTCCCGGCCAAAGGCCTTGCCGTGATCGGCAGTGGCCGTTCGAAACCGAATTGAACAGCGGCTTTGCGCGCTGAGAATGGTGCCCTGAGGGGAGCGAACAGGGTTTCCAGAGCCGATTTGTTCTCTGTCGGCCGGGCTGTTTTCGGCAATGTCTCCGGCCAGATGCGCGTTCCCATCAGGCTGACCGGCGGCAGGCTGGCCAGACCGAAATTGCGCGAACGGTAGTGATTTTCGAGCGGTGCTTCATGCCCCAGCCGGTAAAGCGCAGCGATCACGGATGCCGGATCGTCAGCGCTTTTTGCGGTGAGCGCTGCCGCCGACGCGGGGATATCGCAAGCGGTCAGCAGCCTGGAGAAACTGGCATCCGGGCCGATCTCGATCACCTGATCGATATCGAGATCGGCAAGACGCTGGGCGGCATCAAGGAAACGGACAGGTTCGCGCAGCTGGCGATACCAGTAATCGGCATCAAGCGAGCCGGGATTTAGCAGGTCCGCCGTCAGCGTAGAAAGCATGTCGCATTCGGGCGCGCCGAAATCCGCAACCGGGCATGCCGCCTTGAACGGCATTTCGATCGCTTCCATGGTTGCCGAGTGAAACGCCCGGTTCACACCAAGCCGGCGATGCGCGACCTTGCGTTCCGTCAATTCGATCGACAGCGTGTCGATCTCTGCAATACGGCCACTGAGGCTGAAACGATCCGGGCCGTTGATGGCGGCAATGCCGATGCCCGGATGGTTCTGCAAAACCGCCTCAAGCTCCGCTTGCGGGAGCGAGAGAGCCAGCATGGCGCCGGCTTCGGTTGCATTTTCCATCAGGCGAGCGCGCATCGCCACCAGCCTTATGGCATCATGGAGTGCCAGCATGCCGGCCGTGACGGCGGCGGCAAATTCGCCGACGGAATGGCCAAAGACGAGATCGGGTCGCAGATCCCAGTCGATCAGCATCTGTGAGAAGGCATAATGCCAGGAAAACAGGGCAGGCTGGGTATAGAGCGTGCGGTCGAGGTCGGCGGCCCTTGCCGGATCATTGATCACGTCATCTAGGTCTTCGATGCCGTTTGCAGCAAAACCGGCAACGCAGGTATCGAAAGCCTCCCGGAAGGACGGGTTTTCGTCCCGCAACCGCTTGCCCATCGCCGTGAACTGGCTGCCCTGACCGCTGAACATCCATGCGACGCGACCGCCCGCCGATGCGCGCATCGGCTTGATGGCGGACATTGCGGCCTTCAGTTCTTCCGCAGTGCGGCCAGTGACGGCGGCTCGATAAGGATAATGCTGGCGGCGCAGCGCCGCAGTCGCGCATTGCGCAGCAAGTCCGCTGTCGTCAAGCGTTTGCACAAGTGCCGGCAATCCATGCTGAAGCGCTGCTTCGCTGTGGGCGGACCAGACGAGGATATGGTCTTCGCAATCCGATCGGTCCGTCGCGCCTTCTGAAACGCCCGGCTCGGCGACAATCATGTGGCAATTGGTGCCGCCGATACCGAAGGAACTGACGGCGGCGATACGGCGCTCGAAGCGATCCGGCCACGCTGTCGTTTCTTCGGCAGGCTGAAACGGCGTATTGGGAAAGCCGATACGCGGATTATGAGGAGTGCTGTGGAGGCTTGTCGGAATGGCCGCGGATTTGACCGCAAGCACCGTCTTGATCAGGCTCGCGATGCCGGCGGCGGTATCGAGATGTCCGACATTGCCCTTCACCGAACCGATCGCAATGGTCTGCGGCTTCACCTCGGCGGCGCGATAGATTTCGGAAATTGCGTCGATCTCTACCGGATCACCAAGGGGAGTGCCGGTGCCATGCGCCTCCAGCATTCCGATTTCGATCGGCGAAACGCCGCTGCGGGATAGCGCTTCGCGGATGGCGCGCTGCTGGCCGGCACGACCGGGCGCGGTGTAACCGATCTTGGCGCTGCCGTCATTGGAGACGGCCGAGCCGAGGATGACGGCATGCACGACATCACCGCCCCGTTGCGCCTCCGCCAGTCTTTTCAGCGCAACAAGGCCCAGCCCATTGCCGGCCACGATGCCGGTGCCTTCGGCGCTGAACGGCCGGCAATGACCGTCTTCTGAAAAGATCATGCCCTGCTGGCGAAAATACCCGCTGCCCTGCGGGAAGGAGATCGCCACGCCACCGGCAAGGGCTGCGTCGCATTCGCGTCTCAGCAGGCTTTCGATGGCCTGATGCACGGCAACAAGCGAACTGGAGCAAGCTGTCTGCACCGTCATGGCCGGGCCGGTCAGGTTGAGTTTGTAGGCGGCGCGGGTGACGAGGTAATCCTTGTCATTGCCCATCAGCTGCTGAAAACTGTCGGTGCGGGTGATTTCCTCGGCGCGGATGGGCGGCAGCAGCGACTGGTATGTGCTCTGGCGGCAACCGGCAAACGCACCGATCTTGAGATCGCTGCGCGTCAGGTTGGCAATATCCATCAGTTTCCGGCATTCCTCCAGAAACAGTCGGTGCTGCGGGTCCATCAGCTCGGCTTCGCGTGGCGAATAACCGAAAAAGGCGTGATCGAACCTGTCTGCATCCGCAACCACCGTACCGGCATTCACGTAGTCCGGGTTTTCGAGAAGCGAGGGATCTATGCCCTGCCGTTCCATCTCGGCAGGTTCGAGCGGTCGCACTGCCTCGTGGTCGCCGGTCAGGTTGCGCCAGAAGGTGGCGATATCCGGCGCATCGGGAAAGCGGCAGGTCATTCCTATGATCGCGATGGGTTCAGCAGTCACGGCAACCTCCAGCATTACGGCACTCGTCTGCGCACCATCATGGCGATGGCGGCATTGTCTTCTCCCTTAGACACCGAACCATCCGTTGGTGACCGCTCCGCTGAGGAGCCAATTCAGCCGAATGCGGAGTTTAGCGGCAGGCGCGGCTTGCCCACCGTGCCCATTGTCTGGCGAGAAGGATGCAGATGGAGAACGCGGGCAGGGGCGCTCGCGAGCAATGCGATCGGCTGGAATGTTGCCGTGTAGAACCGGGTGTGCGTAGTGACTGAGATGAGCAATGCCGATGCCGAAAAGAAAAACGGACATGAAAACTGTCCCACGGCCGTCGGACCCAAAATCGACTATTTCGCCAGCCTGCGCCTGCTTTGGCTCCATGCCGGCAAAAAGCGGCTCACCATCGCAGTGTCTGTTTTCCTTGCTTGCTGTGCCGCCGCGCTGGAACTTGTTCCGCTGTGGCTGGTCTGGCGTCTGGTCGTCGACGTCATTGCGGCAGAAGCGACATTTTCCGGTTTTCTGATCTCCTCCGGGCTGGCCGTTGTCGCCATTCTCGGCGGTTATGGGTTGCAGGCCGCTTCGGTGGCGAAGGCGCATATCGCGGCATTCGGCATCATTCACGACTTGCGGCTGGCGATTGCCGCCCACCTCATGCGGCTGCCGCTCGGCTGGTTTTCAGACCGGACGCTTGGTGAGGCCAAGACGCTCGTGATCGACGAGCCGGAGCGGCTGGAAATGGTTGCGGCACACGGCATTCCGGAAGGCAGCAGCGCGCTGACCACATGGGCCGTGGTTTCGGTCTGGCTGTTCGTCGTCGATTGGCGCATGGCGTTTGCATCGATCGTGCTGACGCCGGTCGCTTTTCTGCTGATCGTGATGGCGACGGTGCGTTCCAGCCGCAAGGTCGGTGCATTTCAGGTGGCCAACCAGCGCATGAATGCAGCCGTGCTTGAATATGTGGCGGGCATGCCGGTGGTGAAAATCTTCAATAGCAGCAGTGAAAGCGTCTCCGGCGCTTCCCGCGCCGTGCGCGACTATGTCGATATAGAACTCGACATCGCTCGCTCCTATGTGCCGCTCGGCGGCGCCTTCAGCGCGCTCGTCCTCGCCAATGTCACCATCATCCTGCCGGTCGGCCTGCTTTTGCTGCAGGCCGGTGAAATCGATATCGCCACCTTGGCTTTTTTCGTCATCCTCGGCTCGGGCTATAGCCTGCCCCTCACCAAACTCTTCAATCTTTTCCAGAACATCGCCCATATTTCCGTGGCGTCGAGATCTGTCGAGGAGGTGCTTAGCACCGCTGCTCAACCGGATACGGGCAGGGAGGTGCAGCTTGCAAACCACGATATCAGCTTCGAAAATGTGTCGTTCGAATATGACAGCCGTGCCGTATTGCATGATCTTTCCTTCACCGCCCGCACGGGCACGGTGACCGCTCTGGTCGGGCCTTCGGGCTCCGGCAAAAGCACGGCGGCGTCGCTCGTTGCCCGTTTCAGCGATATCGCCTCGGGGCGTATCCTGTTCGGCGGGGTGGATATTCGCGACATCGGCCGCGAACAGTTGATGCGGGAAATATCCTTCGTTTTTCAGGATGTGTTTCTGTTCGATGATACGATTGCCGCCAATATCGGCTTCGGGAAACCCGGTGCAAGCGAGGAAGAGATACAGGCCGCCGCGCGCGCTGCGCAGGCCGATGATTTCATTTCGGACCTGCCGCAAGGGTATCAGTCGCGCATCGGGGCATCCGGCATAAACCTGTCAGGTGGGGAGCGTCAGAGAATCGCGATCGCCCGCGCCATCCTAAAGGATGCACCAGTCATCGTTCTCGATGAGGCGACCGCTTTCTGCGATCCCGACAGTGAGGCGCTGATCCAGAAGGCGATTGCCGCCCTAGCAAAGGGGCGAACCCTGATCGTCGTCGCTCACCGGCTTCACACGATCGCGACCGCCGATCAGATCCTCATCCTGTCCGGTGGTAGAATTGTCGAACGGGGTGATCATCAGGCACTGGTGTCCCCGCAGGGTGTTTATGGGCGATTGTGGCAGGATTGGCAGGCTGTGCGCACGACGGCCGTCAGGCCTGTGTCGGGGCGAGCGGCGATGGAGCAGGCGTCGTGAGCAGTGATATCCAGACGGCAAACGTTACCATCCGCTCCGATATCGATGCCGTCAGGCGATTGCTGACCCTTGCCGGGCGATGGCGCGGTCGCCTTCTGTTCGGCCTTGCCCTTCGCCTGCTGCAATCCATCTGTCTCGGTGCAGCCTTTGCCGTCGTTTTATGGGCGCTGGCGACCTTGGCAGAAGAGCCTGCCGTTTCGTCTCGGATGATCTGGCAGGCCGCCCTGCTGATGACATTGTCGCTTGTCGGGCAGGTCGGTTTCGGCATCCTGTCTATGCAGACCTGCTGGCTTGCCAGCCATCATCTCGGCGGCGATCTCCGGCTTTCCATGCTGGAACGTCTTCGTCATCTGCCCATGGGTTTTCACCTGTGCCGCGACAAGGGTGAGACCGTGACCGCCGTGACGGCCGACATCCAGATGCTTGAGGCCTTTTTTGCCGATGGATTTCCGCGCATTGCCCATGCGCTGGGCCTGCCGCTTGCCGCATTCTGTCTGCTCGTCGTGACGGATTGGCCGGCCGCGCTTGTGAGCGTGGTGTCCATCGCCTGCGGTCGGCCGTTCTTTCTCTGGTCGAGCCGCCGTCTCGCCGCACTCTCCGCCAGCCGAAGCACCATGCAGGCGGATGCCGCCACGCGGATGATCGAATTCGTGCAGGGAATGAAGGTCATCCACGCCTTCAACCGTGTCGCCGACGGCTGGACGGGGTTTCGCGGCGCGCTTGATCGTTTCCATGCCATTTCGGTGCGAATGATCACCGCACTCGCCGTGCCGATGATCGGCTTTTCGGCGGTCGTGATGCTCGGCCTGCCCTTGCTGATGGCATTTGTCGGTTATCGCCATTTCGGCGGCAGTGTCTCAAGCGGCTCGGTGGTTGTTGCGCTCGGCCTGATGACATCCCTGTATTTCCCGATCCTCTCGATCGCTGGCGTGATGGAAACGGCGCGTTCTGCCGAAAGCGCGCTCGACCGTATCGATCGCATTTTCGACGCCGCCCCTCTTGCGGAACCGGCAGTGCCTGCGACGCCTGACGGCTTCGATATCCGGTTCGAGAATGTCGGATTTTCATATGTGCAGGGAAAGCCGGTTTTGCGGGATGTCAGTTTTGCCGTGCCGCAGCGGTCGATGACGGCAATCGTCGGGCCGTCCGGCTCCGGCAAAAGCACCCTCCTGAACCTGTTGTCGCGGTTCTGGGACGTCGAGGAAGGCCGTATCACGATCGGCGGGGCGGATCTGCGCCACATGCGTTTCGAAAATCTGGCTGAAAAAATCGCTGTCGTCTTTCAGGACGTATATCTTTTTTCCGGTACGATTGCCGATAACATCGCAGCCGGAAAGCCCGGTGCTACCCTTGGGGAAATCGAGAACGCTGCGCGTCAGGCGCAGGCGCATGATTTCATCATGGCTTTGCCGAATGGCTATTCCAGCCGCGTAGGGGAGGCCGGTGCCACGCTTTCCGGCGGCGAGCGACAACGGATCTCGATTGCACGCGCCATGCTGAAGGATGCACCGATCGTGCTTCTGGACGAGGCGACCGCCGCCGTCGATCCCACCAACGAGCGAGCGATCCAGCTGGCCTTGGCACGGTTGGTGGAAAACAGGACGCTTGTGGTTGTCGCCCATCGCCTGTCGACGATCAGAAATGCCGATCAGATCGTCGTTCTGGATCATGGCCGCGTTGCCGAACAGGGACGGCATGAAGACCTGTTGGCCGGCGATGGGCTGTATGCGCATCTCTGGAACCTGCGCAGTCAGGCTTCATGCTGGCAGATAGGCCGCGTCCAAGAGGATGCGTGAACCTGCAGATCTGCTAGTTCTAAGGCAGAAAATTGCGGCGGACTGCATAATCATGACTTTTTTTGTCATGTTTGTTGCCAATTTGAGAAACATCACTTAGTGTTCGCGTCGAAAGCATGGTGCTTCAGTGTCGGATGCCGCATAGCGCGTGTCCGCAATATGTTGCGTCTGCATTGGTGGGGTCTTCATTGATGGGGTTGTTGCGATGACGCAGTTGCCGGACCATTCTCAGGCACGCTCTTCGGCGGTGTCGGCAAGGGACTTTTCACAGGCATCCATGGTGTTTTGCGATGACTATTCGCTGCTCACCTCGAAGGCTGGCGGTGACGAGGAAAATCCGCTTTTCGAAGGCACGCTCGGCTTCCGTCGGCTCAGCACCGGTATCAATGTCAGCACGGCGCAGATGACGGCGCTGAGCGACAGCGACCATTCCGCCATTTTCCCCCGCTCGCTGAGCATCGTCCTGTCTCTCGAGGGGCGGCCGTCGGAATTCAATGCCGGCAACGGGTGCCGGACGATGACGCTGCAGCCCGGCGAGGCCGCCTTTTTCAGCTTTTCCGACGATGCGCACACCACCGGACGCTACAGTTGCGGCCATCGCTGCAAGTCGATGCTGATCCAGTTGCGGCCCGACCTGATCTCCGAAATCAATCTGGCCGATTTCGTCGAGACGCGCACGCGCAGCAGCGAAATCCTGAGCTTTGCCGCCGATGTGCGGATGAATGCGTTGTGCGGGCAGCTTTTCGATCCCGGTCTTTGTGGAACGGTCGGCTGCCTCCTGATGGAGAGCTACACGCTGGAACTGGTGGCGCGGGCGATCGAGGCGGCCGGGCGCCGCAGCCCTGACCATGCTGCGAGCGTCAAGGGAAATGACCGTATGCGCATGGCGCGCATCCGGGAACTCATGCTGGCGGAGCCGGGTACGGAGCACAGCCTTTCGTCTCTGGCGCGCGAGGCGGGCGTCAGTGTTTCCAGCCTGAAAAACAAGTTCCGCGAAATCTATGGCCAGTCCGTATTCGCCTTTCTGCATGACGTCCGCATGGACCGGGCGCGGCAGGGCATCGAACGGGAAGGCTGGACGGTCAGCCAGGCGGCGCATTTCACAGGCTATCGCCATGGCAGCAATTTCTCGACCGCCTTTCATCGCTATTTCGGTTATTCTCCGGGCCATCTGGCGCGGGGAGAGATTTAGCTCCCCGCATAAGCAATCTGTCCGCTCGCATAGGCCCGCCCTATGGCCGCGACCGCACTGAAACAATAATCTCTCTTTGATTTCAAACCGCTGGTGATTGTCACTGTGGGCCTCTCGGCCCGCAATGGCTTTGCTCGCCCGTTCGACTGGAGTATCGAATGTCGTCCGCATACCATGACCCGCAGAGCCTTGCCCCGGTCCGTACCCTGTCGAAATCCGCGGCTTGCGAAACGGTTTCGCGGCGCACCCGCCTGATGGCGAGTGTTGCTTTCTCCCTGTCGATGGCGGCTGCCGGTGCGGTGTATGCGCAGGATGTGAGAGAGGAAGACAAGGTCAATCGGGTTGCCGCATCGGAACAGTCTTCGGATGGCACCACGGTGCTCGATGTCGTCACCGTCGAAGCCCGTCGCTACGGAGAAAATCCGATCGACGTGCCTGTCAGCGTTTCCGTCGTCGGAGAGGAAAAGATCCAGGAAGAGCGGCTGAACGAGATCCAGGATCTCGCCAACAAGGCCGTCGGCCTGCAGATGCCGAACTATGGTGATGATCCCCGTACCGTTCAGCCCATCGTGCGCGGTGTCGGCACGCTGTCGACCATGCTGTCGCCCGACAACAGCACGGCGCCGACAATCGTCGACGGCGTGCCGATGCCAGCCTTTGCGGCCAATGGCCAGCTGCTGGATGTCGGCCAGGTCGAGGTCCTGCGCGGGCCGCAGGGCACCTTGTTCGGCCGCAATTCCACCGGCGGTGCCATCAACGTATTCAGCGTCACGCCCACGGACGAAACGATCCGTCAGGTGACCGCGGAAATCGGTACTGAAGGGTATCGCAAGGGTGAATTTCTGCTGGGTGGCGCCATCAACGAGGAGCTGATGGGGCGCTTCTCGATGCGTTATCTCAGCCGCGGCGCCTATGTCACCAACGACCACCCCGGTCAGGAAGATATCGGCGGGTTCGATCTCGGCGCGGTAAAGGGTACTTTCCTGCTGACGCCCGGCGATGCCACCGAAGTCAAGCTCAGCCTCGGTTACGAGCGTTACGTCGGCGAGACGGGTTATCCCTATTTGCTGCGTGACGGAAACGCCTGGCAGGAAACGCCGGAATTTCGCCGCAGCCTTGCCTACACCACGCTCAATGTGTCGCATGAATTCGAAAACTTTGCGCTGAAGACGACGACCGGCTTCACCCATTACGACATCTACAACTGGACCGACAATTCGGACGGTTACATCAACAGCGCCACGTTCGGCGCTTACGGCATGCCGGTTCCGGTCTCCGCCTATACCTATGACGGTGACGTCAACATCACCGACCAGCGGGAAAACCAGTTCTACCAGGAAGTCCGCCTGCAGTCGCTGGAAGGCGCGGATACCAAGTGGGTCGTCGGCGGAGTGTTTTCCTATAACGACTTCAACGAAAGCACCTACGGCACCTCCAGCATGTCCGCGTCGATCAACGGTACGCGCGATGTCAACCTGACCTCCTCTTCCTCTGCCGTGTTCTTCGATATTGCCCAGCCGCTCGGCGAAAAATTCGAGATAGGCGGTGGCCTGCGCTACACCCACGAGCGCAAGGGCATCGATGCGCTCTTTACCGGTACCTCGCCATTGACGGTCGCAAGTTATGCGCAGGACAGCTCGCGCAATTTCGATATGCTGTCGGGCCGCATGTCGCTCAGCTACAAGCTGACGGAAGATAGCCTGGTCTATGGCAGCATCAGCCGCGGCAACAAGGCGGGCGGTTATCCGCGCTTCACCGGTAACGCCGCCATCGGCCTGCCGGAAGACGGTTACGATGACACCTCCATCTGGGCGTATGAGCTTGGCTGGAAGGCGCAGTTCCCGGATGCCGGCACCACCGTCTCGCTGGCCGGTTTCTACAACGACGTGAAGGACGAGGCGATCTTCGGCTATGATCCGATGACCACCACCTTCCCGATCGAGAATTTCGATCTCGAAAACTACGGTTTCGAACTCGAAGCCCGCAAGGAATTCGACAACGGCTTCAGTCTTGTCGGTGGGGTCACCTACACGCATTCGGAAATCACCGGCATTCCGGAAAATGGTGTACTGGCGGCTGCCGTCGGCAACGAAACGCCGAACGTGCCGCGCTGGTCGGGCAATCTCGGCATCGCCTATCGCGGGCCTGCCGATTTCCTGCAGATGTCGAGCGACCCGGAACTCTCCGGTTATCTCGGCTATCGCTACGTTGGCAAGCGCGCCGGCGATACCGGCAACAATTTCGAGCTGGATGCACAGCACGTCGTCGATGCGCGTATCGGTCTGACGATCGATCAGACGGAATTCTATGTGTTCGGTGAAAATCTGGTCGGCGAAAGGCTCGAGCAGCAGGGCGCCAACATGACCGGTTCCATCAATTCGGTCCTCGTCTCGCGCGGACGCACCATCGGTATCGGCATGACCGCCAAGTTCTGATCGCGCTGCGAACCGTCGAAAAATGGCCGGCAGCGAATTGCCGGCCACTCCCAAGGAGAAGCATACCCCATGAAGCCAGCCCATTGGATACTGATTGCCAGCCTGTACGTGACCCAGTTCCTTCCGGTCTCGTTCTTCTTCATGGGCTTGCCGGCAATTCTGCGGGCGCAGGGCAAGACGCTCGAGGAAATCGGCGCGCTTTATCTGCTGGGCTTCGTCTGGGTGTTCAAAATCCTCTGGGCGCCGCTTGTCGATCGTGTGTCCTTCGGACGTCTCGGCCACTATCGCGGCTGGCTGATTGCCATGCAGACGGCAATGGTCGGCATGCTGCTGCTTGTCAGCCAGATCGATGGTCTGGCCAACTTTCCGCTGCTCGTCATCCTCGGCCTTATCCTGACCGTGTTTTCTGCCACGCAGGATATCGCCACGGATGCCATCACATGCCGCCTGCTGACGCCTGAAAATCGCGGCATCGGCAACAGTATTCAGGTCGCAGGCGGCCTGGTCGGCATCATGCTCGGTGGCGGCGCAACGCTTGCGCTTTACGCCCACATCGGCTGGGCCGGCTGCTTCCTTCTGATGGCCGCAGTGGTTGGCATATGCCTCGCCCAGATCCTGTTTTTCCGTGAACCATCTACAGAGAAAATCACGCAGCAGCGCGTGCCGTATTCCCGTATCTGGCGCATCTGGCGCGAGCCGGGCATGGGCACCTGGGCATTGTTGATGATGATCGTTCCGCTCGGCGTGGGCATGATCTTTGCCATGCTCAGCCCGATGCTGGTCGATATCGGCTGGTCTCTGGAGGCGGTGGGCTTCACACTCAATATCGTTGGGTCGCTGGTCGGTCTTGCGGCGGTCGCCGCAACCGGCGTCCTGATCCGGAAATTCGGTCGCCGGCCGATCCTTGTCGCCGCCGCCTTCATCCAGGCCGCCATCATTCTCAGCGTATTGCCGCTGGCCTACGGCGCAACGACAATGCCTGTCATCCTGCCCGGCGTGGTGCTGGTTTTCCTCATCTACAATCCGGTCGCCACCGTCATGCTGACGATCATGATGGACCGCACCGCCACCGGCAGTGAGGGAACGGATTTTACCGTCCAGTACAGTCTCTACAGTTTTATGGGTTTCCTGTCGGGCACGGTTGCTCTTCAGGTGGCAGGGGCTGCCGGCTATCCGGTAATGGTGGCAATCGCTGCCGTGCTGGCCGTGGTCGCCGGGTTGCTCGCCATCCGGCTTTATCGCGCAAGCCCGCAGTCCGCGCCGTGCGATGATGTTGCCGTCAACACCTTTCAAACAGCCGTACATCAGGCAGCCGTACAGGCACGCGGCTGATCGCGTGCAGATTTCAATGCAAGAGGAAAGTCACTGTCCAAGGTTTCCAGCCAGCATCGGGTGTTTCATGAAACAACAGATCAGACAGTTTGACGACATTCATGTCGCGGGTCTTGATAACGAGACGGAAGACGGCCTGAGCGCCGAAATCATGCAACTCGATCATGGGATCAAGCTCACGGTGGTCAAAGGCGAGGTTGCCGAGGATTGCAAGTTTCCTCTGCCATTGCGCCGTCATGCGCTGACCATGGTTTTCGTTGCGGCCGGCACGGTCAGTCTTGCCGCCAAGGTGCCGCAGGGCCGCGTCGTTCTCGGAGCGGGAGATGCGGGCCTGCTATCCGCAGGTTTTGCCTTCGGTCCCACGATATTGTCCGCCACCGAGAAATTATCGGCGGTCTTCGTGGAATTGCCGCGCGTCTACATGACCAAGGTTTTTGCGGAGCTGTGCCCGGAAGGGCTGCGGTCGTTTGTCGAAAACGATCCCTCGGAAAGGGTCTATCGCGAGATCCCGTCCTGCGCGTCGATCCAGTCGGTATTGCACCAGATGTCGGCCGCACCGGTCGGCATCTCCCTGCGCTCGCTTTTCCTCACCAGCAAGACCTATGAACTGGTGGCGCTTGGACTGGAACGCCTCAGCATCGAAAACTGCGATTGCCGGCTGACACCGGCGGATGTGGAGCGGCTGAAGCGTGCGCGCGACATTCTGAGCGAAAATCTCAGTGATCCGCCGTCACTGATCGCATTGGCGCATGAGGTCGGGATCAACGACTTCAAGCTGAAAAAGGGCTTTAAAATGCTCTTTGACAACACCCCGTTCGGTTATCTGAAGGAACGCCGGATGATTGCCGCGCGCAGCGCCCTGATGAAGGGTGAACAGTCGGTGACGACGGTCGCAAACCAGGTCGGATACACCAATCTCGGCCACTTTGCCGCCGCCTTCCGCAAACAGTTCGGCACGACACCGAAGGCGATGAAAAAAGTATCGCGCATACAGATCGGCAAACCGGTCAGGGATGGCGGAATTTTGGGTGGGGCGGCCGTTTAGGTCGCCTGCGCAATTTTGAAAAGAGGAGAGCTTACATGCGGCTGACCCGCCAGACGGAAATTGCCATCAGCATCCTCATCTCCTGTGCCAGAGGCGGCAGGCTGATCGACACACAGTTTGCCGCCGCCGAGGCTCACACCACGAAGGATCACGCGGCGCAGGTGCTGAAGGCCATGGTGCGGGCTGGATGGATAGAGACGCGTCGCGGACGGGGAGGCGGTTTGAGCCTGGCAGTGGATGCTGATCAACTCCTGCTCGGCGACATTGTCAGGACCATGCAGCCGGCCAGTTTTCAGCCGGCGCCGTGCGCATCTGAAACAATGGAGAGATCTCTGGTCTCCGTTCTCGTCGATGCCAGCACGGCGGTTCATGATTTTCTGGACTGTTATTCGATCGCGGATCTTGTCGAGAACTGTCCCGGAAACGCTTCGATTGCCAAACCGAAACGTGTGGCGCCCTCCATGACCGCGATGTCGCGTGTGGCCGAAGGCGCCGGAATTTAGCCCTGCCGGCGGCGGCGATCGCCTGTTCGGCAATCGTGCAACTCGCCGCCAGAATTTTTTTAAAATATTTGTCTTAGGAACTCAGGTTTTCGTGTTTCCAGATCGTATGGGGACTGAGCGGCGCTGATCAGGCCCGCAATGAACGATCTTGAGGGGCATGGGATATGTTGGAAAAAATCGGCGGCCGGTTGGCCGGGCTCGGACTTGGCTTTACCCTGATGACGACGACGAGCATGTTTGCGGTTGTCGCTGTGGCGCAGGCTCAGGAAACGGTTCGCACCCACGAGTTTCGCATTCCCGCCCAAAACGTCGCCTCCGCTCTGGTGCGCTTTTCTGCCCTGACCGGCTTCAGCGTCGTTTATGATGGCACATTGCCGGGCAATGCCCGCAGCAAGGCCGTTGCCGGCCGTCTGTCGGAGCAGCAGGCCTTGCAGCAATTGCTGTCCGGCACCGGACTGACCTTCCGTTTTGGTGCAAACGATACCGTCACCATCATCGCACCGCCGGCAGTAACCGGCGCCGTTTCGGCAGACGGCACTACCGTGCTCGGTGCCATCGTTGTCGAAGGCGAATCCGGTCGCAGCTATGTGGCCGGCGACAGCAGCGTCGGCACCAAGACCGATACGCCATTGCGCGACGTGCCGCAGTCCATCCAGGTGGTCAAGCGCAGCGTGATCGAGGACCAGCAGGCGACGTCGCTGACGCAAGCGCTCGAAAATGTGTCCAACGTGCGTGAAAGCTCCACCGCCGGCAACCGCGCCGCCACCTATATTACCCGTGGCTTTGCCTCCAACACGTATGCCATCGACGGCTCGGTCCTCAATGCCACCGGCAGCCGTCCAGAGGTCAATCCTGATCTCGCCGGCATCGAGCGCGTCGAGGTGCTGAAGGGCCCTGCCTCGGTTCTTTACGGTCGCGGCGAGCCCGGCGGCCTGATCAACCTCGTCACCCGCCGCCCCACACCCACTCCGACAGCGGAAGTGAAAACCCAGGTCGGCAGTTTTGGTTTTCGTCGCGCCGAAGCCACTGCCAGCGGTGCCCTCAATGAAGATGGCACGTTGACCGGCCGTGTTACCGGTGCAGCTCAGCGGGAAGAGGGATTTGTCGACGAGCGGCGCGACAGCGAACGTCAGTATATTGGTGGGGTGCTGGAATGGGCGCCGGACGAGGACACGAAGGTCTCGCTCAGCGTTGATCATACGCGTCAGGAGCAGCCTTACGACCGAGGTCTGATCGTCACGGAAGACAACGAGATCAATTGGCCGGCGGAACGTTTCCTCGGCGAACGTTGGTCAATGGTGGATAGCCACAAGACCCGCGTCGCTCTGACGGCCGAACACCAAGCGCTGGACTGGCTGAAGTTTCGAGGCAGTGTGCGTTATGATGCTGCTCTTACCCACGATACCGGCATCGATTTTGAGGGGCTGGACGAAGACGACAGCAGCCTGATGACCCGGCGTTATACCGACCGCATCGAGGACATGCAGAACTTCAATGGCCAGTTCGAGGGCATCATGACCTTCGACACCGGCAATATCGGGCACACTGTTCTGGCTGGTGTCGAGCGTGTGCATTCACGGATGGATTTCTGGCGTCGACGCGCGAGTGTCGCTCCCATCAACATCTATGACCCGGTCTATGGTGCGCCCATGCTGCCGGCGACCTCCGGCGCGCTGGAATACATCCAGGACATCGTGGCAACCTCCGTATACCTTCAGGACCAGATCGATATCAGCGACCAGTGGAAACTGCTCGGCGGCTTGCGCTACGATACCTTTGAAAGCGAAATGGGTGTCCGCGTTGGCTCAGGTGAACCTGCAACAAATGACTCTGCCATGACAGGCCGCATCGGTCTCGTCTATCAGCCGACCAACACGACATCGCTATACACGAGCTACTCGACCAGCTTCATGCCGCAGAATGGATTCGGTGTCGGAAATACGGCGCTTGACGCTCAGGAAGGATGGCAGATCGAGGCGGGCATCAAGGCTGACCTCACCGACAGGATTTCCGCGACATTCTCCGTCTTCCAGATCACAAAGAGCAATGTCGCTGTCGATGTCGCCGGCGAGGATTACTCCATATTGACAGGTGAGCAGCGGTCGCGCGGCGCCGAACTCGATATTACCGGCGAGATCACTGACGGCTGGCAGGTCATTGCCTCGCTTGGTTATGTGGATGCGGAAATTACCAAGGATGATAACTATCAGGTCGGCAACCGGCTGGTCGGCGCACCTCGGTGGAGCGGCAGCCTGTGGACGACCTACGAGTTCCAGACGGGAACATTGGAAGGCCTGAAGCTCGGCACCGGCGTGACCGCCGTCGGCAAGCGCACCGGCGACTTGGACAACAGTTTCTATGTCGACGGATATTACCGCGTCGATGCGTCGGTTTCCTACAAGATCAACGACAATCTGGATTTCTCGCTTATCGGCCGCAATCTGACCGACCAGCGCTATATCGAAAGCACCGCCAGCCGTACAGAAAACCATGCCGGCGCGCCGATCAATTTCATGGCGGCGCTCAAGGCGTCGTTCTGACTTTGATTGCCGCCGCGCCGCAAAACGGGCAGGGCGCACTGGCCCTGTCACTGAAAGATGTCGGGTTCAGCTATGGCCGTCGCGCCGTGCTGGACGCCATCTCGCTCGACTTTGCCCGTGGTCAGTTCGTGGCGGTGGTCGGGCCGAACGGCTGTGGCAAGAGCACGCTTTTGAAAGTGATGGCGGGCTTGCTTCAGCCGAGCCAGGGCGCAGTTCTGGTCGAGGGCGCGCCACTCGCGGGAACATCGCGCAAAAAACTCGCCCGAAAACTTTCCATGCTGGCGCAGTCCAACGAGGCGCCGGAAGGCATGGTCGTGCGCGATCTGGTGGGCATGGGCCGCTTTGCCCATGAGGGCTGGCTCAGCAGTGGTTCGCCGGAGGATCTGCGGCATGTGCAGACGGCCATGGATATCATGGAGGTTTGCGACCTTGCCGAGCGCCGCGTAGGGGAACTTTCGGGCGGTCAGTTGCAGCGTTGCCGCATGGCAATGACGCTGGCACAGGATGCCGGCATTCTGCTTCTCGACGAGCCGACCAACCATCTCGATCTGCGATACCAATATGCGCTTTTGGAAACGGCGCGCATGCAGGCGGCATCAGGCCGCGCAGTGATCGCCGTCCTGCACGATCTCACCCATGCCAGCCTTTATGCCGACCGCATCATCCTGATGGCGAAGGGAAAAGTGGTGGCTGAAGGCCCTCCGGCAGATGTTCTCACCACCGGAAACGTGGCTGAAGTCTACGGGATTTCCACCGTCGCAATGCCTTTTGGGCGCGCCGTCGTGCACCTGCCGGAAAGTGCATTGGTCGAAAAACGACAGCCTGCCGGAGAACGGAAATGAAGGCGGGTTCCGGCCTTGCCTTGCTGTCTGTTGCGGTGGTCGCCCTTGCTCTCCTGCATCTGATGGCCGGCGCCCGCCTTGCCTCGCCGGGCGTGGTGCTGGATGCATTGTTGAACCACGATCCGCGCAACTACCAGCACGTCGTCGTGGTCAAGCAACGGCTGACACGGCTGCTGGTCGCCGGTTATTCCGGTGCGGTTCTGGCCGTTTCGGGCATGCTGCTGCAAAAGGTGTTGCGCAACGATCTCGTTTCTCCGTCCACACTCGGCATCAATAGCGGCGCGGTCACGTTTGTCGTGCTCGGCATCTATGCGTTCGGCCTCGATGGCGCGGCGCTGTTCTGGCCGGCCCTGCTGGGCGGTGTTTTTGCCGTCGCGGTAACATTTCTCGCCGCGGGTCTGGTTCGCCAGGGCGCGCGGGATCCGTTGTCGCTCATTCTTGGTGGCGCCATGACCGCCACATTGTTTTCGTCGGCCACAACCTTCGTGATCTCGATCGATCCGGATCGGTTTGGAAAACTGCTGGGCTGGCTGGTCGGTGACATCGGCAATTTCGACTATCAGCCGCTTATCTATCTGTGGCCCGTCGGTTTGCTGGGCATCGGTATGGCGCTCGCGTTATGCCGGCCGATCGACCTGCTGACGCTCGGCACCGAACAGGCCGCGACACTGGGCGCCGATCCACGCTTCGTGCGCGGCGGGGCATTGGCGCTCGCCATTCCGCTTGCCATCTCCGCCGTCTGTGTTGTCGGACCGATCGGTTTCGTGGGGCTGATCGCGCCGCATGTCGCGCGCCTTCTGCTTGGTGAAACGGGCCGGAGCACGATGGTGTTTTGCGCTCTGACCGGTGCCGTCATCGTCATTGCGGCCGATATGGCCGCGCGCACGCTGCTTGCCCCGCAACTCCTGCAGGTCGGAACGGTGATGGCGCTGTGCGGCGGCGTCGCATTCCTTGCCATCATCCTCACCACCTTGCGGCGGCGGGCGGCCTGATGCGGCTTCCTTCGATACGTAAAGCAGCATTCGTCATCCGCATCGGCCGTGTCGTGCACCTGCCCATCGCGCTGAGATCTTCAGCCGTTATCCTCGGTCTCGGCCTTGTCCTGGCTCTCGCCGCATTGATATCGCTCCAGCT
Organism: Neorhizobium sp. BT27B; assembly: GCF_050455485.1. Taxonomy (NCBI): domain Bacteria; kingdom Pseudomonadati; phylum Pseudomonadota; class Alphaproteobacteria; order Hyphomicrobiales; family Rhizobiaceae; genus Neorhizobium; species Neorhizobium sp. BT27B. The sequence continues at coordinate 194,820 of NZ_JBCIYT010000005.1, read as the reverse complement.
CGGTTCCACCGCGATCAGCCTGGGGCAGGTACTGCACTGGCTTGCCCCATTCACAACCACGGAGCCGGAAACCGCCTCGATCATGCGGTTGCGCTGGCCGCGCATTGCCGTGGCCATTCTTGGCGGTGCCATGGTTTCGGTCTCGGGTTATCTGTTGCAGGTGGTTGCCCGCAATGGTCTGGCCGATCCCGGCCTGCTCGGCATATCGCAGGGCAGCATGGCGGCGATCATCCTTGGTGGTGCGTTGTTCGGCCTGTCGCCGGCATGGCTTGCCTGGGTCGGTCTGCTGGGCGGGTTTCTGACCGCCGCGATCGTTCTGACGCTCGCCTATCGCCTCGCTTCCGCAACCGGACTTATTCTGGTCGGCCTCGCCGTCGGTATCGTGCTTGGCGCCGCGATAGAGATCGTCATGGTGCAGGGCGGCATGCTGCAATTTGCCCGGCTGCTGGCGTGGTCACACGGCTCGCTGACGGCTGCATCTCCTGCCAGTACGGGCATGATGGCTCTGTGGGCGGCGATATTGCTGCCGCTCTGCCTGCTGGTTTCGGGGCGAATGATGCCGCTTCTGCTCGGGCATGAGCAGGCGGCTGGCCTTGGCGCGTCACCGCGGCGGCTGTCGCTCGGTCTCACCCTGCTTGCCGCGGCGCTGGTGGCGCCGGTGGTGGCGGCCGTCGGTCCCATATCGTTTCTCGGCCTGATCGCCGGCCATATCTCCCGCAGGCTTGTCGGTGAACGCCCGACTGCGGTCGTGCCGGTCGCCATGCTGTGCGGTGCCCTCATCCTGCTCACCGCCGATACCGTCGGCCGCACGCTTTTTCTGCCGGTTATCGTGCCGGCCGGCATTCTCGTTTCCATTGCCGGGGTGCTGACCTTCCTCGTTGCCGCCCGCCTTTCCCGCACACGATATTAGGAGTTCCCACATGCGCTTCGCCACCTTCGTTCTGGCGGCCGTCCTTGGTTTTGCCGCCACCGCTGCCACCGCACGCACGGTCACCGATCATTCAGGGCATGTGGTGGAGGTGCCGGATGCGCCGCAACGGATACTCTCGCTGCATGACTGGACCTTGACGGTGATGACGCGGGAGCTCGGCGCGCCGCTGATTGCCAGCAGTGGTCGGCTTGCGCCGGATGGCAGTACATTCATCCGTGGCGGTCGCGAACTGTTCGGGCTGGATTTCAGCCAGATCGAGCTTGCGTCGATCCATGGCAAGCCCGATCTCGAGCGTATTCGTTCCCTGAAGCCCGATCTCATCGTCGCCAATGCCGGGGATTACGACGCTCTGCAGGAACAGTTGTCGAGCATCGCGCCGACCCTGATGTTCGACGCCGAGAATGGCCGGCCACCGTTCGAACTCTACCGCGAATATGCCGGCTGGATCGGTCGCTCGGAACAGTTCGAAACCCTGAAAGCTGCTTACGACAAGCGCATTGCCATGACGCGATCAAAACTGCCGGCAACCTTCGTGTCTGGCACCTATTCCGCCATTCTCACCAATGGTCGCGATGGCACGCTCACCCTTCTGAAGGAATACGGCGTGCTGACCACTGTCCTCGATGACCTTGGCATGAAGCGCATCGCCCTGAGCGAGGCTGTTTCCACCGGTCAGAGCCGCATGACGATCGGCGCCGAACTCATCGGCGAAATCGATGCGGATCTCATCGTCACGTCGTTTCTTCCTGAAAACGGAGAAAATGAAAGCAGCGTCTTTACCGACCTCGCCCGCATCGCGCCGGGTTATGAAGGTTTTCTGCGCGCATACGAAACGAAGCGCATTTTCAGCTTCTCCCGTTATGAAGTTTATCCGCCAAGCTTTCGCGGTGCGGATATCCTGCTGGACCAGCTCTAGAACCGCTGTCGAAAATCAGAGGAATCACCCAGGTCAGACAGCTATCTTAACAGGTTGATATGCGCGGCATGCCGGTCGATTGGAATGCTGCGGGCAAATACCGATGCGGCGAAGCGAAAATATAGTCGACTTGTGTCGATTTTTGCTGCATTGGTCTGGGATATCTGCACTGCAAGTTGCCGTGTCCCGATTTGGACGCTAATGCTTTGGTGTACGCTAGCACTCAACGAGGACCTTATGGCAACTGGTACGGTAAAATTTTTCGCTCAGGACAAGGGCTTTGGCTTCATCACTCCGGATGATGGCGGCCAGGACGTTTTTGTTCACATCTCGGCCGTTGGATACGGCGGTTCGCTCCAGGACGGCCAGAAGGTCAGCTACGAAGTGGGCCAGGACCGCAAGACGGGCAAGTCCAAAGCAGAAAACGTCACTGTTCTGTAATTGATACTGGTCGGCCCGGCCGTTATGGATCGGGCCGACCGCAAGCATGCCCTACGCGCGACATGCGCAATGGAAACTCGGCGATTGCCGCCGACCGCGGCCTCCCGCAAATTTCAAAAAAATTCCTGGCCAACCATGCTATGCCCAGCCTGATCAAACAGGCAGAATTCATGGCATCCGACATCGCTGGCGAATTGCATATCTACACGGATGGATCATTCACCCCGGCGACACGATCGGGCGGATGGGCCTATGTGGTCATGCGGGCTGAACAGCAGCTTCACGCTCACCACGGTGTCGCCTCCGGGGAAACCAACAACACATTCGAGGTTCTGGCGGTGCTGCAGGCGCTGTCCTTCGTCGATGCCCAGGTGCGCGGCGCCGACGTCACGGTCTGGACCGATTCCCATCATGTAGTCGAGGGCTGCCGGCATTGGCGGGCAATCTGGCGCCACAACGGGTGGAAACGCGTCAATCCCAATCCACGCGCCAGGCGGCGTGCCATCCCCGACATGCTGCTCTGGCAGAAGCTCGATGATTTGCTGGAGCGCAATTCGGATGTCTCTGTGCGCTGGTGCAAGGGCCATTCCGGCATCGCCGCAAACGAATATGCCGACCTTTTGGCGCGCGAGGCCGAAACGGCCGAGTAGCCGGTCATTATTGCCACCGACCCGTGCAGCTCTTCAATCGGATGGAGCCGCACGGTGTCGCTTTCGGATCATATCGACCGGGTAATGCCGCCATCGACGCGCAGGTTCTGGCCGGTGATGTAACCTGCCCCTTCCGAGACGAGGAAGGAGATGGTGGCCGCCACTTCCGCACTGGTGCCGTAGCGCTTCATCGGCACGCTGTCGCGACGTTCCTCGGTGGCGGGCAGGCTGTCGATCCAGCCGGGCAGCACGTTGTTGAGGCGGATGCCGTCACCGGCATAGGTGTCGGCATAAATCTTGGAATAGGCGGCAAGACCGGCGCGGAACACGGCCGAGGTCGGGAACATCGATGATGGTTCGAATGCCCATGCGGTGGAGATGTTGACGATCGCTCCAGATTTCTGCGCCTGCATGATCGGCGTGACCAGCCGCACCGGGCGAATGACATTCATCAGATAGACATCGAGACCGGTATGCCACTGTTCGTCGGTGATCTCGACGATCTGGGCGCGAGGGCCGTGGCCGGCACTGTTGACCAGCGCATCGATGCGGCCCCATTTCTCCATCGTGGTGTCGACCAGTCGCTTGAGATCGTCATTGGACTGGTTGGAGCCGGTGATGCCGATGCCGCCCAGTTCCTCGGCAAGGGCTTCGCCTTTTCCGGAAGAGGACAGGATGGCGACCTTGAAGCCATCGGCGGCCAGACGTTTTGCGGCCGCAGCCCCCATGCCACTGCCGCCTGCCGTGATGATTGCGACTTTTTCTACTGCCATTTTCCTATCCCTTTCTACCGCGGCATTCGATTGCCGAATTTTCCACAACAGGATATCCTTGTTTTTGCGCATAAACGAGAGAGTTCTCCGCGCCTCAATCAGTAGAAAAACTATCGACAAATGGACGTTTTAGGAAAACTCCCATCGCTCAATGGCCTCAAGGCCTTCGAAGTGGCGGCGCGGCATCTCAATTTCCGGCTGGCGGCCGAGGAACTCGGCGTAACGCAGGGCGCGGTCGCCCAGCAGGTTCGCGGATTGGAAGCCGAACTCGGCGTGTCTTTGTTCGAACGCCTGCCGCGGACGCTGGTGTTGACCGGCGAGGGAAGGCGTTATATCGCCGACATCAGACGCGCGCTCGAAATCATCTCGCAGGCGACGACCGAGCTTCGGCCGCAGCCGGTGAAGCTGACGATCAGCACGACGCCGACCTTCGCCTCCAAATGGCTGATCCCGAGACTGCAGGATTTCACGGCTCGGCATCCCAAGCTCGACCTTCATATTCTGGCGACCGAGCGCATGTCGAATTTTCAGCTGGATGGCGTCGATCTTGCTGTCCGATACGGCCGTCCACCGTTCGGACCCGGACTGGCGCATCAGCTTCTCTTCGAACAGGAGATTATCGCGGTCTGCAGCCCTCATCTGCTTTCCGACCTCGGCACGCCCGGAAACGCCGAGCAGCTCGCCCATTACATGCTGCTCCACGATGCACACAATTTCTGGCCCGAATTCGTCGATTTGCAGTTCGGCCACCGGGAGCAGACGACATTCAAGGGCATCAGTTTCAGTCAGACCTCGCATGCCATCGAGGCGGCGATCGCCGGGCAGGGGATCGTTCTCGCCAACAGCGATTTCGTCGCGCGCGACATTGCCGAGGGGCGCCTCGTGCGCGCCCTCGACGGATCATTGCGCGGGCCGTCCGACTTCTATCTCGTGTGGCCACGTTATCGAAAGTCGGACGCGCTCGATACGGTTCGCGTCTGGATCACCGGCGAAACATAGGCTGCATGCCCAGACGCAAGGCGGAGATCACACCGCGATGCCGCGCACCGCATCGGCCAGCGGTTCCAGTGCGGCCATCTCCTCGTCAGACAATATGATCGTGGCAGCGCTTGCATTCTCCTGCAGGCGGTTCCGTTTTCGCGTGCCGGGAATGGGGACGGTTTTCGCATTCAGCTTTCGGGACTGCGCGTAAAGCCAGGCAAGCGCCACCTGTGCCGGCGTGATGCCCCTCGCGGATGCGATATCCTCGATCCTTGCGACCAGTTGCATGTTTGCTTCGCGGTTTTCGGCTGAGAAACGCGGAAAGTTCTGGCGTGCGTCGTCATCCGTCAATGCGCCGGCGAATGTCTGGCCGGTCAGCATGCCACGACCGAGCGGCGAATAGGGCACGATCGTCACACCAAGTTCGGACGCCGCCGGTATCACGTCCTTTTCTATGTCGCGGGTGAAGATCGACCACTCGGATTGCAGCGCCGCGATTGGATGAATTGCGTGTGCCGCCCGCAATTCCGATGCGCTGACCGCTGAAAGGCCGAGCCATCTCACCTTTCCCGCTGTCACCAGTTCGGCCATGGCTCCGATGGACTCTTCCAGAGGAACGGCGTCGATCCGCCGGTGCATATAATAGAGGTCGATCACATCGACCCCGAGTCGTTTCAGTGAGCGATCAACGGCCGCGCGAATGAATTCGGGGCGATTGTCGATGCTCCAGTCGTTCGGATTTTCCGGGCTGCGGGTGTAGCCAAATTTGGTGGCAATGACGATATTGTCGCGATTCTTGGCGATGAAGGGCGCCAGAAACTCCTCGTTCGCACCGAGCCCGTACATATCGGCGGTATCGAACAGGCTTATGCCAAGCTCAACGGCCCGCTCAAGCGTTGCGCGGGATTCGGCCTCGTCCGTCTGTCCGTAAAATTCGCTCATGCCCATGCAGCCCAGTCCCTGGGCACCGATCATCGGGCCATCATGGCCGAGTTGAACTTTGGGCATGGTGATCATCTGGCTTGTCATGTCGGGTCTCCATATTTCGACAAGCACGCCTTATAAGTATTGACCATACTCCATGGTCAAGGATCAAAAAATGCTGATTTCGGAATTTGCCAAAGCCACCGAACTTCCGATCGATACGATCCGCTTCTACATCACCAAAGGGCTGCTGAAGCCTAAGCGCAGCAGCAAGGGCGGCTCGAACCCGTATCAGATGTTCAGTCCCGACGACGTGACGACGGCGCGTATGATCCGTCTCCAGCAAACACTGGGATATTCGCTGGCGCAGATACTGGCGCTCAACGAGGAATACCGCGCCGGCGCCCATTCGCCGGAACGCACGATCGATGTTCTGCAGATGCAGATCAAAAGGCTGGAAGAACGACAGGCCGCCGTGAATGCGGCGCTGTCCTTCCTGCGCGGCAAGGTCAGCTGGATCAAGGTCGGAAAGCCCGATGATGCGCCCCGCCTTGAAGATTACCAGTGCTGACCGGCGCGAAGTTCTTTCAGTCCCTGTTCTCTCGAGATCAGCGGTTTGTACCCGAGCTGCCGTTCTGCCTTGCTGATGTTCAGGGAAATTTCGACGGCCGATGTCGCATAGGACTGCAGCGTCAGGGGAGGGTGGATGCGTCCCATCGAGATTGCCGCAAGCAGATCGCCGATCGCCGCGATGGCCCTCACCACTGGGCGCGGAATGGATTTTTCCGGCGCCACCAATCCCTGCGTTTCCAGTAGAGCCGAGACGAAAGTCCGGAATGCAACGGGTGCTCCATCCGAGATGAAATAGACCTCGCCACCGCGCCCTTTGGCGAGCGCCAGTTCGACGGCACTGCACAGGTTGGCGATATGGGTGGTGGAGGTAAGGTATGTACCGCCGCCGATCCAGGCAAGCTTGCCCGAGCGGGCGGCTTCGGTCAGGGCAGGAAGCGCTGTCGTATCATCACGGCCCCAGACGAAACGGGGCCGCAAGACGACGACGGCGAATTGCGCAGAGTTGGATGCAAGAGCGATACGTTCGGCCGCGGCCTTGCTGCGTGAGTAACCACCCGCCGGTCGCGCGGGCAGAGGCGTGCTCTCATCCACATCGACCAGCGGTCTGCCGGTGGCCAGAACGGATTCGGTGCTGATATGGATCGCCCGGCGGATGCCCGCGGCACGGGCGGCCTGCATGACGGCCCGCGTGCCATCCTCGTTCACACGCTGCTGGCTGGCGGTGGCCGGTCCGTGGCCGGTATCGGCTGCCGCATGGATCAGGCTATCGCAACCCGACATTGCCGTTGCGAGGTCGTCAACAAGAATATCGCCCCGGCATGGAATTGCGCCCAGCGCCCGGACACTCTCCTCGGACTGCTGGCTGCGAACGAGTGCGACGACGTCTGCGCCACGCGCGACAAAATGCCGGATCAGGTTGCGGCCGACATAACCACTGCCTCCGGTCAGAAATATCCGCTTCGATGGGACGTGTTCGTCCGTGGCCGCGGCGGGTGCGGCAATGCTGGTATTGGTCATGTGATGTTACCTAAAAAGTTTGGCTATTCAGTTTGCCGGCCTGTCCGGCAGGTCGATCTCCCGCGGGGAGGCGGTGACGAGCCAGTTGATCTCGCGAAGAAGCCTGTCGCGTTCCTCGCGGGTGAAATGGTGGAAATCGAGATGTTCGAGAAATTTCAGCCCCTCGAGCGCGAGATAGGCGAGAAGCGCGCCCCGCGGGGATGGTGAGGCTTCCACAATGCGGGTGATCGTGGAGGCCTGGTTCGTCTGCATTTTCCGGCGTAATCCGGCATCGAGTGCCAGGGCCGCGCTGAGGTTCAAGGCCACGGCACGAAACTCCTCCGGCGGCGGTTCGGCCGCAGCCGTGATCCGAGCCCGGATAGGTCGGTCTTCCGGCTCGCCTATCCCGTCTTCGATGCGGGCATGATGCGCGTTGTCGCGCTCGAACGCGCGATCGACGACAGCCTCGACCAAAGCCTGTTTGGTCTTGTGGTCGTAGATCACGCTCGCCTTGTTGATGCCGGCTTCCCTGGCAACGGCGTCGAGTGTCAGGTTTGCCGCGCCGTCGCGCCCGACGACACGCTCGGCCGCATCGAGCACGGCTTGCTGATCGATGACACGTTTCCTGCCCATGAACTCATCCGATTTATTTCCAACCAGATGGTTATAAATTATTTCTGTCTCTTTTTGTCAAGCCTTCGCTTGCCGGCCATCATCAAATGGCCGGCAAGCGATAGTCCATCGTTTCGGATTGCCCCGTCGGCGTCATATGACCGACGTATGCAACTGATCCTCCGGAAGTAGGCTGACTGGAAATGGATCCATGGGCAGGTCTTCGGTGATCTCGATCCGTGCAGTCAGGAACGCGGCATCGTCGAATGGCGCGTCGGGCGTCTGTGACGGGTCGATATCCGCCGACAGGCCAAGAGCGGCGAGATCCACCTCCTGCCCTCCCTGATCAAGCTGCAACTCTGCGAAAACAGGTTGGTCAGGTGCAAAGTCCGTCCCATCCGTGTCCGGCGCATTTATGCTGTCGAGATCGATACTTGCGCTGTCTGGATCAAGCGCGTCGCTATCGAAGGACATCGCCATCGAGAACATGTCGTCCGTGTTCAATTCCTCGATGGAGGCGCTCATCAGAGCCTGCGGACCATGCGCATAATCCGCCGTAATCGTCAGGTTGGCGGTCGAGGTCGATCCATCCGGTGAGGTAATCGTGTAGGTGAAGACGTCCGTGCTGCCATCCGCACCGGTGAACAGTGGATCGGCGACATAGCTGTAGGCTCCGCCTCTGCTGATCGTCAGCGTTCCATGATCGCCATGGATCACCAGACCGGTGGGGCCGACTGCGGCCTGATCGACGCTCGAGACGATCGTTCCCGTAACCGTGGCATCACCCGTCAGCACATTGCCGGCCACCGATCCGTTGACGTTGCGATAATCCGTGACGACATTGGAAGTCGTCTCGACTGTCATGTTGGCAAGCGCCGAAAGATTGAGAAGGCCGCCGGGATTGGCCAGAACCAGATAATAGGTGCCGCCGCCTTCGAATTGCGGCAGTGTCGTGGACGAGGCGGACCAGCTTGGCAGCAGCAATCCCAGAATGCCGGGATTAAAGGTCAGCCAGTCAGTGATCACATGGACCTGCTGGGCTTGCGTCTGTCCATTCTCGACGCGGTAGACGATCAGATCGTAGTTCTGTTCTCCGACCAGCGTCAGCGCTGCAAGTGCGGCGCCCGTGCCCTTCACGCTCACCTGCTGCGTCGTGTTGTTGGCAACGGTAAACTTCAATGGGCTCTGGCCGGAGAGAAGCGAGACGTCAACCGCATTGCCCAACAGGCCGAGGTTGAGGACGCCGCCGACGGCGCCGGTCTGTTTCGGCTGGGTCACGGTCGAGGGCGTGATGTTGAGGTTTATGGTTGACGCATCATCGTTGGCGACGAGGTTGATGATCGTCACCGGCCCCAGGGTCCGCGTTGTCGCATTGCCGGCCACATCGATCTGACGCACGAGAACGTTATGCGATCCGACACCGAGCGTGAACCCCGTGCCGGAACCCGTCAACCAGTTGGTGCCGCCATTCGTGCTGTATTCCCAGCGCGCACCCGGCTCGATGCCGCTGACACTGATCGCGCCGTTTGTCGAAATGCCGTCGCCGATCGTGCCGCTATCGACCACGAAACCCACGGTTGGAGCAACAGGCGGAGTGGTGTCGACGGTGGCGATCGCGGTGGTCAGCGGCGCGGCATTGCCTGCGGCATCCGTCAGGATTGCATTGACAGTCAGGGTCGAGCCGCTTCCCGGTGCGGGGACAGTGGTGGTGAATATGCCCGCTGCCTGCGCTGCGCTAAGCACGGTGGTTGTGCCATTGATCGTCAGCCGGTCGCCGGCAACGGCACCCGTTCCGGCAAGGTTGACCGAAACGGCCACGGACCCGGCAGTCACCTCGCTGAGGTTGATATAGGCATCGCCATTGGTGCCGAGCGTTACAATCGGAGCGGTCGGCGCGACCAAATCGACGGTGGCGGTTCCCGTCACGATCGGTGACGTGTTGCCGGCAATGTCGATCAGCGACGCATTGACCGTCAGCAGCGAGCCATTCGCAGGCGCAGCCACGCTCGTCGTGACCGTTCCGGCAAGAACCTGCGCCGAGGTCAGGGTGATGAATGTGCCGTTGACGTTCAGCCGGTCGCCCGCGACGGCACCCGTACCGGCCAGGCTGACGGAGACGTTGACCAATCCGGAATTGACCTCGGCAATGCCGATATAGGCATCGCCATTGCTGCCGAGGCTGAGGGACGGGGCCAATGGCACTATTGTGTCCACAAGGGCGTTGGCGGTTGCCGGCAAGGAAATATTGCCGGATGTATCCGTGATGAAGGCGGTCACGGCCAGCGTCTGTCCGCTGACCGGCACCGCAACCGTGGTGGCGACGGTACCGGAAGATATGTGCGCCGCCGTCAGGACGATCGTCGTGCCGTTGACGTTGAGCGTGTCACCGACAGCCGCGCCACTCGTGCCGATATTGATGGACACGGCAACGCGCCCGGCGCTCACCTCGGCGGCATTGATATAGGCGTCGCCATTGCCGAGCGTGATGGTTGGTGCCGTCGGCACCGTCGTATCGACAAGCGCATTTGCCGAGGCGTTTCCGGAACTGTTTCCGGCTGCGTCGACAAGAGAGGCGTTGATGGTCAGCGTGGAGTTGTTGGCCGGCGCGAGGATGGTTCTGTTTACAACGCCGTCAATGATGTTTTGTGTCGTCAGCACATTTGCAACACCGTTGATGATCAGCGTATCGCCTGCGACTGCACCCGTATTGCGAATATTGATGGCAACGGAAACATTGTTGCCCACTATTTCCGCAGGGAGGATGAAGCCGTCGCCATTGCCGATGGTGATGACAGGCAGGTCAGGAGCGATCGTATCGACCAGTGCGGACACAGTCGTCGGCGTCGAGATGTTGCCAGCCGGATCGGTGAGTGAAGCTTCGACCGTCAGCGACTGGCCGCTTGCAGGCGCAGACAGGTTGGTTTGTACGGTGCCGGCAGTGATATCGGCAGCCGTCAGAACCCGGCTCGTTCCATTGATCGTCAAGGTATCACCGGCTGCGGCACCAGTAATGTTGATTGCGACCGCGACCGTCCCGCCGGAAATCTCACCGGAGACGATATAGCCGTCACCATTGCCGATTGTCACAGTGACGGGGGGCGGCGCAACTGTGTCGACCACGGCCGTCACGGTGCCATCCGGCGACGGGTTGCCGCCAAAACCGGTAAGCGATGCCGTCACTGTCAGCGACTGACCTTCCAGGGGCGCGAGCACTGGCGCGTTTATGTAGCCGGCAGTGATGTCGCCCGGCGTCAAAACGAACAGCTGGCCGTCGACCGTCACGGTATCACCGGCAGCCGCACCTGTGCCGGCAAGGCCAACGCGTACCGTAACGTTACCGCCGATGATTTCGGTTGCCGTGATGAAGCCGTCTCCGTTGCCGATCGTCAGTGTGGGCGCGCCGAGAATGTCGGTATCCATCACGGCCTGTTCCGTAACAGGAATAGACGTGTTGCCGGCGGCATCCGTGATCGTTGTGGTGACGTTCAGCGTCTGGCCGTCGCCAGGTGCCGGTAGCGTCAATGTAACGAGTTGCGTGGCGATCTGCGTCGCGTCGAGAACAATAGTCGTGCCATTCACCGTCAGTGTATCACCGATCGCGGCACCGGTGCCCGCAAGACTGATCGAGACAGGAACGGCCCCGCCGACCAGTTCGCTGGCGATGATAAAATTATTGCCGTCACCAAGCTGAACCGTGGGTGCCAGCGGAGCCTGCGTGTCTACTGATGCTGTGACCGTCGCTGTCGGCGATCCGTTGCCGGCCTGGTCCCGCAGTGACACGGCGACCGCAAAGGGGTCGCCATCGGGCACAACCGGAACCGTTCTGACGATGCCTGTGGTCAGGCCGTCGGTGATGTCCTGGGCGGTGAGGATGGTGGCCTGTCCATCGATGAGCAGGGTATCGCCTGCCACGGCACCTGTGCCGGCAAGAGAAATCCTGACTTCGACTCTGCCGGCAGTCACCTCGCTCGCATTGATGAAGGCATCGCCATCACCAAGCGTGACGAGAGGAATTCCGGGCGCTGTGATGTCGATTGTTGCGGAAGCCGTCGTCGGTGCCGATGCGTTGCCGACTGCATCGGTGAGAACTGCGGTCACCTGCAGCGGTTGACCATAATTGAGGATGGGAACCGTTGTCGTGATGATGCCATTGCTGATTTGCGATGCTGTCAGGACGATAGACTGCCCGCCGACCGTCAGAATGTCGCCTGCAACGGCGCCCGTGCTTCGGATATCGACGGATACCTGCGCCACTCCGCCCGTCACGTCGGCTATCCCAAGCAAGCCGTTGCCGCTGCCAATCGTCACTATCGGCGACGTCGGCGCAGTTATATCGACCGTTGCGTTGACCTCGACGACCGCTGATGTGTTACCGGCAATGTCAGTCAGGAATGCGTCGACCTCCAGAGTGTTGCCGACAGCGGGAAGGCCAACGGTCGTATCGACATAGCGATTGGTAATGTCGGTGGCGGTGAGGACGTAGGCGTTGCCGTTGACGGTCAGTGTATCGCCAGCAATGGCATCGGTCGCACTGATGTCTATTCTGAGAGCAACCGCATTATTGCTGACTTCGACGATGCTGATGAATCCGTCGCCATTGCCCAGGGTCAGGACGGGTGCGGTCGGCGCTATCGTGTCGGTCAAGGCAGTGACGGTGGTCACCACCGACTCGTTGCCGGCAACGTCCTGCAACTGGGCTGTTACGATCAGGGATTGACCATTTGCCGCGGCCGATACCGTCGTCGTTACCACACCCGCAATGACCTCTTGGCTGGTCAACACGATCCTGGCCCCGTTAACGATCAGACTGTCGCCTGCAACCGCACCGGTTCCGAGAATGCTGATCCTGACGGAAACCACACCGCCGGCCGCTTCTGCCGCGTTGATATAAAGGTCGCCATTCGTGCCAAGGATAACCCCCGGAGCTGTTGGAACGTCGAGGTCCACAGCGGCGGACGCAGTTGCGACAGGAGAGGTGTTGCCTGCGGTATCGGTGAGGTTTGCCGTAACCGTCAGCGGCGAACCGTCTGTGGGAACGAGGACGCTGGTGTCGACATGCCCCAGCGCTATTTGCTGAGCATTCAGAACGATGGTCTGTCCATTGACGATCAGGCTGTCACCTGCGAGTGCGCCTGTGCCACTGATGTTGATTGACACCGCGACATTGCCGCCGGTTACCTCGTTGGCGATAACGAAGGGGTCGCCGTTGCCGATGGTAATCACGGGCGTGCCGAATTGATCCGTATCGACCGGCGCCGACACGGTTGCCGTCGGCGAGTTATCACCTGCCGCATCGGTGATGAAAACGTTGACAGTCAATGTGCCGCCTGTTGCCGGCACGGGCACCGTCGTCAATACGGCGTTTGCGCTGATATGCGCAGCCGTCAATGTGATGATGGTGCCGTCGATGTTCACCTTGTCGCCGATAGCAGCACCGGTGCCGGCAAGGCTGACGTTGACGGAAACCGCGCCATTAACAACATCTGCGGCATTGATATAGGCGTTGCCATCACCAAGCGTCACGGCCGGCTGGTTAGGTGCTGTGGTATCGACGTTAGCAGTGACTGTCGTGACCGGCGAGGTGTTGCCGGCAATGTCGGTTATTGAGGCCGAAACCGACAGCGCCTGTCCATCCGGAACGGCGTTTACATTGACGAAGACGCCGTTGCTGATCATCGAAGACGTCAGCACGATGGTTGTGCCGGCGACCGTCAGCCTGTCTCCCACAGCCGCGCCGGTATTGGCGAGATCGACGAAAACCTCAACCTGGTTGTTGGTGATCTCGCTACCGTTGATGAAGCCGTCGCCGTTGCCGATTGTCACAGCTGGCTGGCCTGGCGTCACCGTATCGACGTCTGCCGATGCGGTCGCAATCGGCGAACTGTTGCCGGCGATATCAACCAGCGAAGCATGGGCTGTCAGCGCTTGTCCCGTGGCCGGTGCCGGCACCGTCATTGCCACAAAGCCGTCTGTTATATTGGCGGCAGTCAATACGATCGGGCTGCCGTTGACCATCAGGGTATCGCCTTCAGCGGCGCCGGTGCCCGTGATGGTGATGCGAAGGTTTACCGTTCCGTTGGTGACCTCGCTCGCCTTGATGTAAGCGTCGCCATCGCCCAAGGTCAGGACGGGGGTGCCGGGTGGGCTGATGTCGACCAGTGCCGAGGCTGTGACCGTTGGCGAGGTGTAGCCACCGGTGCTGGTGAGTTGCGCCGTCACCGACAAGGTCAAGCCATCCGCCGGCGCCGTCACCTGGGTTGAAACGGTGCCGGTGGAAATGTTGCCGGCGGTCAGTGTGATCGGAGTGCCATTCACGGTCAGAGTATCGCCTGCCGCAGCGCCGGTGCCTGTAATGTTGAATGTTACTGTCACCAGATTATTGATGACCTCCGCAGCATTGAGATAGGCATCGCCGTCACCCAGCGTCATGCTGGGCGTGCCGAGCAGGTTTGTGTCCATTACCGCCAAAGCATTTGCGGTGCCTGAACTGTTGCCGGCGGCATCCTGCAGCGAGGCTGAAACGGTCAGTTGGGCGCCTTGGGCGAGGGCAGGCACACTCGTGTCCACCACACCTGCAGCGACCTGTGCGGCAGTCAGTACAATCGATACACTCCCGACGGTCAGCGTGTCGCCGGCCGCAGCGTTGGTGCCCGCAAGACTGATCCTGACAGGAACGGAGCCGTTGACCAGTTCGCCAGCTTCAATGACACCATCGCCATTGCCAAGGATGATGCCGGGTGTCCCCGGAGGCGTCGTGTCGACAATCGCTGTAACCGTTGCCGCCGGGGAAGGATTGCCGGCCGTGTCCGTCAGGGTTGCCGTGACCGTGAGGGTCTGGCCTTCGGCCGGTGCCGGGATCGGTTTCGTGACTGTGCCAGCATTGATATCGGCAGCCGATAATACGAACGTATCGCCGTTGATAGCCAGTATGTCTCCTGCTGCGGCACCTGTGCCGGCAAGGCCGATCGTAACGTCAACGACGCCACCTGTGATGTCATTCGGTCCCAGAAAGGGTCCACCACTACCAAGCGTGACTGTGGGCAGACCGGGAGCTGTCGTGTCGACAAGAGCTGAAGCCGTCGCAATGGGTGAACTGTTCCCGGCTGGATCGGTGAGCGTCGCCGAAACGAACAGTGGCTGGCCGTCAGCCGGAGCGGTCACCGCTACCGTCACGGTGCCTGCTTGAATTTGCGCCGCCGTCAACGTGACAGGTATGCCACCGACGATCAGCGTGTCGCCGGCCACGGCTCCCGTGCCGGCAAGGTTTACGGAAACCGTAACGGATCCGCCAGAGATTTCGCCGCTTCCGATCGGGCCGTTGCCATCGCCGAGCGTCAAGCCGGGCAGGTTAGGGGCGATCGTGTCGACCAACGCGCTGATCGTGGTCGCTGGTGACGTATTGCCGGAGCTATCGGTGAACGATGCCGTCACCGTCAGTGTCTCGCCGTCCGCCGGGACGGGCAAAGTCGTCTGGGCAAGGCCGGCCGCAATCTGCGCGCCCGTCAATACGATCGTGTTGCCGTTGACAGTCAGGGTGTTGCCGGCAACAGCGCCAGTATTGGCGAGGCTGATGGAAACCGATACCACCCCGCCGACGGCTTCAGCGGCATTGATATAGGCGTCGCCATTCCCGACGGTGACGGTTGGTGTGCCTGGGAGATTGGGGTCCACCACTGCAGACAGTGTTGCAGGCGGCGAGACATTGCCGGCGGCATCGGTAAGGGACGCCGAAATGTTGAGCGTCTCTCCTCTCGCCGGAGCTGTCACCGTCGTGGTGACGAAACCGGCAGCGATCTGCGCGCCGGTCAGAACGATTGCGCTACCATTGACGGTGACGGTGTCACCGGCGACGGCACCGGTCCCGACAATGTCGATCCTGACGGTTACCGCGCCATTCGAAATTTCAGCCCCTGTGATGATGTTGTCGCCATTGCCGACCGTCAGTACAGGAGCGGTTGGTGCTGTCGTGTCCACCTGCGCGGATATGGTTGCGGCCGGCGAGGAGTTTCCGGCGGCATCTGTCAACGACGCCGTTACCGTCAGTGTCTGGCCGTCGGCCGGCACCGGCACGGTCGTTTCCGCGACACCCGCTGCGATTTGCGCCGCCGTCAGCACGGTTGCAGTTCCGTTGACGACCAGTGTGTCGCCGGCAACGGCGCCACTACCGGCAAGATTGACCGTCACCTTGACCTGCCCGTTCGTGACTTCACCGCCTGAAATGACGTTGTCGCCATTCCCCACCGATACGCTCGGAAGACCCGGAGCCGTGGTGTCCACGACGGCCGATATCGTTGTCACCGGCGATGTATTGCCGTTTGCGTCGGTCAAGGATGCGGTCACGGTCAGCGTCTGACCGTCAGCTGGCGCGGGGACATTGATTTCGACGACGCCCGCTGCGATCTGGGCGTCGGTCAGTGTCACCGTCGTGCCATTGACCGTCAGCGTGTTGCCTGCAACCGCTCCTGTGCCTGCCAGATTGATGCTTACGACCACGGAGCCGCCGGCCGTTTCCTGTGCATTCAGAAAGCCATCGCCGTTGCCGAGGCTGACCGCCGGGGCGCCGGGGGCAGGTGTGCCGGGTTCGCCGCCATTGTTGCCGCCACCACCGCCGCCGCCTGCGCCGACAGCTGCAAGGGCGGCGCCAGCCAGAGCCAAGGGGCCAAGAATACTGAACGCCGAGCCGGCACCGGCTGCCGCTGCACCTCCGACCATCTGATCGACGGCTGAAAGCGGCTCGAACTGCAGATCGGCAAATGCATCGGTGTATTCGCCATTCCAGAGATTACCGAACTCGTCCTCGAGAATGAGTTCGCTCCGCTTGTCGCCTTCTCCAGTGAAAAAGCCATCGATACGGATCTGCTCACCATTGGTCAGGTTGATGATGAGGTCTGATCCGGAGCGCGACGTTGCGGATATGTCTTTCGGGGAAAGCTTAAGCTTGATCGTGCTGGGGCGGGTTATGGAAATTTCGTTTGTGGCGACTGTAGATGTTTCACCACTGACTTTGTCCGATACAACTGCAACCATCTCAATACGTCTCCTCGCATTTTTTTGTCATTGCTCGAAAGGCTGTCGTCTTCCGTGCCGCGCCGATTTTTCGACAGCTCCGAGAAGACGGAACATTCGATAAGAAAGTACTAAAATAATGAAGTGCTAAAATAAATAAATCGAGAGCACACAGATTTCGCTTTGGGCGCGGCGGCGATCACGACAGGATTGCTGACCGTATGGTGGTGCGCTTCCCCTTTGCACCAAGGGGTTCAATCATTTCTGGTGATGGAGGCATGGTGGTTGCCGCTGGGCCAATCTTTCGGCCGGCCGTCCGCATGGCTTTTGCCTCCCGGTCGAGCTGACCGGAAATTTCCCCGGAAGGATCGATACGATTCGGGCGGTCTCGACGCTTCCGATCGTTTTTTCGGATTTTCCACCAGTCTATTTTAGCATTTCGCAAGTCCTGTCGCCGGATTGCCGGCCGCAGAGACAGGGACACGGAAAAGTTTTTGTCTTGGCCTGATTGGATCGGACAGGCGGGGTAAATCGATTGAGTGCGGCATGCGATTGCGTGGGCACGCAAATCGGCGTTCTCAGCCTCGATACCTGAATAAAGAATACCACTTTTTTACTGGAATGCGGTATCTTGTCACACGGTCCTGGTTGACGTACTCCAGACCGACAGGCCTTGCGGCCTATTATCATATCGTTCGATGGTGCTGCGTTTCAGCGCCATAATCATCATGACGTTGGGACTGCAATGAACCTTTACTTGGATTACCTGGCCGAGATCAAAAGCAGAGAAAACCAGGGACTTGCTCCCAAACCGATTGACGATGGCGCGCTTGTCGGCGACATCATCGCCCTGATCCGGGATACCGGTAGCGAGCACCGGGCTGATGCCCTCAAATTCTTCATCTACAACACCCTGCCAGGCACAACCAGCGCCGCGGGTGTCAAGGCGGCCTTCCTGAAGCAGATCATCCTCGGCGAAACAATCGTCCCGGAGATCACGCCCACTTTCGCACTCGAGCTTCTGTCTCATATGAAGGGCGGTCCTTCGATCGTCGTGCTGCTCGACATCGCGCTTGGCGATGATGCGGTGATCGCCGAACAGGCGGGCGACGTGCTGAAGACCCAGGTCTTCCTGTATGATGCCGACATGTTCCGGTTGCGCGACGCCTACAAGGCCGGCAACACGGTCGCGAAGGGCGTGCTGGAAAGCTATGCCAAGGCCGAGTTCTTCACCAAGCTGCCGGACGTAGAAGACGAGATCAAGGTCGTGACCTTCATCGCCGCCGAAGGCGATATCTCGACCGATCTTCTTTCCCCCGGCAATCAGGCGCATTCGCGTTCCGACCGCGAATTGCACGGCCAGTGTATGATCACGCCCGAAGCGCAGGCGGAAATCGTCGCGCTGCAGAAGCAGCATCCCGACAAGCGGGTGATGATGATTGCCGAAAAGGGCACGATGGGCGTCGGCTCGTCGCGCATGTCCGGCGTCAACAACGTGGCGCTTTGGACCGGCAAGCAGTCCAGCCCCTATGTTCCCTTCGTCAATTTTGCCCCCGTCGTTGCAGGCACCAACGGCATCTCGCCGATTTTTGCCACGACGGTCGACGTGACCGGCGGCATCGGCGTCAACCTGAAGAACTGGGTCAAGAAGACCGGTGAAGACGGCAAGCCGATCCTCAACAACGAAGGCAACCCGATCCTCGAGCAGAAATACTCGGTTGCGACCGGTACCGTTCTGAAGATCGACGCCAAGAACAAGAAGCTCTGCGACGAGAACGGTGAGGAACTGGTCGATGTCGCGTCTGCCTTCACGCCCCAGAAAATGGAGTTCATGAAGGCCGGCTCGTCCTACGCGATCGTATTCGGCAAGAAGCTGCAGACGTTTGCCGCGCAGACGCTGGGCGTCGAGGCAACGCCGGTTTTCGCTCCGAACAAGGAAATCTCGGTCGAAGGCCAGGGCCTGACCGCGGTCGAAAAGATCTTTAACCGCAACGCCGTTGGCGTCGCGCCGGGCAAGGTGCTGCACGCCGGCTCCGACGTTCGTGTGACGGTCAACATCGTCGGCAGCCAGGACACGACCGGTCTGATGACCGCGCAGGAACTGGAAGCGATGGCGGCAACCGTCATTTCGCCTCTGGTCGATGGCGCCTATCAGTCGGGTTGTCACACGGCATCCGTCTGGGACAAGAAGGCTCAGGCCAATATTCCCAAGCTGATGTCCTTCATGAACAATTTTGGCGTCATCACCGCGCGTGACCCGAAGGGCGCCTATCATTCGATGACGGACGTCATCCACAAGGTGCTGAACGATATCACCGTGGATGACTGGGCGATCATCATCGGCGGCGACAGCCATACCCGTATGTCCAAGGGCGTTGCCTTTGGTGCCGACAGTGGCACCGTGGCGCTGGCGCTTGCCACCGGCGAAGCGACCATGCCGATCCCGCAATCGGTCAAGGTCACCTTCAAGGGCAAGATGCAGTCGCATATGGACTTCCGCGACGTGGTCCACGCGACGCAGGCGCAGATGCTCAAGCAGCACGGCGATAACGTCTTCCAGGGCCGTATCATCGAAGTCCATATCGGCACGCTGCTTGCCGACCAGGCCTTCACCTTCACCGACTGGACGGCCGAAATGAAGGCCAAGGCGTCGATCTGTATCTCCGAGGACGCGACCCTGATCGAGTCTCTGGAAATCGCCAAGTCGCGCATCCAGATCATGATCGACAAGGGCATGGACAACGCTGCCCAGACGCTGAAGGGCCTGATCGCCAAGGCCGATGCCCGCATCGCCGAGATCCGTTCCGGCGAAAAGCCGGCGCTGACGCCGGATGCCAATGCGAAATACTTCGCTGAAGTCGTCGTCGATCTGGATATCATCGACGAGCCGATGATCGCCGACCCCGACGTCAACAATGCCGATGTGTCGAGGCGCTATACCCATGACACGATCCGCCCGGTTTCCTATTACGGCGGCACCAAGAAGGTGGATCTTGGCTTCGTGGGTTCCTGCATGGTGCATAAGGGCGACATGAAAATCGTCGCGCAGATGCTCAAGAACATCGAAAAGGCCGAGGGCAAGGTCGAGTTCAAGGCGCCGCTCGTCGTCGCTGCTCCGACCTACAACATCATCGATGAACTCAAGGCCGAAGGCGACTGGGAGATTCTCCAGAAGTATTCCGGCTTCGAATTCGACGACCTGAAGCCGAAGACGGCCAACCGTACCGAATACGAGAACATTCTCTATCTCGAGCGTCCGGGCTGCAACCTATGCATGGGCAACCAGGAAAAGGCCGAGAAGGGCGATACCGTTCTCGCGACTTCGACACGCCTGTTCCAGGGCCGCGTCGTGGAAGACACGGCCGAGAAGAAGGGTGAATCGCTGCTGGCTTCGACCCCTGTCGTGGTGCTGTCGGCGATCCTTGGCCGCACACCAAGTGCGGAAGAATATAAGGCCGCTGTCGTCGGTATCGACCTGACCAAGTTCGCACCGCCGCAGACGCCGAAGATCGACGCCCTGTCGGTTCAGTACTAAAAACAGGTTTCCGGGCGCTCTAACGCCCTGAGATTTAAAAAAAACGGCCCGAAAATCCATTGCGATTTTCGGGCCGTTTCTGTCTCAGGCGTTCAATTTCTCCGGGGCATCACCGGTGGGTCTCAGGATACATCAACCCGCTTGCCGTAACCGCCGGCCGTCGGTGTGACGACCGTGACCGCTTCGCCGGCTTCGATCAGTGTCTGGGCGCAACCTGCGAGTTCTTCCAAAGTGCCGTCGAGACGTCGAACGGTGGTGAGGCCGAGTTCGCCTTCGCCGCCGTCGTCCAATCCATGCGGGCGGATCGTCCGGTGCGAGGAAAGGATGGCGCAATCCATCTTTTCAAGAAAGCGGATCGTTCTTTTCGTGCCGTCACCGGCCGGAAATGTGCCCGTCCCGCCGGAGTTTTCGCGGATGTGGAAATCCTCCAGCAGCACCGGATAGCGCGTCTCCAGGATTTCCGGGTCGGTTAGGCGCGAATTGGTCATATGGACATGCACCGCATCCGTGCCGGCAAAACCGCTGCCGTCGTTGAACCGGCCAGCAGGTGAGCCGGAGCACAGCGTCTCGTAATACTGGTAGGTCGCATTGCCGAAGGTGAGATTGTTCATCGTTCCCTGGCTCGCGGCGATCGCACCAAGCGCGCCGAACAGCGCATTGGTGACATGCTGCGAGGTCTCGACATTGCCAGCAACGACCGCCGCCGGATATTGCGGCTTCAGCATCGAGCCTTCCGGCACGATGATGCGGATCGGCTTGAGGCAGCCGGCATTCATCGGGATCGAGCTTTCCACCATGACGCGGAAGACATAGAGCACGGCGGCGCGCGTCACCGGTTCCGGAGCGTTAAAATTGTTCTTTTGCTGCTCGCTGGTGCCGGTGAAATCGACGGTGGCCTCGCGGCTTTCCTTGTCGATTGTGATCTTCACCTGGATCGTGCTGCCCTGATCGGTGGTGTAGGCAAACTCGGCGTCTCCAAGCTTTTCCAGAACCCGGCGCACGCTTTCTTCCGCGTTGTCCTGCACATGGCCCATATAGCCCTGCACCACGGGAAGCCCGAACTGCGCGATCATCTTGCGCATCTCGTGCACGCCCTTTTCGTTGGCGGCGATCTGGGCGCGAAGGTCTGCGACGTTCTGGGGCACGTTGCGGGCCGGGTGGGGATGGTTGGAGAGCAGGCTGGTAATGCCTGCCTCGTCGAACCGGCCGCGATCGACCAGCAGCACGTTGTCGAACAGTACGCCTTCCTCGTCGACGGTGGTGGCCAGTGGCGTCATCGACCCCGGCGCCGTACCGCCGACATCGGCATGATGGCCGCGCGAGGCGACGTAAAATAGTATCTTCTGGCCTGCATCGTCGAAGACCGGGGTAACCACAGTAATATCGGGCAGATGCGTGCCGCCGTTATAGGGCGCGTTGAGTGCGAACACGTCACCGGGCCGGATTTTCCCCTGGTTCTGGGCGATCACGCTTTCGACCGACCTGTCCATCGAACCGAGATGCACCGGCATATGCGGGGCATTGGCGACAAGCGCGCCGTTCTCGTCGAACACGGCGCAGGAAAAGTCGAGGCGTTCCTTGATGTTGACGGAGGATGCCGTATTCTGCAGCGTCACGCCCATCTGCTCGGCGATCGACATGAACAGGTTGTTGAACACTTCGAGCAGAACCGGATCGGCCTGCGTGCCGACGGCATTTATGCGGGAAAGCTCGGTGACGCGCTTCAACACGACATGGTTCAGTTTGGTGATCTCGAAAGCCCAGCCGTCTTCGACGATGATCGTCTGATGTGGTTCGACGATCAGGCAGGGGCCAACGGCACGGGCGCCCGGCGTGATCTCCGCCCGGCGGTAGATCGGCGCTTGGCGCCATGCACCGCCGGAGAAAAATTTCGAGCTTTCCGCGGATTTCGGCGCGGCGGCGTCGAGCGCAAATTCGGGCTCGGAGGAATCCGCGCCACCGCCGATCGCCTCGACCTCATAGGCTTCGAAGATGATCTCGCGGTTTTCGAAGATGAAGCCGAACTGCTTTTTATGTGCCGTCTCGAAAGCGGCGGTCATCTCGGCCGCATCGGTGACGGTGACGGACAGGGTTGTGTCCGTGCCCTGATAGCGTAGATGCGCACGGTGAGCGACGTCGGTATCGGCCTTGGCGACGCCCTGGCTCGCCATCTCGTCCAGCACGCTTGCCGTCAACTCGTCGCGAACGGGGCCAAGTGCGGCGAGGGCGGTTTCCAGCCCCTCCGACACCGTGCGCTGGCGGGTGGCGCGGATATCGGCAAGCCCCATGCCATAGGCGGAAAGAATGCCCGAGAAAGGATGGATCAACACGGTCGAGATGCCGAGCGCATCGGCGGTAAGGCAGGCATGCTGGCCGCCGGCGCCGCCGAAGCAGGTGAGGGCATAATGGGTGACGTCATAACCGCGCTGGACGCTGATCTTCTTCACCGCATTGGCCATGTTTTCCACCGCGATGGCGAGAAAACCGTCGGCCACCTGTTCCGGCGTGCGGCCGTCACCGACCACCCTGGCCATGTCCTCGAAAGCGGTACGCACGGCATCGGCATCGAGCGGCTGGTCACGGTTGGGTCCAAAAATCCTCGGGAAGAGATCGGGCGACAGCTTGCCGAGCATGACATTGGCGTCGGTAACGGTCAGAGGTCCGCCGCGGCGATAGGCCTTGGGGCCGGGATTGGCACCGGCGGAATCGGGTCCGACGCGAAAACGGCTGTTCTCGAAATGCAGGATCGAGCCGCCGCCAGCGGCCACCGTGTGGATCGACATCATCGGGGCGCGCATGCGCACACCGGCCACTTCCGTCTCGAAGGAACGCTCCAGTTCGCCGTCATAATGGGAGACGTCGGTGGACGTGCCGCCCATGTCGAAGCCGACCATCCGGTCGAAACCGGCAAGCCGCGAGGTTTCCACCGCACCAACCACGCCGCCGGCCGGGCCGGACAGGATTGCATCCTTGCCCTGGAACAGCCGCGCCGCCGTCAGTCCGCCGGAAGACTGCATGAACATCAGCTGCGGGCCGTCTTCTCCGGCGTTATTCGCGTCAGCGCCGAGTTCGCTCGCCACCTGCTCGACATAACGGCGCAGGATCGGCGACAGATAGGCATCGACGACGGTGGTATCGCCACGGCCGACCAGCTTGATCAGCGGCGAAACCTCATGGCTGACAGAGACTTGGGTGAAGCCGATCTCGCGGGCGATAAGGGCAACGCGCTGTTCATGGGCCGGGTAACGATAGGCATGCATGAAAACGATCGCGACGGCGCGGATGCCGGCATCGAACTGCGCCTGCAGGTCAGCGCGTATTGCCGTTTCGTCGGGCTCCGCCTCGACAGTGCCGTCGGCGCGCACGCGTTCATCGACTTCGATGACGGCGCTGTAGAGCAATTCGGGTTTGATAATCTTCTTGGCAAAAATGTCAGCGCGAGCCTGATAGCCGATCGCCAGCGCATCGCGAAAACCCCGTGTGGTGACGAGCAGCGTCTGTTCGCCCTTGCGCTCGAGCAGCGCATTGGTGGCAACCGTCGTGCCCATCTTCACCGCGCCGATCATTCCGGATGGGATTGGCGCGCCGGCAGAGACGCCGAGAAGCTCACGGATGCCCTGGACTGCGGCGTCCCTATACGCCTCCGGATTCTCCGACAGGACCTTGTGCGCAACGAGCGTTCCATCCGGTTTTCTGCCCACAACGTCGGTGAACGTGCCGCCACGATCGATCCAGAAATCCCATTTGCCGTTCGCCATGTCATGCCCCCGTAACAGTCGATCTGACCCAACGAAAACAGTTCGTCGATAAAACGTCAATGATTGATTGACAAGAAATTGCCTATTGCATCATCATGCCTATCGAAAGGGCAAAGTGGCCGACAGAGCCGCGCCCGCAACGGCAACCGAGGGGAAGCCACATGAGCGATTTCCGCACGAACGAGCGGAGGACAAGCCATGTCCGCCGCTGATCCGCACCATAGCATTTTCCCCGAATGGCTCCGCAAGGGGCTGGATGGGTTGTATCTCGTATCCGGCTGGCTGGCCGGTGGTTTTCTCATCGCGATCTTCGTCATCATGCTGGCGTTGTCGGCCGGCAGGCCTCTGGGCATCGACGTTCCGGCCGGCGACGATTTCGCCTCCTGGTGCATGGCCGCGTCCGCATTCCTCGGTCTGGCCCACACATTCCGCTCCGGCGAGATGATCCGCGTCGGCCTGCTGATCGAGCGATTTAACGGTCGCACCCGCCAGAGTTTCGAGGCGGTGGCGCTTTTCATCGGTACTGCTGCTGCGGTTTATTTCGCCTGGTACGCCTTCGACATGAACCGCACCTCCTGGCAGTTCAACGATCTCGCACAGGGCGTCGTCGCCATGCCGCTGTGGATCCCGCAGATCGGCTTTTCCGGCGGGCTCATCATCCTCGCAATCGCCATGGCCGACGAGCTTATTCATGTGATCTTCGGAGGGATGCCGCGCTACGAAAAGCCGGCGCCGGAGACTGCGGAAGAAGTCATCGAACGCGCCATGCAGAGCGGGGCTTGATATGGGAACGATTGAACTCGTCGAAATCTCCGGCATCATTCTCGTGGCCCTTCTGGGCCTGCTTGCCGCCGGTGTCTGGATCGGCATTTCGCTGCTGATCTGCGGCTTTATCGCCATGCTTTTCATGCCCGGCATCCCGATCGGCGCCGTGCTCGCCACCAATTCGTGGAGCAACGGCGCCTCGTGGTCGCTCGCGGCCCTGCCGCTCTTCGTCTGGATGGGCGAGATCCTGTTTCGGACCAAACTGTCGGAAGAGATGTTTCGCGGTCTGGCGCCATGGCTCGGCTGGCTTCCGGGCCGGCTGATGCATGTCAACGTGCTGGGTTGCGGCCTGTTCGGCTCGATTTCCGGATCGTCGGCCGCCACGACGGCGATGATCGCCAAGATCGCCCTGCCGGAACTGAAGAAGCGCGGTTATGACGAAATGGTCAGCCTCGGTTCTCTGGCCGGCGCCGGTACGCTCGGCATCCTCATTCCGCCGTCGATCACCATGGTCGTTTATGCGGTGGCGGCAAACGTCTCGATCATCCAGATCTTTCTCGCCGGCTTTCTGCCGAGCCTGATCGTCATGGTGCTCTACTGCGGTTATATCGCCGTCTGGTCGCTGCTCAACCCCGACAAGACGCCGCCCGCACCGCCGAAGATGACCTTCAAGGAGAAGCTGAAGGAATCCGCCAACCTCATCCCGGTGACGCTGCTGATCATCCTCGTCTTCGCAACGCTGCTGCTCGGCTGGGCAACGGCGACGGAATGCGCAGCATGGGGCGTGCTCGGCTCGCTCGGCATTGCCGCCTGGTCGCGCTCGCTCACCTGGAAATCCTTCTGGGACAGCGTGATGGGCGCCACCCGTCTCACCTGCATGATCATGCTGATCCTCACCGGCGCCGGCTTCATGTCGATCGCCATGGGTTATACCGGCATCCCGAACGCGCTCGCCGCCTGGGTCGACAGTTTTAACCTCAGCCCCTTCGCGCTGATCGCCGTGCTGACCGTCATGTATATCCTGCTCGGTGCAGCCCTCGATGGCCTGTCGATGATCGTGTTGACGACCGTCGTCGTGCTGCCGATGATCCAGCAGGCGGGTTTCGATCTCGTCTGGTTCGGCATCTTCCTGGTGCTGATCGTCGAGATGGCGGAGGTTTCGCCGCCGGTCGGTTTCAACCTCTTCGTCCTGCAGACGATGAGCGGGCGCGACAGCCTGACGGTAGCGAAGGCCTCGCTGCCGTTTTTCTTCCTGCTTGTGGCGACAGTCGCCATCATCACGGTTTTCCCGGATATCGTGATGGTACTGCCGAGAATGGCGTTTCCGGGATAACAAGAGAGGGAACTGAACACATGAACGTAACTGGGAAAATTGCCCGTCTCGGCTTCGCCGCGGCAGCGCTTCTGTCGACGACGGCGTCGTCGTTTGCAGCCAACTGGGTCCTGCCGTCCGCCTATCCGCCGGCAAACTATCACGTCGAAAACCTCAACCAGTTCGCCAAGGACGTCGATGCGGCGACCAAGGGCGAGCTGAAGATCACGGTTCATCCCAACGCCTCGCTGTTCAAGGCACCGGATATCAAGCGCGCGGTGCAGACAGGCCAGGCGCAGGCCGGCGAAGTGCTGTTGTCGCTGCACGAGAACGAGAACCCGATCTTCGGCCTCGACGTCGTCCCCTTTCTTGCCACCAGCTTCGACCAGTCGAAGAAGCTCTGGGACGCTTCCAAGCCTGCCATCGAACAGGCGCTCGACAAGCAGGGACTGAAACTCCTTTATACGACACCATGGCCACCGCAGGGTATTTTCACCAAGAAGGACGTGAACAGCGTTGCCGACCTTAAGGGCCTGAAATGGCGCGCCTATAACGTCGGCACGTCTCGCATCGCCGAGCTGGTTGGTGCCCAACCGGTCACCGTCCAGGCGGCAGAACTGCCGCAGGCACTGGCGACTGGTGTCGTCGACGGACTGATGACTTCGTCGGCGACTGGCGTCGATTCCAAGATCTGGGAATCGCTTACCCACTATTACGACACCCAGGCCTGGATCCCGAAGAACGTCATCTTCGTCAACAAGGCAGCTTTCACCGCGCTCGATGAAGCCACGCAGAAGGCTGTGACGGATGCTGCGGCTGCCGCCGAAACCCGCGGTTGGGCGCTCGCCGTCGAACGGACCGCGTCCTACATGGAGACGCTGAAGAAAAACGGCATGCAGGTTCTGGAGCCGAGCACTGAGCTGAAGACCGGCCTGTCGGGCGTGGGCGCCAAGCTGACGGAAGACTGGTCGAAGAAGGCCGGTGCCGAAGGTCAGGCCATTCTCGACGCATACAAGAAGTAAGCCGGGGCGCCGCTGCTATAGTGGCGGCGCTTCCGTTTTTTCCGGAGGAGATCATGTCCAAACCTATCGACACACTCGGCCCGATCGTCTCTTCGGAGCATCTGGCGAGCGGTGCGCTTCCAGCCCTTTCCGAGATCGAGTTCGGCCTCACCATGCTCAACCATGCTTTCAGCCGCTGGATGGTGCGCTGTATGGCGGCGGCGGGCGTGCCTGATCTGTCACCGGTCGATATTCTCGTCCTGCACAACATCAATAGCCGCAACAAGCCAAAAACGCTGGCCGACATCGCGCTCGTCCTCAACATCGAGGATACGCATGTCGTGACCTATGCGCTGAAAAAGCTGGAGCGGCTGAAGCTGATCAAATCCGGTCGTCGCGGCAAGGAAAAGCTGGTGATGGTGACGGAAGCCGGATCGCAGGCCTGTGCCCGCTACAAGTCGACGCGAGAAAGCCTTTTGGTCAAGTCATTGCTGGCGACGGAAGTGTCTGCCGAGGCGCTTTCGGAAGTTGCGGCACGGCTGCGTGCACTCTCCGGTCATTATGATCAGGCCGCCCGTGCTGCCGCCTCGCTCTGATTTTCAAGGTGATTTCATCGGATCTCGTCATGGATAGCCTGCGTGCGCTCCCTTTCGTGAGTTGCCAAAACGCCCCAATTGCTCCACCTACACCTCAAGGACAATCCCGATATTGCAAACGAGGTCATAGCTGAATGCAAATACGATACGGTCTTATCGGCTTAATTCTTTCGCTTGCAACGCCCGCCTATTCGTTGGAACCGAAGCAGCTGCCGGAACTGGCGCCGGTGGAGCGACAGGCGCAGGCGGCCCATCTGAGCGCGCAATTCCTGACGCGTTATGCCTATAAATCGGTTCCGCTCGACGATGCCTTGTCGGGCAAGATCATGAACCAGTTCATCAAGTCGCTCGATCCGGACAGGATGCTGTTCGCCAAGGCTGACATCGATGCGTTCATGGCCGACAGCACGAAGATGGATGACGCCATTCTCGGCGAAGATCTGTCGATCCCGTTTTCGATCTTCAAAACCTATTCCCAGCGTGTCGTCGATCGCATGACCTATGCGCAGAACCTGCTGAAACAGGATTTTGATTTCACCGTGCAGGAAGAGTTTTCGATATTGCGCGAAGATGCTGCCTGGGCCGGTTCCGAGGAGGAAAGCCATGAGCTGTGGCGCAAACGCGTCAAGAGCGACTGGCTGCGGCTGAAAATTGCCGGCCAGAACGAAGAAACAATTCGCAAGACGCTCAACAAGCGCTACCAGAACATTCTCGACCGCATTTACACCTATAAGAGCGACGACGTCTTTCAGTCGTTCATGGCGGCCTATACGACGTCCGTCGATCCGCACACCGACTATTTCGGCGCGCGGGCGGCTGCCGAATTCGATATCTCGATGAAGCTTTCGCTGGTTGGTATCGGTGCGGTGTTGCAGGACCGCGATGGTTACACGACGATCCGCGAGCTTGTTGCAGGTGGTCCGGCGCAGCTGTCCGGCAAGATTGCGGTCGGTGATCGCATCATCGGTGTCGGCCAGGGCGAAGAGGGCGCGATCGAAGAGGTCGTCGGCACCCGCCTCGATGAAGTCGTGCAGTTGATCCGCGGCAAGGAAGATTCCGTTGTCCGGCTGGATGTTCTGCCGGCCGACGCTGGTGAAAGCGGCACGCACCGTGTCATCAGCCTGGTGCGTGAAAAGATCAGCCTCGAAAAACAGGCGGCCAGCAAGGCCGTTTTGCCTGTCGAAGACAATGGTGTCGCGCGCAAGATCGGCGTGATCACGCTTCCTGCTTTCTACGAGGATTTTGAGGCACGGCAGAAAGGCGACAAGAACTATCGCGGCGCCAGCCGTGATGTTGCCAAGCTGCTTGAGGAGCTGAAGCAGGAAAATGTCGATGGCGTTCTGATCGATCTGCGTGACAATGGCGGCGGCTCGCTCTCCGAGGCCGTCGAAATGACGGGCCTGTTCGTCGGCAAGGGGCCGGTGGTCCAGCAGCGCAATGCCGAAGGCGAAATCAGGATCGAAAGTGACGATCTGCCAAAGCCCGCCTGGACCGGCCCGGTCGGCGTTCTGATCAACCGTGGCTCTGCATCCGCCTCCGAGATTTTTGCAGCGGCGATACAGGATTACGGTCGTGGCGTGGTCATCGGTGATCCGAGCTTCGGCAAGGGCAGCGTTCAGACCGTCGTCAATCTGGACCGCATGGTCAAGAACAGCGATGCTGATCTCGGTGAACTGAAGCTGACCATCGCGCAGTTTTTCCGCGTGAATGGTGGCACGACGCAGTTGCGCGGCGTGACCCCCGATATCAATCTGCCGGCGCTGGCAGACCCGAAGGCGTTTGGTGAGGCGAGCTATGACAATGCTCTGCCATGGACGCAGATCAAGCCCGCAAAGCACAAGGCCTCAGGCGATTTGAAGGCGCTGGTGCCGCAATTGCAGGAACGCCATGACGCACGCGTTAAATCGGACGCTGATTTCCAGCGCTTTGTCGAGGATGCCAACGAACTCAAGGTCCAGCGCGAAAAGCGCACCGTCTCGCTCAATGAGACGGAGCGCCGCAAGGAAATGGCTGCCCTGACGGAGCGTCTCAAGGCGCGCCAGCAGGCCGATGGCACGCCGCCGCAGGACGATGACGGCCTGCAGTCGAACGAGCGCAGCTTGAGTGCGGATCTGGCGATGGAAAATGCGCGCAAGAACGCCAAGGACGTGCTTCGCAATGAGGCGGTTGCCATCGTTGCGGATCAGGCGGATCTCTCGGGAGCCACTAAGCGCCCATAAAAGCAGGGAGGCCGCTTCCTGCTGTGCCATGGCGTGTCCAGGCGTCACAGCGAGAAGCGGCTTTCGTCCGCTGTTCCGTTTTGCCGGTTCCAAATTGCTCGTTCAATCCGACATGGAGAAAAGGATTTTCTCTCCTTGCCGCGTCAATCGGAATTAACGCCCTTCATATTACACTAAATCAGTAGACAAATAGATGCATGATCGAAACTGCCAACGAGGCGACGATGTATGCATTGAGCCTGCTCGACAAGAGCCCGATATTTTCCGGAGAAAGCGCGGTCGTGGCATTGGCCAACACGGTCAAGCTGGCAAAGCGGGCGGAAGAACTCGGTTATCACCGTTTCTGGGTGGCCGAGCATCACGGTAGTACCGAACTGGCCAGCTCCGCGCCGGAAGTGCTGATCGCCTGGATCCTGTCGCACACCTCGCGCATCCGCGTCGGTTCCGGCGGCGTCATGCTGCAACATTACAGTCCCTACAAGGTGGCCGAGGTTTTTAACGTGCTGTCTTCGCTGGCGCCGGGGCGCGTCGATCTCGGTGTCGGCAAGGCGCCCGGAGGGCTGCCGCAATCGACCTCGGCGCTGCAGGCCTATCGCGCCGAAAAACCGGATTTCGCGGCGCAGCTTGCCGAGTTGCAGGCATATCTCGCGCATGCGCTGGATGCGCAGCGGTCGGCAGAGCGTGCCTTTTCCGGCCCGCAGCCGCTGGTGGCGGCCGAGCGTTTTCTGCTGGGTGCCAGCCCGGACAGCGCACGACTGGCAGCGACGCATGGCTGGGATTTCGTTTTTGCCGGGCACCTTAATGGCGACCCGGAAAATCTGGCGCTCAGCCTCAAGACCTACCGTGAACAGAGCGGCGGCAGGTCGCCGATCCTGGCTTTGGCGGCCTACGCCTCAGAAAGTGCCGAGGATGCGGCAGCGCGGGTGTCGGAACTGAAAATCTTCAAGGTGTTTCTCGACAACGGCCAATCGGTCAGCCTCGGCCGTCGTGAGCAGGCGGAAGAGTTTGCGCGGCAGGCCGGAGCCAAGGATTTCCGCATCGAGGAGCGCAAGCCGAGCGTGCTGCACGGCACGCCGGACAGCATCCACGCCGAACTTTCACGCCTTTCCTCACTCCACGGCATCAAGGAATTCATCCTCGAACCGCCGGCCGTCGGCACCGACCGGCGACTGGCATCCATCGAGCTTCTGGCGCGCAAGCCTCTGTCTGCTGCAGCCTGACTTCCAAAAGGAGACATCTGATGACCAAGAAGATCACTTTCGGCATCATGCTGCAGGGCGCGGGCGGCCATATGAATGCGTGGCGTCACCCCAAAAGCCCGGTCGATGCCAGCGTCAACCTCGATTTCTTCAAGACGAACGCCCTGAAGGCGGAAGCGGCGGGTATTGCCTTTGCATTCGTTGCCGATGGGCTCTACATCAACGAAAAGTCGATCCCGCATTTCCTCAACCGTTTCGAGCCGCTCACCATCCTCTCGGCGCTGGCAACAGTGACAAGCAGGATCGGCCTCGCCGGCACGGTCTCCACCTCCTATAGCGACCCTTTCACCATCGCCCGACAGTTCGCCTCTCTGGATTTGATCAGCGGCGGACGCGGCGGCTGGAACGCGGTGACGACGCCGCTGGAAGGGACCGCGAAAAACTACAGCCGCAACCACCCGGAACATGCGTTGCGTTACGAGATCGCCGACGAATATCTGGAAGTCGTTCGTGGCCTGTGGGACAGTTGGGATGACGATGCCTTTACCCGTGACCGCGACAGCGGAAAGTTCTTCGACCGGGAGAAACTGCACACACTGGGTCACAAGGGCCGGTTCTTCCAGGTGGAAGGCCCGCTCAATATCCAGCGTTCGCCGCAGGGCCAGCCGGTCATCTTTCAGGCCGGGTCTTCGGATGCAGGTGTGGGACTTGCCGGCAAACACGCCGATGCGGTGTTCACCAACGGCGTTTCGCTGGAAGACAACCAAAGTTTTTCACGCCGGGTCAAACAGTCGGCGGTGGCGCAGGGGCGCTCTGCCGATGACGTCAAGATTTTCCCTGGCATAGGCCCGATCATCGGCCGGACGCAGGCCGAGGCGGAAGAAAAATACGAGGTCATCCGCAACCTGATCTCGATCGACGAGGCACTCGCCTATCTTGGCCGTTTCTTCGATCACCACGATTTCAGCGTCTACGATCTCGATGCGCCGTTCCCGGAACTCGGTGATATCGGCAAAAACAGCTTTCGCTCGACGACCGACCGCATCAAGCAGGTGGCGAAAGAGCAGGGGCAAACGCTGCGGGAAGCCGCGCTGGCAGCCGCCACGCCGCGCGAAGGTTTTGTCGGCACGCCGGATGCGGTCGCCTCGAAACTCATCGAATGGTTCGAAAACGGCGCGGCCGATGGCTTCATCCTCGGTTTCCCGGTGATTGCCGAGGGGCTCGACGATTTTGCCCGTTTCGTTCTGCCGATCCTGGAGGAGCGCGGTTATTTCGACCCACAACTGAAGGGCAGCACGCTGCGTGAAAACCTCGGCCTTCCATACCGCCAGAGCGTCTATGCGGGAGCCGGCGGCGAGGTCGAAAAAGCCCGCGCATAACACTCTGAAAAGGTGAACCAGCCGGCGGCAAACCGTCGGCACCAACCTTCGGAAAGCGAAAATCATGAATATCCATATTGACGGCGCGCGTCATAGCGACGACGCCGAACGGTCGATCCTTGCCTTCATCGATGAACTGGTGGCG
The DNA here is from genome assembly GCF_050455485.1 of Neorhizobium sp. BT27B. Lineage (NCBI taxonomy): Bacteria > Pseudomonadati > Pseudomonadota > Alphaproteobacteria > Hyphomicrobiales > Rhizobiaceae > Neorhizobium > Neorhizobium sp. BT27B. The sequence continues at coordinate 162,108 of NZ_JBCIYT010000005.1, read as the reverse complement.
ATCCGGCGTGATCTGCACCAGTACCCGGAACTCTCCTTTCACGAGGGGCGCACTGCAAAGGTCATCGCCAAATATCTGCTCTCCTACGGCTACGAGGTGACGGAGGGTGTGGGCGGTTACGGTGTCGTCGCCACGCTGCGGCGCGGCAATGGCGACAAGCGGCTTGGCATTCGCGCCGATATCGACGCGCTGCCGATCGAAGAGGCGACGGATCTTCCCTATGCCAGTCACAATCCGCGCGTCATGCATGCCTGTGGACACGACGGTCATACGACCATCCTGCTGGGGGCTGCCCGCTACCTTGCCGAACACGGCCGTTTTTCCGGCACGCTGACGCTGATCTTTCAGCCGGCGGAAGAGGTGGGAGCCGGCGCGAAAAAGATGATCGAGGACCGGCTGTTCGAGCGGTTTCCGGTCGATGCAGTCTTCGGACTGCACAACTGGCCGGGCGTGACGGCAGGGCAGTTCGGATTTGTCGAGGGCCCGGCCATGGCATCGGTCGATCAGGCGCTGATCCGTATCATCGGCAAAGGCGGCCACGGCGCTTCGCCGCATGAAACGGTGGACCCGGTTCTCGCCTCGGCCTCCTTCATCACCGCCCTGCAGAGCATCGTCGCCCGCAATGTCGATCCGCTGGAAATGGCGGTGCTGACGGTCGGATCGATCCATGGCGGATCGGCCTCCAATGTCATTCCCGACAGCGTCGAGCTGAAGCTGACGGCGCGCGCCTATTCGCCGGCCGTTCGTGACCGGCTGGAAGAGCGGGTGCCTGCGCTTGCCCGCGCCCAGGCCGAAAGTTTTGGGGCGGAGGCGGATGTCAAATACCGCCGGGGTTTTCCGCCCGTGATCAACCATGTCGAGGAAACCCGGTTCGCCCGCCGCGTCGCAGAGGATGCGTTTCCGGCGGATCAGGTGGCGGTCGATTTCCGGCCGCGCACGGCGAGCGAAGACTTTGCCTACATGCTGCAGGCGCGCCCTGGCTCCTATCTCTTCGTCGGCAATGGCGACAGCGCGCCGCTGCACAGCCCGCTTTACGATTTCAACGACGACATCATCGCGCCCGCCGCCCGCTACTGGGCGCGGCTGGCCGAGACCTTTCTGGCGTGAGCGCCCGAAACCATCGCTCGAAACATGGGAGTGCGACCTGTGAGTGATCGCTTTTATTACACGACGCTGATCGATCCGCTGGCGCGGCCGCTGATCGAGGAACTGACCTTCGAATATGACAGCCGTTACGGCACGTTCTTCCATGCCGAAGGCGCGACCAAGGAGATGAACCGTTACGGACCGGAGGTTTTTGCGCCACCGCACGGTAATTTCGTGCTGCTGCTGCGCGATGGTCAGGCGATCGCCGGTGGTGCCTTCATGCGCCACCAGGATGAGGGCACGACTGAGGTCAAACGTGTCTGGACCCATTCCGGTTTTCGTCGCCAGGGGCTGGCCAAACGCGTGCTGGTGGAACTGGAAGAGCAGGCTGCTCGGCAAGGCTATAACCGCATCTACCTGACGACCGGCTTTCGCCAACCGGAAGCGGTCGGCCTCTATCTCACCAATGGCTACACGGCGCTCTACGACACCACCGCCGATCCCGAGACAGTTCGCCAGCTTCCTTTCGAAAAGCATCTGACAGCCGGCAATTTTGCCGCCGCGCCGACCGGCCGGGTATCCGCCCTGCACGGCGCTTAAGGAAACCCACGATGACGATCACGACGGATTTCAACGACATCCCGGTGGATGAAAACCGCAAGGCGGCGGTCAAACGCGGCGATTATTCCCATTACCGCGTTGTGCCTGCCCGTTATCCGGCCCGCACGATTGGAACCGTTTTTGCGCTTCTGGTCATCGCCGCAACCGTGCATTCCGTTCTCGGCAATCCGCGCTGGGGCTGGGACGTGTTTGCCGAGTGGTTTTTTGCCGAACCGGTTCTGGTCGGCCTCGGCCGCACGCTGCTGCTGACGGCGCTGGGCGCCCTGTTCGGTTTCGTGCTCGGCACCGGGCTGGCGCTGGCGCGTGTCTCGCGCTCGCCGCTTCTGGCCGGCGTGTCATGGACCTATATCTGGATCTTTCGCTCGATCCCGCTGATCGTGCTGCTGCTGATCCTCAACAATCTCGGTTATCTCTACGAGACGATCACCGTCGGCGTGCCCTATACCGGCATCAACTTCATCAGCTGGAACACCACGCAGCTGATCACGCCGTTTGCCGCCGCTGTTCTCGGCCTCACGCTCAATCAGGCGGCATTCGCATCGGAAATCATCCGCGGCGGCATTCTGTCGGTGGATCAGGGCCAACTGGAGGCGGCCTCGGCGCTCGGTCTGCCGCGCCACCGGCAGGCATCGCGCATCATCCTGCCGCAGGCCATGCGCTCCATTCTGCCCACCGCCTTCAACGATATCATCGGCCTCGCCAAGGGCACGTCGCAGGTCTACATCCTCGCTTTGCCGGAACTGTTCTATACGATCCAGATCATCTACCGCCGCAATCTGGAAGTCATTCCGCTGCTGATGGTGGCCACCGTCTGGTATCTGGTGATCCTCACAGTCCTGTCGATCATCCAGCATTATATCGAGCGGCATTATTCGCGCGGTGCGCTGCGCAACCCACCGCCATCGATTTTTTCGGCGCTGTCCCGCCGCTTCATCCCGGCACGCGCTGCCGTAACGGCCAGCGACGAACCGGTGGTACGGGCAGCAACAAAACCTGTCGGCCGCAACCCGCTGCATGCCAATGGCGGCGAGGTGACGATCCATGGCGTTTCCAAAAGCTTTGGGCCGCTGAAAGTGCTCGACGACGTGTCTTTGCGCATCCCTGTCGGCAGCGTCACCACCATTCTTGGCCAGTCCGGTTCGGGCAAATCCACCCTGCTGCGCTCGATCAACCATCTGGAACGCGTCGATGAAGGTTTCATCGCCATCGATGGCGAGCTGATCGGTTACCGGCAGGATGGCGAAACGCTTTATGAGCTGAAGGAGAAGGACATCCTGAAACGCCGCGTCGAAGTCGGCATGGTGTTCCAGAATTTCAATCTCTTTCCGCACCTGACGGCGCTGGAAAACATCGTCGAGGCGCCGGTCACGGTGCGCGGCCTGCCGCGCCGGCAGGCGGAGACTGAGGCGCTCGATCTGCTGGCCCGCGTCGGGTTGGCCGACAAGGCTCATGCCTATCCGCGTCAGCTGTCGGGCGGCCAGCAGCAGCGTGTTGCCATCGCCCGCGCGCTCGCGCTCAAGCCAAAAGTGCTGCTGTTCGACGAGCCGACATCGGCGCTTGACCCGGAACTGGTCGGCGAAGTGCTCGACGTCATCAAGGAACTCGCCCGTTCCGGTGCCACGCTTGTCATCGTCACCCACGAAATCGGCTTTGCCCGTGAAGTCTCCGATCAGGTCGTCTTCATGGAACAGGGCCGTATCCTTGAAACCGGCACGCCGGACAAGGTTTTTGGCCAGCCGGATCATCCGCGCACGGCCGCCTTCCTCGCCAAAGTCCTTTAATCAAAACAATAGGAAACACTCAGGATGTCATACAGAACACGACTTCTCAGCATTGCCGCCGGCGGCCTCCTGTCGCTTTCGGCGGCGCTTGCCACGACCGCACATGCGCAAGGCCCCGATCTTTCTCCTGAACAGAAAGACCGCGTCCGCGCCGAAAAGGTCGAGGCCGCAGCCAAGCTGGTCCCCGCCGATTTCAAATTCGTGACGCCCGGAAAACTGACCGTCGCCTCCATCCCCGGTCGCCTGCCGTTCGCGGTTTATGCGGATGACAACAAGACCCCGGTCGGCAGCGAGCCGGACATCGCCCAGCTGGTTGCCGACAGTCTTGGGCTGGAGCTGGAACTGGTGCCGATCGCCTGGGCCGACTGGCCGCTCGGCGTCACCTCGGGCCGTTTCGATGCGGCGATCCACAACATCACCGTTACCGAGGAGCGCAAGCAGAAATTCGATTTCTCGACCTACCGCACCGATCTGATCGGCTTTTACGTGCCGCTCAACAGCAAGGTTCAGAGCATTTCCAAGCCGGAAGATGTCGCCGGCCTGAAGGTGATCGTCTCGTCCGGCACCAACCAGGAACAGATTCTGCTGCGCTGGATCGAAGCCAACAAGGCCAAGGGCCTCGCTCCGAGCGAAGTGCAGTATTACGACGATGAGGCCGTGCTCGACGTGGCGCTGCAGTCCGGCCGCGCCGATGCCTATCTCGGCCCGAACGCCACCTCGGCCTTCAAGGCGGCACAGGAACAGAAGACGAGGCAGGTCGGCACCTTCTCCGGCGGCTGGCCGGAAACCGCAGAAATCGCCGTCGCCACCAAGAAGGATGGCGGCATTGCAGAGGCGATCACCACCGCGCTGAATGCCCAGATCGAGAATGGCAATTACGCCAAGGTTCTGGCCCGCTGGAACCTGTCGGCCGAAGCGATCAAGCAGTCGCGCACCAACCCGCAGGGTCTGCCCAAGAGCTGATGCCGACAATGTCCGGGTCGGGGGACACGGCCTGACGGGGTGCGGGCTCTCTTTCGGCCGGCGCCCCAATCCTTTAATCGGATGAACAATCATGACGCTTCACAGGAATATTGGCCGGGCGATTGTCGCCGGCCTCCTCACGCTGCCGCTTCTGGCCCATGGCGCCTTGGCCGCGGGCGACATTTTCGATCTCTCGCCGACCCAGGCCGGGCGGGTGCGCGCGGAAAAAGACCCGGCGGCGATCGCCGCGATTGCCGCCGATTTCAAGTTCGTCAACCCGGGCAGGCTGACGGTCGCCGTCTCGCCGGGCGGCCCGCCGCTTGCGACCTATGCCACGGACGCAAAAACGGTCGTCGGGGCAGACCCGGACTATGCGCTCGCCATTGCCGACAGCCTTGGCCTCGAACTGGAATTGCTGCCGGTGGCCTGGGCAGATTGGCCGCTCGGCCTTGCATCCGGCAAATATGATGCGGTCATTTCCAATGTCGGCGTGACCGAGTTGCGCAAGGAAAAATTCGATTTCTCCACCTATCGGCAAGGCCTGCACGGTTTTTTCGTGAAAGCGGATAGCGCCATCAAAGAAATCAATGAGCCGAAGGATGCCGCCGGCCTGCGCATCACCGTTGGCGCCAGCACCAATCAGGAGCGCATCCTGCTCAAATGGAGTGAGGAAGATGTTGCGGCCGGCCTGAAGCCGATCGAACTGCAATATCATGACGACGAGGCAGCACGTGTGATTGCGTTGCAGGCGGGGCGTGTCGACGTGATCGTGCAGCCGCATGCGCAGCTGGTCTACATCGCCGCGCGCGACAAGAGCATCAAACGGGTCGGCACGCTATCGGCCGGTTGGCCGGAGCGCTCGGATGTCGCCATCGCCACCCGCAAGGGATCAGGGCTTGCGGATGCGCTGACGCTGGCGACCAACAATCTGATCAGGAATGGTGTTTATGCCAAAATTCTCGATCGCTGGCAGCTCGCGGAAGAAGCTTTGCCGGAGTCACGCACTAACCCTCCGGGCCTGCCTAAAAGCTGAGCCGCGTCTCGGGAAACAGTAAGCTTTCCTAGAGACAAAATCGCCAACAAGACGGCAGTCAAGCAGGCTGCCGTCTCGATCTGATCGGATGCGGACAATTCTACAAAAGGGGCAATTGATCACATAGGCGCAATGATGATGCTCAAAACTTGATGATGCCATCCTGCACGAGTGCATCCCAGAAACCGTCCGGAATGTGCTGCCGGCTTGCCTCTATTGTCGGCTCCACCTTGGCAAGCGTCTTGGTCGACCACAGAACGGACAGCACGGAAGGGTATCGCATTCCAAACTGCAGGACGGCGGCGTTCTCCGATATGCCAAACTCGGCGCATCGGGCCTGGAGTTTCTGGCGAAACGGTTCGTTTTCGGGCGTGAAATAACGGCCGCTGCCAAAAGGAGAGGCGGCGATCACACCCGTGCCACGCTCCTGGCAAAGCGAGATGACGGCTTCTGCTCCTGCATGATCGGCCAAGGAAAAGCCGCCGGCAAACAGCAGAAGATCGATATCGTAGCGCTCCAGAAATGCCATGGCGATTTCCGGCGTGTTGGCCCCGACACCCACCATCCTGACACGACCATCTTCGCGCAGGTCGAGCAATGCCGGCATGCCGGTTTCAAGCGCCGCCTCCATGCCGCCGTCACAGATCGAAAGTCCGTGCATGTAAGCGATGTCGGCTGACGGAATGCCAAGCCGGTGCAGCGATGTTTCGAAAGACGCGGCGATGCCGTCTGCACTGTAGTCGCAAACAGGTGTGAAACCTGCATGATGCGGGTAATGGCGTGTCACGCCCGGCTTGCGCGAAAATGGGTCGAGATTGACGCCGACCTTGGTGGAGAGAAGATAATCTTCACGCTGTTGCCAGACGAGACCATGACCGAGGCGACGCTCGCACAGACCGCTGCCGTAATAGGGTGCGGTATCGAAATAACGGATACCGGCATCCCATGCCTTTTGCAGGATGTCTTCTGACTGCTTGTCCCCTTCACGTCCTGCGAGCCCACTCCAGCTGGAATTGCCGAGAGATAGTTCGCTGAACCAGGCCTCGTGACGCGGGTGTTTTCTTTTGCGTATGGATGTCATGCGATGCAGCCAAACGGTGACGGCGCGCCGGCGAGCGCATCCGTCACCGCCGTGGCTATCTCCCTAGTTTTCGGAAAACTCTATGATCGTGCCGCTGGCATCATGCGGTTTCACGGCAATGCCGCCGCGCGGTGTCGTCTCGAACGGAACACCGTGATTGAGGAGCACGTCCTTCGTTCGCGTGAGGTCGCGGACCTTGATGCGAAGTCCGGCAAAACCGTTGGCCGGCGTGCCTGAAATATCGATGCCCGGAAAGAGTTTCTGCGCAGCCGCCCTGTCGAGGAACAGAAGCGGTGCCGAGTTTTCGCCGGTTATCACGCGATAACCACCTTCTGCCTCGCTCACCTCACCTGCCGCATAGAACCGCGCATAGGTTTCTGCGGTCTTTCGTGGTGTCTCGCTGATACCGACGATGCCGCCAAGTGCTACCGCACCATTGGCATGCTGCTGCAGTTCAGGTCGCCACACCATGTCGCGGGTTTCGTGCTGGCAGAGGAAGAAATGCCCCAGCGGCACTTCCTGCGGATCAAAGGTCAGTGTCCGGAAACTGGCTATGCCTTCGCCACCACCGGGCAAGGGGAGCGGGCGGGAAAAGGCGCTGACATCGCCCGTTTTGAGCCCAAGTGCATCCAGCGCCGGTTTGGCGGCATCCGCGCTTGCTGTGCGGTTGGCGATCGCCTGCAGTCCTTCGCCGTGGCTTGCCAGACTTTGCCGCTGCGGGATGTTGAACTCGGTTTCGCTCACCACCCCGAGCAGTTCGAGATAATCATCGGTGAAGATGATCGTGTAATTGGCCGTTCCCTTTTGCGGGCTGTGCAGCCCGCGTGGAGACAGCGTGAAGCCGAGCCGTCGATAGAGTTCGGCGCTGGCATCGAGATCATGGACCAGAAGATAGGTGTGATCCACGCCAAGAACGGGATGCGTCATGGGTGTTTTCCTCGGTCGGTCAGGCGGCAGGTGTCGGCTCGCCGAGCGAAAGCATCAGGCGGTTCGCCCAGTTGAAGAAGGAGGCGCCGTGAACGACGTCGGAAATCTCCTCGTCGGCAAGACCTGCGTCACGCAGGCGTTTCACATGCTCGCTTCCGAAAGCAGGCGGGGTGGCGCTGAGCGCGACCGAGGCCGCAACGATTGCGTTCCAGCGTTCGCCCAGATCTGTTGAAACGCCGTCGTCCAGAAGGTTCTGAACGTCTTCGGTGCGCTTCGAATATTGCGAGGCGAAACGGGAATGCACTGACGCGCACAGAATGCAGCCGTTAAGGCGCGAGGCGGCGGTGGCCGCCAGTTCGCGTTCGGCACGCGGCAGGCCGTCCTTGGTGTTGTAGAAGATGTCGTTGTCGGTCTTGGTGCGCGCTTCCAGAATGTCTGGATCGCGCACCAGCAATGCGAAATAGCCGTTCTTGGCGCGCGCCTTGTCGACCAGCGCTTCATAGTGGCGGTCGGTCAGCTCGTCTTCGGTAAGTGGCGGTAGCCACGCGGTCCAGCCAATATGCTCCTGCGTGAAGGCGACGGGCGGATTTTCGATGGTTGGTTCAATAACGGTATCGGTCATGTCAAGAAACTCCGTCAGGCTGCGGCGAGCGTCTTCAGGCCCGCGACGACGCGGATCTGGAAGGCAAGGAAGGACACGAGCTGCGACAGCGTGACGATGCCGGTCGTGCTCCAGCCGGCGGAAAGCAGTGCCTGCAACGCGGCCGGGCTTGCCTCGCGCGGACGGAACACCAGCAGGTGCGCATGGTAAAGTGCCGCCGCCAGCTTCTCGCCAAGCACATCACGATCGGCAGGGGTGATGTTCAGAGCCGGGCCATCTTTGTTTTCGGAGCTCAGCGGGCCTGCCGGATAATGGCCATAAGGGCCGTTGGCGCCGTTCAGCTCGGCCAGTCCCTTGACGGTTGAGAGGAGCGTGGTGCCATTGTCCAGGCTTGCCAGTTTTCCTGCGTAGAAGTCGGCGATGTCCGTCTGCCCATGCAGAAGAGCGACGAATGTCGCAACCGCAAAGCGCTCCGCAAGAGAGACCTGGCTCACATCGGCCGGCTCGAACAAGGCAAGCCAGCTTTTCTGGGCATGTTCGCGAGTGATGGGGCGGCGGGCGCGCAGGCCTTCGGCCTTCGAATCCGGCGTAACGCCGACCAGATGGTCGATGATGTCGATCGTATCGGTCATGACAGTCTTTTCTCTGTTACTGGGCAGCGACAAGGCGGGGTTCGGAAGAGCGATCCCAGCCGAGCTTGGGGGCGACTTCGGCCGCGATCAGCTCTATCGAGCGGAGGATTTCCGCATGCGGCGGATCGATGGAATGGACCTGGAAAACGATGTCGGTGGAGCGGGCGAGCGCGGTGTCGGCCTTCAGCGAGGCGATCACGTCGTCCGGCGTGCCGACATGGCTATCGAGCGCCTTAATGAGATCCTCGACGGTCTCGCCCGGAATACGGTGGCCTGCTGCCGCAAAACGGTCGGCAACGCGACGCAGGCCGGTTTCGGCAAAGGCCAGCGCGCGCTTGCGGTCGTCGGCGACGAACAGGCTGCGCGAACCGAGAATACGGGGAGCACGGCCTTCCGGCAGCCCTGAAAGATAGGCGTCGATGATCGGGTTCTGGATTTCGTCCAGTGTCGCATCCGGCTTGTCGGCGGGGCGGGGCTGGGTGCGCGAGAGCATCAGTCCGTCGCCGCTGAGGCCTGCCAGGCGGGCACCATTGGCGGAGAAGGTGGCCAGCCAGACGCGGTCGAGCAGGTGCGGGGCATCTGGATAAAGCACGTTGCCAGCCTTGAAGGCCTTGCCGGCCCAGGCATCGCGCACGATCGCCAGATTTTCGGCATAAACCTCGCCGCGCCGATCGGAATCGATGCCAAAAGCGTCAAAGGATTCGCGTGTGCCGCCGGTGCCGAAGCCAACTTCGAGACGTCCGTTCGACAAAAGGTCGAGCACGGCGGTGTCTTCGGCGGCGCGAATGGCATTTTCCATCGGCAGCGTGATGACACCGGTACCGAGGCGAATTCTGGAGGTGCGAGCCGCCACATGCGCGAGGAAAACCGCGGGCGCGGGGAGGCCGCCTTCGTCGGCGTGAAAATGGTGTTGGGCAATCCAGGCGCTGTCGAAACCGTTTTCTTCGGCATGGATGATCTGTTCAGCCGCGAGGCGATAGCGTTCGCCGGCCGGCACGTCATCGAGAAGGCGTGTGAAAAAGCCCAGGCGTTTTTTGGCAATGGTGTTTGTCATGACAATGGTCCTGCTGAAAAAGCATGTCGCGAAATGTCGGCATGCGGAAATTTCGCGCCGGGAATGGCGTCGATAAGCTCGCGCGTGTAGTCGCTGGAGGCGGCTGAAAAGACCTGCTCGACCGTGCCGTAATCGACCTGACGGCCGTTGTGCAGCACGGAGACGGTGTCGGCGATCTGGCGCACCACGGCGAGGTCGTGCGAAACGAACACGTAAGTGAGGCCAAGGTCGCGCTGCAGTTCGGCGAGAAGATCGAGGATCTGCGCCTGCACGGTGACATCGAGGGCCGAAACCGCTTCGTCGAGAACGACCACTTCCGGTTCCAGAACCAGAGCGCGGGCGATTGCCACGCGCTGCCGCTGGCCGCCGGAAAGCGCGTGCGGCAGTCGTGACAGAAGGGTCGTCGGCAGGCCGACGCGATCGGCGATCGCAGCCACACGACGGTCACGTTCCTCGCGGGCAACCGGCTCGAAATTCAAAAGCGGTTCCTCGATGATGGCCCGCACCGTCTGGCGTGGATCGAGCGATGCCCACGGGTTCTGGTAGACGAGCTGTACCTTGCGACGGAACTGCCGCAGATCCTTCGAATTCAGGCTGCCGACATCGAAATCGCCGATGCGGATCTGGCCGCCTGTCGGTTTCTGGAAACCGGCAATCGCGCGGATCGTCGTGGTCTTGCCGGAACCGGATTCGCCGACGACCGCGTGGGTGGTGCCGCGCGGCACGGTGAAGGAGATATCGTCGACGGCGCGAAACGTCTTGCCCGACGGCAGATTGAAATCCTGCACCAGATTGCTGATGGTCAGCGCCGCCGGACGGCCCGGCTCGATCGGTGCGCGCGGTTTCGCCGCTGCCAGAGACGGGGCATCGGACAGCAGCTTTCTGGTATAGGCGCTTTGCGGGGCCGCCAGCACATCGGCGGTCTTGCCCTGTTCCTGAATGCGTCCGCCCTGCAGCACGATGATTTTGTCGGAGCGGTCGGCTGCAACACCGAGATCGTGGGTGACGAGGAGGACCGCGGTGCCGTATTGCCGGCGCAAATCGTCGATCAGATCGAGGATGCGGCGCTGCACGGTAACGTCGAGCGCCGAAGTGGGCTCGTCGGCGATAATCAGCGCCGGCCGCAGCGCAATGGCGATGGCAATCAGCACGCGCTGTTTCATGCCGCCGGAAAGCTCGTGCGGATATTGTTTGGCGCGCAATTCGGGTTCGGACAGGCCGACATGCGTCAACAGTTCGATGACACGGCGATCGGCCTCGCGTCGGCTGATGCGACCGTGGATGCTGAGGATTTCCCGCACCTGCTCGCCGATCGTCGCGACCGGATTGAGCGAATTGCCGGGGTCCTGCGGCACGAGGCTGACGACGGCGCCGCGAATGTTGCGCAGCCGCGCATTGCTCCAGCGCGAAATATCCTCGCCGTTGAGAACGATCGCTCCGCTTTCGATGCGGCCGTTTTCGGCCAGAAGACCGATGACGGCCTGCGCGGTTGAGGTTTTGCCTGAGCCGCTTTCACCGACCAGGGCGACCACTTCGCCGGCATTGACGGAGAAGGAGACGCCATGCACCACGGTGGAGCGGATGTCTCTCTGGCTGTAGGAGACGTTGAGGTCGCGGACCTCGAGAACGGGTTTGTCGGATGCGCTCATCATGCGCTCCTTCCATTGGTCTTGCCGATAGACTGGCTGATGCGATTGGCCGACAGCACGACGGCGACAACGACGAGGCCGGGGGCTGCCGTCAGCCACCATGCGGTGGCCAGATAGTTGCGGCCCTCGGCGATCAGCAGGCCCCATTCCGGTGTCGGCGGTGGCGCGCCATAACCGAGAAAACCGAGCGTCGAGATCTGCAGGATCGCCCAGCCAAACTGCACGGCCGTGTAGGCGACGACCGAGGTCAGCGAGTTGGGCAGAATGTGCCGCCACAGAACCTTGCCGAACGTGCCGCCGGAGCCGAAGGCGGCTTCTACGAATTCGGCATTGCGGACGCGCACCACCTCGGAGCGCATCAGGCGGGCGAAACCGGCGATCGCGGTGGCACCGACCGCAATGGCGGCGTTGATCGTGCCAAAGCCGAGAAGGATGATGATGCTGAGCGACAGGAGCAGTGTCGGGATCGACAGCAGCACATCGACGAAACGCATGATGATTTCGTCCACCCGGCCGCGCACCGAGCCTGCGAAAAGCCCGAGCCCCGTACCAACGACGAGGCCGACGCCGACGGCGGCAATGGCGCCCGAAAGCGAATGCACGGCGCCATGCACGATGCGCGAAAACAGGTCACGACCGAGCGAATCCGTGCCGAGCAGATGGGCGGCGGATGGCGCTTTCAGCTGGCCGCCGGGCACGCCCTGCAACGGATCGTAGGCGGTGAACAGGCCGGGGACGAGCGTCCACAGCAGCACGGTGGCGATCACCAGCCATGCCAGCGCCAGACCATAGGGAAAGTTGAGAAGGATCGACGCGAGGCTGCGGGAGGTTCCTGCACGTTTCGATCGCTTGCCGGTGTCGAGATCGGAAAATGTGTCTGCGGTGGTCATGCCGTGGCTCCGTTCCGGGTTCTGAGGCGCGGATCGAGCAGCGGATAGGCCAGATCGACGGCAAGGTTGATGGTGACGAAGGCGGCGGCCGAGATGACGACGACGGCCTGCAGAACAGAAAGGTCCTGATTGCTGACGGCCTTTTCGGTGAGGCCGCCGATGCCGTTGAGGCCAAAAACGGTTTCGGTGACGACGGCGCCGGCCAGAAGCTCACCGAACAGCACACCGGCAATGGTCAGGACCGGCAGGATGGCGTTGCGGGCGACATGCCGCCACAGGATGCCGATTTCACTGGCGCCCTTGGCACGCGCGACAGGCACGAAGGGGCGGGTGCGGATCTCGTCGATATTGCGGATGAGGATCTGCGCCAGCGGCGCGGCGATCGGGACCGCCAGCGTTGCGACCGGCAGCACGACGCTTTCCCAAGGGCCGGGATTGATCACCGAGACCAGCTTCAGGCGGAAGGAAAAGATCTGGATCAGCATGATCGCCAGCCAGAAGACCGGCACCGAGATGAACAGTGACGGCAGCGATTGGATGAGGTTCTTGAGCCAGGCGAAAGGCGCCATGGTGGAGAGGAAGGCAATGAAGACGGCGAGAATGGTTGCCGCCAGAAATCCGAGGCCGGCCAGTTTCAGCGTCGGCGGCAGGTTGGTCGCCAGCTGTGCAGAGACCGGCACGCCGGCCTGCATGGAATATCCGAAATCGCCCTGCAGGAAGTTTGCGAATGTGTTGGCATATTGGACCAGAAGCCCGGAATCGATCGCATAGGCGGCGCGAATTTCCCGGATCTGGTCGGCGCTGAGGCCGAATTCGGGGTTGAGGAACTTGATCAGCACCGCATCGCCGGGCATGGCCTGCAAAAGTATGAAGGACAGCGTGAAAGCTGCCCACAGGACGAGCAGTGCCTGTCCTATCCGTCCGACGACGTAGCGTGACATATGGGTCTCTCCGGGAAAGGGCGGGACGGCCAGCCTTCAGGCGGCCATCCCCTTGCTTCTTACTTGTCGAGCCAGGTGCTGTAGAAGGACGGGCGTCCAACCGCTTCAAAAGCGATGCCCTTGACATAAGGCGCGCCGGCAAAGGCCTGCGGCTCTTCGAAGATCGGCACGGCATAGGCCTGATCGAGAACGTAAGCCTGCGCATCGGCAACCGCCTTCAGGCGCTTTTCACGATCCGGCTGGGAGGCGATCTCGTCGAGGATGGCGTTCAGCTTGGCGTCGGAGAAGGTTTTCACCTTGTCGCTGGTGCCGCCCTGCTGCAGCAGCTGGTTGCGCAGCGTCGGGTAATAGAGGCTTTTCACCACATCGGGATCGGCGCGGCCGACCATGGCGACTGCAATCGGCGTCTTCAGCGGGTCGAGTTCATCGACGACCTTGCTGCCGGCATCACCGGCCAGAACGTTGAATTTTACACCGATCTTCGACCACTGCTGCGCGATCAGCTGCAACACGGCCTGGCTCTGCGGCTGCGGCAGCGATGCATACGCCGTCAGCACCAGCTTCTGGCCATCCTTTTCGCGGATGCCGTCGGAGCCCGCCTTGAAGCCCGCTTCGTCCAGCAGCGCCTCTGCCTTTTCAAGGTCGAATTCCAGCTTGTCGGTCTGCGGCACGTAACCGATCGCAGTGGACGCGAGGACGGAGGTTGCCTTCGGATAGTTCTTGGAGAAGATCGTCGAAATGATCTCGTCGCGATTGACGGCAAGCGACAGGGCCTTGCGCACCTTGACGTCGGCAAGGAGCGGGTTGTCCGGACGGAAGGCGATGGAATTGTTCATGCCGCGCGTGCCCGGCGCGTAGATGGTAAAGCTCTGGGCTTCCACCTGGCCTTCGTCATAGGCCTGGATCTGGCGGATGAAATCGGCCTGGCCGGCCAGCAGCGCGCCGATACGCACGCTGTCTTCACCGGTGACGATGTACTTGATCTCGTCGAGATAGGCGCGGCCCTGATGCTCCAGCTTGGCCGGACCCCATTTGTAATCCTCGCGGACTTTCAGATCGAGCGTCTTGCCGATCGTTTCGGCGGCCACGACAAACGGGCCTGAGCCGATGATCTTCGTCGCGTCACCCAGCTGCTCGAAAGGCAGTGCCAGCGTGGAGAGCGATACAATGCCGGAGCCGATCACCGAGGTGCCCTGCAGGAAGCCGGGCGATGGCTTCTTGAAATAGAATTTCACGGTCAGCGGATCAATGACTTCGCTGCGCTCGTAATTGTTGACCACTTCCGAGATAGGCTTCTTGAGCGCCTTGTCGCCAAGACCGTAGGTATCGAAATTCTTGGCGATCACGGCAGCATCCACCGGCGTGCCGTCGGAGAAGGTGATGCCCGAGCGCAGCTTGAACGTATATTCCGTGGCATTCTCGTTGATCTGCCAGGATTCAGCCAGCCAGGGCTCGATCTCCAGCGTCTTCGGGTTCTGATAGGTCAGCTTGTCGGTGATCTGGTTGAGAATGCCGCCATTCGGATAAAAACCGCCGGCCGGCGAATAGAGGTTGGTGTGCGCCTGCTGCTCCAGATAGACCAGCGTGCCACCCTTTACCGGCGCATCGGCTGCTCGGGTCAGGGCTGGTAGGGCGGTGGCCGCGAGCAGGCCGAGGCTCAGGGCGAGAATTTTGCGGTAAGGCGTCATGGTCATTTCCAGCGTTGATGGATGACCTGAGCCTACTCACTTGTGACGTTTGCCCATGGCTTTACTATTCTATTTTGCGACGCTGCCGGGAATGTTTCTTTTGTTAAAAGCGGACTCTGCGACAGAGTTATTCCGCATTGCAAAATTTCGGCTCTGAAAGGGACGTCGGCGGTGCGGTGATGGGTTGATATTGCGCGTATAATAGGATGACGGCATTGGGTCGCATCACAAATTCTAAGGAAACGGCTGGAAATAAAAGATTTTTCCTTTGTGGAAGACGACGCAGGGGGCGCTCTTGCATAAGGCGAAATGCGCGCCAACATCTAAATGGTCAACGTCGCAGCGCACAATATTTGCGGTCGAAACAGTATCTCTTCTCCTCTCACGTCATAGAGCAACCATGTCCAAGAAGCTGCATCTTACCGCATTCATGAGACCCGTCAGCCTGCATACGGGGGCCTGGCGTTATCCCGGCTCTTACGCGGATGCGAATTTCAATTTCGCCCACCTGAAGTCTTTTGTTAGAAAACTGGAAGATGCCAAATTCGACGCGTTCTTCATGGCCGACCATCTGGCGGTGCTGAATATGCCGACGGAAGCGCTCAAGCGCAGCCATACGGTCACATCTTTCGAACCGTTCACGCTCCTCTCGGCGCTTGCCGCGGTAACCGAAAAGATTGGATTGGCGGCGACCGCTTCCACGACGTTCGACGAGCCCTATCATGTGGCCCGCCGCTTTGCCTCACTCGATCATATCAGCGATGGTCGTGCCGCCTGGAATATCGTCACCACCTCCAACCCGGACGCCGCCCGCAATTTCGGTATGGACGAGCATGTCGAACACGCCGACCGCTATCGTCGAGCGCGGGAATTCTATGATGTGGTGACTGGCCTGTGGGACAGCTTTGCCGATGACGCGTTCATTCGGGATCAGGAGAGCGGCATCTTCTTCGATCCGGAAAAGATGCATGTTCTTGCCCACAAGGGCGAGGAACTGCAGGTGCGCGGCCCTCTCAACATCGCTCGCCCGGTGCAGGGATGGCCGGTGATCGTGCAGGCCGGGCAATCCGAACCGGGCCGGCAGCTGGCAGCCGAAACGGCCGAAGCGGTCTTTTGCTCGCCGCGGGATATCGATGCGGCCAAGACGCTCTATGCGGATATCAAGGGACGCATGGCGGCGATCGGCCGGGCGCCCAACCATCTGAAAATCCTGCCCGCTGCCTTCATCGTCATCGGCGATACCGTCGAGGAGGCAAAGGCCAAGCGCGCCAAGCTCGACAGTCTCGTTCATTATGACAGCGCCATCGCCTCACTTTCGATCGCGCTCGGCCACGATGCCTCCGGTTTCGATCCTGACGGTCCTCTGCCGGCAATTCCGGAAAGCAATGCAAGCAAGTCGGGTCGCGAAACCGTGCTGCGTCTGGCCGAACAGGAAAACCTGACGGTCCGCCAACTGGCGCAGCGCTATGGCGGTTATGCCGGCCTCGCATTCGTCGGCACGCCGCAAACCATTGCCGACGAAATGCAGGAATGGCTGGAACAGTCGGCGGCGGACGGATTTACGATCGCATTTCCTTTCCTGCCGCAGGGGCTGGACGACGTCACCGGGCGGCTGGTTCCTGAATTGCAGCGCCGCGGCCTTTTCCGCCAAGAGTATGAGGGCACGACTTTGCGCCAGCACCTTGGGTTGCCACGGCCGGTGAACCGTTTCTTTTCCTAAAGCGATAGAGGCGGGCAGGAACCGTCGATTGACTGTCATCCGGTAGGTCAGAAAAATAATCTACTAATGTAATGGTTTTTGGGCCGCCTTTCGCTGACCGCGCCGATCGCTCGATTAAGATCAGGAAGACGATCATGGAAAAGCGAAATGGCACAAACGCTTATTCTCCCCGGATTTAACGGTTCTTCCGACGCGCACTGGCAAAGGATCTGGGCGAGCGACCGTCCAGGCTCTTTGGTCGTCGAGCAGCACAGCTGGTCATGTCCGACCTTGTCGGATTGGCATGAGAAGCTTGATGAGGCGCTGTCGATGACCGACGGCGCCTTTCTTGTTGCCCACAGCCTTGGTTGCCTTCTGGCCGCCAGTTATGCGGATCGGCCTTTGGCTGGAAAGATCGAAGGGGCATTGCTGGTCGCACCGTGCGCGCTCGATACGGCAACCATGATGCATCCCTGCCTGGCAGGATTTGGATCGGAGCCTCTGAGCGTCCTGCCATTCCCCAGCATTCTCGTGGCGAGTTCGAATGATCCTTACATGAGCGGCGCGGAAGCCCAGCGCCGGGCGCTTTTGTGGGGAAGCGAGCTGGTCAGTATCGGCGCGGCAGGACATATCAATGTGGAGAGCGGGTTCGGTCGGTGGTCGCAAGGGTATGACCTGCTCGATCGCCTCTTCCATGCGTCGCACCAGTCACGGCAATCTCTGGTGAGCGCGCCACGCCGTTATGCCGGCAACTCTTCTCTACGCTGACCCCTCTGCCGTCACGACGCGGCCGCATGTCGCTTAAAAGGTGACTTTTCGCGCCAGTTGGTGTGGCAAATGGCCTTGGAAATGCGCGCTTTAGGAGTAAGCATATTTTTCATCAGATTCGCCTGCGGCCCGAGCCCTCCATTCCTGACCGCATTCAAACCATCATTCCGACAGGCCGCCGCGCGTGGTCGCAAGAAGACCGAGTGCGTTCTCCCTGATGTCAGATCAGCCTTATTCGTCGTTAGACGTTGACCGTCCCGTAGCGAATTTCCGCGTCATTGCCATGATCGTCGCCAGTGCGATGCTGATGGAAAACATCGATGCAACGGTTCTCGCGACGGCGCTTCCGACCATGGCACGGGATTTTGGCGTCGATGCGCCGGCAATGTCGATCGCGTTGACATCCTACCTTCTCAGTCTTGCGATCTTCATTCCGGCAAGCGGCAGGATTGCCGACCGTTACGGATCTCGAACCGTTTTCCGTACCGCCATTTTTGTCTTCATCGTCGGATCGATCTGCTGTGCGCTGGCGCCAAGCCTGCCGACGCTGGTTCTGGCGCGTCTGCTGCAGGGCGCCGGCGGGGCGATGATGATGCCGGTCGGCCGCCTTGTCCTGATGCGCAGTGTGGCGCGCAAGGATATGGTGAGTGCGATTTCCTGGCTTCTCATTCCGGCATTGGTCGGGCCGATTCTCGGGCCACCTATCGGCGGCCTGATCGTCACCTATCTCGACTGGCGCTGGATCTTTTACATCAACGTGCCGATCGGCATCGTCGGAATGATTGTCGTTTCGCTCTACATTCAGGAGTTCAAGGGAGAAACGATCACCCGGTTCGACTGGGTCGGGTTCCTGATCTCAGGCGTCTCGTTGGGCGCACTTCTGTTTGGCTTCGAGCTTGGTAGTCATGAAGGTGAGGGATGGCTGGCTATCGGGCTGATCGCGACCGGCTGTGTTTTCGGCATGGCCTATCTGCGCCATGCCAGCAGGCATCCGGCACCGATCATGGATTTTTCGCTGATGAAAGTGCCGAGTTTCGGCACCTCCGTCATCGCCGGATCGCTGACCCGGATCACACAAGGGGCGCAGCCCTTTCTGCTGCCCTTGTTGTTTCAGCTCGGTTTTGGTTATTCAGCGGCCGCAGCGGGCCAGATGGTCATTGCCACCGCGATCGGCTCACTTTTGATGAAGCCGTTCGCGAAACCGGTTTACCGCTATATGGGTTTTCGCATCAGTCTGGCGGTCAACGGTGTTCTGGGCACGATCGGTTATGGCATCTGTGCCATGTTCGGGCCGGATTGGCCTGTCTGGCTGATGTTCCTGGTCATGACATTGGGGGCATTTTTCATGTCGTTCCAGTTCACGGCCTACAACACCATTGCTTATGACGAGATACCGCCGGAGCGGATGAGTTCGGCCACCAGCTTCTACACGACAATTCAGCAGCTGATGTTGTCTCTGGGTATCTGCATCGGTGCCCTTGCGCTGCGCGGCTCGATGGCGGCTGGTGGAAATTCCCAGCCGGGGCTCGCGGATTTTTCGACGGCATTCATTGTCGTGACGCTCATTTCGATTACCGCCACGATCTGGAATCTTCGCTTCCACCCGAATGCCGGCGCCGAGATCAGCGGGCATGTTGCCCGACGTTGAAGTGTAAAAGCAAACTAGCCGAGTTCCAGCGTGGTGATGCCGAATACGCCTCGGTCGTCCAGCACTGGCGGGGCACCACGATACATGCGCGATGTCACAAAGCCTCTGGTGAAGGCGTGATTTTTCAGAAAACCGGCGAATGTCTGCTGTGCGCCGGGAACGTCTATATGCAGCATTTCATCGCCCGCCTGCGCGGAGCAGACGACCAATAGGCTTTCGGCATCGGCCGAATTCTCGGCGAAAAGCGGCCCGATTTTAAAACCTTCCTGACATCTGCGCAACACCGCAAAACCATTGATCGCGCCATTGCGCAGTATGGCGAAGGTTATTCTCGGCGGTTTCAGCCATTCGGCCAGAAATGTCTGCCGGCCGGCGGGGAAGAAGCGACGGTCGTAAGCGACAATGGGCGGGAGCAGATCTTCGCCAACCCGAACAACGTCCTCGGAATGAGCACCCTGAACGCGTCCGCTCCAGCGAAATGTTTCATAGGCGGGTAAGAAACCCATGGTTCGATAGTTGGATTGTTGTTGCGGCACGCCATCCAGACCGATCGTTCGACCCGCCAGATGCGCCATGCCTGCATCCCAGACGCGCCGGCCAAAACCTTTTCCGCGA
Organism: Neorhizobium sp. BT27B; assembly: GCF_050455485.1. Taxonomy (NCBI): domain Bacteria; kingdom Pseudomonadati; phylum Pseudomonadota; class Alphaproteobacteria; order Hyphomicrobiales; family Rhizobiaceae; genus Neorhizobium; species Neorhizobium sp. BT27B. Next base: position 142,431 of record NZ_JBCIYT010000005.1, on the reverse strand, counting down.
AAATCCGGGTGCGTAATATACAGCCCGATGAACCCGAAATCGCTGTCATACCGCACGGCGGAAACCCCGGCGACCATTTCATCGGCTATGAAACAGCCCAGAAAACCCTCGGGGTCCGCGGCGAGGAAGGCCGGTGCGTCTGCGAGACCGGGGTTCCAGCCCTCATCTGCGGCCCATTCGAGCAGTTTTCCCACTTCCTGAGCATCAAGCGGGCGGATCATCGGTGTCGTCATGCCTCCGTTAGCCTTCCGGGTTCGAAAGCTTCCATCAGCCCTTGATAAGGTTTTGAGATCGGCGTGGCATATGCGCCTCGTTTGGCGGTTGTCAGCCCCATCGTCACGAGGGATTCCGCCTGCTTGACCGCTGCGGCAACGCCATCCACCACCGGTACGCCGAATTCTGCTCTCAACTCTGCCGTCAAATCCGCCATGCCGGCGCAGCCGAGCACGATTGCCTCCGCCCGGTCCTCTTTCAGGGCAAGCGCAATTTCGCTGCGCAGCCGCTCCCGGGCATTCGAGTTCGGGTCTTCGAGCGAAAGGACAGGAATATCGGCGGCCCTGACCTTGCAGCGCGACGACATGCCGTAACGATGCACCAGATGTTCGAGCGGCAACCGTGAACGCTCCATCGTTGTCACCACAGTGAATTTTTGCGCAATGAACGCGGTGGCAGACACTGCCGCTTCGCAGATGCCGATCACCGGCACATTTGCCAGCGCCCGTGCGGCGTCGAGCCCGGTATCATCAAAACAGGCAATCACGACGGCGTCGATGCCGGTCTTCTCGCCCTCGGCGATCGCCTTCAGGAGGCCTGGAATGGCAAAGACCTCATCGTAATACCCTTCGATGGAGACGGGGCCCATGGACGATGTGACCGCAACGATCTCGGTGCCGGCAGCGGCGACGCGGCGCGCCGAGTCGGCAATCGTTGCCGTCATGCTGGCGGTGGTGTTGGGATTGATGACGAGGATGCGCATGGTCTGGCTTTACGATTTCAGGCGGCGGCGGTTGAGGTGGACGATCAGCCCCAGCGTGCCGGCGATCACGAGGAAGGAAAAGACGGTCGTTACCGTGCCGAGCGCATAGAGCACCGGCGTCGTCACATTGGTGGTCATGCCGTAGATTTCGAGCGGCAGCGTATTGAACGAGCCGGATGTCATCAGTGTGCGGGCGAATTCGTCATAGGATAGCGTGAAGCCGAACAGGCCGACGCCGATCAGGCTCGGCGCGATCATCGGCAGCACGACATTGGAAAACGTCTGCCACGACGAGGCGCCAAGGTCGCGCGCCGCTTCCTCGTAAGCCGGAGAGAAGCGGTTGAACACGGCAAACATGATCAGCACGCCGAAAGGCAGGGTCCATGTCAGATGCGCGCCGAAACCGGAGGAATACCAGGCGGGTTGCAGGCCAAGCTGGTTGAACAGCACACCGATGCCCAAGGACACGATGATCGACGGCACGACGAGGCTGGCGACCGCTAGATAGAAAAGTGCTGTTGCGCCGATAAAGCCGCGGCGGAAGGCAAGCCCCGCCAGCAGAGAGACGGCGACGGTCACCAGCATGACCATGATGCCGAGCATGGCGGATCGCCTGAACGAGCCGCCGAAGTCGCCCACTGCCTGCGTTTCGAACAGATTGGCGAACCAGCGCAAGGACACGCCATTGAGCGGGAAGGTGAGGCCGCCATTCGGTCCCTGGAAGGAAAGGATCAGCACTGCCGAAAGCGGCCCGTAAAGGAACAGCACGAAGACGGCGAAGAAGATCGCGAGAAGATAGAATTCGCGGGAGCGGGGTTCGCGGTGCATCTCAAAGCTCCTTGCGGATATCGACGACGCGCAGGATGCCCGCCACCATCGTGAGGACCAGTGCCAGCAGCACCACGGCGTTTGCGGCTGCGGCCGGATATTGCAACAGCGACATCTGGTTCTTCATCATCAGCGCTACGGATGCACTCTGCCCGCCGGACATGACCTGCACCGTCGAAAAATCGGCCATGACCAGCGTCACGACAAAGATCGTGCCGATCGCCATGCCGGGTTTAGCGAGCGGAATGATGACATTGGTGAGGATCTGCCAGCTGGATGCGCCGGCATCCCGCGCCGCTTCCACCAGTGATTTGTCTATGCGCATCAGGGTGTTGAAGATCGGCGTTACCATGAACAGCGTGTAGAGATGCACCATGGCTAGCACGACCGCAAAATCCGAATAGAGCAGCCATTCTATCGGATTGGAAATCAGCCCGGAATTGACCAGCGCCGAATTGATCAGGCCGTTGCGCCCCAGTACCGGGATCCACGAGATCATGCGGATGATATTGGATGTCAGGAAGGGCACGGTGCAGACGAGAAACAGCACCATCTGCATCGATGTCGTGCGGATATGGAAGGCCAGAAAATAGGCGACCCAGAAGCCGATGACGAGCGTGATCGCCCAGACCAGCACGGCGAATTTCAGCGTGTTGAGATAGGTTTTCCAGGTCACCCATGAACCCAGGGTTTCCTCGTAGTTCATCGTCAGGAAATCCGGATACATCTGGGCAAAATCATAGTCCCAGAAGCTGACGACCGTGATCATGAGGATCGGCAGGAGCAGGAAAAAGCCGAGGATCAGGGTGAGCGGAATGGCCTGCAGATAGGAGATGACGGCAAGCGGCAGGCGAAAGCCGCTGTTTCGCACACGTCCGACTTTTCCGGTTTCTGATGATGTGATCGTGGCCATTGCATCGTCTCCCGTGAGCATCTGAACCTTTCCTCGCGGGAAGGCTTCGCTTTTGGTCCCTCTGGCCTGCCGGCCATCTCCCCCACAAGGGGGGAGAAAATCCGCGGCATTCGCTTTGCCTCAAGTGAGGTTCGGCGGTCAGGCAGGGTTAAGCCCTCCCCCTTGTGGGGAGGGTGGGGAGGGGTTTTCCCTTAAGCCGCGATGAACTCGTTCCAGCGGCGAACCATGTAGCGGTCTTCGTCCATCACCGAGTTCCAGCATGCGACATGGCCCATGCGCTCCTCGAAGGAGCCGCCATCACGGATAGCGCCGGCCTTTTCCATGACCTTGCCATCCGGCGCGACGATGTCGCCGGCCGCAGCCTTGCCTTCGATCCAGTAGCCCCATTCGTCGGCCGACATGTGTTCCTTGGCGGTTTCCATGCAGGCGGAATAATAGCCCTGGCGGTTGAGATAGGCGCCGACCCAGCCCGACGTGTACCAGTTGATATATTCATAGGCGGCATCGAGCTGTGCACCGGTCAGGTGGGCTGCAAGACCGAGACCACCGCCCCACGAGCGATAACCTTCCTTGAGCGGCTGGTATTTGCAGGCGATGCCCTTGGAACGGACGGCGGCGACGGCCGGCGACCACATCGACTGGATGATGACTTCGCCGGACGACATCAGGTTGACCGACTCGTCGAACGACTTCCAGAACGCACGGAACTGGCCGTCCTGCTTGGCCTTGATCAGGAAGTCGATCGTCTTGTCGATCTCTTCCTTGGTCATGTTACCCTTGTCGGCATATTTGATGTTGCCGAGCGCTTCCATGATCATCGCGGCATCCATGATGCCGATCGACGGGATGTTGAGGATCGAGGTCTTGCCCTTGAATTTCGGGTCCATGATATCGGCCCAGGTGGTGATCTCGCGGCCGACGAGATCCGGACGAATGCCGAGCGTATCGGCATTGTAGATCGTCGGCATCATCGTGAACCACTGGGTCTCTTCCTTGGCGAACGTCTTGTCGCCCGGCTTGCCGACGAAGCCGACCGTGTGCGGCGCGGTGCCCTGCGCGATCACGCTGTCCGGCTTCAGCTTGCCGTTCTTGAACAACGGCACGACCTTGTCGTAATATTTCAGCTTCTTCACATCCATCGGCTGGATGACATTGGCCGCATAGACCTTCTTCAGGATCCAGTACTCGATATCGGCGATATCATAGGATTTCGGCTGGGTGACGGCGCGCTGTGCGGCGGCATCTGAATCCGTTGCGGTCATTTCCAGCGTGATGCCGAGGTCGGCCTTGCACTTTTCGGCGATCGCATTGAGGTTCGACACGCCGGTGCCGAACTGGCGCAACGTGATCGGGTTCTGTGCCCAGATGGTCGGGAAGCCGGTGATGGCGCCCGAGCCGGCGGCAAGACCCGCCGCAGCCGACGCGGTTTTCAGCAACGAGCGGCGCGAAATGCCTTTGGCTGTCTTCTTGGTCTCGGTCATGTCAGTTCTCCTCTTGAGGTTTATTGTTGTCTTTCAGTGCTTCAGCCGGCCCAGCACGAGCGCATCCTCACGCTCCCAGGTCAGCGGAATGGCGTCGCCAACCTTCACCGGGCTGGCGAAATAGTCCTTGTCGCTGAGGATGGCGGTGAAATCCTCCACACCGGCGCCGTTGACGGTAAGCTTCACCGAAGCGCCGCGATATTCGACATTGGACACCGAGCCGGTGAAACCCAGCCCTTTTTCCGAGGACGGGCCAACGCGCACGCGGTCCGTGCGGATTGCGATATCCGCCATCTCGCTCAGGCCCGCGCTACCCTGGCCCGTGGCCAGAAAATCGCCGCCGGCCGGCACCGAGATCATCAGGTCATCGCTGGTGCTGGTGGTGACGCGGCCCGAGATTACGTTGTGATCGCCCATGAACTTTGCGACGAAGGCCGTTGCCGGGCGTTCGAACACGGTGCGCGGATGGGCGGCCTGTTCGATGCGCCCGTCATTCATGATGACGATGATATCAGCCAGCGCCATTGCTTCTTCCTGGCTGTGCGTCACATGCACGAAAGTGATGCCGAGCGAGGTCTGCAGCTTTTTGAGTTCCGCACGCATGCGGATCTTCAGGAACGGATCGAGCGCCGAAAGCGGCTCATCGAGCAACAGCGCTTCCGGATCGGTGATCAATGCGCGGGCCAGCGCCACACGCTGCTGCTGGCCGCCGGAAAGCTGGGCCGGACGACGCGTCGCATAGGCTTCGAGCTGCATCAGTCGCAGCATCTCCATCGCCTTGCTGCGGCGCTCTTCCTTCGGCACGCCCTTCATCTTCAGCGAGAAGGCGACATTGTCGATCAGGTCGAGATGCGGGAACAGCGCGTAGGACTGGAACATCATGGCCGTGCCGCGTCTTGCCGGGGATAAGTCGGTGACGACGGTGTTGCCGAGCCGGATATCGCCGGTCGAGATCGTCTCGTGGCCGGCGATCATCCGCAGCGTCGAGGTCTTGCCGCAACCGGATGGGCCGAGCAGGCAGCAATAGGTTCCGGCCGGTATCTTCAAACTGATCTCATGGACCGCCGTGGTGGCGCCATAGATCTTGGAGACGGATACGATGTCTATTTCGGCGGCTTTGCTCATAGGCATTCTCCTGCGACAATTTATCCATGCAGGGGCCGTGCCAGTTCGTTTTACCGCTGAAACGAAAGGGAGTTTTCGAAGATGAGCAGGGTCAGTCGCCGAGCATGAGCAAATTTGCGGCGATGGTTTTCGATCTTGTGGTCAAATTGTATGCAATGTCGAGGTGGGATTGCGAAACATCACACTATGCAGGCAAGGGGAGGCGGGTTAGAAGAGGCCATGCCGGATAAACGCCTATGACCCTGCTCGAGAACACTGCAATCTCTGCCGATGCCGGTATGGAGGATCGCTCCCTGGCTATCCGCGAGGCTTTGCGCAACGCCATCATCGACCGGCGGCTTGCGCCCGGCACAAAACTGTCGGAAGCGGAAGTCGGCTCGCTGTTCGATGTAAGCCGTACCGTGGCCCGTGCCGCGCTGCAGATGCTCACCTTCGAAGGGCTGGTTAAGACCGAGCGCAACCGCGGCGCCTTCGTTTCCAATCCTTCACCGGAAGAAGCGCGTCAGATCTTTGCATCCCGCAGGCTCATAGAGCCGGGGATTGTCGCGGCGGCGATCGAACGGATCACGCCTGCCGATATCGCCAGGTTCCGCGCGCAACTGGATGAGGAAGCGCGCCATATGAATGAGCGCGGCCCGACAGCGCGTCGCGCTGAAATCAAGGCGTCCGGCGATTTTCATCTGATGCTGGCATCTGCAGCGGGAAACGTCATCCTCGAAAAATTCATGGATGAACTGGTGGCGCGGTCATCGCTGGTCATTGCTCTTTATGGACGTTCCGGCGCTTCCAGCTGTGGTCATTCGGAACATACGGCGGTGCTCGATGCCCTGGAAAAAGGTGATGCCGATCGTGCCGCTGCCTTGATGGTGCACCACATCGACCACATCGAGGCGGATCTCGACCTGCAGCATCGGGAAGGTCGCGGCCTCAGGGATGCATTGACCTTAGTCTGAAATCTGTCCCCGCCTCCCAGGCGGTGCATGGCATCCGGATCGGTAATCGCCGGATATCCCTCAATACATCAGGCCACTTCTGCTGTGGGACAGCAATGAGGGAACCACGTCCTTCTCCAGCCTGTCTATCGTCCACGTCCGCGCTGGCGCCGATACGACGATTGCGCCAAGTGGGCGCCCGTCAGGCCCACGGACAGCGGCTGCAACATTCAGCTCGTCACGCACGGACTGTCGATCGGTAAATGCAATACCTCTGGCACTGGCGCTTCGGATATCCGCGAAAATGGCGTCCTTGTCGGTTACCGTGTGTGCCGTGAAGGCCTCGATAGTGCTGTTTGCCAGAATGCCGCGGGTTTCCTCTTCCGGCAGCCATGACAACATTGCCCTTCCCCCCGAAGATGATGCCGCAAGGAAACGTCGGCCGGGATACACTGTTCGATAGTCGGGATCCGGTCTGCTTTGTACGTGAAGAAGGTGCACGATCTCGGTGCCGTCGAGGATGCAGAACGAACATCTCAACCCGCATTCCTCGCGGAACCGGATCAACCTTGGCCAGACGGAACGAACAAGATCATTTGTCATCTGAAATCGATTGAGAAGATCGAGTGACCGGATCGCGATATGGTATGCGCGCTTGGGCTCGTATTTCGCAAGGTAGCCGAGTTCGATCAGCGTATCGGTGATCCTCTGCACCGTTGGCACAGGGAAGCCCGTTCGCCTGGAAAGCTCCGTCAGTGTCAGCAGAGGCGTGTCGGGATAGAAAAACTGCAGGAGATGAATGCTCTTGCTGACTGCGGCGATCTCCAGCGGGTCGTCTTCGATCTCCAGCGGCCGTATGACCCGCGAACCGGGATCGATCGTCGTTGGCCGGGTGATCGGGGCAATGCGTGTCGCGTTGATGTTACCGATCGCGTCGCGCAGCAGAGTGGCTGTCTCCTGTGCTGCGGTTTCATCCCGAAGACCGGAGAGCGTCAGTGCGCCGATCGGCTCGCCGTTCGCACCACAAAACGAAGCTGCGATCGTATTTCCGTTGCTGCTTCCACCTTCGGGATCGAAGGCATAACCGGCCTTCCGTTCTGCGGCGAGCTTGCTCAGAAAATGCGGATAATCTTCCCCCGTCGCTGACGTGACGAACGGCAGGGTCTGTTTGAGTTGCTCATCCGTCAATGCCGACAGCAGGGCGCGACCGGGTGCTGAGCCTGCAAGGCCGATGCGGCTTCCCACGGGGGCGAGTGCAAGCGATGATGCCGGGGAGGGAATTCGCGCCAGTGTGATCATGTCATTGCCATCGCGGAGCCAAAGATCGCAGCTCAGTGCCGTTCGCGCATTGAGTTCCACCGCAAATGGCAAGACCAGCTCGAGGAGTTGGTTCGATGACAGGTAGACGAATGCCGGATCCACGGCGCGGTGGGTCAGCGACAGCAGCGTTCCGGAAGTATCCCGGCGCAGCCACCCGCTTTTCAACAGTGTGTGAACGAGCCTCTGGGCGCTGGACCGCGTCATCTCCGCGCGCGATGCTATATCCGTGATCCGCAGCTCGGGTGTCTCCGGGCCAAACAGCGAAAGCACCGTAAAGGCCTTGCCGATGGAGGCAATCCGCGCACGGTGATCTGTAGTTTCGGACATCCGTTCCTCAAAAAAATGCTGCGTTGCGACGAAAAATTTTGACAAGCATTTCGCGGTCTTTATAATCGCATATCAAGAATAGCAATCGCATTGCGGTAATAATCATAAGGGGACGCCGTGAAGCACTATTTTGGTAATCGCCGTCGGTAGACGGTGCTGGGGCGAGTGCGCCTGGAATCCAGTTGTCGATTCCTGGGCGCGCTGACTTGATCGCACACATCGACGTTCATCCGGGTCGGGGCTTTCGGGCTTCCGTCAATGCCGCTCGATGTCCGGTCTTTGGGCGAAAATCCATCTGTTCATTTAACGAATTACGCCCGCAAGCGTCGATGCGGGCGGTGATCCTGCATGCCCATTTCAAGTTCAATCAAAAATAAGGGAACAGCTGAAATGCAGACGACCAAGACCACGAAACCCTCTCTGCTTAAAGGTGTGCTGGCCGCCGCCTTTCTTACGTTTTCGACAGGTGTCTGCGGCTTCGCTTCCGCTGTTTCTGCCGAAACACTGGTTGTGGTGCCGCATTCGGGCCTTCGAATTCTCGATCCGATCATCACGACGGCGCATATCGTGCGCAATCACGGCTACATGATCTATGACACGCTTCTGGCATTTGATGCGGACTTCAAGGTGCAGCCGCAGATGGCAAGCTACACCGTTTCCGACGATGGCTTGACCTACACATTTACCCTTCGCGACGGATTGAAATGGCATGACGGCACCCCCGTCACCGCCGAGGATTGCATCGCTTCGGTTCAGCGTTGGGGCAAACGCGACACGTCCGGACAGGTGCTTTTCGACAAGCTCGAAAGCCTGACGGCAAACGGCGAAAAAGAGTTTACCTTCAAGCTGAAGGAAACCTTCGCCTATTTGCCGGAGACGCTGGCAAAACCATCCTCGGTCGTGCCTTTCATGATGCCAAAGCGCATTGCTGCGACCCCGGCCGATACCGCCATCACTGAATTCATCGGCTCCGGCCCCTTCAAGTTCGTAACGGAAGAATATCAGCCGGGCGTCAAATCCGTTTACGAGAAATTTGCCGACTACGTTCCCCGTTCGGAGGCGCCGAGCTGGCTGGCTGGCGGTAAGGTCGTCAAGGTCGATCGTGTCGAATGGACCGCCATGCCGGATCCGCAAACGGCGATGAATGCCATCCAGTCGGGCGAAATCGACTATCTGGAAGCGCCGCCGATCGATCTCCTGCCGCTGGTGGAAGGCAATGACGAACTGACCGTCAGAAAACTGAGCCCGCTTGGTGGACAGACCATGGGCCGCATGAATTTCCTCTATCCGCCCTTCGACAACAAGAAGATCCGCCAGGCGGCGCTGAAGGCGATGAACCAGAAGGACGTTCTCGACGCCTTTATTGGCAATCCGGCTTATTACACGATCTGCGGCTCGCTTTTCGGTTGTGGCACGCCATTCGAATCCACAGCAGGTTCCGAGACGCTGACCGGTTCGGGGGATGTGGAAGGCGCCAAAGCCTTGTTGAAGGAGGCCGGTTACGATGGCACGCCGGTCGTCATTCTTCAGCCGACCGACGTGACGACGACAAAGGCGCAGCCGGTGGTCGCCGCCAATGCCTTGCGCGCCGCAGGCTTCAATGTCGAGCTTCAGCCGATGGATTGGCAGACCGTGGTGACCCGCCGTGCCTCGCAGAAGCCTGTGGCCGAGGGCGGCTGGAACATGTTCTTCACCAACTGGATCGTGCCGGAGATCATGACGCCGCTCAACAATCCGATGCTCAACGGGCGCGGCAAGAATGGCTTCTTCGGCTGGCCGACCGACCCGAAACTGGAAGAGCTGCGCGCCAAATATCTGGCAGCCAAGACACCGGATGAGCAGAAGGCCGCCGCCGGTGAGCTGCAGGCGCACGCCCTGGACGAGGTGAGCTACATTCCTCTTGGTCAGTACAACGTGCCATCGGTTTGGCGCAACGTGGTGACCGGTCTCCTTGATGCACCCGTGCCGGTCTTCTGGAATATCGAGAAAACCGAGGAATAACGCACAGACGGGTCGGCGGCACCAAGCCCGGTGCGGCCGACCCAATCCCTGACGCAAACCGACGTGAGGATGCTCATGCTGGCCTATACTTTCCGGCGGATACTGGCGGCTGTGCCCGTACTCGTCACTGTTGCCGTTTTCGTGTTTCTCCTGCTGCGCCTGACACCCGGCGATCCCGCCGCCATCATCGCCGGGGACATGGCCACCCCGGATCAATTGGAGCGCATCCGCGCATCGCTCGGCCTCGACAAGCCGATCATTGTCCAGTTCTTCTCGTGGTTCTGGCTGCTTGTTCAGGGTGATCTCGGGACCTCGCTGATATCCAATACACCGGTCGCCAAGATGATCGGTCAGCATATAGAGCCGACGATCAGCCTTGCGCTACTGACCATCGTTCTGTCGGTGGCCATCGCGGTTCCGCTCGGTGTCATCGCCGCGTGGCGGCACGGCACATGGGTCGATTACACCGTCATGACGATCTCGGTCGTCGGTTTTTCGGTGCCCGTCTTCGTCGTCGGTTACATTCTCATCCAGATTTTCGCGATCGACCTCAAATGGTTTCCGGTGCAGGGATTTCGCAGCATCACGCGAGGGATCGGGCCGTTTCTGGAACGCGCGGTTCTTCCTGCCGTGACACTCGCGTCGATCTACATCGCGCTCATCGCGAGAATGACCCGAGCCGCCGTTCTTGAAGTGCTGGGAGAAGATTACGTGCGGACAGCGCGGGCGAAGGGGCTGCGGGAAAAAACCGTTCTGTTTCGCCACGCACTGCGCAACGCCGCCGTTCCCGTCCTGACGATTATCGGCACCGGTTTCGCGCTTCTGATCACCGGCGTCGTCGTCACCGAAAGCATATTCAACATTCCCGGCATCGGCCGACTGACCGTCGATGCGATCCTGGCGCGTGATTACCCCGTCATTCAGGGCATGATCCTGCTGACCAGCGGCATCTATGTGCTGGTCAACCTGCTTATCGACCTTTCCTATTCATTCTTCGACCCAAGGATCCGGTACTGATGGCTCAGTCTACATTCTTTGGCGCCGCGATGCGTCTGCCCATGTTCCGGTCGAAAGGTCGGCACCGCAGATCTTTTCTTGTCCCCGGCCTGGCGCTTGCCATTCTGGTTATTGCCGTCATCGTTGCACTTCTTGCGCCATGGCTGAGTTCGCATGATCCGCTGGCCATGACGCCATCGTCACGGCTGAAACCCTCGAGTGATGCCTATCTGCTTGGTACGGACGCTTACGGTCGCGACCTCTACTCGCGGGTTCTCTATGGTGCGCGGATTTCGCTGTTCATCGGCGTCGGCTCCACCGTTATTTCCGTCGGCATCGGATTGGCAATCGGCCTCGTTTCCGGTTTTTTCCGTGTTCTCGACGCGATCGTGATGCGTATCATGGATGCGTTGATGGCGATCCCCAGTCTGCTGCTGGCCATCGCGGTCGTCTCGTTGACCGGTGCCAGTATCTGGACGGTGATGTTCGCGATCACCGTGCCGGAGGTTCCGCGCGTGGTTCGCCTCGTCCGGTCGGTGGTGCTGACGGCGCGTGAAGAACCCTATGTCGAGGCGGCGATCGCTGCCGGATCCAGTCTGCCTAAAATCCTGTGGCGGCATCTGATGCCAAACACGCTCGCGCCGTTGATCGTGCAGGGAACCTATGTCTGCGCCTCGGCCATCCTCACGGAGGCGATCCTGTCCTTCCTCGGCGCCGGTGTCTCCACCGAAACGCCGACCTGGGGAAACATCATGGCGGAGGGTCGCGCCTATTTCCAGATTGCCCCGCAGATGATCTTCTGGCCGGGTCTGGCGCTTTCGCTTTGCATCCTGTCCATCAATCTTCTGGGCGATACCGCGCGTGATCTTCTCGATCCCCGGATGAAAAAGAGAGAGGCCGCGAAATGACCAATCATTCATTCGATGCGAGCCATGCGGCAGCCGTTCTCGAGGTCAAAAATCTTGTCGTCGGCCTCACCGGTGACGAAGACACGGCTCCGGTCCTGAACGGCATTGCCATCACCATCCGTGCCGGAGAAACGGTCTGCCTTGTCGGCGAATCCGGTTCCGGCAAATCGGTGACGTCGCTGGCAACAATGGGATTGCTGCCGCGACAATCGCTTGATCCGAGAGCTGGTGAAATCCTGTTCGAAGGCGAGGATCTGCTGAAGGCGGATGCCAGCCGCATGCGTGCGCTTCGATCGAAAAGCATCGCGATGATTTTTCAGGAGCCGATGACCGCCCTCAACCCGGTGCTAACCGTCGGCCAGCAGATATGCGAAGTCCTGCAGGAGCACACCCGGCTTTCGGCGACAGAGCAGAAACAGGCTGTGCTGGAGATGATGCGCGAAGTGCATCTGCCGGATGTCGACCGCATTTTCGGTTCTTATCCACATCAGCTGTCGGGTGGCCAACGGCAGCGCATCATGATTGCCATGGCGCTGATCTTGAAGCCGAAACTGTTGATCGCCGACGAACCGACAACCGCGCTCGATGTCACCACCCAGAAGCAGATCCTCAAGCTGATCGACGAACTTCAGGAGAAACAGGGCACTGCCGTCCTGTTCATCACCCATGACATGGGAGTCGTGGCGGAGATCGCCGACACGGTTTATGTCATGAACCGCGGAGATGTCGTGGAAAGCGGCCCTATCGAGGCGATCCTGACCAATCCCCAAAAAGACTATACGCGCAAGCTTCTGTCGTCTGTGCCGAGCCTTGTCCCGAGAGCGCCCCGGCAACAGGGATCGACCGAGGTGGTTCTTTCCGCCTCGGAACTGGAAAAGGTCTATGGCAAGAAGGGATGGTTCGGCAAATTCGAGGCCGGCACCAGAGCCGCAACGGACGTGTCATTCACCCTGAAAAAAGGCCGTACCCTTGGCATTGTCGGGGAGTCCGGTTCCGGCAAGTCGACCGTGGCGCGCTGCGTCATGCGGCTCATCGACCCGACCTCCGGTTCAATTCGTGTGGGGGGCCAAGAGATCGCCGACTTTTCCCGACGGGCGATCCAGCCCCACCGCCAGCATATCCAGATGGTCTTTCAGGACCCCTACCGATCCCTCAATCCACGCATCACCGTTGGCGACAGCATTGCCGAGGGGCCGATGAACTATGGTGTGTCGAAGGCCGAAGCATTCAGGCGGGCAAGGGAATTGCTACAGATCGTTGGTCTGCCGGATGATGCCGTCAATCGCTATCCGCATCAGTTTTCCGGCGGGCAAAGGCAGCGTATCGCGATTGCGCGGGCGGTGGCCATGAACCCGAAAGTGCTGGTTGCCGATGAGGCTGTCTCGGCACTGGACGTTTCCGTTCAGGCCCAGGTCCTCGATCTTCTGTCCGATATGCAGGAAAAATTCGGGATCGCAATTCTGTTCATCACACATGACCTGCGCGTCGCGGCGCAGATATGCGACGATGTCATCGTCATGCAAAAGGGGCGGATCGTCGAATATGCAACGGGCCATGAAGTGCTGAGCAATCCTTCGCACGCCTACACACGCCAGCTTATCGACGCCGCTCCGGGCCGACATTGGGATTTCGCCAATTTCCGGCCGCTTGAGCCGACAGCCGCATGATATCGGGGGAATTGCCTACATGACATCGCCACGCGTTGCTTTCGCCGGTTTCATCCATGAGACAAATACGTTCGCACCGACCAAGGCCGACTATGCGACCTTTGTCGGAGGCTCCGGTCATCGGCCAATGTCCCGAGGGCAGGAGATTATCGCCGCTGTCGAGGGAGCGAATACGGGCACGGAAGGTGCGCTGAACCATGCGCGCATGGCTGGCTGGGAGATCGTGCCGATCCTGCGTGCCAGCGCAGTCCCCTCAGCCCATGTCACGCAGGATGCCTTCGAACGTATCTCCAGCGAAATCGTCGATAGCATCGTGGCCAGCCTGCCGCTCGACGGCATCTTTCTCGATCTGCACGGGGCCATGGTCGCCGAACATGTGGATGACGGGGAGGGCGAACTTCTGGCGCGTATCCGGCAGGCGATCGGTTACGACATTCCCATTTCCGTTTGTCTCGACCTGCACGGAAACATCACCGAACAGTCGATGAAGGATGCCGACATGCTGGTCGGCTACCGCACCTATCCCCATGTCGATATGGCAGATACCGGCAGACGGGCTGCAGAATTGCTCGACAGGCTGATGAGCGGCGAGCGCTTTGCAAAAGCCTACCGTCAGATCGATTACCTCATTCCCATCTCCTGGCAATGCACCACGATGGAGCCGGCAAAATCGGTTTATTCGCTGGTGGAAGCACTGGAAAAGCTTGGGGACATGGCGTCGACTTCGTTCTTCTTCGGCTTTCCCGCCGCGGATATCGCGGCCTGTGGCGCGTCCGTTCTCGCCTATGGCAAAACACAATCGGCAGCAGATGCGGCAGCCGACGAGATCAAGGCTCTGGTCGATCTCAATGAACCCGCATTCGCCGGAAAGGTCTTTACCCCGGACGAGGGCGTGAGGGAGGCGATGCGGATCGCGGCTATGGCAAAGAAGCCCGTAGTGATTTCCGACACGCAGGACAATCCGGGCGCCGGCGGCGATTCCAACACGACAGGCATGCTGCGGGCGCTGATCGACAACGATGCCCAAAACGCGTCGCTCGGCCTGTTTTACGATCCCGCCGCAGCCCTTGCCGCACAGGCGGCCGGTGTTGGCGCAACCATTCGCCTGGCCTTGGGCGGACAGTCCGGCATTGCCGGGGATGAACCTTACGAGGCGGATTTCGTGGTCGAGGCCATTTCCGATGGCAATACCCGCGTCTCAGGCCCGTTTTACGGCAATGCGCCCATGCATCTGGGGCCTTCGGCCTGCCTGCGCATCGGCGGCGTGCGTGTCGCGGTGGCCTCGCAAAAGGTGCAAATGGCCGATCGGGGGCTTTTCCGTTATCTCGGTATTGAACCGGAGAAGGAAGCCATTCTCGTCAACAAGAGTTCCGTTCACTTCCGCGCAGATTTCGAACCGATCGCCGAGACCATTATTGTCTGCGCGGCACCCGGACCGATGGCCGTCAGCCCTGCGTCGCTGCCCTGGACGAAGTTGCGCCCTGGCATTCGCCTTGCACCACTTGGCAGCACATTTGCCTGAAACATTTCGCTTTATGAAAAATCGAGGATCTTAAAATGCCTATCATGGACAAGATTGCCGGCTGGAAAGACGAGCTGACGGCAACCCGTCGCGACTTTCATCAGTATCCTGAAATCGGATTTGAAGAAGTCCGTACCTCCGGCATCGTTGCCGAAAAGCTTGGTGAGTGGGGGATCGAAGTCCATCGCGGTATCGGCAAGACGGGCGTTGTCGGCGTTCTCAAGGGTGCAAGGGGAGAGGGCCGGACCATCGGCCTGCGTGCGGATATGGACGCCCTGCCGATGGAGGAGCGCACCAATCTCGGTTATGCCTCGCGCACTCCGAACCGCTTCCACGGCTGCGGCCATGATGGCCATACGACCATGTTGCTGGGGGCTGCGCGCTATCTTGCCGAAACGCGCGACTTCGCCGGCACGGCCGTTTTCATTTTCCAGCCGGGCGAGGAAGGGTGTGGCGGCGCACGGGCGATGATCGCCGACGGTCTTTTCGACCGCTTCCCCTGCGATGAAATCTATGGTCTTCACAACGCACCGGATGACGAACCGTATCGTATCGGTATCAAGCCGGGCACAGCGATGGCGGGTGCGGACTTCTTCGATTTCCGCATCAAGGGAGTGGGCAGCCACGGCGCGCGCCCCGAGTTTTCCAAGGATCCGATCATCGTCGCCACACAGCTTGTTTCGGCCCTGCAGTCGGTGGTGTCGCGAAATGTCTCGCCGCTCAAGTCTGCGGTGCTCTCGGTCACGCAGATCCATGCCGGCTCCGCATACAATGTCATACCGGAAGAGGCGACGATATCAGGGACTGTCCGCTATCTCGACCGCGAGGTGAACGAGCAGATCAGGGATCGCATGCGGGAGATCGCAGCCGGTATTGCCACCAGCTTCGGTGTCGAGATCGAAACCGATATCCGCAACGTCTTCGATGTGTTGGTAAATACCGAAGAGCTCGTCGACGGCTTTGCCGATGCCGCGCGCGATGTTGTCGGCGACGACAATGTCTACATCAAGACCGGCCCGATAATGGGGAGCGAAGATTTCGCGGACATGCTGTTCAAGGTGCCGGGCGCTTACTGCACGGTCGGGCATGCGGGCAATGTTCCGGTGCACAATCCCGGCTTCGTTCTCGATGACGGTATCCTTCCGGTGGGTGCAAGCCTGCTTGCCCGGATCGTCGAGCGTCGCCTGGCGGCCTAACAGCAGCCACGTTGCTGCGGTTGCCTGCCGTCGCGGTTCATCCCGATTGTTCAATTTTCCCTGCGTGGAAGCGTTGAGGCGTAGCCGCGTCTCGACGCGGAACTGGAGTGCCATCTTTGACCAATGAAATCACGGATCTTTCCGCAGCGGATCTGTCCACCGCAATTCATGATCGCAAACTATCCTGCGTCGAGGTGATGGAAGCCTATCTCGACCGTATCGGCCGCCTCAATCCCGATATCAATGCCATCATATATCTGCGTCCAGAGCCGGAGCTTCTGGCGGAATCGAAAGCTGCCGATATCGAACTGGCGGATGGGCATAGCCGAGGCTGGATGCATGGCTTTCCGCAGGCCATCAAGGATCTGGCAGAGGTGAAGGGCATGCCCTGTTCCTTCGGCTCGCCGCTATTCCCGGACTACGTCTCCGCGGCGGACACCATCCATGTGGAACGGGTTCGTGGTGCGGGGGCGATCTTTATCGGCAAGACCAATACACCGGAATTCGGCCTCGGCTCGCATACCAGAAACCCCGTTCACGGCCCGACACGAAACCCGCATGACCTGACCAAATCCGCAGGCGGATCCTCGGGCGGTGCTGCGGCAGCCCTTGCCGCCCGGCTTCTGCCCGTCGCCGATGGCTCCGACATGATGGGGTCGCTGCGCAATCCGGCCGCCTTCAACAATGTTGTCGGTTTTCGGCCGAGTTTCGGCCGGGTGCCAAGCGATAAGGCTGCGGATCTTTTCCTTGGCCAGCTCGGGATCGCCGGCCCCATGGGCAAGACCGTGAGCGACACCGCATTGCTCCTGTCCACCCAGGCCGGTTACGATCGGCGTGACCCGTTGAGCCTCGCCAACGAGGATCTCGCTCTGCGCGGTCCCGCGGCGACCGAGGGCATGCGGATCGGTTGGTTCGGTGATTTCGGCGGCTACCTGCCGTTCGAGGATGGCGTGCTCGATACGGCGCGCAGCGCACTGACGGTGCTTGCCGATATCGGCTGCGAGGTCGAGGACGTCGCGCCGGAGTTCGACCTGCCGGCCCTGTGGGAGGCGTGGCTGACGCTTCGCAGCTTCAACGTGAGCCACGGCATGCGGGCATTTTATGATCAGCCGGACAAGCGGGCTTTGCTCAATCCGCAATATCTGTTCGAGTTCGATCTGGCACTGGGTAAAACTGCGGCGGATATTCACGCCGCTTCCGTCGTCAGAACGCGCTGGTACAAATATATGCTTGCGCTGTTCGAACGTTACGATTTCCTCGTCATGCCATCCACGCAGGTATTCCCGTTCGACGTCGATTTGCCGTGGCCGACCGAGATTGCCGGGCGCAGCATGGACACCTATCATCGCTGGATGGAGGTTGTCATCGGTCCGACAATGGCGGGGCTTCCTGTTGCGGCCATGCCAGCCGGGTTCGGCGCCGGCGGGCTTCCGACAGGCGTCCAGTTCGTTGGCCCACCCCGCGCCGACAGGGCGACGCTTGAATTCGCACTCGCATACGAGCGTCGCATCAACATGTGAACGTCAAACCTGTTGCCGTGGTTTTGAAGGGGGAACCTCAATCTGTTCACATCATTCTGTTTCGCGTCATGATAGGTGGTCAATTTCTGATCCATCTTCTAGTTTTGCCGCCGTCCGAGTCAGATCTATGGGGATATTGTTGAAGACCGTAGTTTTCCTGGCGGCAGCCGTTATCGCAGCCAGCACCGCCTCCATTGCACCCGCGCACGCCATCGACAGCAGCATCGCACGGCAACTGAATGCGCTCGATCCGCAGGAGCGGCGCGAGCAGAGATGCGATATCGAGGCGATGTCGCGTATTGCCAAGGCAGGCGAGGGGTTTCGGCCCGACAAGGTCATCGCCTATAGCCGTGCCGATATCATTGAAAAGGGTGACGATATCCGCGCGCCGGGTGCCGTCTTTCGCAGCGCAGGCGACTGGTACAAGCTGAAGTTCAAATGTCGTACCGGCGACGAGGGGCTCGGCATCGTTTCGTTTGACTACAAGATCGGCGAAAAAATCCCGCGCAGTGAATGGGATCGTCTCTATCTCTACGATTGAGCGTCAACCCTTGTCGGTCGGGTCATCCCGGTCAAGGGCAAAGGCCTCGAACCACGCCTGCCTTTGCCCGCCGATCATCGAGGCGATCATGCGCGATGCCATGTAGGAGAAGGTGATGCCATTGCCGCCATATCCATAGGCTGCAAAAATCTTCTTCGTGCCGGGCACCAGCCCGATCAGTGGCAGCCCATCCGAAGTTTCACCAAACGTACCGCACCATGTATGTGATACGCGGCGATCGATATCCGGCCACATTCGCCCCAGTGTTTCCCATAGCCGTGCCACTTTGTCGGCAAGCATGGCATCGCGTTTGTCCGGATCGGCGATCTCGTCATCCTCTCCGCCGATGATGATGCGGTTGTCTGCGGTGACGCGCAGGTAATGGTAGCTTTCCGAGGCCTCCCAAACCAAGGCCCGATCCCGCCACAGTTTTGCAGGGTCCTGTGGCACGGTGGCCAGCGCGAAACTCGATGCCGACGAATGCAGTTTCGGCATCACGAACTGCGGCATCACGTAACCGCTGGCCAGCACGACATGATCGGCCTCGATCACATACGGGCCGTCGGTGGCGATCACCACGCGGCCGCCTTCTTCCGAAAACCCGGTTGCGGATGCTTCGATCAATCCGGCACCACGCGATACCGCCAGATTGAGCAATGACCATGACATGAGCAAGGGATCGGCCTCGGCTGACCCTTCGGAATGGATGGCAGCCTCACGGTCAAAACCGAATTCGCGGCGCAGCGTGGTGTAGTCGAGAAACGTTCCGGGCAGGCCTGCCCGTTGTCGCAGGCCATGTTCCTCCAGTAGCGTGGCGGAATTCACCTCGTCGGCCGCGAGATAGAGCGTCTGGCGCGCAGCAAAATGGCAAGGCAGCGCGTGACGTTCGACCAGTGCGCTGAGACCCGCGACGGCGGAAAGGCTGCGGCGATAGATATCGGCCGAGCGCTCGAAACCGTAATAACGTGTGAGTTCGGCAAGTGGGGCGTCGATCTCCCATTGCAGCATGGCGGTGCTTGCGGCGGTGCTGCCAAGACCTGCCGGTTCGCGATCGATGATCGTCACCTGATGCCCGAGCGCGGTCAGGTGTTCGGCGGCGAGCGAGCCGGTAATGCCGCCGCCGATAATGGCGATGCCTGTACGAAAACTCTCGGTGAGCGGCGTGCTCGCCGGGCTTGTGGCATGCCCACCCCAAGGTGATTTACCGGTAACCAGATCGGTTTGCGTGGTTGCCTCGAAGTCGAAACTGTTATCGCTCACAATATGGTCTTTCGCTACGCGGCGCGCGAGACCGCCCGGACCAGAGGCCCGGCAGCTCCGCAAACCGATGGGTGATAGTGATTTTATCAGGCCGGCAGGCGCGGCACGGTCTTGCGTTCCGGGAACAGTTCGGAAATCACCGTCATCATGATCAGCGATAGCGGTAGCGCCAGCATGGCGCCGACCGCACCCCACATCCATGTCCAGAACAGGATGGCGATGAACACCACGAACGGATTGATTTCCCATTGCCGCCCCATCACTGACGGGAAAACCAGATTTTCCACCACGAGGTGGACCGCGAAGAACACCGCCGCCGGAGCCAGCGCCCAAAGCAGCGAGTCATGGGTGATGATGCCCGCCACAGCCACCGAAAGCGTCATCAGCGTGATGCCGAGGAAGGGCACGAAGCTGGAAACGAAGGCAAACACACCCCACAGGATCGGTGCCGCCAAACCGCCGACATAGGCAATGATCGTCATCGAAACGCCGAGACCGGCATAGATCATCGTTGCCGTGGCGAAATAATAGCCCAGCACTTCCTCGATCGAGTTGATCACGCGGATCGCGACCAGCCGCTGCTGACGGTGCGGGAAAGCCAGGATGATGGTGCGGCGCAGCCGCAGACGGCCGAGCAGGAACAGCAGAAGTGCTGCAAAAAAGATCAGTCCCTGCACGATGGCGGGGGTAAGGCTGGATGTGACGACGCCCAGAATATTGCCGCTATTGTCGATCAGCGACTGCATCGACATTGGCCCCGTTTCGAAACTGGCCGGGCTGATGTTCAGCCAGTGCTGGCGCTCGAGAAATGGCATCAGCTTGTCGATCGTACGCTCGACGAAATTCGGCCCTTCGTCCAGCAGCGTCGTGACCGGTTCGGCCAGCGCATTGATGAGCGCGAAGACCGCAGCGGCGACCAACGAGGACAGGATGATGGCGATGCCGAAACGCGGCACGCCGGCGCGGCCGAGCTTTTCTGCCGCCAATCCGAGGATCATGCCGACGACGATAGCCAGAGTCACCGGAATGAGGATCAGCGACATGTGGTTGACGACCGCAAAGCCGATGATCAGAAAAATGCCGATCAGCGCCCAGGAGCTCGCGACCTCCAGAGCCTCGCGCCCCAGCGGCGCAAACGTTGTCGGATCGTCTGCATCGTCCGACAGGTTATCGGCACGCAGGACCGGCGGCTCTGCGCTGTGTTTTCTGTATCTGCTGTTTTTGATGCTGAGCGTGACCATGTTCCACCGGTTCCCCTTGACGCCCACTAACGCGGCAAAAAGCATCCGGTTCCGCCAGCCTGACAATCAGCAGGAACAGATCACGCCGACAGTGTCAGGCCTATCCCCCAAGGGTCTTTCAGCGATACGCCTTCGGCGGTGCGGGCGGAGGCGATTTCCAGATTGTCCAGCGATGCCACCGCCTGTTCCAAGGCTGCCTTGTCGTTGAAGCGAAGCGAGTAATCCGACAGGCCCGACATGCTATCTGCGCGCGCGCCGGCGCCGCGGCTGTTCCAGATATTGGCCGCGATGTGATGGTGGTAACCGCCGGTGGCAAAGAAGCTCGCGCCCGGATAACGCGCCATCACCTTAAGGCCGAGTACGTCGCGGTAAAATTTTTCAGCCTCGGGCACATTGCCGACCTGCAGGTGAATATGGCCGATGGCGGTGCCTTCCTGCATGCCGGCCCATCTGCCCTTGTCGGCGCTGTCGTAAAGTGCCTGCAGATCCAGTCCTTCGGTCGCCATCTGTACCGTTCCGTCCGGCAACATCGTCCATTCGTCGGGCTTGCGATCGCGGTAAATCTCGATGCCGTTGCCTTCCGGGTCGGAGAGATAGATCGCC
Organism: Neorhizobium sp. BT27B; assembly: GCF_050455485.1. NCBI lineage: Bacteria > Pseudomonadati > Pseudomonadota > Alphaproteobacteria > Hyphomicrobiales > Rhizobiaceae > Neorhizobium > Neorhizobium sp. BT27B. The sequence continues at coordinate 121,074 of NZ_JBCIYT010000005.1, read as the reverse complement.
TCGCTGACAAGATGGTCGGACGCGCCGTCCAGACGCACGCCGGCATGGGCGGCATGCGCCAGCCAGGCTGCGAGAGCAGAACGGTCAGGCACAAGGAATGCGGTGTGGAACAGGCCCGCCGCCGTTCGCGGCGCGCGTACGACATCGTTGCCTGTAGTGAGGGTCAAAAGCGGCACGCCGGCTACACCGAGCACTTCGCCGCTTCCGGTTTTCTCCAGCGAGGCGAGGCCGATGACGTCCTGATAAAATTTCGACACGGTGGACAGATCCGTTACCACCAGATGGGTCTGGTTGACATGGGCCGGCCGCGTCAGGGCGAAGGGCAGGGGGGTATTGCTCATCATCGATCCTCTCGCTGTGGCGATCCGCCACCTCTTCACCATCGCTTATGTTTGTTTTTGGGCATTCACGATAGGTAAGTTATTGGCGATTAAACGTTCGCTGGTTGTTGACAATCGCCGTGGATCGCCTGCCATCAGTGCTGAACCCGCGGCGTCCGGGGGAAATCATGTACGAGAGAATTATCGTCGCCATCGATACGGCGCAGTTGGACAAGGCTGAGCGCATTTTGAGGCGTGCGATGCGCATGGTGGCGCCCGGCGGCGCTCTTGTTCTGGTCAACGCGGTTGAAGACGTGCCGAGCTATATTTCGGTCGCAGACCCTATCGATCTGACCGTTGCCGCCCGCAAGGCTGCCGATGAGACATTGACGGCGCTGTGCGAGCGCCTCGGCGTGAATGCGCAGATCGAAATCCGTCAGGGTGCCGCTGCGCGCGAAATACTGGCATCGGCAGAGCAGAATGCAGCCGACCTCATTCTGATTGCCTCGCATGTGCCGGATGTTTCCAACTACTTCATCGGCGCCACAGCCGACCGGGTTGTCCGCCATGCCCGCTGTTCGGTGTTGATCGACAGGTGAAGGCGCGGGCAACGTCTTTCAGCGTGCAACGCAATGTGATTCCGAAGATGCGACGCAGCCATTGCCTTGCCGCATGCGCTTGGTCATTCTGACGGTCAAAGAGATGGAGCGACCATGACCAGTCTATCGGACGCGGCCGAGACCAAAAGGCTCGGCAACGCGATTGCCAAACCGATAAGCGAGCTTTTCGATTTTGGACGTGCACATGATTTTGCAGAGATCGTTGCCGATGGCATCGTCCATGGTGTCGGTCTGGTATTCGCGCTTATCGGCGTCACGGCACTGATCTTTTACGCAACGCTGTGGTCGAGCCATGGCGAACTGGCTGCTGCATGGATTTATGGTCTCGGCCTGGTGCTCTGTATCGCCGTGTCGTTCACCTACAATATCTGGCCGACCTCGCGCACCAAATGGATACTTCGCCGTTTTGATCATTCCGCGATTTTCGTGCTGATTGCCGCGACCTACACGCCGTTTCTGCAGCGCGGTTCGCATGAGCCGATGATTGCCATCATGCTGGCTGCCATCTGGCTGGTGGCGATCGGTGGCATCGTGCTGAAATGCGTGTTTCCCGGCCGCTATGATCGATTGGCAATCCTGCTCTATCTCGCCATGGGATGGAGCGGTGTGATGGTCGCCGGGCCGATTTCGGAATATCTGCCACCGGTCACCGTCTGGCTGATTGTTGCCGGCGGCATGATTTATTCGCTCGGCGTCGTCTTTCATGTCTGGGAACGGCTGCGATTCCAAAGGGCAATCTGGCATGCTTTCGTGATTGCCGCTGCCGCAGTCCATTATTCCGCGGTGATGACCTGTTTCAGTCTGTCCGGAATGGGAGCGTAAAGGCTGTTCCGCACGCTGGACAGTCGGGCCTTGCCCCTCTTACATGGGCCACCACCTCTCAGACGGATAGCTCATGTCTTCGACCCCCATCATCCGCGACGCAACCGCCGCCGATCTTCCCGCAATCATGGATATCTACAACGATGCCGTACTGAACACGACGGCGATCTGGAACGATAATGTCGTTGACCTGAAGAACCGAGAGGATTGGTTTTCAGCGCGCATGGCACGCCGTTTTCCGGTTCTCGTGGCCGAGATCGATGGCCGTGTGATGGGGTACGCCTCCTATGGCGACTGGCGGGCCTTTGAAGGTTTTCTGCACACGGTCGAACACTCGGTTTATGTTCATGGCGGTGCGCGCGGCCATGGTGTGGGACGATTGCTGATGGAAGCGCTGATCAAACGCGCTCAGAGCGGTGATATCCATGTCATGGTTGCCTGTATCGAGGCCCAGAACGCGGCGTCGATCCGCCTCCACGAAGCACTGGGTTTTCGCACAGTCGGCACCTTTACCGAAGTCGGCAGGAAATTTGGGCGCTGGCTGGATCTGGCCTGTCTGGAACTGCGTGTCGGTGGATGATTGTCGAGCGTAGAAGTCGCTTGAGACGAAACCAAATCGCTGCGCGGACGTTTGCCGCTAAAGGAGTTCCATCATGAAAATCACACGGAGCGAAGCTCGCCCGTCTCTGACGCCGTCTGCGGATTATTTCACCGGTCAGGTTCGCCAGGACCCGCTGGCGAAGGCTGAAGCGCCGGGTTCTGTACAAGTCGTGAGCGTGACCTTCGAGCCAGGCGCGCGCACCGCATGGCATACGCATCCGCTTGGACAGACACTGGTCGTGACGTCCGGTGCCGGTCTTGTCCAGACATGGGGCGGGCCGATCCGGCCCATTCGCCCCGGCGATGTGGTCTGGTTTCCAGCCGGTGAAAAACATTGGCACGGGGCCGGTCCCGATACGGCCTTGACCCATATCGCCATTCAGGAAGCGTTTGACGGCAATACGGCCGACTGGATGGAAAAGGTGTCGCACGAACAATATGGCGGCGAGATTGAAGACATCTGACAACTGCATGTCAGCGCGTGAAAACAGACAAGGCCGGCATGCGTTGCCGGCCTTGTCCGTCGAAATCGGCGCAGGTTTTACTCAGCTGCCTGCAATTTCGGCGCGGCGTTGCGATAAGGTTCGCACAGCGCTTCGAGCATCTTCACCTCTTCCGCAGTCAGGTCTGTCAGCGGTGCGCGCACGGGGCCGGCATCGAAGCCCATCAGGCGAACGCCTGCCTTGATTGCGGACACTGCGTAACCCTTCTGGCGGTTGCGGATTTCCATGAATGGATAGAAGAAGTCGATGAGGATCCTGTTCGTGGTGGCCGTATCACCAGCGCGCAGCGCCTTGTAGAAATCCTGTGCAAGGCCCGGTACGAAGTTGAACACCGCCGAGGAATAGGTGGTCACGCCGGCACCAAGATAGGCATCGGCAAACAGTTCGGCTGTCGGCATGCCGCCGAGATAGGTCAGGCGATCGCCCATCTTCGCGGTGATCTTGCGAACGAGGCCGATATCGCCGGAACCATCCTTGAAACCAACGAGGTTCGGGCAGGCATCGCACAGGCGGGCGAGTGTTTCGGCCGTGAGGATGGAATTGTCGCGGTTATAGACCATGACGCCGATGCCGACGGACTGGCAGACGGTCTTGATATGCTGGTAGAGGCCTTCCTGGCTGGCATCCATCAGGTAATGCGGCAGCAGAAGAATACCATCGGCGCCGGCCTTTTCGGCAGACTTGGCGATCGATACGGCGATACGCGTGCCGTAACCGCAGCCAGCGACGATCGGTGTCGAACCGGCGGATGCCTTGGCGGCCTTGATGATTTCCGGAATTTCCGAAGGTTCCAGATTGAAGAACTCGCCGGTGCCGCCGGCGGCAAACAGGACGGTGGCGTCGAAGCCGGCCAGCCAGCCGACATGCTGCTCATAGGCCTTGCGGTTGAACAGGCCGTCCGCGCCGAACGGAGTTACCGGAAAGGAGAGAAGACCTGCGCCAAGCGCCTTCTTGAGTTCGTTCGGGTTCGTAGACATCCTGCACCTCTGTTGCTGCGATTTTCAGCAAGCTAACAAGAGATATTATGACTGTCAATTGAGATAATATATTGCCTGAGCCTCAGGGGCGCCTGATCAGCGATCTGTAGCGCTGCTGGCTGCCTTTCAGATGGGTTCGCATGGCATCGCGTGCGGCCGAATCGTTGCTCTCCGCAATCGCACGGGCAATGGCGCTGTGCTCCTTCTGGATCTGCGCCATGTAGTCTGCGGGGGAAGGCGACGTGTCGCCTTCGGTCAACAGGGAGCGCGGGATCATCTGCTTGCCGATTGCCTCAAGAAGCTCCCGAAAACGGGGATTGTTGGTGGCGTCGGCAATGGCAAGATGGAAAGCGCGGTCACTCTCGACTGTCGGGTTTCCGGCAGCGATCTGCTGCTCGATCGCCTCAAGACATTCGAAAATCGTTTCCTGCTGGGCCGGCGACGAGCGCAGGGCAGCAAGGCCGGCGGCTTCGATTTCTATCGCCGCGCGAACTTCAAGCATTTCAATAATGGAGGATACGCGCCCGGCATCGACGTTTCGCAGGCCGCCTTGCAGAAGTCCGTCCTGCGGCTGAAGCACGAAAACGCCCACGCCATGTCGAACTTCAACAAGGCTGTCGGCGCGCAGGGAGGCGATCGCCTCGCGAATTACTGTGCGGCTGACCTGGTGCTGCTCCGTCAGACCGCTTTCGGTCGGCAGTTTGTCGCCAGGCTTGAGATTGCCGCTGGTGATCGCATCACGAATGCGTCGGCTGACCGTCTCGACAAGGTTGCGACCTTTGCGAGCCGGCGCTTTGGCGGTGATGTTATCTGATGTCGTCAAGGCCGTTTCCGCTCCGGTGATGCCATTTCAGTGACTTACTGGCCTGAAAGCGTGCCTGCTTGTCAAGGAGGATGCAAGAAATTCGTTGACGCAGCGGCTTCGGACTATACTATGACAGGACGTCTGATGTATGATGACATGAAACGTCCGCGGGAGCGAGCGTGTTGATGGCGACCTGGTCGACAACACGAAGCGGGACAGACAGAATCGAAATGGCGCAGTTTCTGGCGCTGAGTGAGGAGGAAATTGTGAAGATTGTAGACGTCAATGTGCGGGTGTTTTCCCATACAACGCAGCGACATCAGGATACGGCGGGTCATGCCCATCCGGGTCCACCGCACAAGGTCAATCTGGCGCTTCTGACCGTCGTCGCTGATGATGGCACCGAAGGATATTGTTTTGCCGCGCCGGAAGTCGTTCGCCCGCATGTGGTCGACAAATTCATCAAGAAGGTTCTGATCGGCGAAGATCCGTTCGCGCGCGAGCGTCTGTGGCAGGATCTGGCGCATTGGCAGCGCGGCAGCGCCATGCAGCTGACGGACCGGACGCTCGCGATCGTCGATTGCGCACTTTGGGACCTCGCCGGCCGCAAGCTGAATACGCCGGTCCACAAGCTGATCGGCACCTACCGCGAAAAGATCCCGGCCTATGGCTCGATCATGTGCGGCGACGAACTGGAAAACGGCCTGGCAACGCCGGAGGATTACGGTCGTTTTGCCGAAAAGCTGGTCAAGCGCGGCTACAAGGGCATCAAGCTGCACACCTGGATGCCGCCGGTTTCCTGGGCGCCGGACGTGAAGATGGACCTGAAGGCCTGCGCGGCCGTGCGCGAGGCGGTTGGCCCGGATATCCACCTGATGATCGACGCCTTCCACTGGTACACGCGCACCGAAGCGCTTGAGCTTGGCCGCGGCCTCGAAAAGCTCGATTTCGCCTGGATCGAAGAGCCGATGGACGAACAGAGTTCGGCCTCCTACGCGTGGCTTGCGGAAAACCTCGACATTCCGGTCGTAGGCCCTGAAAGTGCGCATGGCAAACATTTCAATCGTGCGGAATGGATCACATCCAAGGCCTGCGACATTCTCCGCACCGGTGTTCACGATGTCGGCGGCATCAGCCCGGCGATGAAATGCATGCATCTGGCCGAATCCTTCGGCATGAACTGCGAAATTCATGGCAATGGCGCACCGAACCTGATCGTCGCCGCCTGCGTGAAAAACGCGAAGTGGTATGAGCGTGGTCTGCTGCATCCCTTCCTCGAATATGATGACGGTTTCGAATACCTGAACGAACTCGTCGACCCGATGGATGAAGACGGTTTCGTGCATATCTCCGACAAGCCGGGCCTTGGCGAAGACATCAATTTCGACTTCATCAACGCCAATCTGGTCGGTTGATCGCTTAGAGACAGAAGCCCGGCTTACGCAGAGCCGGGCTTCTCTCAAAGGTTCTGAGCAAGCCAGTCGAAAACATGGTCCTGCTGTTCTATCGAGAACACATGGCCACCCGGCCACAGCCGCGTTTCAAGGCGGCTCGGTGCGCCAGCAGCATTCCAGATTGTCTGAAGCTGCCGGTAGGCTTCAGTGGCCACGCTTTCCGGAAAATGCCGGTCATCGGCTCCGGTGAAGAACAATGCCGGTTTCGGTGCGGCAAGCGCGGCAAAATGCGGATAATCCAGCTTTCCGGCGATCTGTGGGTGCAGCATGGAAAAGGCAGACTGGCCACGCCACTGGTTGTTTCCCGGTTGCATCAGTCCCTGCAGTGTTCCCATCCATCCACCGGCAACGCAGACGGAAACGTCATCCGAAAGAGCGGCCAGTTGCCACGAGCGTGAACCGCCCATCGAGTAGCCAAGGCTGGCGATGCGGGATTTGTCGATGCCGGGCAGGTCGCGAAGGAAGGCAAGCGCCTCGAGATCTTCCGAAAGAATGACCGAGGCATAGGATATGCCGAACTGCATCAGGTTTGCCGCCAGCGCCTGCTGCGCCTCGTAACCGTTACCCTTGCGACTGCCCCAGCCGAGCGCATCCGCGCACAGCACGGTATAGCCGCGGCGAACGAGTTCGTTGCCGACAAACCGGCCGCCATAGAGTTTGGCACTCCATTGCTCGATATCGGCGAGCAGTTGGGGATTTTCATCCGGTCGGTTGATCAGCTTTTCCTTGCCGATCGAAAAGAACGAGCCGTGATCGTGCAACAGGAGGACGGCTGCCGTCGGCGCGGCAGTCTTGGGGCGCAGCAAATAGGCACGCGTCGTTTCGCCGTTCGAAAAACCGAGTTCCAGTTCCTGCCCAAGCGCGTCGCCGTCAGACCATTCCGAAATGACCGAGGACGTTGCCCGCGATACGTGATCGACATGCAGTGCAGCTCGCACCTTCCCGCAGGTTGCTGATTTCCAAGACTGAAAATCCAGCGATTCAGGATCAAAGTTCCATTCGAAATGATTGCGGTCGCGAAGACGGCGGGCGATGCCGCACATATTCTCCGCGTCGATCATCAGTCCTGCCGCATTTTTGCGAGCGTTCTGTCCTTGCTGGCAATCAGATGCGCGCGCATTGCTGCTCTTGCGCCATCGGGATCACCTGCCTCGATGGCGGTCAGAATGGCGAGATGCTCCTTGTTTACGCGGGCAAGAAGAGTGGACAGCGTCTTGTCATCGACGGCATGGGTGGTCCGGCGCATGCGTGGCATCAAGGTTTCGCCCAGATAGTTGAAAATGCCGGAAAAATGCTCGTTGTGGCTGGCCGCCGCCACAGCACAGTGAAATTCGAAATCCGCCAGCGTATTGCGCGTCGCGTTCTCTACCGCGTCTTCCATGGTGTCGCAGGCGGCTTTCATGGCCTTGAGGTCGGCCGCATTCCGACGCTCAGCTGCCAGTGCCGCAGCTTCCGACTCGATGCCGATGCGCAACTCAAGTCCCTTGACCATGTTTCCGGCCTGCATCAGGTCGGCATCGCCAAGCCGGAATGGTGTCACGCCGGCATCGTCGCGAACAAAAACGCCGATCCCGTGCTGGATCGACACCAGCCCGCTGGCGCGCAGGTTGGCGACCGCCTCACGCACGACCGTCCGACTGACGCCCAGTTCCTCCATCAATGCTTTTTCCGTCGGCATCTTGGAGCCGCGCGGATATTCATCCTGCTTTATCCGGTCGGAAAGCACGCGCACGATCTGTGAGCTCAGGCTTTCCCGGCGAGCCCAGGTGGCGGGTGGGGCTTCAACTGTCATCGCAAAGGCCTCCGGTTTTGAATTCAAACTGCCTGATCATATTCCAGGCTGGCCTGAATGAGTTCGCGGGCATAAGGGTCTTTCGCCTGTCCCGTCGCCAGCACATCGCGGCTCATAATCTCGACGATGCGGCCGTGTTGCATCACCGCCAGCCGCTCGCACATATGATCGATGACGGCAAGGTCGTGGCTGACAAACAGGTAGGTGAGGTTCCGTTTAGCGCGCAGGTCCGCCAGCAGGTTCAGGACTTCCGCCTGTACCGATACGTCCAGCGCAGACGTCGGTTCATCGAGAAGCAGGATGCGCGGTTCGAGAATGAGGGCGCGGGCAATGGCCACACGCTGGCGTTGGCCACCCGACAGTTCATGCGGATAACGCGACAGAAAATCCGGGTTGAGGCCGACATCGATCAGCGCACGCTCCATGCGCTCTACCTGCCTATCCATGCGGTGGATGCGCAGCGGCTCCTGCAGCGCAGTGCGGATCGACTGGCGCGGATGCAGCGATCCGTATGGGTCCTGAAACACCATCTGCACGGCACGGCAATAATCGGCAAACGGCATGTCGTTGATCGAAGTGCCTTCCAGCCGCACTTCGCCGTCCCACGAATTCAGCAATCGCGCGATACAGCGCAATATGGTCGATTTACCGGAACCGGACTCGCCGACCAATCCGAAAGACTCACCGGCTTCGACTGCAAAACAGACATCACCGAGGATGCGTTTCTTGGCGGCGCTGTAGCCGAGGCTGATCGAAAGATCGCGAACTTCGATGGCACTCATGAGCGCACCTCCAGTGTTTCCTGCGACGGCATCTGCGATTGTCGGTTGAGCACGGGCAAAGGCTTTCTGCTGCCGCCGATATGCGGCTGGGCGGCCAGCAGACCCTTGGTGTAGGGATGTGTGCAGTTGCGCATGTCAGGCGCTGCACGTTCCTCGACGACCTCGCCGTGGCGCATGACCAGAACCCGGTCGCAGAAATTGCGAACCAGATTGAGGTCATGGCTGATCATGATCAGCCCGATGCCCTTGTTGGTGACGAGCTCGTTGAGGATGTTGAGCACCTGCATACGCACCGTCACGTCGAGCGCCGAGGTCGGTTCATCGGCGATGATGATCTGCGGTTCGGGGATCAGCATCATGGCGATCATGATGCGCTGCCCCATGCCGCCCGACACTTCATGCGGATAAAGATCGAAAACCCGTTCGGGATCGCGGATCTGCACTGCCGCCAGCATGTCCAGTGTCTTCTGTTTGGCGACCTGCGTCGAAGCGCTGTAATGGACGCGGTAAGCTTCGGCGATCTGGGCGCCGACCGGGTGCACCGGATTGAGCGAAAATTTCGGGTCCTGCAGGATCATCGAAATGCGCCGGCCGCGAATGTTCAGCATCTGTTTTTCGCTGGCGGCGAGAAGGTCCGTGCCACTGAAATCCATGCGGTCGGCTTCGATCTTGGCGGTCGGCAGCAGTTTCAAGAGCGCGCGACCGATCGTGGATTTGCCGGAGCCGGATTCCCCGACGATGCCGAGGCGCTCGCGACCGAGATCGAAGGAAACGCCTTTGACCACGGTGTTGTAGCTCTTGCCGCTGCGATAGCTGACGCGCAGGTTTTCGACTTTCAGGAGAGGCTGGTTATTGTCCATCGCGGTCACTCCTTAATGCTGTTTCGGGTCAAGAGCGTCGCGCAGGCCATCACCCAGAAGGTTGAAGGCAAGGCTGACGATGAGGATGGCGCCACCGGGGAAGGCGACCAGCCACCAGTTGTCGAGCATGTAGCGGCGGCCTGTGGCAATCATCGCGCCCCATTCCGGCAATGGCGGCTGCGCGCCGAGGCCGAGAAAGCCGAGGCCGGCAGCGGTGAGGATGACCGTTGCCATCGAAAGCGTGATGCGCACCAGAACCGAGGGCATGCACATCGGCACGATCGACTTGACGATGATGCGCAGGCTGGATGCACCCTGCATGCGCGAGGCGGAGATATAATCCGCATTGCGGAAGGTCAGCGTTTCGGCGCGCGCGAGGCGGGCAATCGGCGGCCAGGCGGTGAGACCGATGGCGATGATGGCGTTTTCCAGACCGGCACCGAGTGCGGCAACAAAGGCCAGCGACAGGATGAGGCTCGGGAAGGAGAGAAAAATGTCGGTGATGCGCATCATCACCGTATCGTACCAGCCGCCGAAATAGCCGGCCGTCGTTCCGACCAGCAGGCCGACCGGGCCGACGATGACCGAAACGATGGTGATGATCGTCAGGCTGATGCGGGTGCCGTAGATGATGCGGCTCATGATATCGCGGCCGAGTTCATCCGTGCCGAACCAGTGCGCGGCATTCGGCGGCTGCAGCACGTTGTTGAGGTTGATCACATTGGGCTCGTAGGGCGCAATCAGCGGTGCAACGAGTGCCGTCAGAAGCAGGATGGTGATGACGACAAGGCCGAAACCCGAAGAGGGATTGCCGAGCAGCTCGCGAATGATCGCCATAAACCGCCGCAGGGACGAGTTCGGGTTCGATAGCGAAGCCGGCATAGCGTGTTCCTGAGTGTTGAGCGTTTCGATAGCCATCAGCGCGTCCTCGGATCAAAAATCTTGTAGAGTGCGTCGGATAGAAGATTGAGCGCGATGAAGATGATGCCCACCAGCAGCACGCAGGTCATGACGGCATTCATGTCGCCGATCAGCATGTTGTTGGTGATGTACTGGCCAAAGCCCGGCCACGAGAACACGGTCTCGATCAGCACGGCGCCTTCGAGCAGGCTGCCATAGGCGAGTGCCACGATAGTCACCAGCTGAACGCGGATGTTGGCAAATGCATGGTGCCAGATGGTGCGGCTCTTGGAGAGACCTTTTACGCGCGCCGTCGTGATGTATTCCTGGTTCAGCTGATCCAGCATGAAGCTGCGGGTCATGCGGGTGATGTAGGCCATCGACGAGTAGCCGAGAATGCTGGCCGGCAGCAGAAGATGGTTGACGGCATCCCAAAAAACTTCCCAGTCACCGGCGATCACGCTGTCGATCAAAAGGAAGCCGGTCGTTTCGGGGACAAGGCCGATGTAGAAATCGGACATGCGTCCACCACCGCCGACCAGATCCAGCACCGCATAGAAAATGATCAGGCCGATCATGCCGGTCCAGAAGATCGGCATCGAGTGGCCGATCAGGGTGAGAAAGCGGATGACGTGGTCGATCGGCTTGTTGCGGCGCACCGCCGCCAGGATACCCAGCGGTATGCCGAGACCGGCGCCGAAGAGGATGGCGAAAGTGGCGAGCTCGATGGTTGCCGGCATGACATGCAGAATATCGTTGATGACCGGCTGGCCGGTGCGGATCGAGGTGCCAAAATCGCCCTGCAGCAGATCGGTCACATACCGGAAGAACTGCTGGTAGATCGGCAGATTGGCGCCGATACGCTCCGCCACCATTTCATAGGTCGCCTGATCCGCTTCTTCGCCGATGATGGCGCGAACGGGGTCGACCGGCATCATGCGCCCGATACAGAAAGTCAGGATCAGCAAGCCGACAAGGGTAACGAAAATCGTTCCGGCCTGCCGCCCAAAGGCGGTGAAACTCTCGGACTTCATGGAGCCTCCTCAATATGACGTGGGAGGCCGCAGCGCTGCGAAAAGACGAGAGGCAGCGCCGCGGCAAGGAGCGGTTAGCGCTCTTTCGTGACCGTGCGCAGCTGCGTCGACCAGGACGGGTTCAGCTGCAGACCCTTGACGTCGGCGCGGAAGCCGACGCTGTCGACGACTTCGGAGAACGGCTGCAGGGCAGGGACCATGTCGGCGTAATAGGTCTGGATCGCCTCGTAATCCTTGATCTGCTTGTCCTTGTTGCCTTCAACGAGAGCATCATCGATCATCTTGTTGATCTTCTCGTCGTAGAAGGACGTGCGCCAGCCCTGGAAATTGGTGAGCTTTGCCGCATCCGAATTGTCCGGATTGTAGACGGTGGCGCGCAGGTTCGAGTCCGGATGTGGCAACTGGCCACCGCCGCCGCGGCCGACAAGCAATTCATACTTGCGCTCGCGCATGGCGCCGTAAATCTGATCACCAGTGCCGGTGATGATCTCGGCCTTGATGCCGCCCTGTGCAAGGGTCGCCTGGATGGCGGTCGCGGCACTCATGAACGGCACGTCGGAAATGGCGCGCAGCGTGGTCGAAAAACCGTTGGGGAAACCGGCTTCAGCCAGAAGTGCCTTGGCTTTTTCCACGTCGAGCTTGTAACCGGCATTTGGGAGCGAGCCAAAGATGCCGCTGGCGATCGGGCGATCACGCAACGTGCCGAAATAGGGGAGAACGCTGTCGTTCAAGCCCTGATAGTCGATGAGATAACGAAGTGCCTCGCGCACTTTCGGGTTCTGAAATTTCTCGTCCTTCATGGAGACGGCGAGATAATAAAAGCCGCTGCCGCCATTGGTCTGGATCTCGACATTTTCGTCTTTTTCCAGCGCTTTCAGGTCTGCCGCCGACATCGAAAAGGCGATGTCGATATCACCCTTTTCGAGCATCAGTCTCTGGCTCTGGGACTCCGCCAGATGGCGCATCATGATGCGCTTCATCGCCGGTTTCTCACCCCAGTATTCGGCGTTCTGGTCAAGAATGACGCGTTCGTTGGAAGCCCACTGGCCGAGCGTGAACGGGCCGGAACCTGCCGAATTGTTGGTGAGCCATGCGGCGCCCTGATCGCCGTTCTTGTCGTGCTCCATCACGGTCTTGCTATCAAGAATGGAGCCGGGGCCAACAATGCCGAGCGTCTGAACGATGATCTGCGGATCGACCTTCTTCGGCAGCGTCACGACGACAGTCTGCGCATCGGGAGCAGTGAAGCTGGCATCGGCATTCGCGGCGGTGAAGCCGTGCGTCTTCAGGAACGAAGCCTGCGCAAGGTTCAGTTTCATCAGGCGCTTGAACGACCAGACCACATCTTCGGAAGTGACCGGGTTGCCGGATGCGAACTTGGCGCCATCGCGCAGCTTGAAGGTGATCGAGCTGTTGTCGGCAGCGATCGTCCAGCTTTCCGCCAGCTGCGGATCCACCTTGGCGCGCTCGATGGCGTTAAGCGAGACGAGGTTATCATATATGTTGGCGAGAACCTGAACGGTCTCCTTGCCGGTAATAGCGGCTGGGTCCAGTGTCAGGATGTTGTTCATGGAAAAGCCGACCACGAGCATGGTCGGCGGTGTTGCCGCGTAAACCGGCTGAGATAGCAGGGTAGAGCCAAGCAGAATGGTGGCAAGCAGCTTAACGGACGGTTATTTCATCATCGATCCTCCCAATCACGACCGCCTCCTCCAAGGCAGTAAAACCGTATTAAGAGATATGATGTCCTACGATCGCTGTCAACCGACAACATGGGCACCATCGATAACGTTTATGACCGGCGCCACGCCCATGCGCATCGGCAACGTCCATAGGTTGTCTTTGGTTTCATGCAGATCGCCCGATGGATGATTGAAAACACCATGACGAGACGATAACGAAACACGACTATAAAACTCCAGATTTGTTCGGACTGACAGTGACCAGCGCCACAGAAAGCATTGCATGACCATGGACCGCGATATCGCGCGGCTCGATGCGATCTTTCCCGGCATGCGTCCGTCATTGGTGAGGTTCATTCTGCGTATCGTTCGCGATGTCGCCGTCGCCGAAGAATTGACCCACGATGCCTATCTTCGTACCCGCAAGGCACTGGAAACGTCGCAGCCGCGCCATCTGGAGGCTCTTTTATGGCAGACGGCCCGTAACCTGGCGCTGGATCATATCCGCTGGAAAAAGGTGCGCAGTGGTACCGAACCTCTGGATGAAGGCGTTACCGGCGAGCAGACCTATGCGGACCCGCAGCCTTCGGCGGAAGATCACGCCATCCAGAAGGATCAGCTCCGCGTGGTTGGCGATGCCTTGCGGACATTGCCGCCTCGCGCCCAGAAAGTTTGGGTCTTGAGCCGCGTCGAGGGCTGGCCCTATCCACGGATTGCCGCGCATCTGGGGGTGTCGCCGAATACCGTTTTCAACGACATCAAGATGGTGATGGCCTTGTTATTGGAACTTCGCAAGAAGATGGATGCAGAATGATGTTTCAGGACCGCTTTTCAGCTCGACCCGATTTTTTGCAATGTCCTACCTGTTTTTTTGTGAGAAAGGCGCAGGCCAATCGTCATCATTCATATGGTCACCTGATGGATAGGCATGTGAGCGTTTTCCATGCGTGAGAACACGGCGGGACAGGAATTGAACGAGGCCTACCGGCATCCGGACCGGGCAATGGATGAAGCATTGGACTGGCTGGTTCGCCTTGAAGCCGGCGGCTTTGTCGATCGTGGCGCCAGGGCCGAGTTCGACGTCTGGCTGGATGCCGAGCCGAGCCACCGTGCCGCCTTCGAGGAGATCAAGACGCTCTGGGCCTCACCGGAAACGCTCGTCGCGGCGCAGGAACTGGATATCCACCTGCGCGGCCTGCCCGTGCCACTGGATGCTGCTCGCAAAATGCCGCGACACCGTATCGGTTCGCAGGCCTGGGCCGCCGCTGCCTGTCTGGCCGTTGTCATCGGCGCGACGTATCTCGCCCTGCAATCCATGCCGCGCATGCTGGCGGATTACACAACGGACGCCGGTGAGCGTCGCGAGATCACACTGCCGGATGGCTCCCGCATGATCCTCAATACCGATAGCGCCGTGTCTCTGGATTTTGCCGGAAGCAAACGCGGCGTGCGGTTGATCGAGGGTGAAGTCTGGTTCGATGTCGTGCATGACGCCACGCGGCAGTTTCATGTGGCAGGGCATTACAGTGATGTTCAGGTGAAAGGCACCGCCTTTGTCGTCAAGGTTCAAGGTGATGCCGATACGGTCCTGCTCCAGCGCGGTGCGGTTGACGCCGTTCATGAGCAGAAGTCGATCTCCCTGGTCCATCTTGTGCCGGGAGAAATGGTCGTCGCCTCCAGCGATGCGATGTCGCCCGTCGAAAAATTCGACGACGAGCGGGATCTTGGTTGGCTACAGGGGCGGGTGGTGATCGACGCAAAACCGCTGGGCGATGCACTGGCGGAGGTTGGCCGTTACTTCGATGGCAGGGTGATGGTGCTCAATCGCAGCCTGCTGGATGTCACCGTCAGCGGCGACTATCGCACCGACCGCGCCCAGGCCGCCATTGCCGGCCTCGCTGCCGCTGCTGGCGGAAAAACCACCGTTCTTCCGGGCGGTTACATAATCATTCGTTAAATTCTCAACTTTTTTTGTGAGATCGATCGACCTCGCACGTCGAACGCTACTGAGGCCTGTTGCATGACGGCAGGCAACCGTTGAGCCGAGGGGCTCAGCGGCTTGGTGACGATAAATGCCTGCCATCCATGACGGATGGCAGGGGGCGTTCAGGAGATGGGAATGGCATTGCAGGCGGGGTTGAAGCGCGGGGCGGGGGCTCACGGCGCGAAGGTTGGCAAGAAGCTTGCGATTTTGTTGACTTCTTCGGCGATCATTCTGGTTACTCCGGGGATTTCGTCTGCACAAACTGCCAAACCAGCAGCGACGGCCCGCCGGGATATTTCCTTTGCTATTCCCGCCCAGCCGCTGACCGCTGCTATCAAGGCATTCATCCGCGCTACCGGCTGGCAGGTCGGTTATCCGGCAGCCCTTTTGCAGAATAAATCATCGAGTGCCATTTCCGGCCGGATGGCACCTGAGGCGGCATTGGGGGCAATGCTTGCCGGCACTGGTATCAGTATGCGCGTTACCGGGCCGGAAACTGTTGCGCTGATCGGCGAAGCGGACGCTGCAACCGCAGTCGATGGCGGTGACAGCACGGTTCTCGGCACGATCACCGTCGATGGCACCAACAAGGGCGTTTACCTCGGCACCGACAGCGTTTCCGACACCGGCACGACGACCATTGCCGCCGGCCAGATCGTCGCCCGCTCTGCCGGAAACGATGCCAATGATATTCTGCGCAACCTGCCGAACGTGCAGTACCAGAACGATGTCGACGACGATGCGGGCGTGTCGGATCAGGATGTGATCGATCTGAAGCCGCGTGAAGTGTCTATTGCCGGCGGGCGTGTCTACGAGAACAATTTTCTTCTTGAAGGCATGGCCATCAACACGGTGACAGGCAGCGAAGAATTTGGCACGGGTGCAGAGCTTGATGACCTCGATAGGGGAAGCCCTCCCGCCCAGGAACGTTTTTTCGGCCTTCATTCACAGTCTGTGTATGTGCCCACCGATTTCCTGCAGGATGTGACGGTTATCGACAGCAATGCCTCCGCCGTTTACGGCAATTTTCAGGGTGGCGTGGTGTCCTATCGAATGCAGCAGGTGTCTACCGATCGCTGGACCGGCAGCGTTAGTACCGACTTCACCACCAGCGACTGGACCGGATATCATGTTGCATCGAAAAGCGGCCTGAACCCGACCGGTGTCGCCACGCCGGATTACCTGAAGCGACGGCAGGCCATTTCCATCAGCGGGCCGATCACCGACAACATCGCGATCTTGGGTCAGTATAGCCGCCAGACAGCGGTGACAGAAAAAGACAAGGACTATCAGTATAGCGAGAGTCAGCGCGTCGGAGAGGAAGCCCAGAATGAATTCTACAGGGCGCAAATCAAGGCCACGACCGACCTCGGTGATTTCACGCTGGAAGGTGTTTACACCGATTACGTGCAGGCGTGGGAATACGCGAGCTGGCGCAACATGCGGATCGACCAGATCGCGCAGGGACTGAATACCAAGCTGCAACACGATTATGAATTTTCGGATTTCGACCTTGCCGGCATGGCGCTTTCGAACGTCAGGCTTGAGTCCAAGCTGGGATATGGCACGTCGGACAATATCAACGATATGAACGGCAATGTTGCCCGCGCTTACAAGCAGACATTTTACCGGTCTAACCGGAAGTTATTTGAAGCTACAGAATTGTCAGGTATCTCCGACTGGTGCCGTACTCCTCCCGGAATTACGACGACGACGATCTGCTATGATGGTGCCACCGGCGACAAGGAGCAGGGACAGGAACAGTTGACATGGTCGCAGGACCTGTCCGGCGATGTCGGGAACGGCTCTTTCAAGCTGGGTGGCGAATACGTCCACACGGACGCATATCGCCGCCGACCCGAAGACGCGACTTATTACGGTGTTTACACCTCAAAAGGAGAAGCAGGCGTCACTGGTTTCGTTTGCAAAACGACCGAAGAATGCAACGAAGAGCAATATGCCAGCAACAAGACTGTCTACAAGGCATTTGACGTCGACGCAAAGCTCAACCAGTTCAGCGCTTATGCCGAAGTGGAACAGACTTGGGAATGGTTCAACCTTAGGGCTGGCGGGCGGGTAAGCTATGACGATTACATGAAAAACGTCGACCTGGCGCCGCGTGTGGTCGCAACCATTACGCCATGGCAGGATTTTTCGATCTCACTAGGGGCCAACCGTTATTATAATGCCCAGAGCCTTGCCTATGCCATCCGTGAGCGCCAACCACGGCCGGTGACATCCACCCGCAACATCCTTAAACCCGCCGAAGAAAACTGGAAAGAGCTTGCTGAAACTTATTTCACCAGCTCGGCCACGGGTCTTGATACACCCTATACCGACGAGTTCACTGTCGGCTTATCTGGAATTGAACCGCTTCTGGGAGGTCAATGGCGTTTGCGCTTCATGGACCGGCGCTCCAAAGACCAGTTTGCTTCTGACAAATCAGGCAACAGCTACACGCTGACCAACAATGGTACCGGCGCATATCAGTCAGTGTCTGCAGAATATTCAAAAGAGTTGAAGGCACCTGAATTGCCAGGGCTTGATGCCTTGCTCTTCAATGCATCGGTGACATGGTCAAAGCGCGAAGTTTCCAACGACAGCTATTATGAGGATTCGTTCGAGGACGATTACATCTATTACAAGGGGCAATCCTACTCGAAGGCGGGCTTCAGCGTTGTGACCGGAAACATGGATATTCCTGTCCGTTTTCAGACGGGGCTATCAAGCAGCTGGCTCGACGATGCATTGAAACTGGATGTTACGGCTAACTACAATCTGGCTTATACGGCCGCGCTCGATACGGAAGACACGATCTCGGTCGACGGCAAACAGCATTCCATTTACGAAGATTTCGATTTCAAATCGCTTATGACCTTCGATCTTGCAGCAAGCTATGAGGTCTACAAAAAGGATAATGCCGGCCTGAGCTTCAATGTGCGGGTCGAGAACGTTTTCGATCAGATCGGCAACGGCAAAACCTCGGATACAAGGCCGTGGGTAATCGGTCGCACCTTTTGGGTCGGTGCAAAGGCGACGTTCTAAGCATGCCAGTTATGACCCGCCTTTTCGCCTTCCTGCTGTTCGTCGCCATCGCCCTGCCGGTCACCGCCGGCGAGGCGCAGTGGGATCCTCGTCTCACCCGCGGCACGCTCGATAACGGCCTGAACTATATCCTGCACGATAGCGGCAAGCCCGAAGACCCGTTCAATATCCGGCTTGTCGTCCATGCAGGTTCGGTCGATGAGGATCGGCCGAGCGGTGCCGCACATATGCTGGAGCACATGGTCTTCCAGTCAAACCGCGCGCATCCGCAAAGCATTCATCGCTACATTCAGGAGATCGGCTGGCGCCAGGGTGTTCAGGTCAACGCGG
The DNA here is from genome assembly GCF_050455485.1 of Neorhizobium sp. BT27B. Taxonomy (NCBI): domain Bacteria; kingdom Pseudomonadati; phylum Pseudomonadota; class Alphaproteobacteria; order Hyphomicrobiales; family Rhizobiaceae; genus Neorhizobium; species Neorhizobium sp. BT27B. The sequence continues at coordinate 102,564 of NZ_JBCIYT010000005.1, read as the reverse complement.
TAACGCGCGAGACCGAAACGCAATACATGATCCGCACCCGACCCGACGATGCGCTGGACCTTTCGCAATCGCTGGCATTGGCGGCGGACCTGGCGTTCGGCGCCGAACTGCGTGCCGAGGATTGGGCAAAGGAGCGTTTTGTCATTCTGGAGGAGTTGCGGCAGGGCGATAGCGCCGCGGATAGGATCAGCCGCCAGAAGAAGGCGGTTTTGCGCGTTGGCTCGCGTTACGTCGATCGACCGACGATCGGCACACGCGAGGGCATCGAGGCGGCATCGATCGAGGATATCCGCGCCTTCTACGAACAATTTTATACCGCCTCCAACATGACCTTGATCGTTTCGGGCCGGATAGACCGCGTCTCGGCAGAAGCGGCAATCCGCCGCCTTTTCGGAAATGCGCCCAAAAAGCCAAAGCCGGCCCGCCCTTATGTCGAGCTTCCGCTGAAAGAAAGCCTGACGGCAGGTCTGGTTCAGGACCCAGCCGGTTCGTCATCGCAGACGACATACGCATTCCGCATGGCAATGCCCGAGCGCAGCAGCGAGGAGGGGCAATTTGCCTATCTGCAGAAATATCTGCTCACCCGGCTGATCCGCGATGCCATTCAGGCGCAGTCACCGCATTACGCCGACACGGTCAAAAGCCTCGGTTTCGTGGCGCAGGAGACGACAGAACGCCGGTTGATCCTGGCCTTCAATGCGTCGGGTCAAGACCATGATGTTGCCCTGTCGATCCTGCTGGAAGCGGTCGAGCGCTTGCGGCGCGAGGGCATCTCGCAGAAGGCATTCGATGCCGCCATGGCTTCGGCCCGCCGCGTGAATGAAGCCAATATAGAAGCCGCCAGCCAGCGAACCTATGCCGAATGGGAGGATCGCATCACCTCCGCCGTGCTGATGGGGTCCGTTCTCGACGATCCGGCGCGAAGGGCGGAACGCACGAAGGAACTTCTGGCCAGCATCACGTTTGAGGGTTTGCAGGCACGGATGCGGGAAATGCTCGCGGCGCCGGATCAGGTCGTGTTCTACCAGCTGCCGGGCGGTAAAACGCGTAGCGCACCAATGGCCGCCGAAATAGAGGCCATGCGGGACGAATTGTCGGCACGCGCCGTGCTTGCGCAATTGCCGGCCTTGAAGACAAGCGCGAAAGACGAAACCGCAACCGTTCCACAATGGCCGGCTGATGTGCAGGTGGCGCGCACTGGAACGATTGTATCGCAGGAACACCGGACATCACCCGAGGTTCGCGAATGGACACTTTCCAATGGCGACCGGGTTGTTTGGCTGGTCAGGGATACGCCGGACGCAAAAACCTATCTGTCCGGGCAATCGGCGGTTGGTTTCATGAATGCCGAATACGGCAGCGCCACCTCACAGATTGCCCTGCAACTGTGGACGCAGAGCGGATATCGCTTCTGGACGCAGGATCAGTATGACGTCTGGAACTCGGCGCAATCGAACGGCGGGCATTGGAGTTATGCGCTCAAGGCCGGCATGCTGGATGTCGCCATTGCCGCCAAACCCGCAAATCTGCCGGAAATGCTCGAGCGTTATGCGCGAGATGTCGCTTTCGGTACCGTTCGGGAAGAAGCCGTCAATGCCGTCGAGGAGGACCGAGTGTCGCTCGATGGTCGCGACGATAGCTATTCCCGGCTTCTGTACGGAAAGGATGAGGTCGAAGGCGCGGCTAGCTCTACCCCATCCGTCTCTGCCGAACATTTCGAGGCAGCGGCCAGGGCTTTGCTGTCGCAGCGCGTCACATGGTTTGCTGTTGGACCGGCGCCGGATGCCGCCATACGCGATGCCTTTGCCGGTGTGATTGGCGCCGTGCCGCGTGGCGTGGCTCTGACACCGGAACCGCTTTTGCAGGCCGAAGGTGTTCGTATTGCGGAAAGTGAAGGTGCCGGAAAAGATCGTGCCCGCGTACAGCTCTCCTTCTTCACGCCGATGAACTGGACGCCGGAGGCAAGTTTTCTTGTCTCCGCTCTGACGCCCGTCGCGCAGCAGGCATTGAAAAACGAGCTGCGGTACCGGCTGGCGGGTATCTATACCCTGCAATTCGAGTTGGAACTGGATACGGATAGCAATCGCGCCATCGGCAGCCTGTCATTCTACTGCGCTCCGGAAAGGGCAAAGGAACTAGCGGAGGCAGCACTTGCCGTCCTCAGGAACATGCCGGAATACGCGCGGCAGACTGATACGGCACGCATCCGCTCGGATATCGAGTTTGCGGAATCTGGACGGCTTTCGGACCCGAACACCTGGCTGCGACGGCTGGCGCTGAGCTATAAACGCTATGGCGATGCCGGTTATCTGACGCGGATGGGAGGATTGGCCGACAGCCTGACCGACCAGATGCTGCAGGAAAATGCTGCCGCCGTGTTCAGAACGGATAACGTGGCGATCCTGACACAAGCGCCCAGACAGCCGCTATGATTGTACGATCCTGAGGAAATTTGCATCGGGCGTGGCGCTGCAGCGTTGATTGTCAGGCTTCGGCCAATGCCTTCAGCTTCTCGTAATTTTCGCGAGACAGCGGAATGCCGTCCTTCTCCGCCTTGGCGCGGGTAATGTGGCGGCGCTCGCCGGGAAGTCGTTCCTGGCCGGCGTCCAGCACCAGATCGCAGATGCCGGCGACCCGTTCGGCAAACACGTCATTGCCGCCGCGTGCCGGATCGATGACGATAAAAAACTGGCCGGTGAACGGCGTCTGAGCGCCCTTGTGGCCGCTCCAGTCGAATTCGCCGGAAAAATATCCGCCGGTGAGCGCGGCACTGAGGATTTCCACCATCAGCGCGATCGAATTGCCCTTATGTCCGCCAAACGGCAGAAGCGCGCCGCCGTCCAGAATTTCCTTCGGATCATTGGTCGGCTGACCATCCCGATCGACACCCATGCCGGGTTTGAGGTCATGGCCGGAGCGTGCTGCAATCTGTACATCGCCATGGGCGATCGCTGACGATGCCTGATCGAAGACGAAGGGGGCAGCACCCGCGCGCGGCGAGGCGAAAGCGACCGGATTGGTGCCGAAAACCGCTTTTTTGCCGCCATGCGGCACAACGCAGGCCATGCTGTTGACGACGCTGAGCGCCACAAAACCCTCTTCGGCAAATGGTTCGACATCGGGCCACAGCGCGCTGAAATGGTGTGACCGGCGGATGGCAAGAACGGCGACGCCGTTTGCCTTGACCTTCTCGATCAGCAATGGCCGTGCGGCAAGCATTGCCGGCTGGGTAAACCCGCCCTTTGCATCCACACGCACGAATGCCGGGCCGACATCCTCGACCTCCGCTACCGCCGTGCCATCCACCCAGCCGCTTTTGAGCGATGAAACGTACCCGGCCATGCGAAATATGCCATGGCTGAGGGAGCCGTCACGTTCGCAGCCCGCACAGTTTTCAGCCAGGATTGCCGCGTTTTGCTCCGACACTCCGTTTCTCACAAAAATCTGTTCGAGCAGGGTAACAAGATCGGCATAAGAGAGGGTAACGGCGGTCTCGGTCATGCTTGCTCCAAAATTCCAACGGATGGGGCCTCAGCAAACAGGACAATTCCCTATCGCTTCAAGCCTGATGCGGTCGTTCGCTTTGCGGTCGCATGAAGATATCTGCAACGGAGCGGCTTTCAACAAGAGATCTTGGTAAACCCGTGGAACACAATGAAAAATGGCGCAAACCCAAGCGGATTTGCGCCATTTGATAGAAGGACAGTGTCCTTCGGTTTAGTTGACCGACGCCAGCGTCATCGAAGTGCCGGTCGCTGCGACGTTGAGTCCAAGCTGGCCTGTGACGCTAACCGTCTGCAGATGGATCGAGCCGGTCGTGCCGCCCACCAGAATGTTTGCACCGATGCCCGCACCTGCCGTCACTTCAGCCGTGGCGCCCTGATAGATGCCGCCGAGCGAACCATGGTGATAACCGGCTGTCGGGGCAAGGACGGCCCATATCAGGCGGCTGCGGGTTGTGAAGCCGATATCGACGCCCAGCTTGCGGATCGCGCCGGAATAGTGGTCGAGCGGCTCGCCGTCGATGGTCGACTTGAATACGCAGTCGACTTCCTTGGCGGAACCGAGCACATACCCTGCGCCACCGGCAATGTTGCAATCAAGATAGCCGATCTTGACGCCGTTGCGAGCGCCTTCCTCAACGACGACGGGGCGTTCTGCACGCACAACATCGGCGGCATAAACAGCGCCGGCGCTGGCGAGGACCGGTGTGGCGGCGAGTGCCAAGGCGATAATCTTCTTCATGTCAGTCTCCTTAAAAATCCCTGTTGCCGCCATCTTCATTCCGGCGATGAGACAAGCTGGCGATCCGTTAACGAATCCATCGCCAATTCGATCCATGCGCATGGCATTTTCGGGGCGGAGCAATGAAAAAGGTTAACAAGCGGTGCGAATGTTCACGCGGCATCTGTCTGCTGAGATCGTTGCGCCCGTCGATAATCGCTTGGGGACATGCCGGTGCGCTGTCGAAAGCAGCGGGAAAAATAGGTGGCGTCGGAAAATCCGAGGTTTTCGGAAATGTGCTGGATGCTAGCGCCGGTAAGTGCCAGCGCCCGCCTGGCTTCGTCGATGGAGCGGCCGATGATCATATCGTGGGCGGTCATGCCCGTGACCCTTCGCACGACCCGGTTGAGGTGCGTAGGCGAGAGCCCGAGCCGCGCCGCATATTCCGCCGCTGTCATCTGCTGGCGAAAATGGCGGCCGATCAATTCGTTAAGAGCGATAACATGACGTTGTGCATCATCGACCACAATATCGGCTGAAGCGGAGGCAGGGCTGTCCGATCGCAAAACCAGTCCGGCGACGACCGAAAGATAGGCGTCGAGAATGGTCGTTCGACCCGGTCGTGCGGCATCATACTCCTCAGCGATACGATGAAAGGTCTGGTCCAGATAAACGGTGTCGGGGCCGGATGCATCAAGCAGGATCACCTGTGCTTCTCGACCGGCCTGCAGGGATGGCAATTTCGCCGCCATGACCGTGATGACAAGGCCGGCAATGTCCTGCGAAAAACGAAAGCCGTGAACGGGGCCGGGCGGGATGAAGACCACGCAGGGTGGCTTGAGCGGCTTCGTGGCGCCATCGAACATGGCATCGCCGGAGCCATCCCAGATGTAGAGAAATTGCAGAAAATGCTCATGGCGGTGCAGGCCGATTTCCCAATGATAGGCACTGCTGCGCGACGCTATGGTTTCGCAATGAAGCTGGAAATGCGCACTGTCGTCGCGGTCTTCGCCAAACAGATCGTAGGTCGGAATTGTTCGCGACATCAAAAACGCCTCCCGAGCGATGTTCGATTTGTGCAGGAATACGCTTCAAATGTCCATTGTAAGCCATTCTGTCATTCGTCAATCTTTGCGCGCACCGTACTGGGAGGATATCGTGCGCACTCAAGTCGTTATCATCGGATCCGGGCCCTCGGGCCTTCTGCTCGGTCAGTTGCTTGGCAATGCCGGCATCGACAATGTCGTCCTCGATCGTGTCGCCAAGAATTACATCCTCGGCCGGGTTCGTGCTGGCGTGCTGGAAGAGGGGACAGTTGGCCTCCTGAAAGACGCTAGCGCAGATATGCGCATGCGCGAAGAGGGCCTGCCGCATGACGGTTTTTCGCTTGCTTTTGACGGCCGTGATCATCGGATCGATCTGTTCGCACTCACCGGCAAACGGGTCATGGTCTACGGCCAGACCGAACTGACCCGCGATTTGATGGACAGGCGTGAAGCGACTGGCGGCGTCAGCATCTATGAGGCGACAAATGTCATGCCGCATGACTTTGGCGGTGGTCGCCCTTATGTCACCTATGAGAAGGATGGCGTAACGCACCGTATCGATTGTGATTTCATCGCCGGTTGCGATGGCTATCACGGCATAAGCCGTAAATCCGTGCCCGAAAGATCGATTGCGACCTTCGAGCGAACCTATCCGTTCGGCTGGCTTGGTGTTCTGGCGGACGTGCCCCCTGTCAGCCACGAACTGATCTATGCCAATCACCCACGCGGTTTTGCCCTTTGCTCGATGCGCTCGGCCAGCCGCAGTCGTTATTACATCCAATGCCCGCTTGACGAAAAAGTGGAAAACTGGAGCGACGACTGTTTTTATGACGAGTTGCGGCGCCGGCTGCCGACGACGCATGCACAAGCATTGGTGGTCGGCCCGTCATTCGAGAAATCGATTGCGCCGCTGCGATCCTTCGTGGCCGAGCCGATGCGTTTTGGCTCGTTGTTTCTGGTTGGTGACGCCGCGCACATCGTGCCGCCAACCGGCGCCAAGGGGCTGAACCTCGCGGCAAGCGATGTGCATTACCTGTTCGAAGGCCTGCGCGACCATTATCTCGATCACACACAGACAGCGCTTGATGCCTATTCGGAGAGAGCCCTGAGAAGGGTCTGGAAATCCGTGCGCTTCTCCTGGTCGATGACGACGCTGATGCATCGCTTCCCGGAGGGTGGCGATTTTGGCCAGAAAATCCAGGAGGCCGAACTCGATTATCTGACCCATTCCGACGCAGCCGCCAGATCGCTGGCCGAAAACTATGTCGGCCTGCCGTATTGATGCTTACTCTTGCGCCATGGCGTCGGAGGATCGTGCAATCATCTCGGTGGAATGAACTGGCCTAAATTGCGGCTCGGCCCTATGTTTCGCCCATCGGTCCGAAAGGGCCGAGTTTCCATTCAATTCAAATCGGAAGGTTCTCATCATGGCTATTGCAAGAGGCTATGCCGCGACGGATGCATCCAAACCCCTCGCTCCCTTCACCTTCGAACGCCGCGAACCCAATGACGATGATGTCGTGATCGACATCAAGTTCGCCGGCGTTTGCCACTCCGATATCCACACCGTGCGCAATGAATGGGGCGGTGCGGTCTATCCGATCGTTCCGGGCCATGAAATCGCCGGTGTCGTCACCGCAGTCGGTTCCAAGGTTTCCAAGTTCAAGGTTGGTGACCATGTCGGCGTCGGCTGCTTCGTCGATAGCTGCGTTGGGTGCGCGACCCGCGATGTCGATCTCGAGCAGTACATGCCCGGCCTGGTTCAGACCTATAACAGTGTCGAAGCCGACGGCAAGACGCCGACGCAGGGCGGTTACTCCGACAGCATCGTCGTCAAGGAAGGATATGTCATGTCCATTCCGGACAACCTTCCGCTCGACGCCGCTGCCCCGCTTCTGTGCGCCGGCATCACGCTCTATTCGCCGCTGCATCACTGGAAGGCCGGTCCCGGCAAGAAGGTCGCGATCGTCGGCATGGGTGGCCTTGGCCATATGGGCGTCAAGATCGCCCACGCCATGGGTGCTGAAGTGACGGTTCTCAGCCAGTCGCTGTCGAAGAAGGAAGACGGCCTGCGTCTTGGTGCGGATCACTATTACGCGACCAACGACAAGGAGACCTTCACCAAACTGGCGGGTACGTTCGACCTGATCGTCTGCACGGTCTCGGCGGAGATCGACTGGAATGCCTATATGGGCCTGCTCAAGGTCGAGGGTTCGTTCGTGGTCGTCGGCGCGCCGGAAAATGCCATCCCGGTTCACGCATTTTCGCTGATCCCGGGCCGCAAGAGCATCTCCGGCTCGATGATCGGTTCGATCAAGGAAACCCAGGAAATGCTGGACTTCTGCGGCCGCCACAACATCGTCAGCGAGATCGAACTGATCGATATCAAGGATATCAACGAAGCCTATGAGCGCGTCATCAAGAGCGATGTGCGTTACCGTTTCGTGATCGACATGGCGACGCTGAAGGCCGCCTGAGGTCTCTCGATTCAACTGAAAATATCAGCGGGCCGGTCGCAAGATCGGCCCGTTCTTTTTGCTGCGCTTTGCCGCGCGGCTCTATGTCACGCCCAACGATAGATTTTTTCTATCGGCCTATGGGTTTGATCCGCTTGATCATTTTTGCGATTTGTCAGAAATGCGGCAAATGGACACAGGATTTATCGGTAAGAAATCGTCCGCCGCAGGTGGATGGGGTGCATTGAAAAGCTGCGGCAAGCAGCTCTTGAAAAGTGGTACGCCGCTTTCCGGCGCGCGTACCATGCTGAAGGCCAATCAGCCGGATGGCTTTGATTGTCCCGGCTGTGCGTGGGGCGATCCTGCGCACGGGTCTTCGTTCGAATTCTGCGAAAACGGCGTGAAGGCCGTCGCATGGGAATCAACCGAAAAACGCGCAACCCCTGAACTCTTCGCCGCAAACACCGTTTCCGACCTTCGCAAGCTGACCGATTACGAACTCGAACTTCACGGCCGTCTGACGCATCCGATGCGTTACGATGCCGTCAGCGACAAATACCTGCCCGTCGCCTGGGCTGACGCTTTTGCCGAAATCGGCAGCATGCTGAAGAATCTGGACAGCCCGGATCGGGCCGAATTCTACACATCCGGCCGCGCCAGCAACGAAGCCGCCTATCTCTACCAGCTGTTCGTGCGCCTTTACGGCACCAACAATTTCCCCGACTGCTCCAACATGTGCCACGAGGCGAGCGGCGTCGGCCTGCGCCAGTCGATCGGCGTCGGCAAGGGCACCGTCCTTCTCGAGGATTTCGAAGAGGCTGATGCCATCTTCGTGATCGGCCAGAACCCCGGCACCAATCATCCACGCATGCTGGGTGATCTTCGCCGCGCCGCGGTCCGTGGCGCCAAGATCGTCGTGTTCAACCCCATCAAAGAACGCGGTCTGGAACGCTTCACCGACCCGCAGGACAAGCTGGAAATGCTGCGCGGTGGCGCAACCGATATCGCCAGCGATTACCTGCAGCCGCGCCTCGGCGGCGACATGGCTGCCGTGCGAGGCATGGCCAAGGCCGTGTTTGCAGCGGAAGATGCGGCAATCGCGGCGGGCCAACCGGCCGTGCTCGATCACGCATTTCTTGCCGAACACAGTGTCGGCCTGGCCGAATACCGAGCCGCCGTCGATGCCACCGATTGGGCGCAGATCGAGGATCAGTCCGGCCTGTCGCGCGCCCAGATCGAGAGTGCTGCCGATATTTACATGAAAGCCGGCCGGGTGATCTGCACCTGGGCCATGGGCGTCACCCAGCACGTGCATTCCGTCGCGACCATTCGCGAAATTTCCAACTTCATGTTCCTGCGCGGCAATATCGGCAAGCCGGGCGCCGGCCTTTGCCCGGTGCGTGGCCATTCCAACGTGCAGGGCGACCGCACGGTCGGCATCAACGAAAAGCCGCCGGTTGCCTTCCTCGACTCGCTGGAAAAACATTTTGGCGTCGCCATGCCGCGCCATGAAGGCCATAATGTTCTCGCCGCCATCGGCGCCATGCTGGATGGCTCGGCGGAAGTGTTTATCGGGCTCGGCGGCAATTTTGCCCGTGCCACGCCGGATAGCGCCATCGTCGAACAGGCGATGCGTCGCATGAAGCTTACGGTGAATATCGCCACCAAGCCGAACCACTCGCATCTGATGCCGGGTGAGGTTTCCTTCATCCTGCCCTGCCTCGGCCGCACCGAGATGGATCTCAACGCCGAAGGCACTTCGCAGCTGATCAGCGTCGAGGATTCGATGAGCATGGTGCATGGTTCTGCCGGCATCAACCGTCCGGCCTCGCCATACCTCATGTCGGAAGTCGCCATTGTTGCCGGCATAGCCGAAGCGACTGTCGGCAATGCGGTGGTCGATTGGGCTGAACTGGCACAGAACAACGACCGCATTCGCGACCATATCGAAGCCACCATTCCCGGCTTCGAAAACTACAATGAGCGTCTGCGCAAGCCGCGCGGTTTCCACCTGCGCAATGCCGCAGCCCATCGCGAATGGAACACGGCAAAGGGCAAGGCGACATTCTCGAACGTCGCGCTGCCGGCCGAAACCGTTCATCAGCGGGCGAACAAGGGTGGCGGCAATTTCGCCCTCCAGACTTTCCGTTCGCATGACCAGTACAACACCACGGTTTACGGCCTCGATGACCGCTATCGCGGCGTTTACGGCGAGCGTCAGGTGATCTTCATTCACCCTGCCGATCTGGAAGCGATGAGCGCCGCTGCCGGTGACCGGGTCGACGTCGTGACGGAAAGCAATGACGGTATCGACCGCGTCGCTGAAAACTTCCGCTTCGTGCCCTATGATATCCCGCGCGGCAGCATTGCCGGTTATTATCCGGAACTGAACGTGCTGGTTCCGCTCGGCAGTGCCGGCGATGAGAGCGACACACCGACCTCGAAGTCTATCATGGTGTCCTTCCGCAAGCGGCAGGCAGCGTGACCGACGACGCGCCGGAGGCCAAACGCTTCCTGGCGCTTGTCGCGACAGCGCAGGAGGGGGACCCTGCGCTGTCCTCGATTCAGGCGGCAATCATGGTTGCTGCCGATCTCGGCATTGCGAGTGACAGCCGCAGTTTTGCTCGGATATTGGGCGTCGAGCATGCACTGGCGATTCGCGAGCTCAATGCGCTTGCCGAGCGCGGCGATGTGATTACGATCGTGAAACGCGACGCCCGAACCTTGCGGACTTTCTACAAGCGGCTTGGCATAGGCAGCTGACTTCTCGTCAGAGTTCGTCGAGGCTTTCGTTCAAGGTCTCGATCTGCCGCAATCGTTTGCGCCCCTCGACGCCGGCCTGTTCCAGGCATCGCGTGATCAGCAGATGGCAGAGCGCCATTACCGCCGTATGGTTGAACAATGGCCCCGGCGCCAGCGTCTGGCAGGGGAAATGCCATGTCGCGCCGGTTTCGAAAGGCGCGCTTTCATCGGTGATGTAGATGAGCCTGGCTTTCGATTTGCGCACATGCGCCAGAATGGAATCGAGCTGTGCGATCCGCCGACGCATGGCGAAAAACACCACGACATCATCTTCCCGCAGGCTGACCAGATGTTCGCCCAGCGTCTCTCCGGCGCCGGGTATGGCGATGATGTCCTCGAGCACCTGCGTCAACTGCCATTGCAGATAGGAGGCAAAGGGATGGCTGCTGCGAAAGCCCAGCACCCAGACCTTGCGTGCGTGCATCATCGCCGAAGCAGCGCCGTCTATCTGTGCGTCGGAGATTGCCATGAACGTGGCTTCGAGATTGGCGACACCTTGAGAGATATGTGTCTTCACCGATTGGGTGGTGGACGCATCGGCGGCCGTCGTCAGGAACAGGCGTGAACCGGTCTGCCTTTCGGCGCGGGCGTGGCGGCGGGCTTCCTCGTAGTTTTCATAACCGAGCCGCTGAATGAAGCGGGTGACGGTCGCCTTGGAAACATGCGCGAGCGCAGCCAGTTCCTGGGCGGAATAACTCGCCAGTTCGCCCGGAAAATCGCAGACGAACTCGCCCAGCCGCTTTTCGGCGGGGTGTAGGTCCGGCAGCGCTTGCCGCACGCGAAACAGGAAGGATTTGTCCTTGGGCACCCGGTGCTCCGCCACATCGTCTGCGCTGAGGTTTACGACCGCTGCGGACGGGCTTGCAACAGAAAAAGCGAAGCTTTTGCCCGAGAGTGTCATCGGGATTGCTCCGCACTCAGGCGCGACAGAAGCAATGTGACGGCGGAGCGGATCGGTGCAATCACAGGGGCGGAAAGGCTTTGCTGGATATGTTCCGCCGCTTCCCCCAAGGGACCGCCGCCGATAATGACCGCCTCGGCGCCATCCTTTTCGAAACAGCTGCGCGCCGTCTCCTGAAGGGCATCGCGCAACATTGCCGGATCCGCCGTCAACTGTATCGGGTCGCCCTCGGTCAATCGCGTGCCGGTGAACAGATGTCGCAGCCCAAGCGCTTCCGCCTTTGCCGCAAAACTCGCGACAAGATCGGGTGTCACCGTCGCGATGCCAAAACGCCTGTTGCCGCGCGATGCCTCCAGCATGCTGGCCTCGCAGATGCCGACGACCGGGATAGGGCAGATGTGTGCGAGTGCCTCAAGCCCCGGATCGCCGAAGGCACTGACGATAATTCCGGCGGCACCATCAGCCTCGGCCTGCCGGCCCATCTCGACGACACCTTCGGCTGCGGCATCAAGCGCGGCCTCGTCTAGGATCATCGGCACACCGCGGGACGCCGTTTTTCCCGTTACCGGAATGCCTGACGCATATTTTCTTGCGATCGCGGTCATCATGGCGGTCGTGGCGCTGGACGTGTTGGGATTGATCAGGACGATGGGTTTCATGGTTCGCGCATGTGTTCAGGCATATCGCACACAGGCAACCTTGCCGGTGTCGCCGGTGGCCGCCAGCGCCGGCACATGGCTGCGGCAAATCTCTTCCGCCTGCGGACAGCGTGGAGCAAAGGCGCAGCCGGGCGGCATGTCGGCCAGATCCGGCGGCGAGCCGGGGATGGTGATCAGCCGATCACGACCATGGGCCAGCTCGACGCGGGCACCGAGAAGCCCCTTCGTATAGGGATGCTTTGGATCGCGAATGATATCGCCAACCTTGCCTTCCTCGACGATGCGGCCGGCATACATCACGGCGATCCGATCGGCGACTTCGGCTGCGACGCCGATGTCGTGGGTGACGAAAATGACCGAGAGCCCGTATTCCTCCTGCAATTCCCGGATCAGCAGCAGGATCTGGATCTGTACGGTGGCATCGAGCGCTGTCGTCGGTTCGTCAGCGAGCAGAACTTTGGGATTGCAGGCGAGCGCCATGGCGATCATCGCACGCTGCAGCATGCCGCCGGACATTTCATGCGGATAGTTTTGGAGACGGCGTTCCGGGGAGGGAATGCGCACCTTCTGGAACAGAGCAAGCGCACGTGCGGCGGCTTGCGCGCGGGACACTTTTTCATGCCGCAGGATGGTTTCCTCGATCTGTCGCCCGACTGTATAGACCGGATCGAGTGCCAGCCGGGGTTCCTGAAACACCATCGACACCACGGCCCCACGCAATTGCCCTAGGTCCCGGTTGGAAAGGCCCATCACATCGCGGCCGGACACTGTCATCGAGCCATCGACTGTCGTTCCATTCGGATGCAGCCGCAGCAGCGAGCGCATGGTGACGCTCTTGCCTGAGCCAGATTCGCCGAGAAGTGCAACAACCTCGCCGGGGCGCACCGAAAGGCTGACGCCATTGACGGCTTTCACCGGTTTGCGACCGCGATGGAAGGTCACGGACAGGTTTTCGATGTCGATCATCGGTTCGGATGAATGGATCGTGGCTTCCATGTCAGGCCTCCATCAATGCGGGTGCGCGGCTGTGAGCCGAGCCGGGCAGGGACATAAGACAGGCGGTGGACTGGTCTTTCGAAATATCCGTCAGCGGCGGTGGCATATCGCTGCACACACTTTCGGCGAACGAACAGCGTGTGTGGAAACGACAGCCCGAGGGCGGATCGATCGGGTTGGGCGGATCGCCCGAGAGCGGTGGTTCTTGCGTCCGTTCGGCCGGATCCATCTTTGGCATCGAGGCGAGAAGTGCCGATGAATAGGGGTGGCGCGTATGCTCGAAGATCGCGTCGCGGGAGCCGAGTTCCGCGACCTTGCCGAGATACATCACCATCACCCGGTCGCACATGAAGCGCACGACGTTCAGGTCGTGGGAGATGAACAGATAGGTCAGGCCAAAATCGCGTTTCAGATCGAGCAGCAGATTGAGAACCTGTGCCTCGACGGATTTGTCGAGCGCCGAGACCGCTTCATCGAGGATGACGAGGCGTGGTCGCAGCGCCAGTGCACGGGCAATATTGACACGCTGGCGCTGGCCGCCCGACAGTTCATGCGGGTATCTGCCGGCAAAACGGGAGGGTTCTAGACCGACGCGGTAGAGAAGATCGTGTGCCCGATCGATGGCTTTGGCAGCGGGGATGCCGTGCACGCGTGGCGCAAAGGCGATGGATTCCTCTATGGTCAGCCGCGGATTGAGCGAGGCGTAGCTGTCCTGAAACACCATCTGCACCTGCTGCCGGTATTCCGACAATGACAGCGCGCCGCCGACCTTTTCGCCGTCGAACAGGATATCGCCCTGATCGGGCATGATCAGTTGCATCAGCAGCCGCGCCGTCGTCGACTTGCCGCAGCCGCTTTCGCCGACGACGCCAAGGGTTTCTCCCTTCAGGATATCGAAATCGACACCATCGACAGCGCGCACCACTTTTTTCGGCTTGAGAAACCCGCTTCCCTTTACGGGAAAATGTTTCAAAAGCCCGCGTGCGGAAACCAGCGGCTGCGCCGGTCCTCCACGTTCGCCAACGGGCAGGTCATAGGCCGGTTCTTCAACGATACTGATCATGACTTCACGTCCATGGCTGAGCGCAGCCCGTCGGAGAAAAGATTGAAACAGATGGAGGTGATGAAGATCATCACGCCGGGAAGTGCTGCCACGAAGGGGTTGTTGTAGATGGCGGTTCGAAGCGTGTTGAGCATCAGGCCCCATTCGGCATCCGGCGGGCGCACGCCAAGGCCGAGAAAGGATAGGCCGGAGGCGAGGATCATCGAGACCGAGATCAGGCTGGTGGCGAACACGAAAATCGGTCCCAGCACATTGCCGAGAATGTGGACGCGGATAATGGTCAGCGCCGGCGCGCCGGATGCGCGCGCCGCATCGACGTAATCCAGCTTTCTCACCTGCGTCGTCACGCTTTCCGCCACCCGCGCGATCTGCGGAATGAAAACGACGGTGAGCGACACCAGCGCATTGGTGAGGCCGGAGCCTAGTGCGCCGGACAGCGCCACGGCCAACAGCACGGAGGGGAAGGCATAAAACACATCGACCAGCCGCATGATCAGCGTGTTTGTCAGGCCGCCGGCATAACCGGCGATGATGCCGATGGTCGAGCCGATGAGGAAGGCGATCGGCACGGGAATGACACCCATGATCAGCGACAGGCGTGCGCCGTAGATGAGACGCGAGAGCATGTCGCGGCCGAGTTCGTCTGTGCCGAGAATGTAGCCCGGCGTTCCGATCGGTTTCAGACGGCGGATGACGCTGCCCTTGGCGGGGTCGTAGGGCGCGATATAGGGAGCAAATATCGCCATCAGCACGAGGATCAGCAGAATGCTGAGTGCGATGACGGCGACGGGATCGCGACAGACGCGTCTGACAACGCCGCTCCAGAAGCCCGGCGACTTTGCGATCGTCTGCACAGAGGGTGCAATATCGGCAGTGATGACGGCCATGATCAGCTCCTCTGGATGCGGGGATCGATGGCGCTTTGCAGCACGTCGACCACGAGGTTGAGGAAAACGAAGAACATCGCGAGCACGAGGATCGTACCCTGCAGGATCGGCAGGTCGCGGGTGAAGATCGCACCGTTCAGAAGAAAGCCGGTTCCCGGCCACGAAAACACGGTTTCTATGAGGATCGAGCCGCCGAGCAGATAACCAAGTTGCAGACCCATCACGGAAAGTGCCGTCGGGGCTGCATTGCGCACCACATGGCGAAGGATCTGCCTCGACATCAGTCCCTTGGCGGCCAGCGCCTGAGTGAAATCCTGCGCGAGAATGTCGGCGACCAGCGAGCGGATGGTGCGGGCGATGATGCCCATCGGGATGACCGACATGGTGACTGCCGGCAGAATGAGAAAGCGAAGGTAATCCCAGCTGAAACCGCGCCCCGCCGATCCTTCAGGCCCGCCGCCCATGGCCGGCAGCCAGCCGAGCGTGACCGAAAAGGCGATGACCAGCACCATGCCGAGCCAGTAATGCGGCACGCTAACGCCCAGCATGGAGAATGCCGAGGCGATACGATCGATCCAGCCACCGCGATAGATGCCGGCGAGGAAGCCCAGTGTGGCACCGAAGACGAAGCCGATTATTGCCGCAAAGACGGCGAGAATGATGGAATTGACGGAGGCGCTGAGGATTTCGTTCAGGACCGGTCGGCCGGACGCGATCGACGTGCCGAGGTCACCCTGCAGGGCGTGCCATGCCCATAGAAGATATTGCACGGGCAATGGTCGGTCGAGCCCATAGAACGCGCGCATCTGCGTCTGCATTTCAGCGGAAGCATCGGAGGGCAGGATGGCGGCGAGCGGGTCGCCGGGGGCAATGTGGATCAGCATGAAACAGACGATGCTGACGCCGATCGTCACCGGAATGACGTGCAGCAGGCGTTTGAGGGCATAAAGCAGCATGGTGTCCTCACGAATGGGTCTTGATCGGGCATCATGGAATGGCGCGCGGAAAACCGCGCGCCATCTGGCTGATCAGGGATCGACGGTGACCGGCGAAAAATCCTGGAACCAGTTCTGTGCCTGCACGAAACCCTTGACCTTGGTGGTCATCGCACGCGGATTGACATCATGCGTCACCATCAGGAACAGGGCATCGTCCACGTATTTTTCGTGGATCTTCTGCATCACCTTGTCCTGCTCCTCGGCGTCGAACGTGTTGCGCACCTGAGCGAACAGTGCGTCCATGTCCTTGTCGCAGTAATAACCCCAGTTGGTCCCTGTCGGCGGTGCCAGCCGGCATTCCGACTGGCGGATCATTGCGGTGAACGGGTCCTGGATGAAGTAGCTGTAGTTGACGGCCGTGGCTTCCTTGGCACTGGCATCCTTGGCACCGGCGCGCCAGACGTTGATGACGGTGTTCCAGTCCATCACCTCGTATTCGACGTCGATGCCGATTTCGGCCAGCGTCTGCTGGATGTATTCGTTCATCTGCAGCGGCAGCATCTGGCCGGAGCCGGAGGACGAGATCACAGCCTTGGTCTTGATGCGCTTGTCCGGCCCGTAACCGGCTTCGGCCATCAGCTTCTTGGCTTCCTCGACATTGTATTCCAGCTTGAATGTCGGCTTGCCGAACCATTGATGGCCGGGCGGCATGTAACCCTGAGCCGGAATGGAGAGACCGCCCAGCAATTCGTTCAGACCCTCGCGATCAACCGCCAGATTGGCGGCTTTGCGCACGCGAACATCATTCCACGGCGAACCTTCGACGCGCGACAGGTGCCAAGTCCAGTTATGCGGGTAGGAATTGGTGACGATCGAATAACCGGCATCCTTGAGCGATTTGACCGAGTCCGGGGCAGGCGCCTCGATCCAGTCCACTTGGCCTGAACGCAGGGCGGCCACGCGGGTATTCGGCTCGGGAAGCGGGATCAGCACCAGCTTGTCGAGTTTCGGTACGCGTGCCTTGTCCCAATATTCCTTGTTGGGGGTGAGTTCGGCGCGTTCGCGCGGCGTAAAACCGCTTTCCATTTTCCATGGGCCGGTGCCGGAAGGCTTTTGCGCAACCGTATCCCAGTTCTTGCCCTGGGCTTCCCAATTGGCCGGCGACGACATCAGGATCCAGCTCAACTGGTAGGGCAGGGTGGCATCTGGGGTGTTGGTGACGATTTCCACCGTCAGCTGATCGACCGCCTTGTAGGATACGACAGCCGGAATGCGGGACTTGCCCTGCGCCGCCTGGCGTTTGTCGAACTGCGGGGCATCCGTCTTCAGCAGCTTGTCGAAATTCCAGACGACAGCTGCCGCATCGAACGTGCTGCCATCGTGAAATTTCACGCCCTCACGCAGCTTGAATGTCCATTTCGTCTTGTCGGTGCCATCGACAGCCCAACTGGTCGCAAGGCTCGGGATCAGGCTGGAAGGTTTTTCAGCGCTGGAAAGATCCCATTCGATCATCGAGTTATAGACCGTATACCCCATGAAACGCTGGCCTTCGCCGCCCTGGTCGGTCTGGCCGGTGGTGAGCGGAATGTCGGAAGCCGTCATGCCGATGCGCAATGTGCCGGCCGCAAGCACGGTGTTTGCCGACAGCAATGCAAAGGTGGCGGCGCCGATGAACGGCGCCAGCCGACGCATGGTGAAAATGTCGATGCCGAAACGCTTCGTCTCCAATTCTTTCGTCATGCTGTTCCCTCTTTTTTGATTTGCCGAGCTTTTGCCCAGTCACTCAAGAAGGTAGGCAGATTTCATGCCAGTTTTCATGAAACTGTAATTTCACATCAAAATCATGGTGATAGATTAAATGGATGCGTCTGTGGCGGTCGTCAGTTCGCAGCCATTGCCACTATTGCGCGATGATTAAGCGGGACGTTGACCAAAATTGCAGCCATTCACATGCGTTGGCTGCGCCCCAAATAGTATAGCCGGCCGGGCACGAAAAAATCTTTCACTTACTAAAAGGTGCCTACTTACCAAAAGATAGTATTGGGATTATCTCTGAAACCGAAGCGATCTGGAGGCAGAAAAATGGATTTCTCGAAAGCAACAATTCTCATCACCGGCGGCAATTCGGGTATTGGCAGGGGGCTTGCCAAGGCCTTGATGGCAGAAGGCGCGAAGGTCATCATCACCGGGCGCGATGATACGCGTCTCAAGGAAACGCTGTATGCCAATCCCGGCATGCTGGGCTACGAACTGGATGTAACCGACCCGCTGGCGATCAAGCAGTTCGCGGCGGATATCACCGAACATCATCCTGATCTCAACGTCGTCATCCATAATGCCGGCATCATGGTCAGCGAAAAGGTGCTAGCCGAGAGCTACGATCTCGACATCGTCGAAAAGACCATATCCACCAATCTTCTGGCGCCGATCCGTCTGACGGCAGCCCTGCTTGAGCATCTGCGCACGCGTGATGAGGCGGCGGTTGTCACCGTATCGTCCGGCCTGGCCTTCGTGCCACGTGCCGACACGTTGACCTACAGTGCCAGCAAGGCCGCGATCCATTCCTGGTCCACAAGCCTGCGACATGAATTGCGCAGCACAAATGTGGCAGTGGTGGAGATCGCGCCGCCATTGGTGGCGACGGAATTGACACCGGGCCAATCGGAAAATCCGCGCGCCATGCCGCTCGCCGATTTCGTCACGGAATCCGTAGAGCTGCTTTGCAGCCAGCCGACACCATCGGAAGTACTGGTCGGCCGCGTCATGCCCCAGCGCACCGCAGAGGCCACCGGAAATTTCGACAAGGTTTTCGGCCTGATCAATCCGGTCTGAAGGTGGATCGCTTTTCAGACCTTGTGCTGAAGCGTGACTTGCGGGCCGGCAAAAGCGATCAGGCATACCGCGTCTGTGGGTACGGTTTCTTGCGAATGATTTCGGCATCGATTCGATCGCCGATGCGTTGATGTGCCCGCCATTCAAACCGATGCAGATCGCGGTCAGGTCTGCGTCGGTCATCCATAGTGCATCTATTTTTCTACAAAGCTATTTTGCGCGCCGGCTGCGATTTCAAATCATGTTTTCTGCCTAGGCGTTAGCTTGGTGGCATAAACATCAAGGCGATCGGCAAATCCGCCAGACGGAAAGGCATGTCTATCATGGCGCGATTGGGCGGGATCGTGCTGCGCGGTCGATTCCAGAAAAAACTACGGCCTACAAATACGGATGCTAAGGGCGCGCCTGCAATGCATGTCCACTGTCACACCCGATTGACAGCCACGCTCCCAAGTGATTTGCTAAGATGTCAGACCAATTTGGACGCTGTGTAAAGCGCGGTCGGCGGGGAAACTGGAGGTGGCATGAAGCCAAAACTGTCCGATACGCTTCGGCCTTTGCCGAGTGTTGACCGCGCAAAGCAGGTCACGGCAGCACTTGCCCAATATGTCGCCGATGCCAGGCTCAAGGCGGGAGACCGTTTGCCGGCGGAGCGTGAACTGATGGGCGCTCTGGCGGTCGGGCGCTCGACTATCCGCGAGGTCATCAGTCATTTTCAGGCGCTTGGCGTCATCGAGACCCGCAAGGGCAGTGGCACCTATCTCCTGCGGCCGATCTCTCCCGATACCGTACATATGCCGCTGTCGCTGGATACGACACGCCTGCGTGACGTGCTTTTGCAGACGCTGCAGGTTCGCCGCGGCATCGAATGCGAGGCCGGCATGGTGGCCGCGCAAATGCGCACCGCTGATGATCTGGCAATCATCGAGGACAAGCTGGTGAAGATGGAAACGGTCCATCTGGAACAGGGTTCGTCCGGCCCGGAAGATCTGGCTTTTCATCTGGCTGTTTATGACGCCACGCACAACCCGCTGTTCCGGCAGCTTCTCGAACAGATGCGTGAAAGTTTCGAGCATTTCTGGTCATCACCCTTTGATCGCAAGGATTTTGCCCGCCGCTCCTTTCCGTTCCATCGCACGCTTTTCGACGCCATCGCCGCCCGGGATCCCGAAGGCGCGCGGCGCGAAACATTAAAAATCCTCGCTGTCGTCGAGGAAGACATCAAGGAAATGTCCAAATGAACGAAATGCTCGATCCGTCGGCGTTTGCCTCGCTGATCACCGCCCATGACGATGGCAACTTTGCCGATGCTGTGGTGCCGCCGATCTTTCAGACCTCGCTTTTCACCTTCTCCGATTACGACGAGATGATCGCGTCCTATCGCGGCGAAAAGGTGCGGCCGATCTATACGCGTGGCCTCAACCCGACAGTGCGCATGTTCGAAGAAATGCTGGCCAAGCTGGAGGGTGCCGAAGACGCGCTCGGGTTTGCCAGCGGCATGTCGGCGATCTCGTCTTCGGTCCTGAGCTTTGTCGAGCCCGGTGACCGCATCGTCGCGGTCAAGCACGTTTATCCCGACGCCTTTCGCCTGTTCGGCACGCTGCTGAAGCGGATGAAGGTGGAGGTTACCTATGTCGATGGTCGCGATGAGCAAGCGGTCGACAAGGCTCTGCCCGGTGCGAAACTGCTTTATCTCGAAAGCCCGACAAGCTGGGTTATGGAAGCGCATGATGTTGGTGCGCTGGCGGCGCTTGCGAAAAAGCATGGTGCCGTGTCGATGATCGACAACAGCTGGGCCAGCCCCGTCTTCCAGCGACCGATCACGCTTGGCGTCGATCTCGTCATTCATTCGGCCTCGAAATATCTCGGCGGCCATAGCGATGTCGTTGCCGGTGTGGTTGCCGGTTCAAAGGAAATGATCGCGCGGGTGAAGGCGGAGGCCTATCCCTATCTCGGCGGCAAGCTTTCCCCCTTCGATGCTTGGCTGCTGATCCGCGGCATGCGCACGCTGCCCTTGCGCATGAAGGCGCATCAGGATGCGGCGCTCACCATCGCGCGGCGCCTGCAGGAACTCGATGTAGTGGAAACGGTCTGCCATCCGGGCCTTGCGAACCGACTCCCGGCCGGCCTTAACGGCACGTCCGGCCTGTTTTCCTTCATCTTCAAGGAAGGCGTCGATATCCGCGCCTTTGCCGATCACCTGAAACTCTTCAAGCTCGGCGTCAGCTGGGGTGGCCACGAAAGCCTGATCGTTCCGGGCGAAGTGGTGCTGCAGCAGAAGGCCCAGCCGAATTCCGCGCATACTTTTGGCATCCATGCGCGGTCCGTACGCCTCCATGTCGGCCTCGAGGGAACCGAGGCTTTGTGGAGCGATATTCAGGAGGCGATTGCCATCGCCACCTAGCGCATCAACCAATAAACAACTGGGAGCAGGACAATGAAAACAATCATAACGGCTGCATTCATCGCGACCATGATGGCGGGGACCGCCATGGCCGATACCACGCTCAAGCTGGTGGAAGTGATCACCAGCCCGGAGCGCACGCAGACGCTGAAATCGCTGGTCGACAAGTTCGAGGCCGCAAATCCGGGCGCAAAGGTGGAGATCATCTCGCTGCCCTGGAACGAGGCGTTCCAGAAATTCGCCACCATGGTGTCGGCCGGCGATACGCCCGACGTGATGGAAATGCCGGATACCTGGCTTTCGCTCTACGGCAATAACGGCATGCTCGAAAGCCTTGAGCCTTATCTGGCCAAGTGGGAGCACACCAAGGCGCTGACACCGCGCGCGCTGGAACTCGGCCGTGACGTCAAGAACACCGCCTATATGTTGCCCTACGGCTTCTACCTGCGCGCCATGTTCTACAACAAGAAGCTGCTGAGCGAAGCTGGCGTTTCCGCACCGCCAAAGACCATGGACGAGTTCACCAAGGCATCGGAAGCCGTTTCCAAGCTGCCGGGCAAATACGGTTACTGCATGCGCGGCGGGCCGGGTGGCCTGAACGGTTGGATGATCTTTGCCGCCTCCATGGCCGGCGACAACAAGTATTTCACCGAGGACGGCACTTCGACCATGAACAGCGAAGGCTGGGCAAAGGGTATCGAGTGGATGGTCGACCTTTACAAGAAGGGTCTGGCCCCGAAGGACAGTGTCAACTGGGGCTTTAACGAAGTCGTTGCCGGGTTTTATTCCGGTACCTGCGCCTTCCTCGATCAGGACCCGGATGCGCTGATCGCCGTGGCCGAGCGTATGAAGCCGGAAGATTTTGGCGTTGCACCGCTGCCGAAGGGCCCGACGGGGAAATCCTTCCCGACGATCGGTTATGCCGGCTGGTCGATGTTCGCCAAGAGCGAAAACAAGGACCTGTCCTGGAAGCTGATCGAAACGCTGCAGAGCCCGGAAGGCAATATCGAGTGGAACAAGAAGATCGGCGCGCTGCCGGCCTATACGGCGGCTGAAAAGGATCCGTTCTACGCCGGTGACCAGTTCAAGGGCTGGTTCGAGGAACTGGCCGACAAGGACACCGTTCCGACCGTGATGCCGACCTTCCTGCAGGAATTCGCCTTCTTCAAGGATTCGCTGGCGATCAAGACCTCGCAACAGGCTCTGCTCGGCGACATCACGGCGAAGGAACTGGCTGACGAATGGGCGGCTTACCTCACCAAGGCACAGCAGAAGAACCTCTCCAAGAAGTAACTTTCTACGTGGCGGCGCGCAAAATACCCGCGCCGCCACATCGCTCTTCTTCATGCAATGACGGCGCAGATTTGCGCCGCAAACGGGAAACTGTCTGATGTCCATGACCGCCGACGTCTATGATCGTCGCCAGGATCGCAGGCCGTGGCAAAAGCGCCTTGCTGATGCCTCCGAGCCTTATCTTTACAGCGCACCGGCGCTGATCCTCATCATCGTTGTCATGCTGGTGCCGCTGGTCGTCGGCATTTCCTATGCGTTTCGCGATATCCAGCTGCTCAATCCGTTTTCCGGCGGTTTCATCGGGCTCGAGCATTTCGAAACCCTGTCGAAGGACAAGGCGTTTTATGTCGCTTTGAAAAACACGCTGTGGTGGACAGGCGCGTCGGTCTTCCTGCAATTTGCCTTCGGCCTCATTCTGGCGCTTCTGCTCGACAAGCCGTTCATGGGCCGTGGTCTCGTTCAGGCATTGGTGTTTTTGCCATGGGCGGTGCCGTCGTTTCTGGCCGGCCTCAACTGGGCATGGCTGTTCAATCCGGTCATCGGGCCGATCCCGCACTGGCTGTTCGATCTCGGCCTGATGAGCCAGCCCGGCAACATCCTGTCCGATCCGCAATATGCGATGTGGGGACCGATCATCGCCAATGTCTGGTGGGGCATTCCCTTCTTCGCCATCACGCTTCTGGCCGCACTTCAATCGATCCCGCGTGATCTTTATGAAGCGGCCTCCATCGATGGCGCCTCATGGTTTCAGCGTTTCTGGTCGATCACGCTGCCGTTTCTGGCGCCGACCATCGCCATCACCGTTCTGCTGCGCACCGTGTGGATTTCCAACTTTGCCGATCTGATCGTCGTCATGACCGGTGGCGGACCTGCTGACCGCACCCAGATCGTTGCCAGCTATATCTTCACCCAGGCCTTCAAGGCGCTCGATTTCGGGTATGCCTCGGCGATCGCGCTGGTGCTGCTGGTGCTGCTTCTGGCCTATTCGATGCTGATCATCCTGCTGCGGCAGACATTGCTGAACAAGGGGTGACACCATGAGAACGCCGCTTCTTCCGACCACCGCGCATCGTCTGGCCATCCTCGCCTACGTCGTTTTCGCGCTCTTTCCGCTCTACTGGCTGTTCAAGGTTTCGCTGACGCCGAACGACCTTCTCTATTCAGAAGGCGTGCGCATGTGGCCGTCGCGGACCACATGGGAACATTATTCCTTCGTATTGCAGCACAGCGCTTTTCCGACATTTTTCAAGAACAGCCTGATCGTCTCAGGCTCCACCGCCATCATCGTGACGATCTGCGCATCGCTCTCCGGTTACGCGCTTTCCCGCTTCAGCTTCCGTGCCAAATACTGGATCGTCGGGCTGATGCTCCTGACGCAGATGTTTCCGCTGGTCATGCTGGTGGCGCCGATCTTCAAGATTTTGACGCCGCTCGGTCTCACCAACAGTTTGACGGGGCTGATTGTCGTCTACACCGCCTTCAACGTGCCCTTCGCGACGTTTCTGATGCAGTCCTTCTTCGACGGCATTCCAAAGGATCTCGAAGAAGCGGCGATGATCGATGGCGCCACGAAGTTCACGGCGTTCCGGGAAATCATCCTGCCGCTGACTTTGCCCGGCATCGCCGCGACACTCGGTTTCGTTTTCACCGCCGCATGGAGCGAACTGCTGTTCGCGCTGATGCTGATCAACGGCAACAATGCCGCCACCTTCCCGGTCGGGTTGCTGACCTTCGTTTCCAAATTCTCGGTGGACTTTGGACAGATGATGGCGGCAGGCGTGCTCGCGCTCGTCCCGGCCGCTCTCTTCTTCCTGCTCATCCAGCGCTACCTCGTCCAGGGCCTGACGGCCGGCGCGGTCAAGGGGTAATCATATGGCTTCGATCGATATCCAGAACGTCAAGAAGGCCTATGGCCACGTGCAGGTGCTGCACGACATCGACCTGCAGATCAAGGACGGCGAGTTCGTCGTGCTGGTCGGCCCGTCCGGCTGCGGCAAGTCCACGCTTTTGCGCATGATCGCCGGGCTGGAGGGCGTAACCGATGGCGAGATGCGCATTGACGGCAAGCGCGTCAACGAGCTTCATCCGAAGGACCGCGACATCGCCATGGTGTTCCAGTCCTATGCGCTCTATCCGCACATGAATGTTGCCGGCAACATGAGCTACAGCCTCAAGCTCAGAAAGATCGCCAAGGAAAAGATCGCCAGCGTGGTGGCGGGTGCCGCTGCAAAACTCGGTCTTGAACCGCTGCTGGAGCGCCGTCCTAAGGCGCTTTCCGGTGGCCAGCGTCAGCGCGTCGCCATGGGCCGCGCCATCGTGCGCCAACCGAAGGCGTTCCTGTTCGATGAGCCTTTGTCGAACCTCGATGCCCGCCTGCGCGAGCAGATGCGCGCAGAAATCAAGAAAATGCATGGCGACCTCAAGGCCACCTCGATCTACGTCACCCACGACCAGATCGAGGCAATGACCCTGGCGGACCGGATCGTCGCCATGCATGGCGGGGTGGTCCAGCAGGTGGGGGCTCCGCTGGAGTTGTACGACCGTCCCGCCAACCTCTTTGTCGCCGGTTTCATCGGCTCCCCGGGCATGAATTTTCTCGACGCAACCTATGCCAACGGCAGTGTGACGCTGAAGGATGGAACCGTCATCGCCCTGCCGGCACCTTTGGCGGTTGCCGATGGCGCCAAGGTGACCGTCGGCATTCGGCCGGAACATGTGGTGATGGGCGGCGAGGGCTCAGGCATGGCGGCCAGTGTCGATCTGGTCGAGCCAACCGGTTTCGGCATCATCCTGCATCTCTCCTTGCATGGACTGGCGTTCAAGGTGTTCACGCTGGATCGTGCGGCCTTGTCGGCGGGGCCGAGCGTTCACGTGTCATTTCCGCCGAGACACCTTCATGTCTTTGACGACACGGGTGACCGCTGCGTGGCACCGACTGCCTGATAAAAACGAATGCCGCGCAGGAGAGACCTCTTGCGCGGCAATCAGGGGACGACATTTCTCGCTATTCGCTATTCGCTACTCCTTCACCGCCCCGGTCATCGACGACACGTAATAGTCGACGAAGAACGAGTAGAGGATCACCACCGGCAGAGACCCGAACAGCGCGCCCGCCATAAGCGAACCCCATTCAAAAACGTCGCCACGCACCAGTTCGGTTAACACGCCGACCGGGATCGTCTTGTTTTCCGACGACTGGATGAAGGTGAGCGCGTAGATGAATTCGTTCCATGACAGCGTGAAGGCAAAAATGCCGGCCGAGATCAGGCCCGGCACCGCCAGCGGCAGGATGATCTTGACGAGAATCTGCCAGCGGCTTGCGCCATCCACCAGCGCGCTTTCCTCCAGCTCGAACGGGATCGAGCGGAAGTAACCCATCAGCAGCCAGGTGCAGAAGGGAATGAGGAAGGTGGGATAAGTGAAGATCAGCGCCAGCCGGCTGTCATAGATGCCCAGCTTGAAGACGATGAAGGCGAGCGGGATGAACAGGATGGATGGCGGGATCAGGTAGGCGAGAAAGATGACGAGACCCACCTGCCGCGAACCGGTGAACCGGATGCGCTCGATGGCATAGGCGCCGAGGACGGAGGCGACCAGCGACAACGCGGTCGAGCCGACCGCCACCAGCATCGTGTTCCACAGCCAGCCCGGATAGGAGGTTTCGAAAAACAGATATTTGATATGGTCGAGCGTGGCGCCGACCACCCAGAACGGGCTGTAATTGTTGTAATCGGTCAGCTGGTCATTGGGTTTTACCGCCGTGATCGCCATCCAGTAGAACGGGAAAAGCAGCACGAAGGTGAACACCGCCATCGGCAGATAGAGCATGACGATACGCCGGGGCAGGCGGTTGAGATAACTCATGCCCTCGGCATTGTCAGTCAGCACATCATCGGTGGGGCGGGTGGTTGTGGTTTGTGTGGTCATGTGTTCGTTTCCCTCAATCCTGTCCGCCCTGCTGCCATTTGCGGCGTTGCAGGCCAAAAAAGCTGAACATGATGGCGGCCAGCAGGAAGGGCACCATGGCAACGGCGATCGCTGCACCTTCGCCCAGTTGCCCGCCGGGAATGCCGCGCTGGAAGGACAGGGTCGCCATCAGATGCGTGGCATTGACCGGGCCGCCCTTGGTCAGCACGTAGATCAGCTGGAAATCGGTGAAGGTGAACAGCACCGAAAAGGTCATCACCACGGCGATGATCGGCGTCAGCATCGGCAGCGTCACATAGCGGAACCGCTGCCAGCCGCTGGCGCCATCGAGCGATGCGGCTTCCTGCAACGAGGCGGGGATGGTCTGCAGGCCTGCGAGAAGCGAGATTGCCACGAACGGGATGCCGCGCCAGACATTGGCCAGGATCACCGAAATGCGGGCATTGGTGGCATCGCCGAGGAAATTGATCGGGCTGTCGATCATGCCCATCTGCATCAGCGACCACGAGATAATCGAGAACTGCGCATCATAGATCCACCAGAAGGCCAGCGCCGAAAGAACCGTCGGCACCACCCAGGGGAGGAGAATGACGGCGCGAAAAAAGGATTTGAACGGCAGATGCTGGTTGAGCAGCAGCGCCAGCCAGAGGCCAAGTGCGAATTTCAGCACCGAGGCGACGAAGGTGTAGAGCACGGTGTTGAACACCGACAGCCAGAACACGTCGTCTTCCATCAGGAACTGGTAGTTTTCCAGCCCGATGAAAATGCCGTCACGACCGATCTTTGTATCGGTGAAGCCTAGCCAGACGCCGAGGCCGAGCGGATAGGTGAGAAAACACAAAAGAAAGATCGCTGCCGGCAGCATGAACAGGGCGCCGAGCACATTGTTGTTCTGCAAGAGCGAGGTGAACGGCCCTCGCGTTTCCTTGGTAATCACCGTCGCCATGACAAACCTCCTGATAGGGAACGGCGGCACGCCGGTTAAGGCGTGCCGCGTGACTGTCACAAGGTCGGATCAGACGCGGTAATAACGGTTGGCCCGACGTTCGGCCTCCTTCATCGCGTCTTCCGGCGAGCGCTGGCCGGTGACGGCGGCGGCAAACATGTCGACCAGAACATAATCGGCCATGGTGGCGGCCGAGGCATAACCGAGCGGGCCGGCATAACCGTTGGGCCGCAGGGTTTCCGACGCGCGCGAATAGGGCGCGTGGATCGGGTCCGCTGTCCAGATCGGGTTCTTGGCGAAGGATTTCAGTGCCTGGCAGCAATAGGCGCTGGAGCCGGTCAGCCACGCGTTCATCTGGTCAGCCTCCATCATGAACTTGATATAGGCCTTGGCCGCTTCAGGATATTTGGTGTGCTTGAACAGCAGCAGCGAACTGGTCTGGTGCAGTTCCACGCTCTTGCCGACCGGGCCGATCGGAAAGTTGGTGGTGCGGATATCGGCGGCGATCTCCGCCAGTTTCGGGTCGCCCTTGGCGGTGTAATAGACAGACACGCCATTGGCGATCAGCGATACCTGGCCGGCAAGGAAGGCGCGGTTGTTGTTGACGTCCTGCCAGCTTTCCGTGCCCGGAATGAAGGTGGCGTAGAGTTCCTTGGCATAGTTGATCGCGGCCAGCGTTTCGGGGCTGTTGATCGTCACCTTGCCATCAGCATCAACCATCTGCGCGCCGTGGCTCCACAACAGCCAATGCGCATAATTGTTGCCGTCGCCGACGGCCTTGCCGTGCGGGAAGCCGGCCGGCGTGCCCTTGGCCTTCATCGCCTTGCACAATTCGAGGAAACCGGCCGTATCCTTCGGGAACTCGTTGAATCCGGCCGCCTTCACATGGCTGTCGCGGTAAACGACGGCATTGCCGATGGCGGCCAGCGGCATGGCGATGAACTGGTCGCCACGGGCGGCATAGCCGCGCATGCCGTCATACCAGCCACCGTATTTGCCGCCGAGATAGTTGGCGAGCTCGGTGAGATCCACCAGCTTGTCCGGATACTGGTGGGCATCGTCGAACCAGCACATCACCAGATCCGGGCCGGAGCCGACATTGGCGGCAACGGCGGCCTTGGGGCGAATGTCCTCCCAGCTTTCCTTGTCGACACGGACTTCGACACCGGTGGCCTCGGTGAATTTTTTGGTATTGGCGAGCCATGCCTCTTCGTCGCCCTTCACGAACGGCGTCCAGCGCAAAAGCCTCAAGCTCGCGCCGCTTTCCGGCTTGTAGGCCGGTTCGGCCTGCGCGAATGACGGGCGGATGCCCAAACCCGCGACACCGGCAGTGGCGGCGGTTGCTGCGAGAAAGTCACGTCTTCTGATCGTCATGATATTCCTCCTCCAAAACACGGGTCGAAAATCCCCCGGCATCCACTGTCCCGCTTGGTGAATGGCGGCCCTTGCATTCTCGGTTACGGAATGCGCCGACGAGGATGGTGAAACGGGAAGGCTCCTCTTCCTGCCCGTGGCCATCCGCGCGGTATCAGTCGGTCAATCTCTTTCCGCTTTCCACATCGAAGAGGTGAACATGAGTGGCATCGATCGACACGCGCAGCGTTTCGCCCGGCTTGGCGCCGACACGTTCGCGAAACACGCAATTGGCTTCCGTGCCGCCCAGCCGCACGATGAGATGCGTCTCATAACCGGTCGGTTCGATCACCACGATCTCGACCGGGATGCCGTTTGCATCGAGCGCTATATATTCCGGGCGCAGGCCGTAGATCAGGTCGCGGCCGAGCGCTTCGGCCGGTGCGTTGGCAACCGGCAGAACGGTGCCGTCGGTGGCGATGAAGCGGCTGCGATCCTGCGGGTCGAGCTTGCCCTTGATCATGTTCATGGCCGGCGAGCCGATGAAGCCGGCAACGAACAGGTTGGCCGGCTGGTCATACAGATCGAGCGGGCTGCCGATCTGCTCGACCACGCCGTCATGCATGACGACGATCTTGTCCGCCATGGTCATCGCCTCGATCTGGTCGTGGGTGACATAGACCGTGGTGGTCTTCAGCCGCTGGTGCAGTTCCTTGATTTCGGCGCGCATGGCGACGCGCAGTTTGGCGTCGAGGTTGGAGAGCGGTTCGTCGAACAGAAACACTTTTGGATCACGCACGATGGCGCGGCCCATGGCGACACGCTGGCGCTGGCCGCCGGACAACTGGCGCGGATAGCGCTCCAGCAGCTTGTCGAGGCCCAGAATGCCGGCGGCATATTTGACGCGTTTGTCGGCCTCCGCCTTCGGCGCCTTGTTGAGCATCAGCGAAAACGCCATGTTCTGCTCCACCGTCATATGCGGATAGAGCGCGTAGTTCTGGAACACCATGGCGATGTCGCGTTCCTTGGGCGGCAGCGTGTTGACCACCTTGCCGCCGATGCTGATCTGGCCGCCGGAAATGTTTTCAAGCCCTGCCAGCATGCGCAGCAGAGTGGATTTTCCGCAGCCGGAGGGGCCGACGAGGATGACGAATTCGCCATCGGCGATCTCGATGTCCACACCCTTGATGACCGGAAATGCGCCGAACGATTTGCGGACATCGGTGAATTGAACGTCTGCCATGCTCCCTCCCTGGGTATGTTATGAAGTCCCGTCTCTAGTCTCTGCGTATGCGATCGGTCGACTGTGGTTCAGCCGCGCCCGACAAACGGCATCTTTGTCGCCATCACGGTCATCGTCAGCACATTGGCTTCGAGCGGCAGGCTTGCCATGTAGACGACGGCATTGGCGATATGGCTGGCATCGATGGTCGGCTCGACGGCGATATCGCCGTTTGCCTGCATCACACCCTTCGCCATTTTTCGGGTCATCTCCGTCGAGGCATTGCCGATATCGATCTGGCCGCAGGCGATGTCGAAATGGCGGCCATCGAGGGCGGTCGATTTGGTCAGCCCGGTGATGGCGTGTTTGGTGGCCGTATAGGGGGCTGTATTGGGGCGCGGCGCGGTGGCCGAGATCGAGCCGTTGTTGATGATACGGCCGCCGCGCGGCGCCTGCGCCTTCATCAGCCGGAACGCCTGCTGGGTGCAAAGAAATGCCCCGGTGAGGTTGGCAGCGACGATGGCGTTCCAGTCCTCGAAGGACAGTTCCTCCATGGGCACGTTGGGCACGTTGATGCCGGCATTGTTCACCAGAAGGTCGAGCCTGCCATAGATGTTCGAAATCCTGTCGAACAGGGTCCGCACCGAGTTGGGATCTCCGACGTCGGCGGTGACTGCTATGAACTCGGCGCCCGTTTCGTTTGCCAGTTCCGTCGCGGCGGATTTGAGCACGTCCTCGCGCCGGCCGGAGATGACCACCTTGTAGCCGGCATCGCCGAGCGCCTTGGCAATGGCGCGCCCGACACCGGTCCCGCCACCCGTTACCAACGCAATCTGTCCGCTTTTATTCCCTGCCGTCATAAAACTCTGCCTTCCAGTTCGTCTTCGATATGCGCCTGCACGATCTCGTCGAAACTCGCCTCCGCCTTGAAGCCGAGGCTCGAAGCCCGCCGAGCATCGAATTGCGTCGCCCATCCGGCGACGATGCGCTCGATAACCGGATCCGGTTCGCGGCGGATCAGCGCCACCGCCTTGTCGCCAGCAAAGCGGCGCAGCGCCTCGATCTCATCGGCCACGAGAGCGGAAAGGCCCGGCATGGTGAGGTTTCGCCGTGGGCCGATTTTGGCGGTGTCGATGGTTGCCGCATGCACGAAAAAGCCGACAGCCGCGCGCGGGCTGGCAAACCAGTGACGCACCTGATCACTGACCGGCAGGATTGCCGGCTGGCCGACCAGCGGCTCGCGCAGAATATTGGAAAAGAAGCCCGATGCCGCCTTGTTCGGCGCGCCCGGCCGCACGCAGATGGTCGGCAGGCGAATGCCGATGCCGTCGAAAATGCCACGGCGCGAATAGTCGGCGAGCAGCAGTTCGGCGATCGCCTTCTGTGTGCCGTAACTGGTCAGCGGCGTGGTGAAAAACTCGTCGGGGATGATGTCGGGGAAAGGTGTGCCGAATACGGCAATCGATGAGGCGAAGACGAAACGCGGCACATAAGGCTGTTTCAAACCTTCATGGCGGATCGCTTCGAACAGGGCGCGTGTGCCATCGAGATTGACGGAATAACCTTTGTCGAAATCGGCTTCCGCTTCGCCCGAGACGATGGCGGCGAGATGAAAGATCAGGTCCGGGCGTGTGGCGATCAGTGTCGGGGCAATCGTCGCATCGGCGAGATCGGCGGTCTGCACCGTGGTGATCGACTGTAGGCTGGTCGGAACCGGCGGCTGAAAGGCATCCACAAGCGTCAGCCGGCTGATCTCTGCACCCAGCACCTGCGGACTGGCGGCTATCCTGTCGACCAACTTGCGGCCGACCATGCCTGCCGCACCCAAAATCATCACATGCATTCCGGCTTCTCCTCCCAGTGACGCCGTTGATATTTCCGTCCGATGGTTCGCTCCTCACTTCGAACCGCCGGATGACTATTGCTGCATTCCACACGCTCCATGCAACTTCTGGATCGGGCCAGCTTGCAACGATTTGGCCAAGCCCGCAATCGAACATAAGTTTGATATTGCCGGCGCGGATGATGGTGGTGGTCTGGATGCATTATCGACAGGACCGACGCTGTCGCCGGCTCTGACATGGTATTTTGAAACTAAAAGATGATGCCGCGAGCCATTCAAATGACCGGCGGGAAATGTCGTCTTTCCAGCATCCTGCACGGCGTATCCTCCCCAGGAGCCACACAAGTTCAGGCACCATGATAACGGTACCGGTATCGGTAACATGGGCGATTTTGTGCATTTATGTCAAGTGGAGAGAGTTTTCTCCAGCGCATAAAAGTCCTATGACTGTTTGTGCCGCCGACGCGCGGCCTCTACAATTTCGAGGATCTTTCCGGCATGCGCAGATCCACTCTGGAAGAAGTTGCAGCTCTTGCCGGCGTCAGCAAGATGACGGCGTCGCGGGCGCTGCGCGGCGCCTCCGACGTTGCGCCGGAAACGGGTGAACGTGTGCGGCAGGCGGCGAAAAGCTTGAGTTATGTCGGCAACCGGCTGGCGCTTTCCCTGTCTTCCCAGCGCACCAATCTTGTCGCCGTGGTTGTGCCGAGCATGTCCAATACCGTGTTCCCCGAAGTGCTTTCCGGGATCACCACCGGGCTGGAAGGCTCGGGCATGCAGGCGGTATTCGGCATTTCCGATTATGACACCGACAAGGAGCGCGACATCATTCGCGACATGTTGTCGTGGCAGCCCTCAGCGATCATCGTGACCGGTCTCGACCAGCCGGAAGAGACCGTGCGTATGCTGAAACTGGCCGATATCCCGGTTATCCAGCTGATGGATCTCGATGGCACGCCGGTGGATTTTAATGTCGGCCTGTCGCATGGGGATGCCGGCCGCGACATGGCCGTGGCGCTTCTGGCAGCCGGGCGCAAAAAGATTGCCTATGTCGGCAGTGCGCTTGAAAAGGATCTGCGGGCGGTGAAGCGTAAATCGGCCTTTGCCAAGGTTCTGGCAGCGCAGGGTCTGGCTTTTGCCGCCGAGCAGCTCGATGACGACTTTTCCTCCATCGCACTCGGCAAGCGGCTGACGACGCGCCTCATCGCGGCAAAACCGGATATCGATTGTATCTATTATTCCAATGATGACATGGCGGCCGGCGGGCTTTTCGCGTGCATGGAGCATGGCATTGCCGTTCCATCGCAGATCGTGCTTGCCGGCTTTAACGGGCTGGATCTGACGGATAGTTTGCCGGCACCGATCGCCACGAGCAAATCGCCCAGGCGGGCGATGGGCGAGGCGGCGGCGAGACTGATCACCGATGCGATGGCAAACGGCGGCGTTTCGGGACCGAAGACGATCGTGTTCAAGCCGCCGATTATCGGCTTGGGCGTGGCTTGAGAAATCGCCTTTTCAGGCGTTGAATGAACAGCATTTCGAGGAGTTGATGGGAGCGACATGACCGAGAATGGGTTCAAGACAGCGATTGGCAAGCATCAGAAACAGTTCGGACTTTGGCTTTCCACCGGGGAGGCCACGGTTGCCGATATCGTCGGACGCACCGGTTTCGACTGGCTGGTGATCGATGGCGAACACGGGCCGAACGACCTGCGCAGCATCATGCGGCAGTTGCAGGTTCTCGATGGCTTGCCCGTCGAGCCGGTTGTGCGGCCGCCGGTCGGTTCGAAGTGGATGATCAAGCAACTGCTCGATATCGGCGCCCGCACACTGCTGATCCCGATGGTGAACACGCCGGAAGAGGCAGCGGAATGCGTGCGCTCCGTGCGTTATCCTCCCAATGGCGACCGCGGCATGGGAGCGATCGTTGCCCGCGCCTCGCGTTACGGCACGATTGCCGATTATGCCGCAAAGGCGAGCGACGAAATTTGCCTGCTGGTGCAGGTGGAAACGAAGGAGGCGCTGGAAAACCTGGAGGCGATCGCCAGAACCGATGGTGTCGATGGTGTCTTCATCGGCCCGGCCGATCTTTCCGCCGATATGGGTTATCCGCTGAAAAGCGACGAGGTCCTGTCGGCGATCGATGCGGCCATCGAAACCATCATCGCCGCCGGCAAGCCGGCCGGTATTCTCACCTTCGATGAAGAACTCAACCGGCGCTTTATCGCAAAGGGAGCGTCCTTCGTGGCCGTCGGTGCCGATCTGACGGTTCTTCTGACGAGCCTCACCTCGCTCGCCAACCGCTACAAGGATGGGGACGCTTCGCAGCCGATGGTAAGCAGTTATTAGGCCACGCGCTGTGCTGGGGTGGAGGCCCGAAACGGATGGATGATCTTCTTGAAAAACTGCGCGATGCCGTCGGAAAGCGGCATTGCCTGACGGGTGACACCGCAACCCGGCGTTTCCGGCAGGGTTATCGTTACGGGGGAGGAGGCGCCTTCGCGGTGGTGCGGCCGGGCACGCTGGTGGAAATGTGGCGGGCCTTGCAGGCCTGCCATCAGGCCGGTGTCGTGATCATCATGCAGGCGGCCAATACCGGTTTGACCGGCGGATCGACACCGGTGCCGGAAGGGTATGGCCGCCCGGTCGTGGTCATCAACACGCTGCGTCTTCGCCGGCTTGATCTCGTCAATGGCGGAGAGCAGGTGGTTTCGCATCCGGGCGTCACGCTCGACCAGCTGGAAAAGGCGCTGAGGCCGATCGGTCGCGAGCCGCATTCGGTGATCGGTTCCAGTTGCATCGGCGCCTCCGTGACCGGCGGCGTGTGCAACAATTCCGGTGGTGCGCTTATCCGGCGCGGTCCCGCCTTCACGCAGTTCGCGCTTTATGCCCGCGTCGATGCGAATGGCGAACTGCATCTGGTCAACAATCTCGGCATATCGCTGGGCGAAGCTCCTGAAGATATTCTGCGGCGGCTTGACGAGGGTCGGTTCGACGAAAGCGATATCGTCGAGGTCTCGAACCTGCATGCCTCCGATCATGAATATTGCGACCATGTGCGCGACATCTCGGCAGACACGCCGGCGCGCTTCAATGCCGATCCGCGGCGTCTCTACGAGGCTTCCGGTTCGGCTGGCAAGCTGGCCGTCTTTGCGCTGCGGCTCGATACGTTTGCTGCCGAAGAGGAGACGCAGGTCTTCTATATCGGCAGCAACGATCCGGCCGAACTCGAAACCATCCGGCGTGACATTCTGGGAGGTTTTGCAAACCTGCCGATTGCCGGTGAATACATGCACCGTTCCGCCTATGATGCCAGCGGGCGTTACGGCAAGGATCTGTTCCTCTATATTCAGGCCTTTGGCACGGACAAGGTGCCGCTGGCCTTCGCGTGGAAAAGCCGGTTCGATGGCGTGACGGAAAAGCTCGGGTTCGGCGGTACCGTCAGTGACCGGATCCTGCAATTCGTTTTCGACCGAATGCCCAACCATCTGCCGCGCCGCATGAACGATTATCGTGACCGCTACGAACATCATCTCCTGCTGAAGATGGGCGATGCCGGTATCGACGAGGCGCGCGCCTATCTCGCCGCCCGTTTTCCCTCGGCAAACGGCGATTATTTCGAATGCGACGAGAAGGAAGGCAAGGCGGCGCTGCTCAACCGCTTCTCCGTCGGTGGCGCCATTGTGCGCTATCGTGCCGTACATCCAAAAACGGTGGAGGATATCGTCGCGCTCGATATCGCGCTGCCGCGCAATACGCTCGACTGGTTCGAGATACTGCCGTCGGAGATTTCGCAAAAGATCGAATTCACCATGTATTGCGGCCACTTCTTCTGCCACGTCCTGCATCAGGAATATCTTGTGAAAAAGGGCGAGGATTGCGACGCGATCAAGCACGAGATCCTGGCGTTGCTGGAAGCGCGGGGTGCCAAATATCCGGCCGAGCACAATGTTGGCCATCTTTATGAGGCGGCCGAAAGCCTGAAAGCATTCTACCGCGAGCTTGATCCGACCAACACATTCAATCCCGGCATAGGCAAGACGTCGCTCAATCTCGACTGGAAAGATGCCGGTTATTTCGCCCAGTCTTGAGGTTGCAAAGACCCATGATGGCTATGGGAAAACTATGCGGCTCTCTGCCACATGGTCTCGCTTTCCTATGTGGATGAGGATTATGCCGTGCCGCTTGAACAGGAGCGGGAGATGCGGATGCGCGGGCGATTATCGAATATCAGAACGGCGACGGCGCTGGCAACGCCATTCGATGGTGCCGGGATTGACCGTGCCGGTTTGATGACCGCGATCGACCGGCAGGTGCTTGCGGGCGTAGATGGTGTCATCGTCTGTGATGTGACCGGTGAGGGATATTCGCTGACTGATGCCGAGCGCGATATCGTGCTTTCGACCTGCCTAGAGCAAGCCGGAGGCCGTCTTGCCGTAATCGCTGCCACCGGTACTTACGGCACTGCGCGCAGCATCGCACTGACGCAGCGCGCGCAACAGCTCGGCGCCGATGGCCTGCTCGTTACCGTTCCCTATTATTCAAAACCGACCAAGGCCGGTGTCGCCAATCACTTGCGCAGCATTGCCGATGCCACCCACTTGCCGATCATCATCGATGACGATCCGCAGCGGACAGTCATCGAAGGCGGGGCGACGCTCCTCTCGGCGCTGATGGACGTGGAGAATATTGTTGGTATTCGCCACGGCGCGGGGCGTCTTTTGGCATTTGTGCATCTCGATCCCGTTTTGCGCCGTCGGTATCATCATTATTGCGGCGACGAGGTCGATGTGCCCGCGTTTCTCGCCTGTGGTGGGCATGGTGTCGTGTCGCCCGCCGGCAATCTGTTCCCCTTTCTGCTGGCGGCAATGGGGCGTGGATTTCCCGGTGCGTCCGCCCGGTTCGCGCAGCAGATGGCGGCGCTGCTACTGGCGACCGGCGGCCAGTGGGATGCGTCCGCCATAAAGGCGGCCGGTGCCATTCTCTGGGGCAGTGCCGATGCCGTGCGGCTGCCGCTGGTCGGGATCGACGCCGAGATGCGCGATGCGTTGCAACGGTTGCTGGCCAGCCATGAAGCACCTGTCGAGGAATGCAGATCGCCGGTCGTTGCCTGAGCCGAACGCGAGGCAAATGGCCGGCTCGATCGCGTTTGC
The DNA here is from genome assembly GCF_050455485.1 of Neorhizobium sp. BT27B. NCBI lineage: Bacteria > Pseudomonadati > Pseudomonadota > Alphaproteobacteria > Hyphomicrobiales > Rhizobiaceae > Neorhizobium > Neorhizobium sp. BT27B. Next base: position 65,622 of record NZ_JBCIYT010000005.1, on the reverse strand, counting down.
CCGCATTCCTATGAAACGCCAACATCTTCGCAGCGACCCTCCAATCGAAAACATATGACTGGGCGCATACCTTCCAGACTGCACACCGCAGCAAATGCATAGGCAAGCCGAATTGCAGGATTTTTGAAAGGGTGTGCAGGACATGGAGTATGAAACGATGAACAGCAAAATGCTTTCCCATCAGCTGGCCCGTCCCCATCACCAGCGCCGTCGTCTTGCGCCGGTCGTGAGTCGTGATGTTGTCCGTCGGGCTCCGGCTGTGATTGCCGATGAGGCCGCCCGTCAGACCGACTGGCAGGCGTTTGTGCGCCTCGCGGTCGTGCTGATCGTGACCGGCCTCGCCACAGCGGTTCTGCATTCGATGCAATAGAGCGCCGCGCGTTCAATCGGGTCCGAAAGCGACGCCGACTGTTTGAAACACCTTAACCGAATGCCTTTTCAGGAAGGAACTTCTCCCATGGGCAAAGCAATGATGCATGACAATCCGGCCACATTTTCGGGCGTCCGCTTCACAGTCGGTCGCGACAAGAAAGGGTGCTGGATCGTGCAGGACCGGGACGGACTGGTCGGCGGCATTTTTCGCGATCGGGCTTCGGCCGTGCATTTTGCAATGTTTGAAAGTGATCACCAGCCGGGCGCCGTCTGCTGCCTGCCCGATGGTGCAATCGCTTCCGGCGCTGAACAAGCTGCACTCAATGTCGGCAGCCGCAATCGGCTATCGTCTGATCGCCCCGCCTTCCGTCTCGTGTGAGCAAGAGTGCGCGCGCTGCTGCTGGTCGGTGGCATTACACTGGCGGCTGTCCTGCTGACGACATTGAGCAATCTCTGACGATTTCCCTGCAAGGGCGCCAAGCGGCGCCCTTCTTGCATCTGTTCGACTGTCAATATAGGGTAGCCCCCTATAGTAATGAGGCCATCATGTCGCACACCATTCGGGAACAGGCAAAGCTTTTGGCGCGGGTACGGCGCATGAAGGGACAGATGGAGGCCGTCGAGCGGGCGCTTGAGGCGGAAGCTCCTTGCGGACAGATCCTGCAGCAACTGGCATCGATCCGTGGTGCCCTTTCGGGCCTGACCGGCGAGGTGATGGAAGATCATCTGCGCGAACACGTCCTGCATGCCGAAAGCGAAAAGGAGCGTGCCGCCGCCGTTGATGAACTGGCGGAAGCGCTCAGAACCTACATTCGCTGAAAATTACGGAATTCGACGGCGGCGCAGCTATTCAGGCAAAAGGAAAATGCCATGTCCCTATCGACGGACGCAATGGAACACGAGCACGTCTTTCTCGGTCGCGATCATGATCGCAACGAGCGACGTGTGTGGGCGGTCATCGCACTCACCACGGCAATGATGGTGGCGGAAATCATCGCCGGCACGATTTATGGTTCGATGGCGCTGCTGGCCGATGGCTGGCATATGTCCACGCATGCTGGCGCCATGCTAATTGCCGCCGTCGCTTATCTCGTGGCGCGAAAACAGGCGCGCAACCGCGATTTCACCTTCGGCACCGGCAAACTCGGGGACCTGGCCGGTTTTGCCAGCGCCATCGTACTGGGCCTGATAGCGCTGTTGATCGCCTGGGAAAGCGTGCTGCGCCTCGCCAATCCGGTCGCCATCGATTTCAGTCAGGCCATTCTGGTCGCCACGCTTGGTCTGGGCGTCAATCTTGTCAGTGCGTGGTTGCTGAAGGATGATCACGCGCATCATGGCCACCATCACGGCGATGCGCATCTCCACGATCACGATCACGATCACGATCACGATCATGCGCATGACCACCACCATGATCACGGGCATGCTCATCAGCATCATGGGCATGTTGCTCACGCCGGCAAGGACAACAATCTGCGCGCTGCCTATCTGCATGTGCTGGCGGATGCGCTCACCTCGGTTCTGGCAATCGTGGCGCTGGCCCTTGGCAATCTTTACGGCTGGACATGGCTCGACCCGATCATGGGTGTCGTCGGTGGTCTGGTCATTGCCCGCTGGTCGTGGGGGCTGGTGCGCGTGACGTCCGGCGTGCTTCTCGATGCGCTTCCGCAAGCAAAGGCGATGTCGAAGGAAATCCGCACACGGATGGAGAACGAAGGTGATCGTGTCACCGATCTGCATATCTGGCAGGTTGGCCCCGGTCACCATGCCGCGATCATCGCAATCTCCGCGGAAAACCCGCGCGCTCCGGCTTTTTACAAGGAAAAGCTGAAGGCGATGGAGGGGCTATCCCATGTGACCGTGGAAGTGTCGCCGCAGGCGTGAGGCAAAAAGAAAAGGTGTGCTGCGATCCGCCAATCGCAACACACCTTCGCCCTCGTGAGTCTTGTCAATCCGACCGAAATCAATTGTAGTCGGAGAATTCCTGATAGGCGCCCTCTACCCATTCAATCGACGGAGCGGCCGTCTGCATGAGAGGAGTATCGCTGTCGTCATCGTATTCGCTGCTTCCTTCGACAGCCCACAGTGCGCTGGCAAGAGAGCTCGACAGAAGTGTACTGCTGCCCGTCAGTGCAAATGCAGAGCGTTGGCGTGCTTCGACTTCTCGCTGCGGGACTTCCTCGGTCGTTCGGTCAATCTCGTATGACCGATGGGAGTAGCCATATCCGCTCAGTCCGCTGTCTATTTTCATGCGGTCTGTTCCGTTTCTGGTTCCGTTAACCAATAGTTAACAAGGGAACCTTGCGCGGAGCTTGCGTTTTAGCGGATGCGAAAATGAAAAACCGCTGCTTTACGCCGTTTTTCCGGATTTTTGAATGGTTTCAAAAGAATTATTGTGCGGCGCACAAATTAGAAAAAGCGTCGTGAAAAGATCGGCAAGCTGATGCAGCCGCCCAAAGGGCAGGCGGCCGCACCAAAACCATGAACTTACATCTTGCCGGCGACCTTGATGGCGAATGCATATTCGAAGGCGATTTCTTCCAGTCGCTGGAATCGTCCCGATTTGCCGCCATGGCCGGCTGCCATGTTGGTTTTAAGCAGGATCGGCGCCGTTCCGGTCGTGTTTTCCCGCAGCTTCGCCACCCATTTGGTCGGTTCCCAGTAGGTCACGCGCGGATCGGTGAGGCCGGAGATGGCCAGAATCGGCGGGTAGGCGCGGCCGGTGACGTTGTCGTAAGGCGAATAGGCCGCGATCCAGCGGTATTCCTCTTCCGAATCGATCGGGTTGCCCCATTCAGGCCATTCCGGTGGGGTCAGCGGCAGTGTGTCGTCGAGCATCGTGGTCAGAACGTCAACGAAAGGCACGGCGGCGATGATACCGGCGAACTTTTCCGGTGCCATGTTGGCGATTGCGCCCATCAGCATGCCGCCGGCAGAGCCACCTTCCGCGATAATCCGGTCATAGGCCGTGAACCCGGTCGCCACGAGATGATCGGCGGCGGCAATGAAGTCCTTGAAGGTGTTCTGCTTGTTCTCCATCTTGCCGTCTTCGTACCAGGCAAAACCCTTGTCCTTGCCGCCGCGGATATGGGCGATGGCGTAGACGATGCCACGGTCGGCGAGCGACAGGGCATTGGTCGAGAACGAGGCCGGGATGGTCATGCCATAGGCGCCGTAACCGTAAAGCAGGCAGGGCGATGAACCGTCGAGCGGCGTGCCCTTCTTGTAGAGAAGCGAAACCGGCACCAGTTCGCCGTCATGGGCGGGTGCCATGACACGACGGGTGACATAGTCATCCGGGTTGTGACCGGACGGAATTTCCTGGGTCTTCAGCAGCGTGCGCTCACGCGTGACCATGTTGTAGTCAAACAGCTGCGTCGGCGTCGTCATCGACGAATAGGAGAAACGGATCGTGTCTGTTTCGTATTCGGCCGCACCGGACAGGCCGAGCGAATAGGCTTCCTCGTCGAAGGCGATCGCATGTTCTTCGCCAGAGATACGGTCGCGGATGACGATCTGCGGCAGGCCCTGCATGCGCTGCAACCAGATCAGATGGCGTGCATAGGCCATATGCGAAATGATCAGCCGGCCCGGCTCATGCGGCACGACTTCCTTCCAGTTGGCCTTGACAGGTTCGGAAGCCGGAGCCTCGACGATCTTGAAATCCTTGGCGTCACCGTCATTGGTGAGGATGTAGAAGACGTCACCGCCTTCGGTCATCGAATATTCGATACCTTCTTCGCGTTCCGCCACCAGCTTTGGCTCGGCGGTCAAATCGGAGGTCGGGATCAGCCGGTATTCGGACGTTTCATGGTCGTGGATGTCGATATAGATGAAGTCGTCGAGCAGCGATCCGCCGACGCCCATGAAAAAGCCGGGATCCTTCTCTTCGAACACCAGCCGGTCTTCCGACTGTTTCTGGCCGACGATATGGTGAAACACTTTTGACGGACGGTGGTTCTCGTCCTGCAGCGTGTAGAAGAAGCTCTTGCCATCGGGAGCCCAGACGCCACCGCCTGCCGTGTTTTCGATGACGTCGTCCAGATCTTCACCGGTGCCAAGGTCGCGGATGCGCAGGGTGAAATATTCGGAACCCTTGTCGTCGTAACCCCAGATACCTCTGGCGTGATCGGTCGTGTGGTCAATGCCGGCGAGGCGGAAATAATCCTTGTTCGCCGCTTCCTTGTCGCCATCAAGCAGTGTCTGCTTTTCACCGCCATCGCGGGGCGTGCGGAAATAGTGCGGCTGCTCGCCGCCGGTAACGAACAGCGAGCCATAGGCAAACGGTCCGTCCTTCATCGGTACGGAACTGTCGTCTTCCTTGATGCGGCCGCGCATTTCGGCAAACAGGGCCTTCTGCAGATCGGCGGTGTCGCCGAGTGCCGCTTCCATATAGGTGTTTTCGGCCTCGAGGTGCTTGCGGATTTCCGGATCCAGCAGGCTCGGATCCTTGAACATCGCCTGCCAGTTGTCGGCGCGCAGCCAGGCATAATCGTCGGTGCGGGTAATGCCGTGATGGGTGTCGCTGACAGACTTCTTTGGCGCGATGGGGGCGACAGGAAGGTTGGCGAAAGGCGATTTCGGGGAGGCGGCCAAGAAAACACTCCGGATTGTATAAGGGAGTGCCAGAGATAGGCGCCGGAGTGCGGCGAAGCAAGCGGCGGATAAATCTAACTTATGCTTGCCTTGCCAATGGTAAATTCCCGTTCAGTTTCATGCAGCGGTACCAGATGAAGCGTTACGCGACAGACTGCGCAAACGCTTCGCTGATGGTCTCGCCGGTCGCGCCTGCCGCAACAAGGCTGGCGAGCAGTATTCTCGCCTGACCGGGGCGCAGATTGTGCGACAGCACCGCACCCGCCTGGGCAAGATCATGGCCGCCGCCGCCGCCGCCATAGGTCGATGTCAGCCCGCCCTGCGGAACACGGCTCGATGTCACGACGGGGATCTGTTTTGCAATGCACCGTTTTGAGGCTTCAACCACCGACGATGTGGCATTGCCGGAACCCAGTGCTGCCAGAACGATGCCTTTCGCACCCGTTGCCAGGCTGTGGTCCAGAAACGTGCCGTCACCACCCGGATAGACGGTGATGATATCGATCCGTACCGCGCTCACATCTGCCGGCAGATGCAGTATGGGGTTTTGCACCGGCATCGATTGCCGGAAGGCGTCGCCGTTATCGGTGGCGTGCTTGTAAAGCCCCCAGGCCGGATGAATCTTTCCGCCAAAGCAGACCAGCACGCCGCGTCTGGTGTTGGGATGATCGACAGCGGCACGCACGGCTGCTGCCAGATTGGCCGGGCCGTCCGTGCGCTCGTCATCGGCCGTAAACTGCGCGCCGGTCAGAACGACCGGCTTGGTCAACTGGTGCTGCAATTGCAAAAGCAGCGCCGTCTCTTCCATGGCGTCGGTTCCATGCAGAACGACGATGCCATCGATGAGCGGGTCCCTGATCAGCAGGCCGACGGCATTGCTGATTGCCTGCATGTCGGCAAGCGTCAGGCTGGCCGAATCCTTTGCCATCAGATCGATGACTTTCAGATCGACGCCCGCATCCGGGATCAGGCCGATGAGGCTGTCGCCATCGAGGCTCGGGCGGCTGACGCCGTCCGAGTCCCGCTGGCTGGCAATGGTGCCGCCGGTGGTGACAATCGCCACCAACGGCTTTTTCTCGAATGCGATCACAATGCGGTCCCATCTGTCACGGCCGTCTGTTTGGCGGCGTTTTCGGCTGCGACTGCTGTAATGCGGTCACGCGCCAGATACCAGCCGATGATCAGGGCCGGGATGATTATGATCAGCGAGCCCATCGTCCAGCTGCCGACCGGATAATCCAGTGCCATCAGCACCAGCACGCTGAACAGGAAGACAAGCGTGATGATGCCGGTATAGGGGGCGCCGAACATGGCAAAATCCGGCCGCTGCATCTTGCCCTTCTTTGCAAGGCTCCAGAGCTTCAGTTGGCACAACACGATCACGGCCCAGGCGCTGATGATGCCCAGTGCCGCAAGGTTAAGCGCGATCTCGAAAGCCATTGCGGGCACGATGGCATTGAGGACGATGCCGATGGCCGTCACTGCAGCGGTGACAGCGATGCCGCGATAAGGCACGCCGGCCTTGTTCATCTTGGCAAGTGCCGCCGGAGCGGAGCCGGACACGGCCATCGAATGCAGGATGCGTCCGGTCGAATAGAGGCCGGCATTGAGTGACGAAAGGACGGCCGTCAGCACCACGAGGTTCATGATGACATCGGCGCCCTGAATGCCGATCGCGCCGAAGAACGTCACGAACGGGCTCTCGCCTGCCTTGTAGGCGCTATAGGGCAGGAGCAGCGAAAGCAGCACGACCGAGCCGACGTAAAACACCAGCAGGCGTGCGACGACGGTGCGGATGGCGCGCGGCATGATCTTGCGCGGATCTTCGGTTTCGCCGGCAGTGGTGCCGATCAGCTCGATCGAGGCATAGGCGAAGATCACGCCCTGAATGATCACGAAGGCGGGCAATATGCCGTTGGGCAGAAAACCGCCATTGTCGGTGATGACGCTGAAGCCGGTGACATGGCCTTCGATCGGCGTGCCGAAGATGACGAAGTAGACGCCGACGATCAGGAAGATTGAAAGCGCCAGAACCTTGATGAGGCTGAACCAGAATTCCAGTTCGCCAAACACCTTGACCGACAGCATGTTCATGGCCAGCACGACCAGCAGCGCGACAAGCGCGAACACCCATTGGTCGATGCCGACAAGAAAGGGCACGTACTGCTTGAAGAAGTTCATGTAGAGGGCGACGGCGGTGACATCGGCCACGGCGGTCATCGCCCAGTTCAGCCAGTACATCCAGCCGACGGCGAAGGCCATTTTCTCGCCGTAGAATTCACGGGCGTAGGATACGAACGAGCCCGAGGTCGGGCGGTGCATGATCAGTTCGCCAAGCGCGCGCAGAACCAGAAACGCAAAGAAGCCGCAGATCGCGTAAACGAAGATGAGCGCGGGACCGGCCGCGGCCAGACGGCCGCCGGCGCCGAGAAAGAGGCCGGTACCGATGGCGCCGCCAATGGCGATCATCTGGATCTGGCGCGGTTTGAGGGCCTTCTGGTAACCAAGCTCCTCGGCAAACTCGATGCCTTTTTCAGCCTTGGCCTGTATCGATTTATCCACTGAAACGCTCCTCCCTAGAGCTTCCACATCCTTTGCCGGTGAGGCCGGATGTTGTTCGATCATGCGTTTGTTTCGTCGTGAAGCCTGTAATGCTGTAATACAGATTTTGCTTTCATAGTGCCAGGATCATGGTTTCGTCAAGTTTGATGAAATTCATTTGACGGTTTTGCAAGGAGAGGAGTAGGTATTTAAATCTGTCATACAGCATGACAGATTTAAATAGGGTGGAGGATGCCGGAGATGGCAACACGCATTGAGAAGGACCTGCTGGGTCCGAAGGAAATTCCACAGGATGCCTATTGGGGTGTCCATACGGCGAGGGCGGTCGACAACTTTCCGATCACCGGCATCACGGTCAGCCGGTATGCGCATGTCATTCGCGGATTGGCCTATGTGAAGGAAGCGGCGGCCGAGGCCAATCATGAACTCGGTTTTCTCGATGAAGCGCGCCGCGATGCTATCGTGGCCGCATGCCGGGAGATTCGGGCAGGCGCCTTGCACGATCAGTTCGTGGTCGATGTCATTCAGGGCGGGGCCGGCACATCCACCAACATGAACGCCAACGAAGTCATCGCCAACCGTGCTCTCGAGCTGCTTGGTCACGCCAAGGGTGACTACGGCCACCTTCATCCGAACGACCACGTCAACCTCAGCCAATCCACCAACGACGCCTATCCGACAGCCATCAATGTTGGCACGATCGAAGCCATCGATCAGCTGGCAGCGTCGATGGAATTCCTGCAGGCGGCTTTCGAGCGCAAGGCAAAGGAATTCGATGCCATCCTGAAGGTCGGCCGCACGCAGCTGCAGGATGCCGTACCGATGACGCTTGGTCAGGAGTTTCGCGTGTTTGCGGTGATGCTTGGTGAGGACCGGGCGCGTCTGCTGGAATCCGCAGCGCTGCTGCACGAGATCAACCTCGGCGCAACTGCGATCGGCACGGGCCTCAACGCCCCTGCAGGCTACGCGGCGCTGGCCTGCCAGCACCTCGTCCGCCTGACAGGCCGTCCGCTTACCACTGCGGCCGACCTCATCGAGGCCACGCAGGATCCGGGCGCATTCGTGCATCTCTCCGGTGTTCTGAAGCGGGTCGCCGTAAAGCTCTCCAAGACCTGCAATGACCTGCGTCTCTTGTCATCCGGCCCGCGCGCCGGCATCGGTGAGATCAACCTGCCGCCAATGCAGGCGGGATCCAGCATCATGCCGGGCAAGGTCAATCCGGTGATCCCCGAAGTTGTCAATCAGGTGGCATTCTCGGTGATCGGCAATGACATCACCATCACGATGGCGGCTGAAGCCGGTCAGCTTCAGCTCAACGCATTCGAACCGGTGATCGTGCGCTCTCTTAGCGACAGCATTGCCCATCTCGATTCGGCCTGCCGGATACTCGCAGAACGCTGCGTCGATGGCATCACGGCCAATCCGGGCATCATGGCCCTGCGTCTGGAGCAGTCGCTCGGCCTAGCAACCGCACTCAATCCGCTGATCGGTTATTATGCCGCCACCGAGGTTGCCCGCGAGGCGCTCGCAACCGGTCGAACGATTGTCGAGGTTGTGCTTGAACGCGGTTATCTGACCGTCGAGCAGCTGGACAAGGCTTTGCGTCCGGAAGTTCTGGCCAATGTTCAGCCGTCTGTAGAGAAGCTCAACGAAGCGTCTGGTTTGCCCCGATAATATCGGTCACAACCTGCTTGACCTGCCCCAGATGAATTTCCATGGCTCGCGAGGCATCCTCTTGCGAGCCTGCATCGACGGCGATGGCAATGGCCCGATGCTCGCGATTGGAGGCCAGACGGCGGCTGGCCATCATGTTGACCAGTTCCGATTGCTGCATCAGGGCATCGCGGGCGTCGGTGACGATCTTTTCGAAGACGGCATTGCCGGATGCTTTTGCCAGCAGCATGTGAAATTCCGAATCGAGCGTGACCCACCGGTGCGGGTCTTCCTCGGCGTCCATGTCGTCGCACAGTTGCAACATGCTGCTTGCCTGCTGCGCGCTGCGGCGCAGTGCGGCCCAGCCGGCGGCAGGCACTTCGATGAACGGGCGGGCCTCGATGAGGTCGCGCGCGGAATACCCGCTATAGCTGAGATTGGCTGAAGGCGCCGACGTGGTCACGAACGTGCCGCTGCCGGTGCGTGTTTGCGTCATGCCGAGTGTCTGCAGGGATCGCAGCGCCTCGCGGATGACCGGACGGCTTACGCCATAACTTTTTGCGAGATGCGTTTCGGATGGCAGGCGTGTGCCGACCTCGATACGGCCGGAGACAATTGCAGAGCGCAATTCATCGAATACCGCCTCAGCCGCGTTCTTGCGGCTGATCGGGCTATTTTCCGACAACCAGTCAGCCATTTCATTCATGTCCGCAAACTGTCCGATGGCCGGACGGTTGTCAATTGCCGAGGGCTGGCAGGCTTGTGGTAAAGCGGCGTGATGATCATTGGCGAAGCCGCGCTGATTACTTCGAGGGCATGACCGAAGACCTGCATCCGGCGATGCCTCCGCATCTCAAGAGACATCGCCGTCCTGATGCAGGAATGCGCTCAGAAGATAGGCACTGCGCCGGTTACAACCGCACCGAACAGCATGATCAGCGCCAGAAGGGCTGCCCATTTGAGCGTGAAGCGCTGGTGCGCGCCGAATTCCACTTTTGACAGGCCTGTCAGAACATAGGCGGCCGGCACAAGTGGGCTTAGCATATGCACCGGCTGGCCGATGAGCGATGCACGGGCGATGACTTCCGGCGGGATGTCGTAAGCGGCGGCGGCGTGAGCGAGCACGGGCACGACGCCGAAGTAGAAGGCATCATTCGACAGGAAGAAGGTGAATGGCCCGCTCAGCAGTGCGGTGATCAGCGGAATATATTCGCCGGCAGCGGTGGGGATGACGTTGACGACGCTTTCGGCAAGCGCCGTGGTCATGCCGGTGCCCGACAGGATGCCGGTGAAGACACCGGCGCCAAACACCACCGATACGACCATCAGCACGCTGCCCGCATGCGCCTCGATACGCTCGCGTTGTGCGTTGATACCCGGAAAATTGACGGTCAGGGCAATGGCGAACCCGACCATGAAAATCAGGCCGAGCGGCAGGACGTCCATGACGAGCAGCACGAGAATGGCGACTGTGAGCAAGCCGTTGAAAAGCTGCAGCATCGGCGTGCGCGAGACCACGGCCTGCATGGCCGCGTCGGCAGCATTGCGGGCCTCTTCCTCGGCTTCGCCATTCATGGTGATCACACCAAGCCGGCGGCGCTCCTTGAGGCCCAGATAGGCGGCAATCAGAATGGCTGAAATGCAGGTGAGAATGATGGCCGGCACGAGGGGCAGAAAGACCTGGCTGGCATCGACCTTCAGGGACGCCATGACGCGGGCGGTGGGGCCGCCCCAGGGGGCGATGTTGATGATGGCATTCGGCAGAACCGTGACCGCCGGCAGGATCAGCGGGTTGATACCCATGCGGCGATGAAGCGGCATCATGGCGCTGACCACCAGCAGGAATGTCGTCGAGCCGTCACCGTCGAGTGAAATCACCGTCGACAGGATCGCGGTGCCGACGATGATGCGCAGCGGATCACCGTGACAGATGCGGACCACCACCCGGATCAGCGGATCGAACAGTCCAAGATCGATCATCAGTCCGAAATAGAGAATGGCGAAAAGCAGGAGAACGGCGGTCGGAGCAATTCCCTTGACGCCTGCCATGGCCATCTCCGGGATCTGCGGTCCAAAGCCGCCGATGATGGCGAATGCGATCGGAACGGTAATGAGGGCGATCAATGCCGACATGCGGTTGGTCATGATGAGCGCCATAAAGGTTGCGATCATCGAATAAGCAAGAACTGTAAGCAAAAGACCTCCTGTGGCATCCACCAAGGCAGGTGGATACTCGGTTGCTTTCGTTGGATTTGGGGGCGGTGTCGACGCGATGGCCGACGATGGATGCAGGTGAGGCTAGAGTGGCTCCCGCTCTTTGGCCGCAGATGCCGCGTGCTCGCGAACGAATTTTATGAGTTCATCACCGATGAGGGGGGACGGTTGCAGATAATTGTCGGCAAGCAGGTTCTGATAAGCCGGCTGCGCCAAGGCCTTCCTGAAGGCATCCGCCCAGAACGCGTAATCCGCGTCGCTGACATCCGACACCATATAAACACCGCGAACAACCGGCCAGACGATATCGAACCCCTGTTCCCGCGCGGTTGGAACGCCGCTCAGTTTCCCTTCGAGCCGATCCCTGGCGTAAACGGCAAGCAGGCGCACCGGCTGCCCCCGGTCGATCCGCTTCTGCGTTGTCGCCGCATCGTTCATGCAGACCTGCACATGGCCGCCGACCAGTGCCGCCATACAGTCTCCACCGCCTTCGAAGGCGACAAAACGCATGGTGCGGATATCGGCTCCCGCCAGCTTGGCGAGGCTGGCGGCACGCATCCAGTCGCGGCCATTGATCGTGCCCGAGCCGCCGATCGCGATCGATCGGGGCGCGGCCCTGATGGCCTCGACGAGATCCGGCAACGTGCGCCACGGCGCCTGATCTTGAACGGCAACGGCGCCATAATCGACACCCAGCACGGCCAACCATCTGACATCGGTCCAGTCATGCGGACCGAATTTGCCACGGGCAATGTTGAAGAGCGAGCCTTCGGAAAACGCCACGAGGCTGCCCGGCTCTGCTCGGCGCGTGCTGGTGAAAACGTTGAATGCGATGGCGCCGACACCGCCTGGCATGCGCTCGAGCACTATCGGCTGTGGCAGGTCGCCTGTCGCCGCAATGGCTTCTTTCGCAAGCTCGCATGTCAGCTGAAAGGCACCATCCGGTTCCGATGGCACAATGCAGACCGGATTGGCGGGGGCCGCGACGGCAAGGCTCGAACAGAGCAGGGCGGCGGCCAGGATGATAAGGTATCTTATGCTCACCGCCCCCTCCCAAAGAACGTCGATCTGAACAAGTTTGGGCACGGATAACGCATCATGGCTGTCAGGAAGCTGTCAATGTGCGGTTTTTTGCCGCAGTTGCCGGTGACGGAAGTGTGAGCGCCGCTTCCAGTCCGCCCTCTGTCCGGTTGCGGAGCGTGAGGGCACCGCCATGCGCCTGTGCGACCTCGACGACCACGGCCAGGCCGAGGCCGGCGCCCTCGCGATGATGGGCCGGGTCGAGATGGCGCTCGCCGATCCTGTCGATCATCTCCTGGCTCATGCCCGGCCCCTGATCGATCAGGGTGATGCGGAGGAGACCATCTGAAGGCTCAAGCAGGAAGGTAATGTTTCCCTGCTTGGGAGAATGGCGAATCGCATTGTCGAGAAGGTTGCTAAGCGCTTCGAATATGAGGATTTCAGAGCCGTTTGCGTAAACGTCCTGGTCGGGAAGATCGAGGTCGAGGTCAACGCGTTGCCGGCGCGCATCCGCCAGCCGCATACGCGCGAGTTCCGTCAGCAATGCCTTGATATCGACCGGCCTGTGCGTGTCCGGAGCGGTGTCGCTGGCGAAATTGCGGATGCGCGCCATCGTCAGGAAATGCGTTGTGGTGCGCGATGCGCGCTCGACGATTTTGCGCATGGCCTGAAGAACGGAGATCCTTTCCTCGGCGGCGCTGGTGTGAAGCGCGTAATCAATCTGCGTTCGCAGGACGGCGATCGGTGTTCTCAACTGGTGGGAGGCGTCATCCAGCAGATGCCGCTGTGCTTCGGCCTGCGCCGTGTGGCGACCCAGCAGCCGATTGAATGTATCGACCAGCGGACGGATTTCGCGTGGAAGTGCTGAAGCATCCACGGGTGAAAGGTCGTTCGGATCGCGCCGTTCGAACCCGGCCCTCAAGGCAGATAGCGGTGACAGGGCGCGGGTGAGGCCGGCAAGCAGAAGAATGATGACGGCGAAGACGCAGGCAAGGTTCAAGGCAGCCGTGCTCTTGATGATCTCGAACCGGAACGCGTCACGCGATTGCATGCTTTCGGCAACCTGCAGGACGATCGTCTGCGGTTCCGCCGCGCCATACAAAGGCTGTTTCAGCTTCCGTTTGAAAATTCCCATGCGGATCGGCGCGCCAAGGAATTCGTCATTGTAGAAATGAAAGCCGGTGCCGGAAAAATCCCGAGGGCGCGGCAGAAAACTGTCGCCGATCTCCACCATTCCGTCTTCGGTCGCGACACGGAAATAAACGGCGCCGGACGCGGTCGCCTCGAAAGCCTCGAACAGCGGGTAGGGCAGTTCCACGCCGATGCCGCCGCTCTCGGTGGAAATGTTGAGATCGATGGCGCGCAGGGCACCGGCAATAGACCTGTCATAGGCGCTATCGGCAAGGTTGGTCGCTGTCGAACCTGTGATGAAGGCCGTTCCGGCAACGAGAGCAACGAGTGCAGGCGCAACCCACATCGTCACGGTGAACAGCAGAGACCGTCCAGCCGATCTTGCCTCTGCCTTTATCTTACCCCTGGCCATCGAGCGCCTCGAGAAAATATCCAAGGCCCCGGAGCGTAATGATGCGGACATCGGAATTTTCGAGGCGCTTTCTCAGGCGATACATCATGACCTCGACGGTCTCCAGCTGCATCTCCTCGTCTGAACTGATGAGGCGGTCGAGAATCTGCTGTTTGGAAATCGGCTCGCCGACGCGCTGGATCAGGATGGTGAGCACCGCGTGTTCGCGCGCGCTCAGCGCCAGACGCGTTCCGTTGAGCAGAAAAAGCTGTTGCGACTGGTTGAAGCTCAGCGAACCGCAATCGTAAACGCCTCGCCCGTGCCCGCGGCTGCGCCGCACCAATGCGACGAGACGTGCTTCCAATTCTTCCACCGAGAAGGGTTTTGCCAGAAAATCGTCTGCGCCGGCATGAAGCAGGGCGATCCGGTCGGGCAGGTCATCCTTGGCGGTGATGATGATCAATGGCGTTGCATCGCCACGGTCACGCATCTTGTCGAGCAGTCGCGCGCCGCCGAGCATGGGCAGGTTCAGATCGAGGATGATGGCGTCGAAGGTTTCGGCGGCGATGCGGCGATCCGCCTGCATGCCGTCCTCTTCCCATTCCACGAACAGCCCACGCTGCTGCAACGAGCGCTGTAACCAGAGCGCCAGATCCTTGTCGTCTTCGACCAGCAAAAGCCGCAAGCCGCTGTTTCCTCTCATAGAACGTCGCGTCCATGTTCAACCGGTTGACGATCTCGTAAAAGCCGCGCGGTTCGGTGGTCTGCAGGAGATCGCATCAAGAGACGCACGATGTCCCTGAAAAAGGCAAGTGGATGCAACACCGCCGCCGGGATATCTCGACTTTACGGCGCCAAACTGTCGGCAGGCTGACAGAGCCTGTGGGAATGTCGTCGCAGCCGGTTTGCAGCTCCGGTTAAAGTTGACGATTATACGCCAGTTTCATAGGTCGGGTGCGGGAGGAATTTGTTGCTTAATCAGGAGACTTCCGTTGAAGCGCATTCTGGCCTGCCTGGCTCTTGGCCTTTCTCTGATCGCACCGGTCGCTTTTGCCGCACCGATTACGGTCAATGACGGCACCAACACGATCACGATCCCTGACGTTCCAAAGCGTATCGTCGTCCTCGAATTCTCCTTCGCAGATGCTCTGGCTGCGGTCAGTGTCGCGCCTGTCGGTGTTGCCGATGACAAGGATGCCAAGCGCCTGCCGCAGGCAGTGCGCGATATCATCGGCACCTGGACGTCTGTCGGCACCCGCGGCCAGCCGAGCATCGAGGCGATTGCCGGTCTCAAGCCTGACCTTATCATTGCCGATCTCGACCGGCACGCCTCCGTCTACAAGGAATTGAGCGCCATTGCGCCGACGCTTCTGCTGTCTTCGCGTGGCGAAGATTATCAGGGCAGCCTGAAATCTGCGGCACTGATCGCACAGGCAGTGGGCAAGGCGCCGGAAATGGAAGCGCGTCTTGTCAAGCACAAGGAACTGATGGCCGGCATCGCCGCCCAGATGCCCAAGGGTATCTCGATCCTGTTCGGTGCGGCCCGCGAAGACAGCTTTTCCGTCCATGGCCCGGAATCCTATGCCGGCAGCGTGCTGATCAGCCTCGGTGCAACCGTGCCGACCATGCGCGACAAGGGTGCTCCGACCGAATTTGCAGGCATCGAACAGCTGTTGAGCCTCGATCCGGAATGGCTGTTCGTCGGCAACTACCGCCATCCCAACATCGTCGACAAGTGGAGCAAGGAAGACCTGTGGAGCGTGTTGCGTGCCTCCAAGGACAAGGTCGTCGCCGTCGATTCCAATGTCTGGGCGCGCAATCGCGGCATTCTTTCGGCGGAAAAGATCGCGAGCGATACGCTGGCGATCATGCAGGGCAAGTTCACGCCCGTCGAATGATGCTTGAGGTGTAAGGCAATGTCGATGCCGATCCCATGCGCTGATCGCCGCCTCGTTTCCATCGGGGCGGCCATTCTGTTGGTCGTCGGGCTGTTCTGGTGGTCGCTGTCGGCTTTCTCGACATTCGCGATCAGCCCGGCCGACGCGTGGGCCGGTGTCTTCAACGGCGGGCAGGGTGCCGGAACATCAGCACGGATCGTTGCGCATATCCGTTTGCCACGCGCTTTGGCGGCGGCGTTGATCGGTGGCACGCTGGCGCTGTGTGGCCTGCTGATGCAGGGCATCACGCGCAACAGGCTGGCATCGCCGACGCTGCTCGGCGTCACCGGCGGGGCAAGCCTCGGGCTCGCCTTCGTGACGACCGGCCTGATTGCCCTGCCTTTTGGGCACGATGCGCTGATCGCCACCATTCTCGGCGGTGCCTTTGCCTGGGTTCTCGTTTTTCTGCTCGGTACAGCCTGGTCCATGGATGCCTCCAAAGGACGGCTCATTCTGGCCGGCATTACGGTTGCTGCGCTCTGCGGCGGGCTCACAAGGCTGCTCGTGCTTCTGGCTGAGGAGAGGGCGCTGGGCATGCTGAACTGGCTGGCGGGGTCGCTGTCCAATATCCGCTTCCCCGAAGTGCAGATCATGGCCGTGGTGTTCGTTGCCGGACTGTTTCTGGCCAGTGTCGTCGCGTCGCGCCTCAACCTCGTCAATCTCGGTAATGAGACGGCGCATGCGCTTGGCGTGCGGCTGAAACTGCTGCGGGCAATCGTTTTTGTCGCCGGCTGCATCATGACCGGTGCAACGGTCGCTGTCGCCGGGCCTATCGGCTTTATCGGCCTGATGGCGCCGAATATCGCACGGCTCTTCGTCGGCGCCGATTACCGGCCACTCGTTCCGATGACCGCTGCCGTCGGGGCAATCCTGTTGCTGGCTGCCGATATCGCTGGCCGGGCCGTGGCATTTCCAGCCGAGACGCCGGCAGGCGCTGTCGCGGCGCTGATCGGCGCTCCTTTCTTCCTGCTGATGGCGCGGGGGCAGAGATGATGCGCGCGGTGCCGGTGATTGCCACTCTGATACTCCTGCTCGCAGCGTCTTCTCTCGCCGCGCTTTGTATCGGCGTAACGATGATCTCGCCGCTTGCTGCCGTCAAAATGGCGTGGTTGCACGACGCTGCGGATTTTGTGATCTGGCAGCATCGTCTGCCGCGCAGTCTGATCGCCATCCTCATCGGCGCAGCACTTGGTACCGCCGGCACGCTTATACAGGGCGTCATCCGCAATCCGCTGGCTTCGCCGGATATTCTGGGTGTCACCCAGGGCGCGGGTCTGGCCGTAACGGTGGTGTTGTTGCTCGTACAGTCAGGCGCGCAGGGCTGGTTGCCGTTGATCGCCTGCCTTGGCGGCGCCGGCGGTGCCTTGCTGCTGACGGCCTATAACAGTGGAATGGCGTTTTCCCCGGTTCGCTTCGCCTTGTCGGGCGTCGCCGTTTCCCTGACCTTTGCCAGCGTCACGGAATTCCTGCTGCTGACCTATCCGGTGGAAATCAACACCGCGCTTCTCGCACTGACCGGCAGCCTCTGGGCACGCGGCTGGACACATCTTGCGCCATCGCTGCTGCTCGTTCCGCTGATCGGTGCGGGGTTTCTCCTGGCCAAGCCGCTTGATCTCATCGGGCTGGGAGATGAAGCGGCGACGGGCTTGGGCGTAGGGTTGAGGCCTGTGCGATTGTTTGCCATTGCGCTTTCTGTTCTGCTGACCGGCATCTCGGTGTCGGTTATCGGCCCGGTCACCTTCGTGGGGCTAATGGCGCCGCATCTTGCCCGACGGCTGGTCGGCGGCGCGCATCTGACGCTGATCCCGACCGCGGCACTTGCCGGTGCCATCATCGTCGTGCTCGCCGACACACTCGGCCGCGGTCTTGCGCCGCCGATGGAAATACCCGTCGGCGTTCTGACGGCAGTGATCGGCGCGCCTTATTTCCTCTGGCTCCTGTTCCGGATTCGATAGATGCAGATTTCAAACAATCATTCACAAGACCGGTTGGAGCAGAACCCCGCCATCTCCGTCGTTGATCTGACGCTGCGATATGGCTCCGTCCCGATCATCGAAAATCTGTCGCTCGATTTTCCGAAAGGCGCCTTCACCGCGCTTATCGGTCCCAATGGCTGCGGAAAATCGACGCTTCTGAAAAGCCTGACGCGGATATTGCCTCCCGTGACGGGGAGCATTGCAATCGACGGAATACCCATGGGCGATTACAGCGCCAAGGCGCTGGCCCGAAACATTGCATTCCTGCCGCAGGTTCTGCCGGTTCCCGACGGGATTACCGTGCGCCAGCTGGTCGCCTATGGCCGCAGTCCTCATAATGATATCTGGGGTCGTCTGGGTGGCGGCGACACAGCCGCCATCGAGGCGGCACTTGCACAGCTGGAGGTGACCGAACTCGCTGACCGCTATGTCGCGGATCTCTCGGGCGGCCAGCGCCAGCGGGTGTGGATCGCCATGATCGTCGCGCAGCAGACGCCGATCATCCTGCTTGACGAGCCGACGACCTTTCTCGACATCAACCATCAGGTCGAGGTTCTGCGCTTTGCGCGCAGTCTGGCAGCGCAGGGCAAGACGGTGGTCGCCGTCCTGCACGATCTCAATCAGGCCTTTCGTTATGCGGACAACATTGCGGTGATGAAGGGCGGCA
The DNA here is from genome assembly GCF_050455485.1 of Neorhizobium sp. BT27B. Taxonomy (NCBI): domain Bacteria; kingdom Pseudomonadati; phylum Pseudomonadota; class Alphaproteobacteria; order Hyphomicrobiales; family Rhizobiaceae; genus Neorhizobium; species Neorhizobium sp. BT27B. The sequence goes on along the minus strand of NZ_JBCIYT010000005.1, from coordinate 47,103 downwards.
AGCTGGTGGCCTCCGGTCGTCCCGATGCGGTTGCCCGACCTGAGCTTCTGCATGACGTGTTTTCAATCGATTGCTCGATCATCAAGGATCCCGAATCCGCAACCCCAATGCTCGTCATCAAGGATTAGCGGCGCGCGAGACGTCGTTGATCTGGCTCGATATGTGTGCCCGCACCGAAGAGAAAAAGCTTGCGATAAACATCCGCAGGCCTTTGCTGTGCCTCGGATTTTACGGCGTGCAGCAAGCCATGAAGTTGCAGTCCCTTAGGCAGATTTTTTCGGAAGCAGAGCCGGAACATCTTCGGCCGAGCGCGGCGGCGTCGACAGGAAAGCATGCAGCTTCGCATTTCGATCAAGCCACAGGCTCAGACGCTTGCGGGCATCCGACGAAGAGTGGCCGCCATCGGCAACATCGAGAGCCGCCTCGATCTTGGCGATTTCCTTCAGGCTCTCATGCTTTTGCCGCTCAAGGCTGGCCCTGGTCCGGTCGTCGATGAGAACGTAGTCCACCGGCCAGGATTCGCGACCGCTTGTCGCGTCCTCGCCGACAAGCTGACCTGCGACGACGATGCGAACGCCGATTTTCTTGAGTGCCTCGAGTTCTGCTCGCAGATTGGGGATATCGAAGGACCCGATGCTCTTGTCCACGCGGATCTCAAGTCGGTTTGCCGGCAGGCCGGTTTCACGCAGCGCCAGCTTGACGGCGCGGGGGAGGTCTCCGCTCATGAACTGCACCGGCGAAACCGCGACCGACACGGTAATCAGCGGCCAGTCCAGCGCCGCATTGCAGGCTGTGCGCAATGTCCAGTCGCCCAGCGGTACGATAAGCCCGCTCACTTCCGCCAGAGGAAGGAAGTGTTCGGCGGTCAGGTTGCCGCGTTCCGGATGATCCCATTCGACCTGGGTTTCGACAGCGTCAAGAACGCCATCATCCGCTCTGAAGCGTGGCTGGAAGAACAGCCGGAACTGATTGGCTTTGATGCCGAACTGCATCTCATGCGAGAGATGGCGATCCTCTTCCTTTCTCTGATCATCGGGATCGGAGAAGAAGCTGTACGTGCCCTTCTGGCCGCCTTTCGAGCGATAGAGGGCGACGTCGGCAAAGCGTAGAAGCTCATCCTCTGTTCGCGCGTCGTGCGGGGCCTGGGCAATGCCGATGGAAAGCCCCACGGTCAGGCTGCTGCTGTCGTGGCGGATCGGATCCTTCACCACGCTGATAAGCCGGGTTGCAAGCGCTGCAGCCTCTTCACGGGTAAGATCAGGCGCCGCGACGACGAACTCGTCCCCACCGACTCGCGCGACGATCTGATCTGCCTCCAGCGTCAGCTTCAGCCGTGCCGCAATCTCGCGAAGCACGTGGTCGCCGACATGATGGCCAAAGGTGTCGTTGATCGGTTTGAAATGGTCGAGGTCGAGGTAAAGAAGCGAGAGTTTCGCGTCGATCGCCTGAAGGCTCTTGCGCATGAAATCGGCAAGACCCATGCGGTTCGGCAACCCCGTCAGGCCGTCATGCAGAACTTCCTGCCGTGCCTTCGAAAGATCAGCTGCAAGCGCCACATCGGCGGTGATGTCGATGGCGATCTTGACGATCTTGAACGGCTTGCCGTTGAGATCGAGGATCGGATTGTAGGAGGCCTGTATCCAGACCTCTCTTCCATCCTTGCCGGTCCGGCGGAACTTGGACGAGAGGAAGGTCCCGTCGCGCAGGTTCTTCCAGAACAGCCGATATTGTTCGCTTTCGACAAAGCTCGGCTCGACCAGAATGCTGTGATGCTGGCCGACGATTTCGTCGAGTGCATAGCCCATCGCATCGAGAAAGTTGTCATTGGCGTCGAGTACGATGCCGTCCATATCGAAGGTGACGACGCATTGCGAACGGCTGATCGCCGCAATCTGGCCTTCGTGGTCGCCCTGACGGAGCTTTTCTGCGGTGACGTCGACGGCATTCTTGACGATCTTGAACACCCGGCCGTTCATGTCGAAGATCGGGTTGTAGCTGGCCTGCAGCCAGACTTCGGCGCCATTGCGGCAGATGCGTTTGAACTCGCCGCTTTGGTGCTCGCCGGCACCAAGGCGGCGCCAGAATTCCTGATAGTCGGCACTGTCTCTTTCTTCGGCCGGTACGAACATCCGGTGATGCTGGCCGCGGACCTCGGACAGACGGTAGCCGGTGAGGGTGAGAAAGTTGTCGTTGGCGTCGATGATCGTGCCATCGAGTGCAAAGGATATGACGCTCTGCGACTTGTGCATGGCGGCAATCTGGCCCTGATGATCCGCTTGGCGCAATTTTTCGCGGGTGATCACCGTTGCATATTTGACGACCTTGAACGGATTGCCATACTGATCAAATACGGGATTGTAGGTCGCCTGCAACCATACATCGCGGCCCGATTTGCCGATACGCCTGAACTCACCCGACCGATGGCGCCCGTCCGCCAGATCGCTCCAGAATACTTCGTATTCCAGTCCATGGGCATAGGAGGGGTCAACGAACATGCGGTGGTGGCGCCCGGAAATTTCTTCCATGCTGTAGCCGACGGCCTGCAGGAAATTATCGTTCGCATCCAGGATCGTGCCGTCCATGTCGAAGGTGACGACGCTCTGGGACTTGTGAATGGCCGCAATCTGGCCTTCGTAGTCCGCATGGTTGAGCTTTTCCGCTGTCACGTCGGTTGCGTATTTGACGACCTTGAAAGGCTGGCCGTCGCCATCAAGGACAGGACTGTAGGTGGCGCGCAGCCAGACCGGGCGCCCACCCTTGCCAAGCCGACGAAACTCTCCGGCATTGTAACGGCCTTCACCGAGCGCCTGCCAGAAGTTCTGATATTCTGCCGATGCGGCCTCTTCCTCATCGACAAATATGCTGTGATGACGACCGATGATATCGGCGAGGCTATATCCCATAGCCTGCAGAAAACGCTGATTGGCATCGATGACCGTGCCGTTAAGGGCGAAATGGATGACCGCCTGCGAGGTGTTGATCGCGGCGATCTGACCGCCTTCATCCGCCAAACGTCGCGCCTGTTCGGTAATGTCGCGCATCAAGATGACGACCTCTTGCACATTGCCGGTCGCATCCTTTACCGGATGGAAAAAGGCCTCCACGATGAGCTCGGCCCCATCGCGCCGGACAGCTCTGATATCGCCTCTTAATTCGATGCCGTCCTCAAGCACCTGGCGGATTGCATCTTCGGTTTTCGGATCGGCCTCTGAAGGGAGGAATATGCTTCGGTTGCGTCCGGCAAGATCCCAGGCGCGGTAATCGAACAATGCCAGAAACAGCATGTTGGTGCGCAAGATCGTTCCGTCGGCGGAAATCGCGACGCGTGCCATAGCTTGCTCGAAAGCCGCAATATCACCTTGTGTGGAAACGTCGTCAGTGACCTGCTGAAGCATTGAAGCGCCTTGATTATGGATGACGGCACGTGCGTGGTGCTGTCATCAGAGCTGTCATCCCCCCACGAAATGACATTTGGCAAAATTAGCGATCAACATTGTAGAATACGTAAATACCAATGCGTTCGTTTGCCGATGAGATGTAAATCATGTGGATTGATCTACGGTGGCCAATAGCCGGATAGCCCATTACCGTGCTGCGGCATGATTTGATTGTCCGGTTGCAAGCACCAGCTTGCGGGCGTCTGCTGCGCCGAGCGGTTTCGAGATGTGGTAGCCTTGCACAAAACGTCCGCCGAGTTCACGAACCTGATCCATCTCCCCGGCAGTTTCGACACCCTCGATGATACATTCGAGATTTAAATCATCCGCCATCCTGATGAGAGATTTGACGATTTTCGCGCTTGCAGGGTCACGGTCGATGCCGGTGACAAAGCTGCGGTCGATCTTGATTTTCGTCAGCGGCATCGAATGAAGATGCGTCAGGCTGGAATATCCGGTGCCAAAGTCATCCAGAGACACGCCGACACCTGCCGATATGAATGCCTGCGCAACCGTTTGGGCGCGCATGAGATCTGTCAAAATCGCAGTTTCGGTAATTTCCAGATCGATGCGAGTAGGTGTGATGCCGCTATTGCCGATGATCGCCAGAAGGCGCATGGCGTGTTCGCTGGAGGAAAGATCTCTGGCCGAGAGATTGAACGAAAGCCGGATATTGTCTGGCCATGTCTGTGCTTCATGCAGGGCTTTCGTGAGAAGCAGACGACTGAGATGGTTGATGTATCCCAGCCGTTCTGCCGCTGGAATGAATTCCGCCGGAGATACAAAGCCAAGCACGGGGTGCTGCCACCGGGCCAGCGCTTCGAACGCCGTGACCGACTGCTGCTGAATGTCGAAAATCGGCTGGAAGTTCAGTGCGATGTCACGATCGATGGACCTATCACGCAATGCCTGCTCGATGATCATGACCCGCGACAGGCTACGGTGATGTTCATCTGAAAATGCGACGGCAGTGCCCGGAGCGTCGCGTTTTGCCTGATAAAGGGCAAAGTCAGCATGCTCATACAGATGATTTGCAGCATCGTCACAAAGGTCGCTGCTTGCAATGCCGACGGAGGCGCCGATCTGAACGATTATATTGGCAATCGAAAACGGTTCCCGGCAGGCTTCACAGATCTCCTCGGCAAGTTCCTGAGCCGCGGCGTGATTTTTTGCCAAGAGTAAAAATGCAAATTCGTCGCCGCCGAGGCGGGCCACAAGTGCCTTGCCGCGGCAGATATGCGAAAGGCGAAAAGCCAGCTGAACCAGGAGTTCGTCGCCGATCCGATGCCCGTAGGCATCATTGACCGGCTTAAAACCGTCCAGATCGATGATGCCGACATGGATAGGATCATCCTGCGCTTGGCTGGCGGCAATCGCTTCATCCAGTTTGCCAAAGAAAAACCGACGGTTTGCAAGGCTTGTCAGGCTGTCGACATTGGCCAGCTTCTTGTTCTCGTCGCTCAGAGCCTGCGTCTGCTTCTGTTCCTCGATCAGATCCAGTTCGCGCTTTTCCAGCGCATTCTTTTTCATCTCCAGTTCCCTGCGAGAGACAATCAGGTTGGTGAAATCCCGATATTGCACCCACAGGACCATCAGCATCGCCAGCGAAACGAGACCGACATCGACGGCCATCGCGATGAAAATGTCATTCCCGGTCATCCCGAAATAGGCGATGAACACGATGTTGACGACGAGAGTGACGGCGATCGCGGCAGACAGGAGGTGGGTCAGACAGAAAATGCAGCCAATGACCGTGATGCCCATATAGAACGCCACATGGCTTTGCATGAAACTGTCGCCGTAAGGTGCAAGCGCTACGCCCCAAGTGGCGAATACGGCTGCAAGCACCCAGGCAATCCGGTTTGTCCGACGCAGATCGGCGATGGCCCTTGTCGGATCCGTTTCCGTGCGGCCAGCTCGATACCACCACTGAAGAAGCCGCATGCTGCAAACGACAGTCATCAACGTGGGAACGGCAATCGTCAGGAAAGCCGGAGCAACGTGCATATGCGTGATGGCCACGCCCCATGTATTTACCAGAAGGATAAAATACATGAGCGGGATCTGCTTGGAGAGCGCCGCTTTTTGGGCGACTGCAAGGGTGGGATCGTCACCCCTCACGCGAAAGAGGGTCAGGATCGAATTGATCATACCTGGGCACGCTGTCTGATATTCAATTTCATATTCATGCGCAGAGTGATTTCATATCCCTCCGAAGAGCCCTCAGTCTTTCATGTTCCGCTTAATTTATCGGAAGCTTGCATAATTAAGTGAGTGTGAATTGTTGCTGTTTTAGCGTTAAAAAATTCATTTAAGCAATGGAATTTCCAAGAAAACAAAGCGTTACTTGGTTCGGATCGACTAATTCCTTTGGTGTAAATTACTCAGTGTCAGATAAAAAAAGAATATCCCATGGTGGTATTCAGCGCCAATGTCCTCCACGTCACCGGTCACGACGATCAGGCAGGCAAGGCCCACATGGTCGATCTGTTTCCGCAGGCATCCGCCGATGTCCGGCGCATACCGTCACTGCCGACGATGCGACATTGCCATGGCCTGTTGGAAATGAGTTCGAGAGCGGCAACCAGCAGCCTTGCCATTGGATCAGCTGCTGCAATCGGGTTGGATTTCGATTCCTCTCCTGTTGAAGCCTGAAAGCTCCCAGCATCCTCCGCGATACGGATCAGGCCTTGTGCACATCAGGCGCCTGGATCGAGATGCCCGCTGAGCACAGCAGCGTCTTCACCTCATCCTGCTGAACCAGCGCTTCTGCTGAGAGCCAGTCTATGAATGTTCGCACGGGCCGGCGCGACAGGTGGCGGCTGGGGCAGACGATCCAGTAGGCACGTACCGGAATGGCGGAGAACACGGCTGACAGCGGAACGAGGTCTCCGCGTTTCAATTCTTCATGGGCAAGGGTCGCGCTTTCCAGGATGAGGCCGCCGCCCTGCCTGCCGACCTCGATGGACATCGACGACCGCTCCAGATGGTACGAATAGGCCATTGCGACATGTTCGATCGGGTTGAATTCCAGCCACTGATCCCAGCGCACATAGGCCTTGATACTGTCGACAAGCCTTGCATTCTGAAGCTGGACGATCGGATCCGATGAGATTTTCGCCAGTCTGTCCCGGTATGCCGGTGAACACATCGGAACCACGTAATCCGTCAGCAAATGCTCCACATGGACACCGTCCCAATTGCCGCGGCCATAGCGGATATCGAGATCGACGATCTCGTTGGCAAAATCGGTAAAGTTCGGCGTGCCGTCGACACGGATATGCCAGTCGGGGTGGCTGTCGACGAACGAGGCGAGCCGGGGCGCCAGCCATTTTTCGCCAACTGATGGGCTGACGCGGATGCTGAGGCCGAGATTTTCACGCTGACGCACGATCGCGCCATGCACATCCTTGATCGATTGCAGCGCGCGCGTGGTCGTCTGGTAGAGACGTTCCCCGTCGATGGTCAGCGACAGGACCTGTTTGGAGCGCGTGAAAAGCTTCACGCCCAGTTGCTGCTCCAGAAGCCTGATCTGCTGGCTCACCGCTGACGGGGAAACCTGCAATTCCTCGGCCGCGCGTGTGACGCCGCCAAGGCGGGCGACAGCCTCGAAATATTGTGTAGCGTTCAGGTTCAGTGACTTCATGGGCTTTTGCAGGTTTGACAAAACCGAAGTCTGTACATGTGATGTCACCCATAAAACAGGTCTATTGCGGCGCCGGCCAAGGAAGTTCTTGATCGCCGGCCAACTCTCGCAATCCGATTGCGAGGTTTTCTGTCGGTCCTGACAAGACAAAGGGGCCGGATGGCCCGGCCCCTTTGCAATCTTATTTGGGCAGTCGGTAAGCCACGAGTGCGTCGCCGCGACCGGTTTCCATGAAGGCATGACCCGATGCTGCGATCAGCACATACTGCTGGCCGTCCACCTCATAGGTGATCGGGTTTGCCTGGCCGCCGGCGGGAAGAACGTCCTGCCAGAGAACTTCACCCGTCTTCACGTCGATGGCGCGGAACAGATTGTCCGTGGCCGCACCGATGAAGATCAGGCCGCCTGCGGTGATGACGGAGCCACCATTGTTCGGCAGGCCGATCGTGAACGGCAGGTAGGACGGAATACCGAACGGACCGTTGCGGCGGGCGGTGCCCAGCGGTTCATCCCACAGGGTCTCGCCGGTCTTCATGTCGACGGCGCGGATGCCGCCGTAAGGAGGTGCCGAGCAGGGAACGCCGGTGCCCCAGTTACGCCATCCCGAATTGACCTTGATCGCATAGGGCGCGTTGATCTGCGGATAGATCGACGCGCCGCCTTCGCCGCCGGTCGACTTCGGTGCCGGCGCATCGGTCTTTGGCGCATAGATCGGGCGTACGCCCATCTTATCTGCTTCCGGACGTTCGATGAGCTGGTTGAGGTTCGGGATGTCGTTGTAGTTGGCGATGAGGACGCCGTTGACCGGGTCGATGGCAACCGAACCCCAGTCGGAGCCGCCGTTGTAGCCGGGATACTGGATCCATGGCTTGTCGGCCGAAGGCGGCGTCAGGTAGCCTTCGTAATTGGCGCTGCGGAACTGGATGCGGCACATCATCTGGTCGATCGGCGTGAAACCCCACATGTCCGATTCGACCAGCGGCTCCTTGCGCAGCGTATGCCAAAGCGAAGTCGGCTGGCTGTCTGCAATGTAATCCGGTTCTACGGATCCGCCCTTCTGGCCCTTGGCTTCACCGATCGGAATGAGCGGCTTGCCGGTCGCACGGTCAAGAATATAGATATCGCCCTGCTTGGTCGGCAGGAGGATGGCCGGAACCGGCTTTCCGTCCGCGCCGGGGAAGTCAATCAGTGTGCCTTGGCTGCCGAGGTCGTAGTCCCAGACATCGTGGTGGATGGTCTGGAAGTGCCATACGACATCGCCGGTGGCCGCATTGAGTGCGACAAGCGAGGTGGAGAATTCGTTTTCGTAATCCTTGCGGTTCGATCCGTAATAGTCGATCGAGGAATTGCCCGTCGGGATGTAAACATAGCCGAGTTTCTCATCGGCGACGCCAGCCGCCCAGTTGTTCGGCGTGCCACGCGTATAGGTCTCGCCTTCGGCAGGACCATTCTTGTTTGCCGGGTTGCCCATGTCCCAGGCCCATGCAAGCTGGCCGGTGACGGCATTGAAGCCACGCATGACGCCCGATGGCGCATCTTCATCCTGGCCGTCCTTGACCTGTGCACCGGTGACGACGACGCCACGCACGACGGTCGGCGGCGCGGTCACTGCATACCAGCCGGGTACGCGCTTGCCGATACCGTTCCACAGATCGACCTGGCCGCCGGTGCCGAAATCCTGGCAAGGCTGACCGGTCTTCAGATCGACCGCGATCAGGCGGGCATCGAGTGTCGCTTCGATGACGCGCGTCTTGCAGGCGGCGTCTTCGGCAAGCTCCGGCGCGGTATAGGTGGCAATGCCGCGGCAGGCGGCGGCGTGCGGGATAGCCGCATCCGGAACGCCCGGATCATAACGCCAGTTTTCCTTGCCCGTCGCCGCATCGGCGGAAACCAGAATGTTCTTGGCCGAGCACATGATAAGCGAACGGCCAATCTTGAGCGGCGTCGTCTCGGGCGAGTAACGGGCCTTGGGGCTTGGAACGTCACCGGTATGCAGAACGAAGGCGCGCTCGAGCTTGCCGACGTTTTCCGGTGTGATCTGGGAGAGGGGGCTGTAGCGGCTGGCGTTCTCGTCGCCGCCGTAGAACGGCCAATCGGCACCGACTGGCGGCTGGGGTGCTGCCGGCTTTACAGCCGTTTCCTGGGCAAGCGCCGTGCCTGCCAATGCCGTCGCCATCGCAGCCGCGAGGCTGACGCGGAGTAAGTTCGTCATGGGAAGTTCCTTAGGTTCGGCGGGGACGCAGGGCTGGGAGGATTGCGAGAAGCAACACCAGAACGACAGTCGGTGCGACAAGGCGCGGGATCTGAGCCCAGAAGTTAAAGCCTACTTCCCAGAATGCCCAGATGAGGGTCAGGACCCAGACGACAAGATAGAGCTTCAGCGCGGCCATGCGCTGCTGCAGCACGAGGTAGGCCGTCGCAAGCAGGCCAGCGCCTGCCAAGCCATAATACCAGCTTCCACCGAGCCAGATCAGCCAAAGTCCGCCGCCGAACAGCACGATGCCGAACAGTGCGAGAACGATCGAGAGAAGTATCGCGGCAATGCGCCAGGCGCCGCCACGACGCGCGGCAGCGGGCCCGTCCGCAAATGCGGCGTTCCGAGTGAGTGTCATAATGACTTCCGTAGCTTGATAAAAATTTAAAGCTCGGGCCCAAGCTTGGCTTTGCCTATTTTGCCTGCGACAATCTGTCAAAGAAAAGACGACCATACGGCTGTTAGTATTTCTTCACGAGTGTGTAGTCCTGCTAAAATGCGTTTCGCCAATCGGTGCGCTACTGGACCTGTGTCAAAATGTCCTTCAATTGTCCGAGCCTGCCCTCGGCGCAAGCGAGGGACAGCCAAAACAGGAGACATTGACATGAAATGGAACGCCCCGAAGTTCGTCGAAGTCAGCTGCGGCATGGAAATCAACCGCTATGCACAGCCGGACGGCGACGAACCCGTCCTGTTCTGATCTGAAAGGCACGGGATCATGACGGGTATTCGTTTTTTTTCCGTGCCTGATGTTGCCGCCGGCGGCGGATTGCCACAGCGGAATTGCAATTGTTCCAACTGCGCCGCCGCCCGCGATCCTGCTGCGAAACGTCGCCGCGGATACAGTCGTCGCACTCCGTTAGCTCGGATGGTGAGAACCGGGCAGTCTCAGGAGCGGTCGATTGAATTGAACTTCAAATGGCATTATTGCATCTGGACGTGAATGCCATTCAGGCCTGATTGATGTCAATTCTTCCCGTGTCCTCTTTGCAAACGTTCGAGGCGGTTGCGCGCAACCGTTCGTTTCGAGTGGCGGCGGAGGAGCTGTCGATCTCCGCCTCCGCTGTCAGCCACGCCATCCGCAAGCTCGAGGACCTGATCGGATCGGCCCTCTTCGAGCGTCACGGGCGGGTAATAGAACTGACATCAACCGGGCAATCGCTGTATTCCCGTGTCGGCCGTGCGTTTGACGACCTGCGCGAAGGGATGGAACTGGCCGACGGACGTGCATCCAATCTTTTGCGGCTGCATTGCGCGCCGGGAATGGCGGCTCAATGGCTGACACCGCGGTTGACGCGGCTTGCAAAAGACCTGCCTGAACTGGAGATCCGGTTATCGTCATCGTCGCTATCCTACCGGTTTCATGGCGACGATATGGATATCGATATTTCTTACGGGCCACCGAAGGGCGAGGGCCTGATCAGCATTCCGCTTGGCCTCGAAACTGTCTGTCCGCTTTGTACGCCGGAAATCGCAAGCCGCATCCGGTTGGTATCAGATCTTCTCGATTACGACCTCATAGACAGCGAACTGAAGCGCGTTCAATGGGAGGATTGGTTTGCCGCAAACGGCCTCAGCGGACCGGCCAGAAGAAGCTTCAGGTTCGAACGCAGCTACATGTCGATTTCTGCAGCCGTTAACGGTCTCGGGGTTGCGCTGGAATCGCTTCGGCTCGTTGAGCGAGAGCTCGAAAGCGGTCAACTTGTTGCGCCCTTGCAGGGCAAGTCGAGCGATATCCAGTATCACGGTCACTATCTCGTGGTGCCGTCCAGCAGCAAGTCGAGACGCTCAGTGCGCCAATTCTGCGCATGGCTGACAAACGAACTCGGGCTGCCAAATCCGCTCGACAATGGCGACGCAGCCACGGCGGCGGCAAGATTGGAGATGTCGGCAGGCTGATAGCCCTGCGGGCGCGACGCGTGGCCAGCGGAGCGGGATCTCGGTCGTCCGCTCAGGAGCCAGCCCCTGAACAGAAGAGCTTGCCGCAAACATCCGCCAGCCGCTGCCGTTCTGCTTCATCGGCATCAATCCGGCCGAACTGATCGAGAATGCCGACCAACAGTTTGGCGATTTCTTCGGCGGTGATGTCCTTGCGGAAGATTCTGTGGACTTGCTCCTTTCGGATATTGTCAGCAACCCAGTCGACCATCTGCTGTTTCGTCACCGAGCAGCCTGGAGGATGGAAAAAGCCGATCTCCGTCAAGGAGCGATCGCTGGCCATAAAATCCAGAAACCTCCGAAAACTTACCGCAACCCGCTCTTCAAGCTCGGCCTTCTGAGTATCGGGGGCGATCAGGTTTGATAGCGTAACGAACCGCAGACTCTCCCGGAACTCCTCTACCAGGGTCTCATAAGTCGACTCCTTGGAATCGAAATAAAGATAGAAAGACGGTTGGCTCAACCCTGCCTCGGCGACGATGTCGCTGACCTTGGTGCCGTGGAATCCGTTTCGGGCAAACACCGTGATTGCTGCCTCTCGCAGCCTGGCACGCGTCTGTTCGCCCTTGCTCTTATGTCTGACAGGCATGGTTCCGTTCAGTTTTTTCTCGATATGACCGCTAACAGCATTTCACAAATTCTTCATCCCGCAAGGGTTGAAATTAATAACCGTACTGATAAGTAACATTACTGTTGAGTATTAATGGAGCATTTTCATGACCACACCTGTTGTCGCTATTTTCGTCGCCAAGGCCGGTTCGGAGCAGAAGCTGGAAGAGCTTTTCCGCGGCGTCATCGAGACCACCCTCAAGGAAGAGGGCTGCATCACCTACCAGCTCAACCGTGATGCCAATAACCCGAGCCGCTTCATCTGGACGGAAGAATGGACGAGCCAGGCACTGCTCGACAAGCATCTGTCTGCGCCGCACATCGCCGAACTGTTCGCGCAGGTGCCTGACCTCGTCGAAAGCTCAGAGGTTCTGCCGCTCGTCAAGCTGGCCGGAGGCGCCGCATGAAACTTTACATCTACGAGCACTGCCCGTTCTGCACGCGGGCCAGGCTGGCTCTAGGTGTGAAGAATATTCCGTATGAGACGGTGGTCGTCATGGAAGGCGATGCCGAAACGCCGACCCGTCTCATCGGAAAAAAGGCCGTTCCAATTCTGGAGCGGCCGGACGGTTCGCATATGGGCGAAAGCCTGGATATCGTCCACTTCATCGACCAGCTTGACACCCCGATGTTCGACGGTCCCGCCAACGAGGCGCTCGACGCCTGGGGAACGGATGCCTGGCGGCTTGGACTGAAACTGTTCATCCCGCGGTTCACGAAGGCGCAGTTCGCGGAACTGGCAACGCCGCAGGCTCGCGAAGCCTATCGCCTGCGCGAAGAAAAGGCATTTGGCGATCTCGAAGCCCTGTTGGCGGACAGTGCGGCCCTCATTGCCGAAATGAATGTCAAGCTCAAGGTCCTCTCCGGACTTCTGGGTGAACACGAGTTCAGCGGTATCAGCGATATCAAGCTCTGGCCGATCCTGCGATCGCTCAGCATCGTCAAGGGTCTTGAATTCCCTCCGGCTGTCCTGGGCTACATGGAAACCATCGAAAAGGCCGCAGGGGTCAATCTGTTGTTCGATCAGGCGATGTAACGCCTGGTCGGCACCGCGGGGACGGACATCACACACTTCAATCGGAGCCTCCATGACCACCGAAAACGACTCGAAATTCGCACGCTTCATTCCAGCCGAAATCGCCGCAAAACTTCCTGAAACCGCAAAAACCATGCTCGCCGACGAGTATCTGGTGGATCGCGAAGGAGCGAGCTGCCGCGTGTTTCGCGCCTACCGGGGCGTGCCGGCGCATTTCCACCGGGAATGTGACGAATATCTCTATGTCCTGTCCGGACGCGGTACGTTCTGGATGGGAGACCCATCCACGGAAGCCGAGTTTTCTCCGGGGCATCTTCTGTTTTTCGAACGCAATGTCGTGCACTCGCTTCCCACGTTGATCGAGGAGCCTGTTGTGTTCCTGTCGATCGACGCGCCGCGCCGTTCCCCGACCGACGTCACCTTCGTCGACGTTGCCGACGGCAGCGCCACGGACTTCATGGCGCGCAATCAGGCGTGACAATTGCGCGTCCCGGATCGGGGCGCGCCGGCCATGGAGAGGTTGCGCGTCGAAATGGTAAAACTGGTGTGTATCAGCTGAATTTACGCTGAGCGCCCGGGTGTCTGGCTTGTTACTTCTCGATCGGCCCCATCATCACTTCCGCCTGCAGCCATGCCGCAAATTCACGAGCGAGCCGTCGCTGGCTGCCGGATTTCGGATAGGCGAGATAATGGCCGATATAGCGATTGTCGCGGCCCTTGCCGGCCAACGGCCGCACCAGTCTGCCGCTTTCCAGCGCACGCCGCGCCAGTATGTTCGATTCCAGCGCGATGCCCAGTCCGTTGGCGGCCGCATCGAGTGCCAGAAATGATCGGTCGAAGGACATCGCCGGCGCCGGCGGCGGGCCGAGATCGTTGGCCTCGAACCAGTCACCCCACTGGATGCGCTTCAGGTCGCTGCGGATGAGGGGAGATCTCGTCAGGTCGCGGATGGATTTCAACGAGGCGGCAAATTCCGGCGAACACAGCGGAGAAACAATTTCCTCGCCGAGTGGAATCACGATCAGGTCTTCGCGGTTCAGGGGTTCGCCATAAACGATATCCACGTCGAAAAGCCCGTCCACGAACCGGGCATAGGTGGTGCTGGCGGCGATTCTTACCTCGACACCTGGGTTTTGCCTCAGGAACGAGGGAAGCAGGGGAGAGAGAACCTGCGCTGCAAAGCTTGGCGCGCAGTGAACTCTCAGCAGATGCGCCCGATTGGATGAGATTGCCTCAATACCGCGCCGCAGTTCCTCGAAGGCGCCGGATGCGTGGGTCAGCATCGTCTGGCCAGAAAGCGTCAGCGTGACGTTTCGTGTCGTGCGCTCGAACAGGGCGACGCCCAGGCTTTTTTCCAGCCCCTTTATCGCGTGGCTGACGGCGCTGGGCGACAGGTTCAGTTCGTCCGCCGCAGCCCGGAACGATCCGAGGCGGGCGGCCGACTCGAAGACGCGAAAAGCAGACAGCGACGCCATGTTCAACATCGGATTAGTGAAACAGATTCACTATCCCGTGTAAATATCGCGTTTGTGGTGCAGCTGGCGTTTTGTCAACTTGATGACATGCGGCGCCAGTCGTCGTGTGGGAGGAGACCGATGTCGGGGAGGCATCGGGAGGAGAACAGACATGTTGTTGCAAGGGAAAACCGCGGTCATTTCGGGCGCGGCGAGCAGGCGTGGCATTGGCCGCGCCACGGCTGAACTATTTGCCGAGCATGGCGCTCGGGTTGCCATTCTGGACATCGATGGTGATGCGGCGGAAGTCGCGGCCACGGAACTGCCGGCAGTGCCGCAGGGCAGCCATATCGGCCTGCGATGCGATGTTGCGGACAAGGCGTCCTGCCTTGCGGCCGCGGCTGCCGTCGAGGCCGCGTTTGGCAAGATTGATTCACTCATAAACAATGCCGGCATCACCCAGCCGGTGAAAACCCTCGATATCACCGAGGCCGATTGGAACCGGATCGTTTCTGTCAACATGACCGGCATCCTGTTTCTCAGCCAGGCCTTCATTCCGGGCATGCGCGACCATGGCGGCGGCTCGATCGCCTGCATTTCGTCCGTGTCGGCGCAGCGTGGCGGCGGAATTTTCGGCGGCCCGCATTATTCGGCTGCCAAGGCCGGTGTCCTCGGTCTTGCCAAGGCGATGGCGCGTGAATTCGGCCCCGTCGGCATCCGCGTCAATTCGGTAACGCCCGGCCTGATCCAGACAGACATTACCGGCGGCAAGCTGACCGACGAGATGCGCACCGACATCATCAAGGGCATTCCGCTCAGCCGGCTCGGCGATGCGCGCGATGTCGCCAGCATCTACCTGTTCCTAGCGTCCGACCTGTCGGCCTATGTCACCGGCGCGGTGATCGACGTCAATGGCGGCATGCTGATCCACTGATCGGCGGCATCAGCAAGGCAATTCGAGGAGATGCCACCCTATGGCACAGATGGGTCACAATATCAGCCTGCCCGAACGCGCCCGGCGTATCAGACGCCATGCGCTGCGGATGGGCGAAGTGCAGGGCCAGGGCTATATCGCCCAGGCGCTCGGCGTTGCCGATGTGCTGGCCGTTTCATACTTTCATGCCACCAACTACCGTCCCGAGGACCCCGAATGGGAAGGGCGCGACCGCTTCTTGCTCTCGATCGGCCATTACGCGATTGCGCTCTATGCGGCGCTGATCGAGGCGAAAATCATCCCGGAGGACGAGCTCGAAACCTACGGCACGGATGAAAGCCGGCTGCCGATGTCGGGAATGGCGGCCTATACGCCGGGTATGGAAATCACCGGCGGATCGCTCGGCCACGGGCTGGGCATCGCCGTCGGCATGGCACTGGCGCTCAAGCGCAAGAAATCGGACGCCTTTGTCTACAACCTGTTTTCCGATGGTGAACTGGACGAAGGCTCAACCTGGGAGGCTGCTATGTCGGCGGGCTCCTACAAGCTCGACAATCTCATCGGCATCGTCGACGTCAACCAGATGCAGGCCGATGGCCCGTCGATGGGCGTTCTCAATTTCGAGCCGCTCGGGCCGAAATTCGAGGCCTTCAACTGGTTCGTCCAGCGCGTTGATGGCAATGATATCGGCGCACTGGTGGCCGCCTTCGATGCCGCCCGTCATCACAAAGGACAGCAGCCACGCATCATCATCTGTGATACGAAAATGGCAAAGGGCGTGCCCTTCCTCGAAGCGCGGGAGCGAAACCACTTCCTTCGCGTCGAACCGGATGAGTGGAAGGAAGCAATCAGGATCATCGATGCGGGGGCAGGGGCATGAGGCGCTCGAAATATATCCGGCCGGATTTTCTGACCAACGGCACCGACCGGCCGAGAATGACCACGTCTGCCATGATCGCCTCGATCGCCGGCCCCGACCAGCAGACACGGCCCGCACCTTTCGGACATACACTGGCGAAACTGGCGGAAAAGGACGATCGCATCGTCGGCATGTCGGCGGATCTCGCCAAATATACAGACCTGCACGTCTTTCGCGCCGCCCACCCGGACAAATTCTACCAGATGGGCATGGCCGAGCAGCTGCTGATGATGTCGGCGGCCGGCATGGCGCGCGAGGGTTTTCAGCCCTGGGTCACGACCTACGCCGTGTTTGCATCGCGGCGCGCCTATGACTTCATCTGCCTGGCGATCGCCGAGGAAATGCTGGACGTCAAGATCGTCTGTGCGCTTCCGGGCCTGACCACGGGTTACGGCCCCAGCCATCAGGCGACTGAGGATATCGCCATGTTCCGCGGCATGCCGAACCTGACGATCATCGATCCCTGCGATGCCAGCGAAATCGAGCAGGCGGTGCCGGCCATCGCGGCACACAAGGGGCCGGTCTACATGCGCCTGTTACGCGGCAACGTGCCGGTGGTGCTCGAGGAATACGGCTACAAGTTCGAGCTTGGAAAGGCCAAGATCATTCGGGAGGGAAAGGATGTTCTGATCATCTCGTCCGGCCTGATGACGATGCGGGCGCTGGAAGCCGCAAAGGAGTTGCAGAAGGATGGCGTCGAGGCTGCCGTTCTGCACGTGCCGACGATCAAGCCTCTCGACGAGGCGACGATCCTGGCCGAATGCCGCAAGCAGAACAGGCTTGTGGTCGTGGCGGAAAACCATACCGTCATCGGCGGCCTGGGAGAGGCCGTTGGTGCCGCCCTGATGCGTTCGGATGTCAGGCCTGCCGCGTTCCGGCAGATCGGTCTTCCCGATGCCTTTCTGGAAGCGGGAGCGCTTCCGACATTGCATGACCAGTATGGTCTTTCGACGCAGAAGGTAACGGCGGCGATCAGGTCATGGCTGGATGAATAGACCCTTGTGACGGCCCGGATGGGAGTGCGGGCCGATCATTTCACGCGAGCACATAATGGAGGAGAACATGAGCTTGTTTATCAACAGACGCGCATTTCTGACTGTCGCGACCGGCGCCCTGGCGGCTCCGGCGGTGGTCTTTGGCATCCGCCCGGCGCAGGCGGCAACCACACTGACGCTCGGGCACGGTGCGGCCCCCGGAAACCCGCGCACACTGGCGGCAACCAAATTTGCCGAACTGGTGGCCGAAAAGACCGCCGGCCGCATCAAGATCAACGTTGCCGGTGCCGAAACGCTCGGCAGCGATTCCGCCATGCTGACCAGCCTGCGCACCGGCGCGCTCGATTTTACCGCCAACAGCCAGGGCGCCACGTCCGCCCTCGTGCCTGAACTCGCGGCGCTCGGCCTGCCTTTCCTGTTTCCCGATACGCAGAAGGCCATGGCGGTTCTCAACGGACCTGTCGGCGCAGACCTCAACAAGCGTTTCGAAGCGGTCGGAGTCGTCCCGCTCGACTGGTGGGACAACGGCATTCGCCACCTCACCAATTCGAAGCGCAAGATCTCAGCGCCGGGCGAACTGAAGGGCCTGAAGATCCGCACGCCCGCCGATCCGATGACCATCGACATCTTTCAGGCACTGGGCGCTGCCACCGAACAGATCGCCTTCGGTGAACTTTACATCGCGTTGCAGCAGGGTGTCGTCGACGGGCAGGAAAACCCGCTCGCCAATATCGAAAGCTCCAAGCTGTTCGAGGTCAACAAATATGTGAGCCTCACCGCACACAAATGGGAATCGACACCGTTCCTGATGTCGAAGATCGCCCAGGCCCGTCTCGGTGCCGACCTCGAAGCGGTCAAGGCGGCAGCCAAGGAGGCGGGCGACCTGCAGCGCAAGCTATCGGCCGAAAAGGAAGCCCAGGTTCTTGCCAATTTCAAGAGCAACGCGGCTGTCGAGGTCACGGAGGTCGAGCGTGAGGCCTTCGTCAAGGCGACGGCGGGTGTTGCCGAGAACTGGAAGAAAAAACCGTTCGGCGATTTCGTCAGCAAGATCGAAGCGGAGGCCAGGGCTTAAAAGCCCTGGTCCTGATCGGAGCCATCCATGCAGATCCTGTTGAAAGGCGTCGACCTTGTGTCGCTTGCCATCGTTGTCTTTTCCCGTTTCGTCATCATCGCCAGCGGTATCGCGCTGACGGTGGTGATGACGGCGAACGTGCTGGCCCGCTACATGCTCGAAAGCGGCGGTTTCGGCTTCGCGCAGGAATTGCCCATGCTGATGTTCCCCTGGTTCATCATCGCGGGCATCGTTCTGGCGGCGCATGCCGGCGGCCACATGGCCGTCGAGTGGCTCTACGACAAGCTCAATGGCACGGCGCGGCTTGTCGCATTCGTGTTCGCCAATGCCATCAGCATCGTTGCCTTTCTGATCCTGGCCTACCAGTCGGTCGTGGTCGCCGAGATCGCCGGCATCGAACACAGTCCCGTCCTGCAACTGCCCAACAGCATCGGTTATTACGCGCTGGCGATCGGCGCATTGCTGGTGTCCTTCGTGACCATCGCGGCAACGCTGCGTGTGCTCCGGTTCGGCTGGGACCATCGCATTGAAATCAAGGCAGAGGAAATGCCGCTATGACCATGATCATGATCGTCTCCTTCTGCGTGCTGATGGTTCTGGCCGTGCCTGTCGGTTATGCGCTGATCATTGCCGCGGGCCTCGGCATCCTCTTCAACGGCTATGTGCCGCTGTCGCTGGTGGCGCAGCAGGTCTATGACCAGACACAGTCGTTTCCGATGCTGGCACTGCCCTTCTTCATGCTGGCCGGCACGCTGATGCTCGGTGGCGAGCTTGGCAAGCAGCTGCTGGAACTGGCCTCACGAGCCATGCAACGCTGGCGCGGCGGGCCGTTGTCCACCACCGTCGTCTCGTCCGTCGTCTTCGGTGGTGTGTCGGGCTCGGCGGTGGCCAATGCCAGCGCGCTCGGCTCAGTGCTGATCCCCTGGCAGAAAAAACAGGGATTTCCGCCGGCGCTCTGTGCTGCCAATAACGCAACGTCGGCGGTGATCGACGTGCTGATTCCGCCGTCGATCCCGATGATCCTCTATTCGTTGATCAGCGGTGTCAGCGTGGCCAACCTCTTCATCTCCGGCATCGTGCCAGGCCTGATCATGGCGGCGAGCTTCATCTTCGTCTGCTGGTTCATTTCGGTGAGAAGGGGATATGCCGCCAGCGCATCCGGTATCCGCAAACGCGATCTGGCCCGCCTTGCCCTGCAGAGCGCACCGGCAATCCTTTTGCCGATCCTGATCATCCTTCTCTTGCGCTTCGGCTTTGCAACGCCCACCGAAGTCGCGGTTCTGTCGGTGGTCTATTCCCTGCTGCTGAGCCTGCTGTTCTACCGCGATCTCACTTGGGGCCGCTTTTGCGAAAACCTCGTGGAGGCGGGTGTGGCAACCGGCGTCGTCATGCTGGTGATCATGGGCAGTGCGGCCGTCGGCTGGGTGCTGACCTTCGATCAGGCGCCGCAACAGATGGCGGAATGGGTGGCGGCCAATATCTCCAGCCCGATCGTCATCATCCTGATGATGAACATTCTGATGCTGATCGTCGGCATGCCGCTCGACATGCCGCCTGCCATCCTGCTGCTCGGCCCGATCTTCGTGCCGCTGGCGGATGCGATCGAACTCGACCGGGTGCAGCTCGGGCTGATGATGGTGATCAATCTCGGCATCGGCCTTTACACGCCGCCGATCGGAACGACGCTGTTCATCTCCTCGTCGATTGCCAGGGCGCCGCTCGGCGCAACGACGCGGGAACTCTGGCCCTTCTTCGGCATGGCCATGCTGCTATTGATGGCGGTGAGCTTTGTTCCTGCTCTGACGATCTACTGAGGAGACTGCGATGCGTCACGCATCGCAGTTCATTCTCGTCTGTCCGTTTATTTCCCAGCCAGGAAATTGCACTGGAAAACTCTAGTCAAAACTGCTGCAGTTTGAAGGGTTCAGAGCAACCACCCAGCGTGCTTCTAAGGAACGAGGAAAAGTCGCAGCAAGTTTCTGAGATCAAGCGCAAGAACGTGATCTTTGAGATCATAGACCCCAAGTGTCGTCATGGTGTCCCCCGGTCGCATTGGCATAAACACTTTGTTAACATGACCTTTCTAGCTAATTCTTAGAAAAAACGGGCCAGTGGTTCGTATCCTTCCAAGACCATGGTAGCCACGAACAATGATAATCGCTGGAGCTATGAGTAAGACGCGATTGAGTGGAGATGTTTAGAAAATCCGCTATCGATGAAACAAGAATGGTAATTTTTCTCAATCCTCCAGTTGTTTTTCGATTTTCGCCGCCTTAATTACTTTGGCCGGTGGCCTTGTTGACTTCAGCATGCGTTTGGCGATCCGTGCCTGATCGTTCATCATCTCGATCTGGACCTGCTGGATCTCGGTCAGCCTTTCCCACTGCCTGTTCAGCAGATGATCGACCTTCTCGTGCAGGTGGCGAATTTCCAGCTCCGCCTTCAAGTTGACCTTGTAGTCGTTGAGGGCGCGTAGCCTGTCTTTTTCTTCCTGCCGGCGTTGGCTCATCATGATGACAGGTGCCTGAAAGGCGGCAATCGTCGACAGCACCAGATTGAGAAGGATAAAGGGATAGGCATCGAACGCTTCGGCCTGACCGAGCGCGGCATTGATCAGCATCCAGACGGCCAGAAATGCAAAGAAGCTGATGATGAACGTCCAGCTTCCGCCAAATGATGCGACGCCATCGGCGATCCGGTCACCAAGGCTGCGGCGGCCCGTATATTCCGTCTCGACATTTTCCGCGAGCAGCTCGTGACTGCGCAGGCTCTCGACAACGTCGGTCTCAAGCGATGACAACTCGCCGCGCTCGTCTTTCAGAAGCTCGCGAATATATTCGCCACGCAAATCGTCCATCGTCTTGCGATTGATGTAATCGTCGGAGTGGAGTGTCGGGTGCTGGCTGCGCAGGTAATCGACAAGCGCCGGCCGCAGATCGTCCACCCGCACAGCATCCTTGCGCTTCAGCGGAATGCCGGTCAGGGCGTCAACCAACCGAACCGACTTTGCCTGGGCCTGTTTCAGGCTGTTGGAGAAGTCACCCAGTTTTACGGTGGCGCTTTCGCCCCTGCCATTGTCGAAATCCACAAAGCTGCCCGCACCGAGATCGGTGCCGGCCAGATTTTCCTGAGCCATGATCATTCCCGCCGGATCGTTTGATAGGTTATCGAGTATCAGGGATGTCTTCTTTCATTCCCCTTTACGTTGGCAGGAAAATGAGAACCCCGGCCCCGCCCATGTCATTGGGCAGGGCCGGATTTGTGCAGATGCCGGTCAGCCGATTGCGAAGGGAACGGTGACGAAACTCTGGTCACCGCCGCGTTCGATCAGCAGCAGAACGGCCTTGCGGCCGCTCTTGCCGGCATCCGCCACGGCAGCCTTGGCTTCCTTCGCGGTCTTGACCGCATGCTGGTTGACCGAAACGATCACATCGCCGGTCTGGAGGCCTGCTTCTGCCGCCGGCTTGTCGGGCGCGACGCTGGCAATGACGGCGCCCGTTTCATGTGCCGAAAGGTTCAGCGCCTGGCGAACCTCATCCGTGACATCGGCGAGACCGATGCCGATGGTCGGGAGTTTCTGGGCAGCCGGACCAGCCTTGCCTTCATCCGCGGACGCCTGCTGTTCCTCCTTGCCGTTTTCACCGATCGTCAGGCGCAGGTCCCTGGTCGAACCCTGGCGCCAGACGGTCAGGTCCTCCTTCGAGCCGGGTGCAAGGTCGGCAACCATGCGTGAAAGATCGCGTGGAGAGGTTACCGGCTTGCCGCCCAGCGCGGTGATGACATCGCCGGTCATGACGCCGGCCTTGGCGGCAGGTGTGCCATCGTTGACGACGGCCACCAGTGCGCCCTCGGACTTGTCCAGCCCGATCGCATTGGCGATATCGGCGGAAACCGGTTGGATCTGCACGCCGATGAAGCCATGCTCGATCGAGCCGTCCTTCATCAGCTTGGCGACAACCTGTCTTGCCTGATCGGATGGAATTGCGAAACCGACACCGACGCTGCCACCGTTCGGCGAATAGATCGCCGTGTTGATGCCGACGACATTGCCGTTGTTATCGACGAGCGGGCCACCGGAATTGCCATGGTTGATCGGTGCATCGATCTGGATGAAATCGTCATAGGGGCCGGAATGCAGGTCGCGGCCACGTGCCGAGACGATACCGGCGGTCACCGTCGTGCCGATCCCGAACGGGTTGCCGATCACCAGGATCTGGTCACCGAGTTTCAGCTTGTCGGAATCACCCCAGGCAACGGTCGCCAGCGGCTTTTTCGCATCGATCTTGATAACAGCGAGGTCGGATTTCGGGTCGGCGCCGATCAGTTTTGCCGGCAGTTCCGTGCCGTCATCCATCGTCACCTTGATATCGATCGCCTTGTCGATGACGTGGTTGTTGGTGACGATATAACCATCCGCCGAGATGACGAAGCCGGAGCCGAGCGCTTGCGCGCGTTGCGATTGATGCTGTTGCGGCGCCTGATGTGGCATCGGGATGCCTTGCTGGCCAAAAAACTGTCTGAACTGCTCGTTGAACGGCGAATTGTCACCGAAGGGCGAAGCCTCGTCGGAGGCGGCCGTTTCGGCCTTCATCGTGGTGGTGATGGTGACGACGGCCGGCTTGTCTGCCGAAACGATCGCGGCAAACGAACCGGCTGGGGCAATGATGCCGCCCACAGTGGGTGCCGGAGATGGCGCGTCGGCAAATGCCACGCTGTTGCCGACGATGATCGGCGTTGCCAATGGCACGGCAATGATGGCGGCGCCCAGAAGGGCGAGCATGCGGTTTCTGCGAATGATGTTGGACATGGTCGGTCTCACTCTTTTGAACGATGGGTAAGCGAAGGCGTCGCCGCCGGTGAAGCGGCGCGCCCAATGGTTTCAATCGGTGTGGGAGGGCGGTGTTGGCCGCCGATTTTTGGCGGCCTAGTCGCAGATATGGGCGCGGTACATGTCGCCCCAGGCATTCTGCTTCCAGACAACCTGGCAATCCGGCGCATAGGCGGCCACCGGCGATGGTCCGTAAGGCATGGGAGGAGGGCCATACGGCGGGGCGGCATAGGCGGGAGTGCCGTAGGTGGGTGAATGCCCGGCGCCTGCGAGCAAGGCGCCGCCGACAACGGCTCCGGCAATGCCGGCAACAAGGCCGCGGCCAAAATTGTTATGTGCTTCAGCCTGGGAAGCGGTGGCGAGTGCCGTGCCGGCAATCGTCAAGGCGACCAGACCGGTGGTGACAAACGTGCGTGCTGATGTCCACATGGTCCTGATCCTGCTTGGATGGCCAACGGTCTTGTTCCGTGACCATGGGATGGACATTAGAACAGTCTGGATTACCGCTGGATATCCGCCGGATTAAACCTTGGTAAGCTTTGCTCGAAAATGCCACCGGTCCGGCACGTTGATCAGGCGGAGGTCGCCGTGCGTGTTCGGCGCAGCCTTTGCCTGAGCGACCCGACCATTGACGACAGTCTTTCGATCTCGACGAAAATAACCGGGGTCATGAACAGGGTGAGGATCTGGCTGACGATCAGGCCGCCGACGACGGCAATGCCGAGCGGCTGGCGCAGTTCCGAACTCGCACCGGTGCCGACCGCAATCGGCAGCGCGCCGAGCAGGGCGCAGAATGTCGTCATCATGATGGGACGAAAACGCCGGACGGCAGCCTCATGGATGGCCGAAAGCGTTGGGTGATTTTCCTCGCGTTGCAGCGTGAGCGCGACATCGATCATCATGATCGCGTTCTTCTTGACGATGCCGATCAGCATCAGAAGGCCGATCAGCGCGATGATGGACAGATCCATGCCGGCAAGTTTGAGCGCCAGAAGCGCACCGAAGGCGGCCGATGGCAGGCCGGACAGGATGGTCAGCGGATGCAGAAGGCTTTCATAGAAAACCCCCAGCACGATGTAGATCGTCAGCACGGCGGCGCCGATCAGCAGGCCGGTATTGCCACTCGCCTGCTGGAAGACGCGGGCGGCGCCACCATAACCCGTCGTTACACTGGCGGGCAGTTTGATCTCCTGTTTGAGGGTCTCGATGCGATCGGTCGCGGTTCCGAGCGAAACGCCGGCCGGCAGGTTGAAGGACAGGGTCACGGCGGTCAGCTGGCCATTCTGGTTGACGGTGACCGGGCCTGCCTCACGTGTGATCGTCGCGAAGCTGGATAGCGGCACAAGCGTTCCCGACGACGAAGCGACACGCAGGGAGGCCAGCCCCTGTTCGTTCCAGTCGCGTGACTGGTCATATTCGAGAATGACGTCATAGCTGTTGCCGGTCGTCTGGATCTGCGTGGCGACATAGCTGCCGAACGCCGCTTCGAGCGTGGTGCGCAGCGATTTCGAGGAGATGCCGAGGCTGCTGGCGCGGTCGTTGTCGATCTCGATATGCGCCTGCAGCGCGTTGTTCTGCAAATCCGTCGCGACATCGACGAAATAATTGCTCTCGGCCCGCATGGCATCACCGAGCGTCTGCGACCACTGTCTCGCCGCCGCGGCATCGATCGACTGCAGCACCACCTGATATTGGCTCTGGCTGCTGCGGCCGCCGAAACGCAGGCTCTGCTGCGGTGTGATGAAGGTTTTCAAACCCGCAAGACCGGAGAGCGCATGCCGCAACTGCGCAAGCGTAACCTCCAGGTTCGGACGGTCATCGGCCGGCTTCAGCTGGACAAGCAGCGTTCCGGCGTTGAGCGCCGATCCGCCGGGGCCGGAACCGAGCGTCGAGGTGACATGCTGCACGGCCGGATTGTCCGAGACGATGGCCGCGGCCTTGGCCTGGAGATCGTGCATGGCCTGATAGGAAATGTCCTGACGCGCCTGTGTCGAGACCGTCAGCAGGCCGATATCCTCGGTGGGGAAAAAGCTGCGCGGCAGGGTGGACATCATCCACGCGGACGCCGCCAGCGTGGCGACGAAGACCAGCATGACGATTGCGCGATGATCGAGGCACCAGCCCACCCAGCGGCCATAACCTGCCGTCACCCGGTCGAACAGCGTCGGTTCGCGGTGTTCGTGAGCCGCCTCGTCATGCGGCAGGCGTGCGGCCAGCATCGGGGTCACTGTCAGGGAAACCACTGCGGAAGAGAGGATGGCGAGTGTCACGACGATGCCGAATTCGTTGAGGACACGCCCGACGACACCGCCCATCAGCAGGATCGGCAGGAAAACCGCCACCAGCGAGATCGACATGGAAACGATGGTTCCCGTCACCTCGCGGCTGCTTTCGATCGCTGCCTGAAACGGCGGCATGCCTTCCTCGACCTTGCGGACGATGTTTTCGAGCATGACGATCGCATCGTCCACGACAAGGCCGACGGACAGCGTCAGCCCCAGAAGCGAGATATTGTCGATCGAATAACCGAAAGCATACATGGCCGCGAGCGTCGCCATGAGCGATAGGGGCACGGCCAGACCGGGGATCAGTGTCGCCCACAGGCGGCGCAGGAACAGGTAGATCACCAGAACCACCAGCCCGATCGTCACCATGAGCGTCGTTTCGACATCGGACACCGCAGCCCGGATCGAAACGGAAGCGTCGTTGACGACATTGATATGCATGTTACCCGGCAGTGCTGCCTGCAGTTCCGGTATTTTTGCCTTGATCGCATCGACGACCGCGACGGTATTGGCGCCCGGCTGGCGCTGGACGGAGAGGACGATGGCCGGTGTGCCATCCAGCCAGCTGCCCTGGTTGAGAACGGCGACGCTGTCCTTCACATCGGCAACGTCGCCGAGGCGTACGATACGGTTATTCGGCTTGGCGATGATCAGCGTGCGGAAGCTTGCCGCATCGGTGCGCTGCGTGGATGCGTCGAGCGTCAGGGCTTGCGACCTGTTCTGCAATGTGCCGAGCGGTGACTGGTCGTTTGCCGCCGAAAGGGTGGTTGCCAGACCATCGAGTGCAAGTCCACGGCTGGCCAGACGGTCGGGATCGACCTCGACCCGGACGGCATAGGTCTTGGCACCAAAAATCTGTGCCTGTGCGACGCCTGAAATGGTCGAGAGTGCCGGCGAGATGATGTTTTCGGCGATATCGTCCATCTTGGTGAGATCGGCGACATCGCTGGTCAGCGCCAGCACGATCACGGCGGAATCGGCCGGGTTCGATTTGCGATAGCTCGGCGGGGTGGTGAGATTGTCCGGCAGTTGCCGCTGGGTGCGGGCAATTGCGGCCTGTACGTCGGCGGCTGCAGCATCGATATTGCGCGACAGATCGAACTGGATGGTGATCTGGGTATTGCCGAGCGAGGAGGTGGCGCTGATCGTGTCGATGCCGGCGATCGTCTCGAACTGTTTGATGAGCGGCGTCGCAACCGAACTCGCCATCGTATCGGGAGACGCACCGGCAAGCTGGGCGGAGACGTTGATTGTCGGGAAATCGGCCTGCGGCAAGGCTGCGACGGGCAGGTTTCGATAGGCGGCAGCACCCGCCAGAATGAGGCCGACGATGAGAAGGAATGTCGCGACCGGCCGGCGGATGAAGATTTCCGAAAGGGACATCGCGCTATCCCTTCGCCTTGGTGGCGCCGGTGTCGACATGCGCTCCGTTCACCAGTCCGGCCTGGCCTCCTATGACCACCTGTTCGCCATCCTGCAATCCGGCACTGACGCCCGTCATGTCGCCGACGCTGAGCGCCGGAACGACGTTGCGCATCTCGGCAGTCTGATCGGCGCGCAGCACAAAACAGATGAAACCGTCCCCATGCGGCTGTACGGCAACGGTCGGCACGATCACGATATTATCTTTGCTGCCGGCATTGACGGTGACGCTCAGCGACTGTCCCGGCCAGAGCATTTCGGTCTCGTTCGGAAATTCTGCCCGCATCCGGAACGTGCCGGAAGCCGTATCCACGGCATTGTCGATAAAGACGACTTCGCCGGTTGTCGCCTTGTCCACGCTGCGGTCAAGTGTCGGCGTGACGTTTACGGTCAGCCGCTTGTTAGCCATTGCGGATCGGGCGATATCGAGATCCGTTTCCGGCAGGGAAAACTCCGCGAAGACCGGCTTCATTTGCGTCAGCACCACAACGTCGGCGCCTGCCGCCACATAGGCGCCGGGAGAAACGAGCACGGCTCCCAGCCGGCCATCGAACGAGGCGTGTATCTGTGTGTTTGACAGGGTGACATTGTCCGCGGCCAGATTGGCATTGTCGACATCGACGGTTGCAGCCGCCTGCTTGGCCGCCGCGACCGCATCGCCATATTGCTGCTGCGTGTCGGCACCGGACCGGCTCAGAGTTTCGACCCGCTTGAGCGTGATATTGGCCTCGTCGAGCGCTGCCTGATCCTTGGCAAGCAGAGCCTGATCACGCGTTATATTCGCCTTGATGGTGCGGTCATCGAGTTGCACCAGAAGATCGCCCGCCTTCACCTCGGCGCCATCATGAGCAATCACCTGCGCAACGATGCCGGCCGCAGGGCTTGCGAGTGCTGCGGAATTGACGGCAACCACCGACCCTATGGTTTGCCGAGTGACCGGCAGCGAACCCGATTTTGCGACCGTGGTGGTAGCCGCAAAACTGCGCGCGCCTGCCTGCCCGCCGTGCTGGCCTTCATGACGGGTGGATGCGACTACCGGCGTATCCTCGGTGGTGGCCCAGCCCGGCAGATAAGGCTCTATACTGGTGCGATTGAGGATAAAAAGGAAAACCAATGCGATGAATATTGCCGCTGCTGCAACGTATTTCATGCAATCCTCTCAGCCATCGTCGGCAGGTTTGCGAAACCTTTTGACGCGACTATAGGCAGGCTTGCAGCGCAAATCACATTAAATATAAATAATGTTTAAAGCTCGCTTTCCGCCGTAATCGCTGGGTTTTCCATTATAGATCATAAGGCTGTTTTCATTGGTATGGTTCGGATACGCGGGAGCGTGGCATGGGTCGTGTTGAGCATTGGCTATTGTCCGTCACAGACTGCGTCGGTACGATGCTGTTGGCCTTCCTCGTCATCCTGTCGCTTGCGGGTTTCTCGCCGGTCTGTGCACAGGAACTGCCGCCGCAAACACCGGCTTCGCCAGCCAGAACCACGGAGCAGAAGGTCGATGACCTCATAAATCTGCTGGGGCAGGCGGATGTTCGCGCGCTCCTTCAGGAGAAACTCTCGGCCGCATCGCCGGATACCGCGGCATCGGCAAGCCAGTTGAGCGATCTCGATCAATGGGCCAGCCGCAGGCGGGATCACATCGCCCGCATCATGGCGCGCCTGCCGGATCTTCCAGTCGAACTCGGTTCCGCCCTGTCGACGCTGGAGCGGGAGATCGATGATTATGGCCTGTCGCGATTTACCCTGAACCTCGCCCTTCTGTTCGGTGCCGGCCTTGCCGTCGGCTATGCCACGAGGGTGGTAACCGCTGCGCGCCATGCCCGCGAGCGGGATGGTGATGCGGGCCAGTATCTGGTTGCAATCGCCTCACAAAAACTGCTGCCGGTGCTGGGATATGGCCTTGGCGTCACGGCCATGTTCTTTGCCATCCAGTGGTCGGAATTGCTGAGCGCCATTTTGCTGCCCTGGCTGGCAATCAGCGTCGCCGTTCCCGTGGTCGGTGCCGTGGTTGATCTGCTGCGCCATATAGACGGCGAGCGCAACAGCAGACGCAGAGACTACTGGATCATTCGTTTCGGGCGTCTGCTGGCGGTCGGGCTGATCTTCTGGGCATTCTTGCGCACCTTGGGCAATCTGGGCGTGCCCGGTCAGTCGGTCGGACTGATTTCGTCGTGCATGGCGGCCCTGCTGTTGCTGCTTGCCGTCGTCAATATCTGGGTGCGTCCCGGTGTCGAGCGCAATTTCGAGCGTAAGCGACCGGTCGATGTGGCGCTGACCTTCTATCTGGCCTTGCTTTTCAGTCTCTGGATCGCCGGTGCCGGTGTGCTGTTCTGGATCGGATTTTATGCCCTTGTCCTGCCGGCTGCTACCGGCACGCTCAGCGCGGCGGCACACAGGGTCGCGGTCGACCTTGCCGGCTATAGGGAAGACGATCTGCGTGCGGTTTTGGTGGGGCGCGGCGTCCGGCTTTTTCTTCTTGCGGCCGCCATCCTCTGGCTCATCTATCTCGTGCGTTCCTACCCGAATGCCTTGCCGGATGGCGCCGTCGCAACCTCGGTGATCGTCGGTTTGCTGCATGGCCTTCTCGTTCTTCTTCTGGCCGATTTCGCCTGGATCGGCATCAAGTCGGTCATTGCCGGCCGACTGGAAGCTGGAGGCGCTCTGCCGGAACAGGACGACCGGCTGCGGACGGTTCTTCCGATCCTGCGCAACATGCTGGGCATCCTGATCGGCGCCGTCGCCATCATGACGGTCCTGTCCGAACTCGGGGTCGATATCGGGCCGCTGCTTGCCAGCGCCGGGATATTCGGTATCGCGATCGGCTTCGGATCACAGACGTTGGTCAAGGATATCATCAGCGGTGTCTTCTTCATGGTCGACGATGCATTTCGCGTCGGAGAGTACATTCAGAGCGGTTCCTATCGCGGCACCGTCGAGTCCTTCAGCGTCCGCTCGGTCAAGCTCAGGCACCATCGCGGCCCGATCTTCACTGTGCCCTTCGGGACGCTTGGCGCGGTCGAAAACATGAGCCGTGACTGGTCGATCGACAAGTTCATGGTGACGGTCGGTTTCGACACCAGCATCGCCAGGGTCAAATCCATCACGAAGGAGATCGGCAAGGTCCTGCAGGACGATCCGGAATTCGGCCCCCTGCTGCTCGAGACGGTGAAGCTGAAAGGTGTCGAGCAATTCGGCGAATACGGCATGACGCTCGGCTTCGGCATGAAGCTGAAACCGACGGGCCTGCAATCGATGATCCGCCGCAGGGCCTTTGCCATGTTGAAGGATGCGTTCGAGCAGAACGGGATCGAATTCGCCACCATGGCCGGAGCCGGCCCTGGCAAACCAAAGGCACATACGCCCCAAGAGACGGCGCCACCGGAGCCTGAAGTGTGACGCGTGCCTATCTGTCTGTCTGTTGCGAAGGCTTCACACAACGATCGTAAGTTGCCGGTACGTCGCCTCGAGGCCTCCATGAGCTTGTGAACGGCATATCGTTCAGGAAGACAGCACAAGGACACTGACTCCCGACTTCAGGTGCCGAGTGCCATTCCGTCCTTTCGACTGTCTGAGCCACCTTCAAGATAGCCGTTGGAGATACGGATCGCCTGGCTGCCACCAATCGGGCTTGTGACGATCTTCAGGACATGGCCGCGTGCCTCCAGTTCAGCGCGGATCTCTGGCGCGATGGTCGGTTCGACTTCCAGCACGCCGCCAAAGCCGAAGCTGCGCGGCACGTCCATAGCCTCCTGGAGGCCGAGTCCGAAGTCGATGACGCCGGACAGGAAGGCGGCATGCCCGGCTGCCTGATAATGCCCGCCCATCACGCCAAAAGGCATCAGCGTCTTGCCGTCCTTCGTCACCATGCCCGGAATGATCGTGTGCATGGGGCGTTTCATCGGGCCGATCGCGTTCGGATGACCTTCGATCAGCCGGAAGGAGGCGCCGCGGCTGTGGAAGAGCACGCCGGTCGCCGGATCCAGACGGGTCGAGCCGAAGGCATGAAAAATCGAGTTGATGAACGAGATGGCGTTGCCTTGCGCATCCACCACGCAGAGATAGATGGTGTCTTTGTGTTCCGGTTCATTCCATAGGACCGGCGCAAGTGCTTTTTTCATGTCGATGCGCGCACGCAGTGTCGCGATCACGTCGTCGGAGAGCAGCTTTTCGGCAACGCCCGGGCAGTGGTCAGGATCGGCGAGCAGCGCATCGCGGTGGTGATAGGCGATCTTGGTTGCTTCCGCATGCAGGTGGATGCGATCGGCATCGCTCATGGCGGCGATATCGAAACCCTCGATGATCTTGAGAATGAGGAGTGCGGCGAGGCCCTGGCCGTTGGGCGGGCATTCGTGCACGTCGTAGCCGCGATAATTGGCGCTGACCGGTTCAACCCAGTGCGCGGCGTCCTTGCCGGCGGCAAAGTCTTCCACCGTGTGCAGGCCGCCGAGGGAATTCAGATGCGCGACCATCCTGGCGGCGGTTTCGCCCTCATAGAAGCCGGCCGCACCCTTGGCGGCGATCTCTTCCAGACGGTCTGCCAGCAGCGGCTGGCGGATGATTTCGCCGGCGACCGGGGCTCGGCCGTTGGGGAGGAAGATAGCGGCGGCGTTGGCATCACCACCGATGATCTTTTTGTTGCCGGCCCAGTCCATGGCGACACG
The DNA here is from genome assembly GCF_050455485.1 of Neorhizobium sp. BT27B. Classification (NCBI taxonomy): domain Bacteria; kingdom Pseudomonadati; phylum Pseudomonadota; class Alphaproteobacteria; order Hyphomicrobiales; family Rhizobiaceae; genus Neorhizobium; species Neorhizobium sp. BT27B. The sequence goes on along the minus strand of NZ_JBCIYT010000005.1, from coordinate 15,607 downwards.
CGGGGTCACGACGAAGCCGTTGCGGGCATAGCCAATGGCGCGCATGAAAAGGCGCTCCAGCGGCAGCGAGCCGTGATCGGCATGCAGGCGGCACCATGCGGAAATGGCGCCGGGCACGGTGATTGCATGCGGGCTGGTTTGTGGAATTTCGCCTGACAGGCCGAGTTCGGCCAGTTTTGCCACGGATGCCGCTGCCGGTGCGCGGCCGGAACCGTTGAGCGCCTTCACCTTTTCGCCGGCCGGGGCAAAGAGCGCAAAACAATCGCCGCCGATGCCGGTCATCAGCGGGTCCACGACGCACTGGACCGAAACCGCGGCGATCGCCGCATCCACGGCATTGCCGCCATCCTGCAGGATTTCCAAGCCGGCTGCGGTGGTCAGCGGGTGGGAGGTGGCGATCATGGCTTCGGTGGAGAGCGTCGACGGGCGTCGCGCGGAAAAGAAATCAAAATGTGACATGCCGTTCCTTGATGCCCTCAGGCGATATGTTTGACATTGCGAATGGGTGATAACAGGCGACGGCCCGGTCCTGTCCCTGCCGGGTCAATGCGGGATCATTGGCCAGACAGTCCGATTGCGCAACCGTGCAGCGGCCGGAAAAGCGGCAACCGGGCGGCAAATCGAGCGGGCTTGGGATCTCGCCCGGCAGCGGATCGGAGATCGGCTCGAAGAATTCCGGCGCCGAGTGGCGTAGGGCCTTGGAGTAGGGATGCGCCGGGTTGTCAAGCACCGCCTGCGTCGGCCCGGTCTCGACGATGCGACCGAGATACATGATCGCGATCTCCTCGCAAAGATAGCTCGCCACGCCGAGATCATGGGTGATGAAGATCAGCGTCAGGCCCATGTCTTTTTGCAGTTTGCGCAGAAGATTGAGGAGCTGCGCCTGGGTAGAGACGTCGAGGCCGGAGACGGCTTCGTCGGCGACCAGAACGGTCGGGTTGGAGGCAAGCGCACGGGCGATCGCCACGCGACGGATCTGGCCGCCGGACATGGCCGCGGGATAACGTGCGGCGACATCGGCTGCGAGGCCGACGCGGGCGAGAAGCGCGTTCGTCCGTTGCGGGATTTCGGCCTCCGGGCAGATGCCGAAATGGCGCAGCGGCTCGGCAATCAGCTGGCCGACGGTCATGCGCGGATTGAGCGAGCCGCGCGCATCCTGATAGACCATCGCCACGTCGCGGGCGAAATCGGGACCAGCGTCACGCATCTGGTTGACCGAACGGCCACGATAGAGGGCCAGTCCCTGCGTCGGTTCGGTGAGGCCCAGCAGCACGCGCAGAAGTGTGGATTTTCCCGATCCGCTTTCACCGACCAGCGCCATGCTGGCGCCCTGATCGATGCGCAGGCGCACGCCGTCGAGCGCGGCCAGCTTGCGCCTGCTGCGTTTGAGAAAGCCCTCGGACTTTGTGACCTCATAGACCTTCTCGACATCGAGAAGCTCGAAAAGTGCCTCGCGCTCGGTCGCAACCCTTTCATTCGCCGGATCGATCATCGCGTCCATTCCGGGTTCCAGCATGCGAGTGCACGTCCTTGTGTTTCGACAAGCGGCGGGCGCTCATCGGCGCAGCGCGCTTGTGCCCTCGGACAGCGGGTGGAGAAACGACAGCCGGCGGGCATGGCCTCATAGGGCGGCACGCTGCCTTCCGGCGGATCGAGGTTTTGTGTGCCGATCTCGACAACGCAGGATTTGAGTAGCCGCGTATAGGGATGCTTCGGATCTCGCAGCACGACATCGCAGCGCCCCGCCTCCATAACCTGACCGGCATAGAGGACCACGATACGGTCGCAGGACTGGCTGGCAAGCGCCAGATCGTGAAGCACAAAAATGCAGCTGGCGCCGCGCGTCTTCGTCTGGTCGAGGATGAGGCGGATGATCTGCGCCTGGATGGTGACGTCGAGCGCCGATGTCGGTTCGTCGGCGAAGAGAAGGTCGGGATTGCAGGCCAGCGCGATCGCCACCATCACCCGCTGCTGCATGCCGCCGGAAAGCTGATGCGGATAGGCCGACATGCGGGCAGCCGCATCGTTGATGCCGACGTTTTCGAGCAGTTCGACGGCTCTTGTCTGTGCCGTCTTGCGGGAGAGACCGAGATTGCGGCGCAGGACCGAGGCCAGCTGGCTGCCGACGGTATAACAGGGATTGAGTGCCGAGCCGGCATCCTGAAACACCATGGAGAGGCGTTTTCCACGCAGCTTGCCCCACTGTTTTTCCGTCAGGCCGACAAGGTTATCGATGCCGTCGAAGCGAGCTTCGCCTTCGATGACGGCGTCACCCTTGTCGATCAGGCCCATCAGGGCAACGGCGATGGTGGATTTGCCGGCGCCGCTTTCGCCGACCAGCGCCACCGTCTCGCCGCGGCCGATGGTGAGCGACACGTCGTCGAGGATGCGTTTCGTGCCGCGGTGGAGCGTCAGGCCGCGGACATCGAGAAGCGGTGCGGTCATCGGCCTGTCCTCAGCTTGGGGTCGAATTCCTCGCGCATCGCATCGCCGACGATCGACAATGCGATGAGCAGCAGCGCCAGTGCCAGGCCGGGCATGCCGGACATCCAGGCCGCGAAGCTGACGAAGCTTCTGCCCTCGGCGATCATCAGCCCCCAGTCGGGCGTCGGCGGGGTAACGCCGATGCCGAGAAAGGAAAGGGAGGAAGAAACGAGGATGGCTTCCGAGATGCGGATCGTGACCTGCACCAAGAGCGGAAACAGCACATTGGGCAGGATGTGACGGCGGATGACGGTGAACCGCGGAATGCTCATCAGTCCGGCGGCCTCGACAAAGAGCTGCACCTTCACCTGCAACACGTCGGAACGGACGGTGCGGGCAAAGGGGCCGATCAGCGAGAGCGCCACCGCGATGATGACCTTGTCGACGCCCTGTCCAAGGATGGCGATGAAGGCGACGGCAAGGATGAGCGAGGGAAGCGCGAGGATAGAATCGATGACGCGCAGAAGGATCCATTCGGTCTTGCCCGAAGCAAGACCCGCTGCAACACCGAGCACGAGGCCACCGATCGCACCGAGCGCGACCGAACAGAGGCCGATCAGAAGAGCATAGCGCGTGCCGTGGATGATGCGGCTCAATATGTCCTGGCCGTAGCTGTCGGTACCGAGAAGATGGACACTGTCGGGCGGCGCCATCATCGCCTCGATCGATTGCGCCACCGGATCGAAGGGGGCGAGCTGCGGCGCGAAGATGGCGCAGAGCGCGAAGCCGAAGGTGATGGCGAGCGCCATGGTGAAGAAGGGACGGCGCAGGAACATGCTTTTCCGGGTCATGCCGGAGCGGCGGAGCCGGGCTGCCGCGATAGGTGTCGTGGTGCCGTTGATTGCCATCAGCGTGGCCTCAATCTTGGATCAAGCAGCGGATAGGAGAGGTCCACCAGCAGGTTGATGACGATGAACAGAGTGGCCGTCAGCATGACGCCGGCCTGAACCAGCGTGTATTCGCGCCCGAGCACGGCATCCGTCAGCATCTGGCCGATGCCCGGCAGCGAGAAGACGGTTTCGGTCAGCACCGCGCCCTGCAGGATGCCGCCAAGTTGCAGGCCGATCATGGTGACGACCGGCATGGCGATATTGCGCACCCCATGCACCCAGACGACCCGCCAGCGCGGCTCGCCTCGCGCCTTCGCAGCTGCGATGAAGGGCTGGTCCATGACGTCGATCAGCGATGAGCGCGTGACGCGGACGATCATGCCGATGAAATAGGTCGATAGCGTCAGTGCCGGCAGGGCCATGTGATACATGCCGAGCCAGAAATCCTGCCAGGGCGCCACGAAGCCCATGACGGGAAAGATGCCGAACTGGACCGCGAGAAACCAGATGAGCACGATGCCGAGGAAGAAGGACGGGAAGGCGGAGCCGGTGAGGGCGAAGACGGCGATCACCGTGTCCCAGATCGTGTCCTTGCGGATCGCGGAAATGACGCCCAGCGGAATGCCGACGACGATCGCCAGGACGATGGAACAGAAGGTGAGCGTCAGGGTGACAGGCAGGGCCTCGATGACGACGAAATTGAAGATGTCGGCGCGACTGACGAAGGAGGTCCCCCAGTCGCCGATCATGAAATTGCCGAGCCATGCCAGATACTGGACAAGGAACGGCCGATCCAGCCCGAGTTCGCGTTGCAGCGAATCGTAGCTTTCCTGCGAAAATTCCGAGCCCAGCATCAGCATGACCGGGTCGCCCGGCGCCAGCTTCAGCAGGCTGAAGCTGGCAACCGAAACGATGAACAGAACGACCGCAGTCTGAAAGATCTTTGCGGCGGACTGTGCGAGCATCAGGTGATGCTCACGCCATGCAGGTTCACGAGGTCGGCAGGAATATAGTTGAAGCCCTGCACTTTCTTGGAGAAGACCTTGTAGATCGGGATATGCGCAAGCATTGCCACCGGCGCGTCATCCATGAGGATGTCCTCGGCCTTGTGATAGAGCTCTGCACGGGCAGGCACATCGATTGTGGTCGATGCTTCCGTGCAGAGCCGGTCGAACTCCGGACTGGACCAGCCCCAGTAATTCCAGGAGCCGCCCGTCTTGAATTCGGGAAAGATCGTCTCTTCCGGATCGAGGTCGGCGACCCAGTCGAAATCGAGCATTTCGAAATTGCCGTCCTTCATGCGCTGCACCCAGGCGGCGGGTTCCAGCAGCTCCAGCTTCACCTTGATGCCGATCTGCGCAAGCATCGGGGCGACGACCTGGGCGACACGGGTGCCGACCGGGCCGCGTTCGGCCATGATGTAGGTTATCTTGATTTCGCCCTGGTTCTTCGCCTTGGCGCGGAATTCCTTGGCCTTGGCGAGATCGAAGCGATGGCCGCGGTCCGTCTTGGCGATGTCGGGGTCGTAATAACCGGTCATGGGCGGCGAGATCGGACTGTAGGCCTGCTGGGCAAGGCCGAAATAGGCTTGCTTGACCAGCGTGTCGCGGTCGATGGCGAAGGCGACGGCGCGGCGCAGGTTGACGTCGTCGAACGGCGCCTTGCGGTTGTTCATACCGACATAGGTGTAGTTGCCCTCGATCTCACCATAGAGCGAAACCGTCGGGATCTTCTTCACCTGGTTGACGAGCTGCATCGGGCAATCGGTCATGCCATCGATCTGGCCCGACACGAGGGCTGCAACCGCCGTGCTGGGCTCATCGATCAGCATGAAGGACGCCTTTTGCAGCTTCGGCATCCCCTTTTCGAAATAGTCCGGGTTGGCTTCCAGCTCGATGCTGTCATTGTCCTTCCAGCTGACGAACTTGAACGGGCCGGTGCCGACCGGATTGCGGCCGTAGTCCATGCCGTATTTCTGCACGGCCGCCGGGCTGACGATCGTGCCGGCGCGGCCGGTGGAGCCGGTGAGCGCTACGGGCAGGAAGGCATAGGGCTTGGTGAAGCGCAGGCGGATGGTGAGCGGATCGACGATCTCGATCGCCTCCAGCAGTTCCAGCTTCCAGGCGTGCGGGGAAGCGGGCTTGCCTTCCTTGACGCGCAGCAGCGAGAACTTGACGGCCTCGGCATCGCAAGAGGTGCCGTCGTGGAATTTCACGCCCGGATGCAGCTTGAAGAGATGGGTCTTGGCGTCCTCCAAATCCCAGGAGGCGGCGAGATCCGGCTCGAAGCGCACCGCTTCGCCATCATAGGTCACCTTCAACAGGCCGTTGTGGATGTTGTTGATGATCTGAACGGCGGACAGGAAGAAGGTGAAATGCGGGTCGAGCGTATCGATATGCTTGATGGCCGCAATGCGGATATGTCCCTTCTGCTGGGCAAGGCTTTCGCCCGGCAGAAGCGTGGCGCCGGCGGCGGCCACAAGGCCAGCGCCCATGCCTTTCAGAAGTGTTCTTCGTCCAAGCTGGGCGCTTAGCCGGTCTTCGAGAATCTTGCGGTGGTCGGCGCTGGTCAGAATGTCCTTCTTCGTCATCGAAGTTCCCCTTTTTTGTTTGTGGGTGGTCCAGCAGTGCGTCCGATCCGTTCCCCTTCCTCTCAGAGATCGAGATCGGACAGGCCGGGGTGATCATCCGGCCGCCGCCCGAGCGGCCAGAAGAACTTTCGGTCCTTTTCCAGGATCGGCATGTCGTTGATCGAGGCGAAACGGCGGGCCATCAGGCCGTCTTCGGCGAACTCCCAGTTTTCGTTGCCGTAAGAGCGGTACCAGTGGCCGCTGTCGTCGTGCCATTCGTAGGCAAACCGCACCGCGATGCGATTGCCATCGAAGGCCCAGAGTTCCTTGATCAATCGGTAGTCCAGTTCCTTCACCCATTTGCGTGTGAGGAAGGCAACGATCTCGGCGCGGCCGACCGCGAATTCGGCGCGATTTCTCCAGCAGCTGTCGGGCGTATAGACCAGCGAGACCCGCTGCGGATCACGGCTGTTCCAGCCGTCCTCGGCCATGCGCACCTTGGCGATGGCTGTTTCGCGGGTGAAAGGCGGTATGATGCTCATGGCACTTTCTCCCGCTGTTATTCCTCGCGATAGCCGTATTCCGGCACGTTGCCACTGGCGCCGTAATATTTGTAGGGCAGGAACTTGCCCGACATGGTGAACTTGACGCGGTCGCCCTTCGGGTTCGCCACCCGCTCGATCTGCATGTCGAAATCGATCGCCGACATGATGCCGTCACCATATTCTTCCTCGATCAGCGCCTTCCATGCGGGGCCGTTGACCATCACCAGCTCATAAAAACGGTAGATCAGAGGATCGGTCGGCGGCATTGGCGAACCGCGCATCGGTGTCTCGTTGAGCATGCGGATTTCAGAGGGTGTAAGCCCGAAAAGCTCACCGGCATTTTCCGCCTGCGGCTTGGTCAGCTTCATCTGGCCGAGAACGGCGCCGACGATCAGTACCTCGGAATAGCCGCCGATCTTTTCGCAGATATGTTTCCAGCTCCAGCCGTTGTCGCGCTTGATATCGAGCAGCTTTTCGGTGAGGTCGGCACGTTTCATGTTGGTCTCCTGTGAGAATAAAATGTATGCGGGTCAGCGGCTGCGCGCGATTGAGGACAGCACTGACGGGTCTTCCGTTGCCGCTGCGCGTGGAACGACGATCGGCACATGACGCGGGTCATGAGAGGTGCCGGAGCCGGCAAAACTTTTGCTGCGGGTGATGAGGAAATCGATGATGTGGTTGCGCAAGGCGTAATAATCGGCATGGCGATGCAGATCGACGCGCGACCGTTGTTTCGGCAGCGGGTTTTCGACCACTTCGGCCACGACGGCATTCGGCCCGTTGCTCATCAGAAAGATCTTGTCGGCAAGATAGATGGCCTCGTCGACATCATGGGTAATCATGAACGAGGTCTGGCCGGTCTCGTCGCAGATGCGGCGAACCTCGTCCTGCAATGTTCCGCGCGTCAGCGCATCCAGCGCCGAAAACGGCTCGTCCATCAGCAGCATTTTTGGCGTGATCGACAGTGCACGGGCGATGCCGACACGCTGCTTCATGCCGCCGGAGAGTTCCGACGGCCTTTTGTTTTCCGAGCCGGACAGTCCGACGAGATCGACGAATTTCTGCGCATGCGCGCGAATTTCCGACCGGCTCCATTTTGGCCAGCGGGAGGAGACGGCATAGGCGACATTGCCGATCACAGTCATCCACGGCAGCAGCGCATGACTTTGGAAGATCACAGCGCGGTCGAGGCTCGGGCCGGTTACGGCCTGACCATCAACGATAACCGTGCCTTCGTTCGGCGCTTCCAGCCCGGCCAGGATGTTGAGCACGGTTGTCTTGCCGCAGCCCGAATGACCGATCACGCAGCCGAACTCGCCGCGATCGAGCGACAACCAGAGATCTTCAAAGATGGTGGTGGGCGATGCCGATCCCTTGGCCGGATAGTGACGGGCGATGCCTTCGATGGAAATGAACTTGGCCACAGGCATCACTCCGGAAATGTTACGAGACGGGTCAGGCGGCCGAGCACCTGATCGAACAGCATGCCGACGACGCCGATCACCAGAATGGCGATGATGACATTCGTAATCGACAGGTTGTTCCACTCGTTCCAGACGAAGTAGCCGATGCCGGTGCCGCCGACGAGCATCTCGGCCGCCACGATGACCAGCCAGGCGATGCCGATCGAGATCCGCATGCCGGTAAGGATCGTGGGGGCGGCGGCCGGCAGGATGATGGTGAAGGCGCGCCTGAACGTGCCGACCTCCAGCGTGCGGGCGACATTGATCCATTCCTTGCGCACCGCGGCCACGCCGAAGGCGGTGTTGATCAGCATCGGCCAGATGGCGCAGATGAAGATCACGAAGATCGCGGAAATCGCCGAATCCTTGATCGTGTAGAGCGCAAGTGGCATCCAGGCGAGCGGAGAGATCGGTTTCAGCACCTGGATGAACGGATCGACGGCGCGGCTGACGAGCGGCGACATGCCGATCAGGAAGCCGAGCGGGATGGCCACGGCAACGGCCAGCAGATAACCGAGGAGGACGCGGGCGACCGAATAGGCGAGCTGGATGCCCAGCCCCTTGTCGTTGGGGCCGTTGTCATAGAATGGGTCCCGAAGATGGTTCCAGAGTGCCGCGCCGACATCCATCGGCCCCGGCAGTGCCGATTTTCCGGTTGTTGCCGTCAGCCCCATCAGCTTGGCATATTCCGGGTCCATATCCGTCGTCGGGCCGGTTCCCATGGTGGAGAACTGCCAGAGCGACAGGAAGATCGCGAGGAGGAGGACTGACAGCAGTCCCGCCCTGATTGAAAGAGATGTCTGCACTTACGAGGCCTTTTTGATCGGGAAACTGTCGAGATAGGCCTGCGGCTCTGCGGGATCGAAGGTCTTGCCCATGACGACAAAGGTCTTGGTGGTTTCCTTCGGTGCCTGCATCCCCACCTCGGCCATCAGCTTTGCCGTATCGGTGGCAAGGAAGACTTCGCTGGCGATGGCCGCGTAATCGACATCACCCTTGATCTGCCCCCAGCGCTTCATCTGGGTCATGATCCACACGGCAAACGACTGCCATGGGAACGGGTCGAAATCGATGCGGTTCGGCTGCTGCACCACCTTGCCGAGGCCATCCGCAAACGTGCCGGTGAGGATCTGTTCCAGCACCGTTTCCGGCTGGTTCAGGTAATTGGCCGGTGCGATGGCCGTGGCGATTTCCTTGCGGTTCTTGGGATCATGGGCATAAGCCGTGGCGGAAATGATCGAGCGCAGCAGGGCCGCATAGGTGTTCGGCATTTCACCGATGAACTGTTTCGATGCGGCGAAGGCGCAGCAGGGGTGCCCCTCCCAGATGTCCTTGGTCAGGATATGGATGAAGCCGACGCCGTCATACACGGCGCGCTGGTTCATCGGGTCGGGGCCGAGAAAGCCGTCGATGTTTTCGGCGCGCAGGTTCGCCACCATTTCCGGCGGCGGCACGGCGCGGATCTGCACGTCCGTATCCGGATCGATGCCATGCTCCGCCAGATAATAACGCAGGAGGTAATTGTGCATGGAGTAATCGAACGGAACGGCGAGTTTGAAGCCCTTCCAGTCCTTCGGATCACGACGATCCTTGTGCTTCAACGCCAGCGTGATCGCCTGGCCGTTGATATTCTCGATGGCCGGCGCCGCATAGGGCTGCGGGTTGGAGCCGAGGCCCATGGTGATGGCAAGCGGCATGGGCGACAGCATGTGTGCTGCGTCGTATTCCTTGTTCAACGTCTTGTCGCGGATGACCGCCCAGCCGGCGGTCTTGATCACCTGAACGTCGAGCCCCTGCTTTTCATAAAAGCCCATCGGCGCGGCCGTGATGATCGGCGTGGCGCAGGTGATCGGGATGAAGCCGACATTGAGCTTTGTCTTCTCCAGAGGCCCGGTCTGCGCAAAGGCTTCGGTAGCAGTGGCCAGAGGAAAGAATTGCGAAACGGCCGCCACGGCCGTTGCACTGCCCACGGCTTTCAGAAAGATCCGTCGCGAAACATCGCTCGGGAACATTGCTCGCAAAACCGTGGAGGCAATGACATTTTGGTAGATCTTCTCCTCTCCGCTGGTGACCTCCGTCGCCTGCAGGGCAGAAGCATGCTCGTGCTCGCTGCGATGGCGGCCGCAGCTGCAGCCCGCGGAGGACAGAGTTGTCTTGGGATCAAATGGATTGTCGAACATGGCAGCCGTTCCCCTTATTATGAGAACGGTATTGCAAAGGCCGTGCCAGAACGGTCGAAACGCGGAATGCCCCGGAATTCCGGGGTTGCGTGCCGCTTGATGGTTTACGATATCTCGTTATAAACGAGATATCGTCATTTTCATTTACGAGATTTCGTGTGCTGATTTCCCGACAGGATATATTTGAACAATCTCCGCAGGCCCAGATCGTCATCGATGCCGACAGGGACCGGATTGTCGATGCGAACACGGCGGCGTGCCGGCTGCTCGGTTATGACCATCACCTTCTGGTGCAAACGAAGGTCAGCCACCTCCACGCCGAACAATTACCGACGCTGATCGTTTTCACGCAGGCCGTGCTCGCGCAAGGTGTCTACCGCACGACCCGGTTGATGCCACGCCATGCCCTCGGGCGTGAACTGCGTGTCGAATATTTCGGATCATTGATCGACAATGGCAGCGACGGGCGATTGATCCTGCTTGCCGTCAACGATTTGGTCGAAAGGCAACGCCGCTCGATTGACGACGCAGCCGAGGATTTCATGGGCGGCGGCCTGACCGAATGGCAGCGCGCCGAGCGCGTTTTTCGCGATATCGAACGGGAAAACCGCCTGATCCTGCGGGCCGCCGGCGAGGGCATTTACGGGGTGAATGCCGAGGGCAAGACCACATTCGTCAACCCGATTGCAGAGCGTCTTCTCGGCTGGAGCGCGGAGGAACTGACGGGCCGCGACATCCATACGATCATCCACCACACCCGCCCTGACGGCAGTCATTATCCGCATGACCAATGCCCTATCTATGCGGCCTTCAGCGATGGTGCCGTGCATCGGGTGGATAACGAGATCTTCTGGTGCAAGGACGGCACGCCGTTATGGGTGGAATATACATCGACGCCGATCAGGGACCGCAATGTCGTCGTCGGAGCGGTGGTCGTCTTTCGCGATGTCAGCGAACGCAAGAGATCGGACGAAAAACTGCATGCGGCGCTGATGGAAGTGGATCAGTTGCGCCAGCGGCTGGAGCTGGAAAACGCCTACCTGCAGGAAGAAATCCGCATTGAGACGAACGCTTCCGGCATCGTCGGTCGGTCGGAAGCCGTGCAGGCGACGCTTCGCCAGATCGCGCTGGTCGCGCCGACCGACGCAACCGTGCTGATCACCGGCGAATCCGGCACAGGCAAGGAACTGATCGCCCGCGCCATCCACGAGGCAAGCGACCGCAAGGATCGCCCACTCATTCGCGTCAACTGCGCAGCCATTCCGCGCGAACTGTTTGAGAGCGAGTTTTTCGGCCATGCGAAAGGTGCCTTTACCGGCGCCCTCAGAGATCGGATCGGTCGTTTCGAACTGGCCGACGGTGGCAGCCTGTTTCTCGATGAAGTCGGTGAAATCCCGCCGGAATTGCAGGGCAAGCTTCTTCGAATCCTGCAGGAGGGGCAATTCGAGCGCGTCGGCGAGGAGCGCACCCGCAAGGTCGACGTCCGCATTATCGCCGCCACCAATCTCGACCTGAAACGGGCCGTACAGAACCGCCGATTTCGCGAGGATCTTTATTTCCGGCTGGCGGTCTTCCCGATCGAATCCGTGCCGCTGCGTGCCCGCCGCGAAGACATCCCACTGCTTGCGCAGCATTTTCTCGCACGCCAAAGCCTTGCTCGGCGTCAAGATCTCACTCTGTCGAACGCCAATATCCAAACCTTGCAGCGCTACGCATGGCCGGGCAATGTGCGTGAATTGCAAAATGTTATCGAACGCGCCGCCATTCTGTCGCGTCATGGAAAGCTCGATTTCGACCTGCCTGATACGCCGGCGCCGCAAAAAACACAGCCCCGCCAGCCCGATCCTGCCGTAACGTTCATGACCGAAAGCCAGATGCGACAGCTGGAGCGGGAAAACATTCTTTCCGCACTGCACTGCAGCGGTGGAAAAATATCCGGCAAGGGCGGCGCGGCCGACATGCTGCAGATGAAGCCGACCACTCTCGCCTCTCGTATCAAGGCGCTGATGATCTAGATCGTATCTCGCCAGTTCGCTATTTTGCAGCGATGACAGTCATCTCGACAGGCAGATCCGGATGAGCGAGGCGCGATTCCACCGTGGCTCCAGTGTGAGCCTGCCCGCTGGTGACCTGGGTACCCCAGGCTTCGTTCATTTCTGCAAAGCCGGCCATGTCGGCGAGGAGAATATTGACGGACCGGCCACGTGTTTTCTCGAAAGTATATTTAGACTGGCGCATCGTTGATCCGCGTGCAATCGATCCGCCTTGTAACGTTTCTTAATACGACGACACACCCTTCCGCCTCGGGATCGATACCGTTTGATCCTCATCATCCGCGATGTCTGCGGATCAAATGGAAGGTCTTATCATGGCTCGGATTGTCCGATCACTCTTGTCGCAGGTCCGGCCCGTCTTCGGCGCGCTTTTTCTCCTGCCTATATTTTCATCCGCATCCTTCTCCACCGAAAAGCTGGCCGTCACCGAGACGATCCCGGTCGTGGGCTCGCTTGCTGCGCGCGCCGTTGCGGTTGAAGAAAGATCGAGAATGCCTTCACGCTGGAAAAACTGCCGAGCGTCGCCGAGGTTTTCGAACTGACGCGCGGCCGCATCTTTCTGCATCTCGACGTCAAGGAACGCGATGTCATTCCGGATGTGATCGCTCTCGCAAAGGACATGGGTGTCGAGCATCAGGTTGATTTCTGGGCCTCGCTGAAAACCGAAAAGGATTCTTGCTGGATCCGCGAGACGATCCTTCCGCATGAGGTGCTGTTTCTGGCTAAGACCCGACTCAACGTGCCGGGTGCTGCTACGCAGCTGGCTCTGCTGGAAGAACTCTGTCCCTCGGTCTGCGAAATCTATTTCGACCGGCTGGAGGAGCTGGCCGCCCTGAAGGACCTCACCCGCAACACCGGCATGGCGCTCTGGCTCAACACGCTCGACAGCGTTGCCTGCGCCGGCTTCACCGATACGGCGGCCCTTGCCGATCCCGATGCCGTCTGGGGACGGCTGATCGATGCCGGCATCTCGGTCATCCAGACTGACGAGGCCGCCGCCTTGAAATCCTATCTCGCGGCGCGCCGCGCCTGAATACTCTCCCAAGGAAGCATGAAATGACGCATTACGTAGATTACATCGCCGACCAGAAACGCGATCCCGCCATCGTTGCCCATCGCGGCGCGTGGCATGGTGCGCCGGAAAACAGCCTCGCGGCCATCGAGCGCGCGATCGCCGTTGGCGCAGATGTTGTCGAACTCGATATCCGCAAGAGCGCTGATGGCGAACTCCTCATCATGCACGACGACACACTGCTGCGCATGGCCGGTATCGACCGCGACGCCGAAACCTTTACCATTGCCGAACTGCAGGCCATTGCGCTGCGTGAAGATGATGGCGGCGAACATCGCGCCACGACGGATCAGCGTATTCCGACTCTGAAAGAGGTTTTGGAAATCATACGCGGACGTATTTTTGCGGATCTCGATCTCAAGGATCGCGGCCTTTTCTCCGAAGTCGCAGCCTGCGCCCGCGAGATGAATGCCGCATCCTATGTGGACCTGAAGACCCGTGTCATGACCCGCGAGGAGCTGGACTGGGTGCGCGCCCAGAACATCGACGGCGTGGCCTTCATGGCGATGTCGAAATTCACCGCCGAGAGCATCTACGAAACCATGGCACTGCTGTCGGAAATCAGGCCGTTCATGTGCGAGATGCGTTTGGACAGCCTCGAAACCATCAAGGCCAACCGCCAGATGTTTCGCGATGCCAACATGTCGTTGTGGACGAACACGCTGAACATGGAAGCCAGCGGCGAGTGGGTGGACAAGACGGCGCTTGTCGATCCCGACCGCATCTGGGGCACATTGATGGAAGCCGGTGTCAGCGTTTTCCAGACAGACGAGCCGGAAGCGCTCAAAGCTTATCTGGCGGGGCGCCGCGCATGAAAACCGTTTCGGACGAACTGCTGAATGAATTTATGGACATCATGCGCGAGGCGGCAGACAGAGAGATCCTGCCGCGTTTCCGTTCGGTCACGTCGGATACCATTCGCGCCAAGACCATGGCGGACGATATTGTCACTGATGCGGACATCGCCTCCGAGCGCATGATCAGCGAAAAGCTCGCGGCGCGTCTGCCGGGCATCACCATAATCGGCGAGGAAGCGGTGTCGGATGATGCATCGGTTCTCGCAAGGCTTGCCGATGCGGAGCTCGCGGCGGTTATCGACCCAGTGGACGGCACCTGGCATTTTGCCAATGGCACGCCGATGTTCGGCAGTATTCTCGCCATCGTTTCCGGTGGGCAAACCATTGCCGGCATCATTCATTATCCGGTTCAGGGTGATTTTCTGGTGGCACGACCGGGGCAGGGCGCATGGCACGTGGCGGCAGACGGTTCACGCACACAGCTTTCCGTCGCCATGCCGACGCCGATAGACCAGATGCACGGGTTCATTCCGCTGCATATGTTCGAACCGGATCTGCGGGCTGAGCTGGCGCCGCGCCTGCTGAAATTCCTGCGGGTAACGACATGGCGTTGCTCGGCGTGGGAGTATCGCATGCTTGTGACGGGCGCTATGAGCTTCTGCCTCAATGAGAGCCTGAAGCCCTGGGATCACGCGGCGGGCGTTCTGATCCACGCGGAGGCCGGTGGCTATGCCGCGACCATGACGGGTGATCTCTATCGGCCGACGATGACGGAAGGACACCTGCTCGCCGCACAGAGCCGGGCGTCATGGAGTGACGTGCGAGAGGCTCTTTCTTACTGAAGTCGTCCCTGAGATTGATAATAATACTCAGAGGAGCGTACCCACGTCGACATGCGCTTTGGTTTGCATCGTATCAAGAGATAATAGGCTTTCCTCCCGCGCGGGCTTTTCGTTTCTGCCCACATCCGCGCGATAACGCGACGTTCATCCATGTCGATATGGGAGTAGGTGCGTTTCATTGCAGCTTCCTTGCGAGTGACAACCGATTGGTATCATTCGCAAGTCGCACTTCATCCTTGAACCCACCGGGCTAAACCGTTGACCATGCTTGCGTCTGGCATGGCGTGGTCGGCGTCGGGCGCGATGCTCGGGCAAATGTCGCCACAACTTGATCGCCTGACCATCGGCCGAATACGCGAACTTGTAGATCGTCTCGTGGCTGACCGAGACAGGGTGACGCTCGAGCCGCATTCGGCCGGCAATCTGCTGCGGTGACCAACCATGCATGATCCGGTCGATGACGGACTGCCTGACATTCGAAAAGCGCGACAGCTTCCTCAGCTTGGCGCGGCGTTCGCACGCCATGTCATGCGCCGTGACGCAATAATAGCCGTTCAGGTCCACAAACTCGGCATCGGTGAAGGTGTTGCGTCTGATCTCGCGAAATATCGTTGAGCGATGCCTGCCCAGCTTCTCGGCGATCAGCTCAATGCTCAGCCCAGCCGTTCTCCAACGGGCAATCTTGCGTCGTTCGTCCATGTCGATATGGGAGTAGGTGCGTTTCATTGCAGCTTCCTTGCGAGTGACAACCCATTGGTATCATTCGCAAGT